>DATEDF010000051.1:0-78896 GCA_035286465.1 Gemmatimonadaceae bacterium | reverse complement strand
CGGCTCCGGCGGCCCGCCCCGCCCGCCCCGACCGCCCGGGCCGCCGGAGCCGCCCGGGCCGCCCCCGCGCGCGCCAAGCGCCGGCGGCGCCGGCGACATCACCACGAGCTTCCCGCGCACCTGCTCGGCAGTGAGCGGCTTGGCGGTGTCACCCTGCACGCCGCCGTAGATCACTTCCACGCCATCCAGCGGCCGTGGATCGGTTCGCGGGATGGACGCGAGCACGAAGTCAGTGAGCGCCCGGAGCGTCGTGCCTTCCACGCCGATCGTCGAGTTCGGGTCGAGCATTCGCGCGTACAACGGGACGTGCTGGAAGTATCCGCTGTCGCCCGCGGGCGTCAGGCCGGCCTGGCGGAACTGCTCGGCGATGAACCGGGCCGCGCGCAGCGAGCCACGGGTTCCGGTGCCGCGCCCTTCCATCGAATCGTGCGCGAGCGCCGAGAGCACGAAGCGAACGTGGGCCGGCGTGACGATGGCGCGGGCGTCGGGCTGAGCACGGGCCGCGAGCGGCGCCGAGAAGGCGCCGACGAGGATCGCGCTCGCGGAAACCGCGGCCGCCGCGACGCGGCGAAGGGGGGAGAGTGTACGCATCGGCGCTCCGGCTACGAGGGAGACTCGAATCGTCTGCACGAGCGAATCGGGCGTTGACTCTTGGCGGGTGGCCGGTGCCGCCCGTCCGGGGTATTGTTATCGGCTTCCGACCTTTTCCGCGAGGGGAGACGAACACGGCGGTGAACAAGGCGGCGGGGGTCGGGGCGCCCGTGACCGCGGGCCGGCTCAAGTCCACCGACGGCGTGTGGGGCATTCGCTTCGCCCAGAACACCGAGGCCACCGTCACGGGCCTGAGCGTGACGAGGAGGTAGGATTGCCATGCGCATCTCATTCATCTCTCTGGTGCTGGCCGCGGGACTCGCCGCACCGGCCGTCGCTCGGTCCCAGGAGCACGCACACACCGGGGACGAGCTCGGCAACGTCGCCTTTCCCACGAGTTGCAACGCGGAAGCGCAGGCGCGGATGAATCGCGCTGTGGCGATGCTCCACTCGTTCTGGTTTCCCGAGGCGCGCAAGACGTTCGAGTCGGTCGTCACGGCGGACCCTTCGTGCGGGATCGCGTACTGGGGCATCGCGCTCACGCACTTCGGCAACCCGGTCGCGGGGGGCAGCACGGCGCCGGGCCAGGCCGCCGGCTCGGCGGCCGCCCAGACTGGCGTGCGCACGGGAGCGAAGAGCGACCGCGAGCGCGCCTACATTGACGCCGCCGCGACCCTGTTCCGCGATCACAGCACCGTGGACAACCGGACGCGCATGGCCGCGTACTTGTCGTCGCTGAACGACATCGTGGGCCGGTACCCGCAGGACACCGAGGCGAAGATCTTCCACGCGCTCTTCCTGGTCGCGACCTCGCCGCCTACCGATCTGACGTTCGCGCAGCAGAAGAGGGCGGCGGAAACACTCACGCGACTGTACCGCGATCAGCCCAGGCACCCCGGGCTCGCGCACTACATCATCCACTCCTTCGATTCCCCGCCACTCGCCGCGCTGGCGCTCGACGCCGCGCGCCAGTACGCCGGGATCGCGCCCGCCGCGCCACACGCGCTGCACATGCCCTCGCACATCTTCACGCGGCTCGGCTACTGGGACGAGTCCATCAACACGAATCGGCGATCGGCCGACCTGGAGCCCTCGCCGGGCGGCAAGGCGCACCCGCTGGACTACATGGTCTACGCGTATCTGCAGCAGGGTCGCGACGACGCCGCGCGGAAGGCGATCGAAGAAATCGGCGGCAGCACGAGCGGGGAATACATCGCGGGCGCGCTCGGCTCGTACAACGCGCTGGCGATGCCCGCACGGTACGCGCTGGAGCGCGACGACTGGACCGGCGCCGCCGCGCTCAAGGTCACGAGCGCCACGCCGTCGGCCGAAGCGGTCACGCACTTCGCGAAGGGCCTGGGCGCGGCGCGCGGCGGCAATCTCGTGCTTGCCCGGCAGGAAGTCGCCGCCCTCGAGAAGCTCGTCGCCGACCTCACCGCGCAGAAGGACGCGTACTGGGCGCTGGTGGTGGACGCGCAACGCCTGGCGGTAAGCGCGTGGGTCGCCCACGCCGAAGGCCGCCACGCGGAGGCCGTGCCGCTCGCGCGCGCGGCCGCCGACAAGGAGGACGAGGTCGAGAAACACCCCGTGACCCCAGGACCGCTCATCCCCGCCCGCGAGCTCCTCGGTGACATCCTGATGGTGCACAGCCAGCCGGCGGCCGCGCTCGAGGCGTACGAGGCCACGTTGCGCCGGGAGCCGAACCGCACCCGCACCCTGGTCGGGGCGGCGCGCGCGGCCAAGGCGGCGGGAAAAGCCGATGTGGCGAAGAAGTACTACGCCGCCGTGATCGCGGGCATTGACCGGCAGTCGGCGCGGCCCGAGTTGCGGGAGGCGACCCTGTTCGTGTCGCCGCGCTGAGCGCTCTTCGCTTTCACCGTCTGCTCCGGCTTCATCGCCTACTTCGTCCAGAGCGACAAGCCGAACGTGAGGCCGAACTCCGTCTGCGACGGGTTATCCCCGTGCTTGGAGGGATGATGCCCTGTCGGCGTTCGATGTCGTGGATTCTGTTGGCAGCGATGCTCGGCGGGTGTGGCGGTTCCGAATCGCAACGTGCTGGAACCGCGGCGGTTGGGGCTTCACCGTCCGATGCAACTCCTACGAGCGGAGTCGTCGCGGTCCCCGATACGTTCGCATTGGCCAACATCGGCGGCCGGCTGCTGCCGGCGGCTGAAGGGTCACTCCCCGCGGACCAGTGTCAGCGTGACCTTACGGTGAGCGAAGACGTTATCGTCTTGTACGCGACGGGGATCTACGAGCGAAGGCGGGTTGGCCGGCATGGCTGTCCCTCTGACCCCCTGGTGCGGCGGGACACACTGCTACGGACTGGACAGTATGTCGTGAGCGGTGATTCGATCACACTCAAATTCGGTGGCGGAACGGAGGTCGAAATCGAGCTTGCCGGGCGGCTCGGTGGTGACACGATCGTCACTTTCGGTGACGACAAGAACCGTTTGTTCCGCCATGGACGTCGTCCCCGCTAATCGCCCGTTGCGCTACTGGCTGAGTCTCGCAATTACGCGACTCGTGTTGCCGACCAGAAGTTGAGCTCCGGTTTTCGGTATGAATTATCCGAGAATACCCTCGTACCGCATCGGCGCACCCCTCACCCTCCCGGTCGCGCCGGAATCGCCTCCATCAGCAGCGCGTGCGCCCGCTGGAGGTCCGCCCCTCCGGCCCGCGCGCCCGGAAAGTGCCCCATCCGCACGATCACCAGGTCGCGCGACGGGACGACGGACACGTCCTGCCCGCCCGCCCCGCGAAACGCAAAGGCGTCCCGCGGCAGTCTCCACTGCCCGCGCCCATTCACCCACACCATTCCGCCGTAGCTGGAATCGCCCCACGCCGGCGCCGGAGTGGACACGAACTTCACGAAGCCCTCCGGCAGCAGCCGCTCGCCCTGCCACACGCCGTCGTTCACATAGAGCATCCCGAGCCGCGCCCAGTTGCGGCCGGTGCCGTAGTCATAGCCGGTGAGCAGGAAGTTCCCGTACGGGTCCGTCTCGAGCACCTGGCGGCGGATGCCGATCTTGTCGAACAGCGCCCGCTGCGGAAACGTGAGATACTCCTCACCGCGCTTCCGGACCGCGTCGCGAACGAGCATGCCGAGCGTGAGCGGGTCCGCGTTCCGGTAGCGGCCGAAGGTGTTCGGCTCGAACTGGAGCGGTCGCGTGGTGCTGAACCGGAAGGCGTCGAGTGCGCCGGTGTAGATGAGATCGTGGTCGTGGTAGCCCGCGATGTCCTCCGGGCTGCCTCGGCTGAAGCGCAGGCCGCTCGACATGCGCATCAGGTCCATCACGCGGATCTTCGCGCGCGGATCGTCCGGCGTCTTTCGCCACTCCGGCACCGGAGCGGGATCCTCCAGTCGCAGCGCGCCCTGCTGGATCAGCAGCCCGACCAGCGTGCCCGTGATGCTCTTGCCCATGGACCAGCTCTCGAGCTGCATGTCCTTGTGCGCGCCGTTGCCGTAGCGCTCCGCGACGATCCGTCCGCTGTGCACGACGACGAACGCTGCGGTGAGCCCCTCCGGCGTCGCGAACGCCGCGTCCACCGCCTCGCGCAGTTTCACCGTGTCAACCCCGGCAGGGAGAGGACCCGATGGAAGAACGTCCCCCATCGGCCACGGCATCGTGGAAGCGTCGGGAAGCTCTGTGGTGACTCGAACCGGCGTGAAGAACACGGTGTCGCGCCCCGGCTGGTGGATCACGCACCCCTGGTCGCCGTACAGCTTCGCCTCGCGCGTGATCCGGTTCGCGAGCGTCACGCGCACGAGCTTGCGCTGCCGGTCCACCTGGAAGCCCGTGATCGAGTCGAGCTTGGCGCCGAGGAAGTACGCCGACACGTGCGCGCGGGCTTCTGCCTCCTCGCGCCCGGAGACGAAGAGCGCCGAGCAGAGGACCTTCGCCGTGCCCGCCACGCGCCAGCTGTCGGGATCGTCGGGCGGGAAACCGGGCTGCGCGCGTAGCGCCGCGAGGGGCGTCGCGAGCAGGCCGAGCGCGAGCGCGGCCGCAAGGCGGTCAGTCGTCACGAGTCGCATCGCTCCATCTCCCGGGTCCGTGGAACATAGCTCCGCTCGGGCGGCACGCGGAGCACCACCGCCGGCGGGGTGGCCGGACGCCGCCCGCCGGGCGTATCGTTATCGGCAGCCAACCTCACTCAGCGAGGGAATACACCATGCGTCGCACCAGCCGTTCCGTTCTTGCACTTGCCGGCGTCCTGATCGTCGCGGGGACGAACGTCGCCCAGGGTCAGGACGTCGGCCGTGCCGTCGCCGGCGGCGGCATCTCCGTCCCGGGCTGGGCCGGGAAGATTGACCCCCAGGAAGAGCGCGCGGGACTGACGCTCAGCAACGCGAAGCTCTCGAAAGAGGGAGACGTCCTGATAGTCACGACCGGTCCCGCGGTCACCTACTGGAACCCGGCCAACACGGCGAGCGGCAACTACACGGTCAAGGCGACGTTCACCGAAGCGAAGTACATGAACCTGAACGATCACCCGCATCCGTACGGGATCATGATCGCCGGCAACGACCTCGGCACCGACCAGCAGAGCTACCTCTACTGTGCCGCGTATGGCACCGGCAGCTTCATCGTCCGCGGATTCGGTCCGGCGGCGTTCCGGATGAACGGCGGGCGTGGGGAGGTGAACGCCGCGGTGCACAAAGCCGCGGGCGTCGGTGAGCCCGTGACGCAGGAGATCGCCCTCTCCGTCAAGGCCGACAAGGTCGAGTGCGCCATCAACGGCACCGTCGTCGCGAGCTACGACAGGGCCGCGCTGGTGACCGCGGGCAAGCTCAAGTCCACGGACGGTGTGTACGGGATCCGCTTCGGGCACAACACCGAAGCCACGGTGAGCGGCTTGACCGTGACGAACCCGTAGCGCGGATCGAGCGGTGAGGTGCCGGCTCGAGCGCGCGGGGAGCGCGCGCGAGCCCGGTTCCGCGCGCCGGGCGTCAGCGCAATACCGCGTCGTCGCGCGCGCCGTGCGATTCCATCTGCCGCAGCACCATGTCGTGGTAGACGCCGCGCTTGCGCATCAGCTCCTCGTGGCTCCCCCGCTCGATGATGCGCCCGTCTTCCATCAGGAGGATCAGGTCGGCACGGTGCACCGTCGAGAGGCGATGGGCGATGACGAAGGTCGTCCGTCCGGCGAGGAGCCCGGCCATGGACGCCTGGATGAGCTGCTCGCTCTCCGTGTCGAGGTTGCTGGTCGCCTCGTCGAGGATGAGGATCTGCGGTGACTTGAGGATCGCTCGCGCGATGGCGAGCCGCTGCTGCTGGCCCCCGGAGAGCTTGACCCCGCGTTCGCCGACGATCGTCTCGTACCCCTCGGGCAGTTTCTCGATGAACTCGTGCGCGTTGGCGCGCCGTCCCGCGTCCTCGACGTCGGCGTCCGTCGCATCGTGGCGCCCGTACGCGATGTTCTCCCGTACCGAACCGTCGAACAGGAAGACGGCCTGCTGAACGACCGCCAGCAGGTCGCGGTACGACCGGAGCCGGAAGTCGCGGATGTCGGTGCCGTTGACCAGAATGCGCCCGCGCGCGGGGTCGTGAAAACGCGCCACCAGATCCGTGACCGTCGTCTTGCCGGCGCCGCTCCGGCCGACGAGCGCCACCACCGACCCGCCGGGCACCGTGACGTTGAAGTCGCGCACCACGGGACGCCCCTCACGATACTCGAACTCCACGTTGTCGAACTGGATGTCACGCACGACGTGCGGCGCGTTGCGCGCGTCGGGCCGGTCGGGCTTGTCGTCCTCCATCGCCAGCACCTCGAACACGCGCTCCATCGCCGCGAGCGAACGCTGCAGCTCCGAGAAGGAGTTGACGATGTTCCACACCGGATTCAGCAGCAGGAACGTGTACCACTGGAACGCCATGATGTCGCCGATCGAGGCACTCCCGCGGACGTTCAGATAGCCGCCGTACCACACGATCACGACGTTGACAACGCCGAGGAGGAGCCCCCACGACGTCCAGATGACCATCTCGCGGCGTTGCGCGAACATCTCCTTGCGCAGCACCGTGTGCCGGCCGCGCAGGTACTCGAGCAGTTCGTGGACTTCCCGCCGGAACGCCCGCACCACGCGAATGCCCGAGAACGTCTCGCCGACGCGGCCGTCAATCAGCTCCGCGTCCTTGCGGACGGAACGGTAGATGGGCCGGACGCGCTTGGCGAAGACGAAGCTGATCACCATGACGCCGGGGATGATCGCCATCGCCGTCAGCGCCAGCCGCCAGTTCAGCGCCATCAGCACGCCGACGGCGACGATCAGCCGGATCACGGAGACCGACGGCGAGACGATCGCCATCTGCAGCAACCCGGTCGTCGTGTCCACGTCGCCGGTGAGGCGGGAGAGGATCCCGCCCGTCTTCATGTCCCAGAGTTTCGGCAACGGCAGGTGCAGCAGCCGTTCGAAGAGCGCGCGGCGGAGCGACAGCATCACGCGCGTGTTCAGCAGGCGCTGGCGGTAGCCCTTGAGCGCTCCGATGAGGTTCGAGACGACGATCAGCGTGAGGAAGAGCGCGCCCGCGAGATGGAGTCGCGTGAGGCGTGCCGCCGCGTCCAGCGCGTTGTTCAGCAGCACCTGGTCAACGATGAACCGCATGAAGAGCGGCTCGACCATCTCGAGGCCCGCCCCCAGCAGCGCGAGGAAGAAGAGTGCGCCGACCGCATAGCGGTGCGGCCAGAGCCGGCGCAGATACTCGCGCAGGTACTGGCGGCGCTTCGCCCGGGGCTTCTTCTGCGATTCCGGCGCCGCGACGCCATCGCCCGCTTTCGCCGGGTCGGCGAGCTGCTTCTGCCCGTCCCCCTCTTCCAGCGTGTCGTCGAGGCGCCGGAGCCTGTAGTCCTCGACGAATCGCAGGTAGCGCTGGCGCGAAGAGCGGGGGCGACTCATTTGACGACGGGCTTCATGCGGTCCCTCGGCACGGTTCAACCAGCGTTGCGCAGGTCGGTAACCTCTCTCCAAGATACTACGACCCGAGCGCCGGGTCAGCTATCCATCCGTAGACGCGCGAACGGGAATCAGCCGGTCCAACTCGGCGCCGGTCATCCATCCCTCGCCTTCACCCTTGCTCGGAGAACGGCAGATGAGAGGTGACCTGCGGCACGCGGGATGGGCGGCGGTGACGGGACTGGCCCTGCTGCTCGCGCTCACCTCCTGCATCCGGCTCCGCATCGTGCGAACGCCGTCGGCGCCCGCCCTGCCCGCCGGCGTCGAGGCGATTTCATTGCTCGGCGACACGCTCAGGAGCTTTCCACTCGCACCGGCGGTGCGCGCGCGCTACGAGCAGCAGCTCGCCGAGGCCAAACGCGCGTACGATCGCACGCCGGCGAACGCGGATTCCATCATCTGGTACGCCCGGCGGCTCGGGTACCTCGGGCGTGTTCGCGAAGCCATCGCGATCTACACGCGCGGCGCCGAGCTGCATCCCGATGATCCGTGGATGTACCGGCATCGAGGACATCGCTACATCACCGTGCGCGAGTTCGACAACGCGATCCGTGACCTGGAGCGCGCGGCGAAGCTCGCGGAAGGCAAACCGGACGTCGTCGAGCCCGACGGCCAGCCCAACGCGGCCAACCAGCCCATCGGCACGCTGCACTCGAACATTGATTACCACCTCGCGCTCGCCTGGTACCTGAAGGGTGACTACGAGAGGGCACTCCCGATCTACCGTCGCGAGCTCGCGAGGGCCCGGAACGACGACCGCCGCGTGTCCATCGGCCACTGGCTGTACATGTCGTTGCGCCGGCTCGGTCGCGACGCCGAGGCCGGCGAAGTCGCGAACCAGTTCACGCGTGGAATGAACGTCATCGAGAATGGTACGTACCATCAGCTCACGCTGATGTACCGCGGACTCGTCTCGCCTGATTCCGTGCTGTCGGTCGGACCGTCGGGCGAGATGAGCGTGACGGACGCGACGGCCGCGTACGGGCTGGCGAACTGGCACTGGTACAACGGCCGCCACGCCGAGGCCGAGCGCACCTGGCGCCGCATCATCGCGGGGGGACAGTGGGGCGCGTTCGGGTACATCGCCGCCGAGGTGGAGCTGGCGCGGGCACGCCGGTAGGCGACGCGCGATCATCCGGGCCGCGCCGCACGGCACTCACGTCACCGTTGCTGTCGAGAAGCAAGCGCCGCAGAATCTGTAATGGCCTTTTCGAGGATCACCCCATGAGTACCATCGTCCGTCACCAGTCGCGCCGCGTCACGCGCATCACCGCGCTCGCCTCCCTCGCCGCCTCGCTGACGCTCGGCCTCGCGGCCACCGCCGCCGCGCAGCCGGCCCAGCGCCCTGCGCCGCGCACCATCGAGGAGCGCACCGCGGCGATGCGCAAGCTCGACGGCTTCCTCCCCCTCTACTGGGACTCGGCCGGCGGCCAGCTCTTCATGGAGATCGCGCGCTGGAACTCGGAGCTCCTCTTCGTCTCCGGCATCGGCGCGGGGCTTGGCTCCAACGACCTCGGCATTGATCGCGGCGGGCTGCAGGGCTCGCGCATCGTGAAGTTCGAGCGCGCGGGACAGCGCGTGATGATGGTCCAGCCGAACACCGAGTTCCGCTCCTCGAGCACGAACCCCGCCGAACTGCGCGCGGTGCGCGACGCCTTTGCGCGCTCCGTGCTCTGGGGATTCACCGTCGCCGCGGAGAGCGACGCCGGGCGCCGCGTGCTCGTGGACCTCACCGATTTCCTGATCCGTGACGCATCGAACTTCGCCCAGCGGCTCACCCCCGGCTCGTACCGGCTCGACAACACGCGCAGCTCGGTCTACCTGCCGATGACGATGAACTTCCCGAAGAACACGGAGATGGAGGCGGAGCTGACGTTCATCGCGCAGCCGGGCGGCGGTCCTGGCGGTGGCGGCGGGCGCGGGGGCGGCGGCGGTTTCTTCGAGGGCGTGGGGAGCGTCGCGGCGACGCCGGAGGCCGCGAGCATCCGGCTGCACCACTCGTTCGTCGAGCTCCCCGACGCCAACTACACGCCGCGCCGCTACGACCCGCGCGCGGGCGTCGGCGCCCTCTCGTATGAGGACTACTCGGCGCCGCTCGGCCAGCCACTCACCGTGCGCTACGTCCGCCGGCACCGGCTCGAGAAGCAGAACCCATCCGCCGCGGCCAGCGACCCGGTGAAACCGATCACGTACTACCTCGACCCGGGCACACCGGAGCCGGTCCGCTCGGCGCTCCTCGACGGCGCGCGCTGGTGGAACCAGGCCTACGAGGCCGCCGGCTACCGCAATGGGTTCCGCGTCGAGCTGCTCCCCGAGGGCGTCAGTTCGATGGACATCCGTTACAACGTCATCAACTGGGTGCACCGCTCGACGCGCGGCTGGAGCAGCGGCGCGAGCGTTACCGACCCGCGCACCGGCGAGATCATCAAGGGCGTGGTGACGCTCGGTTCCCTCCGCGTGCGTCAGGACTGGCTGATCGCCGAGGGGCTCCTGCAACCGTACAAGAATGGTGACGAGCAGGCACCCGAGATCCGCGCGTGGGCGCTGCAGCGGATGCGCCAGCTCGCCGCGCACGAGGTGGGGCACACGCTCGGTTTCGGCCACAACTATTACAGCAGCGAGGCAGGGCGGATCAGCGTGCTCGACTACCCGCACCCGCTCGTGACGCTCAGGCCCGACGGCTCACTCGACCAATCGCAGGTGTACGCGGACGGAATCGGCGAGTGGGACAAGGTCTCCGTCGCGTACGCGTACCAGCACTTCCCTTCCGGCACGAACGAAGCGCAGGCGCTCCAGCAGATTCTCGACCGCGCGTGGGCCAGGGACCTCCGCTACCTGAGCAACCAGGACCTCGACGCGCACCCGCGCGTGGACCAGTGGTCGAACGGCACCGATGCCGCAGCCGAGCTGAACCGGATGATGGACGTGCGTCGCGCGGCGCTCAGCCGGTTCGGCGAGAACGCGATCAAGCGCGGGATGCCGATGGCACAGATCGAGGAGGTGCTCGTCCCGCTCTGGCTCCACCATCGCTACCAGGCGGAGGCGGCCGCGAGCGTGCTCGGCGGGCAGCACTACATCTACGCGATCCGCGGTGACGGACGTGAACCCACGCGGTGGGCAAGCGGGATCGAGCAGCGCGCGGCCCTCTCGTCGCTGATGGCCACGCTGGCGCCGTCGGCGCTCGTGCTGCCCGACGCGTTGCTCAGGAAGATCCCGCCGCGACCTGCCGGCTACGGGATGACGCGCGAGCTCTTTCCGCGCTACACCGGCTCGACGTTCGACGCGGTGACGCCGGCCGTCGTGGCGGCCGGGCACGTCGTCGGGAACATCCTCACGAACGATCGCGCGGCGCGCCTGGTGGAGCAGAAGGCGCTCGACCCTACGCTTCCGGGGCTGGAAGACGTGGTGGACGCGCTCTTCGCCGCGAGCTTCGGCGCAACGGCTCGCACCCCCTACGAGATGGAGGTCAGGCGCGCGGTGGAGCGCGTCGTGATTGACGAACTGATGGACCTGGCGGGTGGGGCGCCGATGCCGCAGGTCCGCGCGATCGCCACGCTCAAGCTGCAGCAACGCGGTACCGAGCTGGGGCGCACGGCCGCGTCGGCCGGCGCGGCGCAGGCAGCGGGTGAGTCCGCGACGGCACACGCGATGCTGCTCGCGTCCGACGTCAAGCGCTTCCTCGAGCGCCCGGCCACGGCGGTGGCGCCGCGGCTTCCGACGCCGGGCGCGCCACCCGGCGCGCCGATCGGCGAGCCGGCGATGGAGTGGCTGCGACGGCTCGAGCCGGCGTGCTCGTGGCTGGCGTGGTGGTGAGGGAAGTGCTTCGGACCGGCGCGCTCTGCCGCGGGGACGTGCCGGCTCGCTAGCCTCCGCGGAGCCCTTCCATCTGATGAACCACGGGGAAGTTCAGCGTGATCCCCGCCGCGACGAGGTGCACGACGAGGTTGATCGCCAACAGCACGACGATGTCGTCAGGCCTTTTTCTCTCGCGAGGTGCGCTCATTCGACGAGGGGGTGGCGGAGGCACCGCGCGCGCATTCGATTCGCGCTCGTCGTGGGCCGCCGGGGAGATCCACGGTGGGAAACGTACCAAGGTGCGCACCGCCCACGAACAGGTTGAAGAGGAGCCGGCGGGATTCCCACCACTGGATGACCGACCAGTCGCTGCGCGGATAGTAACGCGGAGTGAAGAAGTACTTCTCTACGGCAGTCATTGCAGCTCGCTCGGCCTCCGCGACTGGCTCTACTTGTTGTCACAAAGTAGCGATCCGCAAGAGCAGACCGCGACAGAATCCTGGACCGGTTCAGGTGATTGCCGCACCGCCGGACGCCGGTGCTTGCAGCGACGCCGCACTGTTGCTAGCATCCCGGCATCTCCTCCGGACGATACGCCGATGTTGAGCCCGAAGCTGCAGGCCGCCCTCAACGACCAGATCAACGCGGAGCTCGGCTCCGCCTACCTCTACCTGGCGATGGCCGCCCACCTGGAAGCGTCCAACCTCCCGGGCTCGGCCCGGTGGATGCGGCGGCAGGCGCGGGAGGAAGTGTCGCACGCAATGAAGATCTTCGACTTCGTGAACGATTGCGATGGCCGCGTCGTGCTCAAGGCGATTCCCGAGCCGCAGGCCGAGTTCAACTCCTCGCTCGAGATCTGGGAGTCCACGCTGAAGCAGGAGCAGGGAGTGAGCGCGCGCATCCACACGCTGTATGCCCTTGCCGCGCAGGAAAAGGACTACGCGACGCAAACGATGCTGCAGTGGTTCGTCACCGAGCAGGTGGAAGAGGAAAAGACGGCGAAGTCCATTCTCGAGCAGGTGAAGCAGATCGGGCCGTCCCCCTCGGCGATCTACTTCCTGGACCGCCACCTCGGCAAGGACGCGGAAGCCGCGGAGTAGCCGCCCAGCGCCACGCCGGCGGCGGCAGCGGCGCGATAGCCGCCGGTCGAACACCTGCACTCACTTCGGGACCTCGTCAAGAGCGGCGAGCACGTCTCGCACGAACGCGCAATGATCCCATGCCTTCGGGTGGCGAGTCCGTCCCAGGCGCACGATCACGGCGTCGCGCGACGGGACGATCGTCACGAACTGCCCTTCGTGGCCCGCCGCGTGAAACGCATCCGGCGGCGGCGGACTGCCCGTCCCGCAGTACTCGTTCGGGACGTGCAGCCAGAAATGGGCGCCGTACCGTTTCGACGGGTCCGCCGGCGCCGGGGACCGGGAGTACTCCACCCATCCCTCCGGGAGAATCCGTTCCTCGCCCCACACCCCATCCCGCAGGAACAGCATGCCGAACCGGGCCCACTCGCGCGCTGTGGCATACATGTACGATGACCCGACGAACGTGCCGGCGGCATCGGTCTCGAGCACGGCCCCGGTCATCCCGACGCGATCGAACAGGGCATGCCGCGGGAAGATCAGGTACTCGGCGTCATCCCGTAGCGTGTTGCGGATGACACGAGCGATGATGTTGCTCGTGCCGCTCGAGTACTGCCATCGCGATCCTGGCGCTGCAACCAGTACCTGTTTCGTCGCCAACCCGGCCGCGTCGCCGACGTCGAGCAGCATGCGCATGACGTCCGCCCGCGGATTCTCCATGTCCTCGTCGAAGCGCAGTCCGCTGCTCATCCGGAGCAGATGATCGAGCGAGATCGAGCCTCTCAGGTCGCCCGGCTTCCGCCACTCCGGGATCGGAACCGGTGCGTCGAGGGTGAGGTGGCCCTGCTTCACGAGAACGCCCACGAGCGCGTTCAGGACGCTCTTCGTCATTGACCAGCCGATCAACGGCGTGTCGGCGGCAATACCTCCGGCGTACCGCTCGCCGACGACCTGTCCATGATGGACGACAACGACGGCTTGCGTCCGCCGCGGACGTCGCGGGTCGGGCTCCGCAAACGCGCTCTGAACGACGGCGGCCACTTCGTCGTGTGCGACCCCTGCAGTGATGCCGGGGATCGCCAGGGCGTCCGCAATTGGCGGTGGAGCGCCTGGCGCGTCCACGCCGGCGCCTGCGGTTGGGGATGCGGGCGGCGTCAAACCATCCAGCAGGAGCGCGCAGCCGAGACCGTCGCGAAAGGCGGCGCGACGGCGGAGGAGGCCCAGCGCGCTCGTCGTGACCGTGCGACTGCGCGTGTCGGCCGACACCCCGATGTACTTGAGGAGCCGGAGGTCATCGCTTCCGAGATCGGCCAGTACGGCTGTGGGATCGCGTTTGGACACGAAGATCCCGGAGCACACGAGCTTCGCCTTGTATGCGACGCCTATCGCCGCGATCTGGGCCGCCCGCCATCCAGCGGCCGCGATCACGATGAACGCACCCAAGCTGACTGCCGCGACCAGTCGTCGTCTCGTCCGGCTCATCACTCGCCAGTGATAGCGTTACGTTCGGCCAACGAGATCGCGCTTCAGTCGCGGGCCGCCCAGCCCGCGACTGGCGCACCGGTCCGCTCGGTCGCGGTGATCCATCCCGGGCGGCTCGCACCCAGCACCGCGATGACCACGCCGACTGCGCCGCCGGTGCGTCAGAGTCTGAGAAGAAAGACGGGAGCGAGGGCTGCGAGTGCAGCTCCAATCTGCAGCGCGAGCACCGCCAGCGCCTCTTTCGGAGCCCGCGGCAGCCACTTGCTCGCGAAGAACACGATGACGGGTATCTGTGCCGCCATCAGCAGCTGCCAGATGTGCGCCGCGGCGCCTTCATCGGGCTCGCGGGCGATGCCGAACCTGGCGAGGTGGAGCAGGACGGTCGCGAGAGCGGCGACCGACATCGCGACCGGAACAAAGGCGCTTGGCTGCTTCATCATGCTGGGCAAGGTCACCGGAACCTCCAGTCGGTTCGGGGCAAGTGCCACGTATCGCTCGAACCTGTACTATAAAGGACTTTGTGACCGCAAGCAACCGACGGCGCTGCGACCCTTCCTCGAGGCTGCGCACAGACCTCGTGGGTGTGCGTGGCCAAGGACCTGGATAGGATCTGACGAACAGGGCTCTGCTGCGTGGCCGCTGGGCACAGGGGCTAGATGTTCGGCAGCCGGTATCGTTGCAGGTACTGCAGCTCGTCGTCGTCGGTTCTGACGGCATAGGCAGTTCCGTTGCCGAACGCCACGATCCGTGACTTCGGCGGCAACTCGACGCGCGCCACCACCCGCCCCGCCCCATCAAACACGTCGTAACGTGCGGGCTCGGCTTCGGTGCGATTCACCCGAAGTACCCAGACCTGACCCGTCGCGCCAAGTGGACGCGCAATGACCGCGTCACGCATGAATGGCGGCGCGTATTCGGGCCACGGCTCGAGATTCATCAGCTGCTTGAGCATGCCAGACGGAAAGTTCTGCGCATCGCCGCCGCCCGGCCGGGTCCTGGGCGCCGCACCCGCCAGCTGCCGCTTGCGCTGCGCGGTGATCGACTGCTTCATGGCACCGTCTACGCGGAGTTTCTCGAATGGCACTGACGGGCCCGATGTCTTCGCAGTGCGCGCCGCATAGACGTCCATGCGATAGGGATCGCCATGCAGTACTGCCACCTTGCCGTCCGGGAGGACGGCCCACGCGTCCAGGGGCACGAGCGGATTGGCCAGGCCATTGGTGACGCTCACGCCGCGACCCGGAGCTGCGGTAACCGTCGCGTTTCCCTTCGGCGGCCGCACATACGCCACGGTCTCGGGACGCTGGCGGGCGCGATCGAACTTGATGACGGGGATGCTGTCGGCCGGTGCGGGGCCGTCACCGACGCTCACAAACGGCGATCCCTGAAAGTAGATGTTGCCGCGCGCGTCCACGCCGCGCGGCGTCGTCGCGGCGAACGCGCCATAGCCCGCGGGCCCGAGGCCCTCCGGTGGCTCGAGCCGGAACTCCCTGCCGAGCCGCGCATCGGGAAGGATCATGAGGTAGCGGCGATTACCACCGTCCCAGATCGCCGAACTGTCGGCGGGGAGCGCGGCGATGGCGTTCGGCAGCGCGTACTCGCCGGGGCCGGCGCCTTCTCTCCCGAGCTTGACGCTGCCACCCTTGAAGTCGATCACGAGGACAACCTTGTCCTTGTTGTCGCTGACGAGCACGCGTCCGTCCCTCAGTTCCCGGACGCCGGTGATCATCGAGAAGGGCTCCGCGTGCTCGGCATCCGGCTTCGCGAGGACGATCGGCTTTTGCGCGAAGGCGAGCGCAGGCGAAGCGACAATGATGGCGACGGCGAGACGCATCTTCAGCTCGGGACCCGGCAGTGGATGCCCCAAGAGCGCGGGGTGGGCCTACTGAAGAGCTACGCCTCCCGTCCGTTGAGCGCTGGCGAACAGGCCGGCGGAGACCAGGCAAACAGGCGTTGATGCGATACCGAATTGCGCCACGTCAGCAGCACCCCGACATTGGGACGCGCGAATTCATGAAGCAAGTGCAACAGATGCCCGGACCCTCGGCCGGCACCGGAGCACGATCGGGCGGGAGGTGCGCCGGAATACGTCGCACAGCGACGGGCGGTCGTACCGCCCGCAGCTCGCGGACCGGTATGCGCGGCGGCGGCGCACCCGCTCGCGCCGCAACAGCCGGTTCACGGCGGCCGACTGGGCGCGCGTGACG
Source organism: Gemmatimonadaceae bacterium (assembly GCA_035286465.1). Taxonomy (GTDB): domain Bacteria; phylum Gemmatimonadota; class Gemmatimonadetes; order Gemmatimonadales; family Gemmatimonadaceae; genus Fen-1231. The sequence goes on along the minus strand of DATEDF010000051.1, from coordinate 62,787 downwards.
GCGTTGGTCCGCGTGACGGTCCCCCCGCGCACCGCGACCGCATCAACTCGCGGTCAGACAGCCGGAAACGATTCAAGGTGGTCGATCAGGTCGATCGGCAAGTAATCAAGTGCGCGGACATGAACCACGGGAATGCTGTTCGGCGGTTGATCTGACACAATTCCGATCAGCGGATACGACGGGTCGTCGAACGCGAACACGGATGAGCCACTGCTTCCAGCAACGTCTTGCTCGGTGACCGCCATCTCAACGCGCCCAGGATTCTCCCACGATCCGTGGCTCAGGTCGAGATAGAAATAGCGGTCGCGCAGCTCGCTCACGGGTTGAAACAGGGTGTTGTCCTTGAACAGCAACTCCGTCTCGCAGATGCGCTCGCGCAATGAGCCCGGGAATCCGCCGAAGAAGACCAGATCGTCGGTTTGCAGTTTCCGTGGCGGCCATCGAGTTCGTATAGCGGCCACTTCTCACGCGAAATCAATTGGTCGGCAACAGTCATGAATGCGAGATCGTTCGGCTCGTCTCTGAAGACGCGATGCGGCGGCTGGAGAGGAGTGTCGTCCAGTAGAAATGTCGCGGTCGGATCCTGCGCAACCTTCGTGCGCCACTCGTTGAATGCATGCCAAGCGGTGGCGAGGTATGACCTTCCCGCCATACGGATGAGAATGCCCCCGCCCGTGATGAAGGCATCTTCGACATTGCCTCGAACCCTGGCGATACGGATGCGCGCGGCATAAGACCATGCCATACGCTGGAGGTGTATCGCTCCTGACCTTAGGCGCGCCGTTTCTCCCTCGGTTAAAAGGCGCACTGCAAGAGCGTCCTCGGCGTCTACCGAAAGCAGGGGAAGTCTGTCTGACGTCCTGCCGCTCAGCCGCGAGCGGCGCTCTCGATCCTTCGAATCAATACCGAGCGCCTGCGCCGCTCGGCAGCTGCAGCGGTTTGTTGGACGCCGACATCAGAACGTCGCGTTCAGGTACCAGGGTGAACGGCGAGGCTCGCTCTGGCCTCGTCGCACTCGATGTCCACCCCAGGAAGATGGAGAAACGCCGTTTCGTTCTCGCGAAGACGATCAAGAGCAATCTCTACCACGTCTCGCGATCGGATCAAGCGCGCCTCGCCATGGCCGACAATGCCGCGCCGTTGTCGCCGGGCTGTCTCGAGCCACTGATCCATCAAGCTGAAGTTCTGGCAGCAGTGATCAACGTCGTCGTACTCATATCGAGTAGGCTGTCCGCCGCGCAGAACCATCGAGTACTTCGAGCGGCGGTAGCGCACAGGCGCCATCGTCTCCGCGAGATGTATCGTGGTGTCCGCCTCGTGTCCCACGCCCAGCAGCAGAATCTGTCCATCGAGCTCATAGACGCGACCCACCGGGCTGTTCAGTCCGTGGGGCACGTCCAGCGGATGCTCCGCTGTAATCCGGGCGGCGTTCGGTCCAACGGCGGCGAAAGCGTGGGGACTGTTGCTGCGAAGGACGCCCCGAAGCCCCCAGAAGCTGTCCGCCACGACTCCCATCCCGGGGCAGGCCGTTTTCTCGGGATCGAAGGGATGATCGTCGTCGTCGGTCATGCTCGGCATAACGAGAGTGCCTCCGGGCCCCACAGCGGTGCGGAGCGCGGCGATCAAACCACGCGGCCCTCCTTCGACGGGGGCTACCCTCGAAAACGATGTGTGAACGAGGAGAACCCCGCCTGGGCTTACTCCAAGCCCGAGGAGCTGCGTGGTCAGTTCATGATGGGGGATTACCTGACGGCTCATCGATTCTCCGCTGGTCCGCCCAGCGAACGCGCTGGCGCTCTTCTGCGTGGCCCCCAGCGGGCGCACGCGTTGATGCAGCGGGACAATTGGTGAGGGCGCAACTCAATGACGTCTGATTTCAGCCACGGCCGCAGCAATGTCCTGGTTAGGCGGCGGGTCGTCAGCGAATCGCGACAGCGAGCGCGACCAGGGCAATAGCCAGTGCTGCGATCGAGAGGATCAGGGCGAGGCGCGCAGTGAACGGAACGATTTGATGCGCCGCCGGCCGCGGGTCCGGATTGAGGATTGGCTCTGTCCCCAGAAGGCCCAGGATTTCTGCCCGAAGTGCTGGGACGGTCAGTCCGGAATGGTGCAGCGCTTGCGCACCAAGTCCCTTCTCCTCCCTGGCAATGCCGAGGAGCAAGTGCTCGGTGCCGACGTAGCTATGGCCGAGTTCTCGCGCCTCGCACATGGCCAGTTCGAGAACCTTCTTGGCGCGGGATGCATAAGGGAGGTCGTGCGGTGAAGCACTGGCCGGGGATCCTGGCATGGCGTGGCTTCTGAGGAACGCGCGGAGTTCGTCCGCGCTCGCGCCGAGATCCTTCAGTGCGGCTGCGGAAACGCCTTCCTCGTCACGCAAGAGCCCTAGCAACAGGTGCTCCGTTCCCACATAGGGGTGATGGAGCGCGAAGGCCTCCTCGCGTGCGCCTGCCAAGGCACGGCGTACCCGCTCGGTGAAGTTATGCTTGTTCATCATGCCTGCGAAAAGAATCCGAGTGCGCGCGTCCGCCGCCTAACCAATCAGGTTGTGCTGCGGCCGTTCAACACCAATGCGGCGGTGGGCCGCCGCGTGCTCAATCAACATAGAGCAGCCGGCCCGCCGCCGCTTCCGAAGCACGGCCGTCTGCACCAACCGTCGTCAGCGGTCACGCGCTCAGGTGCTGATCGAGGAACTGACGTGGAGAGACCACGAGTATGCCGCGCCAACCAGACACCTCGAGTAGGTCTCGGTCGCCCGAGACGATGACCGGCGCCTGTGCCGCGAGGGCCGCGGCCAGAAACTTGTCATCGTCGGGGTCCACGCTGACCGGGCCGGCGAGGCCCGGCGCGTCGACAATCATCGCGTTCATGGCGATCAGCGTCAGCACGGGCTCGAACGCCGCGCGGAGCTCCGGATGCCGGTGCCCGAGTTCGTGGCCAACACGCCGGTACTCGTCGAGGATGGCGGGAGACAGGACCATGGCGAAGCGCCCGGCAGACCATGCAGCGAGCACGCGACCTGGCGTGCCGCCGAAGAATACCCCGGAGACGACGACATTCGTGTCGAGGACGACCTTCACCGCACGCGACGCACCCGTGCGATCGCGCTGGCGATGTCTCTTTGGCGCAGCCCACTGCGCTTCGCGGCCTGTCGCGCTCGCGCCACCAACGGCGCAAACTCACCGAGGGCCGGTGGATCAAGGACTTTGAATATCACGACGTCGCGATCCGCCACGACAACGAACTGCGCACCAGTCTTGAGGCCCAGGCGCTCTCTGATCTCTTCGGGGATGACCACCTGTCCCTTCGAGGACAGCGTGGTCGTGGCAGCGGCACTCATCTGGGCCTCGCGGTAGTCTTACTGGTAAGACTAACCGATCGCCCGCCGCTCGTCAAGCACGCAGCCGGTTGGTGTACAGCTGACAAATCGCGCCTAAGCTGCGCAGCATTTCAACAGAGCGCCAGCGCGCGCAGCGCGTCCGCGCAATCCGTTCAGAGTGCGCGGCGCCAGCTTCAAGCGCTTGTTAACTCAACCGTCCCCACCTCTCGGGGCTCCGACCGCCGACCCTCCGTATGGGAGAACTAGTTCTTCGTGGGCGTCGCCGGTGGTTGAGCGTTCCAGATGTCGATCAAGAGCTTCCAGCTCCCGTCTGCTTGCTTCCGCCAGACATGCAGGTCACGGATATGTTCAGTGACCGGCTTCCCTTGCGGCCCAGTATACGAGAGGTCGGCAGCGTTGAGTGTATAGCCCATCGTCCCATCGGTGGAGACGTCGACAGCGACGGGGGTGAACACTGCGGCAAACGCCGAGTCCTTGAGGAATGTGTCTACGAACTTGCCAATGGCGTCAAGTCCGGTGACAGACGCTTCGGCTGGGGGATACATGATCGCGTCAGGTGCATAAAGTCCGACAAACGCTGCGCGGTCTTTGGCCGCGCCAGCGCGCGTGTACGCGCTATCCGCTTGGCGCAGGGCCAGGAGTGCGCCGGCAGTGTCGACGGCGGGAGGACGTGCACATGCGAAGGCGATGGTGCAGACAACTACTATGATGCGGTGCATACGAATCCTCCGGAAGTGTGGACGGCAGCGGGGAAGTCCAGCAAGTGCATGCAACTCGGCCCAACTTCGGGCAGGCAATTCTCGATCCAAGGGTACGCCTAACGCATCTGGAATGAGCCGCAGCGCATGGTCATAACTGCGGCAGGCGAGCGTAGCGAGCGGCCGCTTCCGACTCCGAGCATTGCTTGAAGCGACCCACCGGGTGCTCCGGAGAGCGAACGTCGTCTGGATGCCCGCTGACGGCTCGCCGGTCCATCAGGTCCCACCGTTACCCGGCACCCTGGCGATCGCGGTGATGGTATTCCAGTTGCGCGTGGTGACCGGGACCCCAAAGAGCCGGTCGAACGTGCCGAGGTAGCTGATGACCTTCATGTGGCGCCGGTACACGCCGAAGACGAACCGGTTGTCCCTCGCGAGGATCTTCAGCAGCCACTTGCCGCTGGAAGGAAAGCTCATGGGCGGCGACGGCGCCGAGCGGGGACGCTTGGACAGGACGCTCACGAAGCGGACGATGTCGGGTCGCACGGGCTGGTCCGCGAAATGATTCTGAGACATCAGCCTGACAATCTCGCGGCCCTGGCAGATCATGATCTCGGCATCGAAGGGAAGCCTGCGTTCCAATTCGGCGCGGAGTCGCGCCCGGGTGACTGGCCGCCGGATCACGAAGGTGCCCGCCGCGCCGATGCTGACGGCATCGAGGTGCTTCAGTTGTTCGGCGAGCGTGGTAGGCCGGAAGGTCCTGTGACCGCCGACGTTGACCCCTCTCAGAAGAACCACGAGTGCCACGCGTTTCCTCCTGCTGGTGCCGCTCGAACACTGATCCGCTGGGCCGGCCGAAAACTGATCCACCGGCCTCTTGTCTGCCCAACGCCCGGAATTCTGCTGTGGCGCGATCACACAAGATGCGGCAGGCGAGCGCAGCGAGCCAGCCGCTACCGACCGAAGCGCCGTCTGCTGCAATTGCTGGTTTGGCGGCACCAGCTTCTGGCGTAGAGGATGTCGCCTGCCAGACCGATCTGCGACAATCCTCGAAACTCGCCGGGACCCTGCCCCTCTCGTCCTATGGTAGCGATGAGCATCCCCCGGGAATCGCATACGCGGATACGCGAATCCCGTCGCTCGGAGCCGAATAGCTGCCCCCCGGGACCGATGTTGCGGAGTCGTGAACCGTCGGGCCTGGGCAGGGGATTTCGGGTGAGGCGAAAGCTAGGGAGAGGCGAAGCTCGCGTTCAGAGCCTGCCGCGCCCGGCTACTGGCCAGATTCCACTCGAACCAGGTTCGTTGCCGACCTCCGTTGCGCGCAGCATCCCGCTCCCGCACGGCGCGACGGATGTCGGAGCGCATCGGTTCGGCGATCGAAGGGAGCCGCTCCACGATCGTCGGGATGGCGTCAGGCGACAAGCCCCCCGTCAGATAGGCGACGTCGAGCTTTCCCGTGCTCGCGAAGCGGTCCATGTTCCGGCTCGCGATCCAGGCCTCGTGGTTCCAGTAGATGAGCGCGATGAAGAGGATCGTGGCCGCCGCGGCCGCGCGGCGAAAGAGACGGCCCACATCGAAGTCCCTGGCGACCTCGAGTGAGAGCACTGCCAGGCCCACGGCGACCGCGCACATGTAGACCTGGGCATACAGCCTCGCCGTAGTGAATCCGTAGGCCGCCTCGTACAGCCACACCCGGCGGAAGGCGGAGCCAAGAAGCAGCAGCACCGCCGCGATGACCGCGAAGGTCAGGAGGCGCAGGGTGCGCTCGCGCCCATCGTCATTCCCATATCGCTCCGAGACGACGATGAGCAGCGCGCTCGCTGAGGCGACGATGGATAGCTCGCCGAAGCCACGCCGGGCATACTCGGCGAAGGTCATCCCGGAGCCGGGGATCCGGGGGAGGTTGCCAAAGAGATAGCCCACCTGAACAGCCAAGAACAGCCAGAACAGCGCGGCGACGCCGGCGAGCAGCATGAAGCGCTCGGTCGATCCCAGCCACCGATCGGGGGCCTTGCCCTCCATCGCGGGGGAGCTTCCCGGCTCGATTGACGCGTATCCGTAGGCACCGAGCACGACCACCAGAAGGACCACGAAGAACACCACGCGCGGCACTAATTCCTCGATTGCGACGAGGTCTCCGACCGCGTCCCGCCACGCCGCGAAGACGGGATCCGCCTCCGCGAGCAGCAGCGCGAAGCCGACCAGCACCGGGAGGGTGATGGCGAGGCCCCGGACCCACGCCCGAGCCCGGGTCGACCGGATGCGGTGCGTAGCTTCGACACCACGGCGCATCGCCTGAACCGCCGCGAACCTGAGTGCCACCAGCGGCGCGGTCGCGGCGAAAAGGGCTGTGATCGATCGGGGAGAAAGGCCGGCGGTCAGCAACATCTGCATCGCCAGGAAGAAGACGATCGCCAGGCAGATCAGCGCCGACAGGTCCGGACTGGCGGTCACCGCCGCCGCTCCGGCAATCACGATCGGGGCGCCGCCCATGATCAGGACGGACCGCGGCGGATGGCCGCGCAGTCGGGAAAACACGAGCAGGCCGGCCACGGCCGCGCCGGTCCACAGGACCCAGTTGATCCCGGGCAGGGCATCGTACAGCATCCAGGTTCCGAAGCCCGCCACCGCTGCCGCCGTGGCCCAGAGCAGCCCGGGCTCGCCCTTCACCGCACCCGATGACGGGCTCGAATCCTCAGATTTCTCGCTCATGGGTCGAATATGCGAAACGTTGCTGGCATTGTCAAGTACTTTGTTGTGCCAAGTATATAACGGGTCCAGGCACGCGGCCGTGCGTGGTTGGAATCGGTCTCGGGGCGAAGGGTGTGGCGGGTAGAAGGACGCCGGCGTGCCGTTCGAGCGTCACACCACCCCGGTCATCTCGCTCCGCACTGATGCGTGGTGCCGCCGAACGACCAAGGTTCTGCTGCGTGGCGCTCAGCGAGCGCACCCCATTGACGCTTCTACGCCGAGCTCGAAGGCGTATCAACATGATGCCACCGCACGCCACGGCAGCAGCAACCCGTGGTCATGCGCTGCGGCGCCGTCCCGCGCGCCGAGGGCGCGCCGGCTCGGAACGCCACACTTTGCGGAGCGCGGCATTCACAGCGCGAGCGGTCGGGAACGCCTTGGCTACGTCGGGCCCCAGCACCACGATGTTCGAACCCTGGGCGTAGCGCTTCGCGTACTTGCCTCGCACCCCGCCGCTGAAGTCGTATTCCGCGCCCATGGTGTCGACTTCCCGGACTCGGCTACGCGTCTTCTTCATAGATGCGCCGCTCGCGGCGGCCAGCAGAGCGAGCGCTGATGAGCCGGATGTCCGACTCGGCGCGCTCGGCATGAACTACGACGAGAATGCGATGCCGCGTGGAGCGTCCAACGAGCAGAAACCGCGTCTCGTCGTCAGAATGGTCTGGGTCCGGTACCGTGATCGAGAGCGGGTCCGCGAACGCGGTGCTTGCTTCGTCGAACGAGACCCCGTGTTTCCTAGCATTCGCCGCCGCCTTTCGGGGATCTCACGTAAAGCGCATTCCCGTCGGAGGAATCTACCCCCGCAGCCGAGGCCCTTGCAGGCGAATAACGCATCAGAATTCAGCTGCGCGGCCCGAATGCCGCACGAGCTGATGCTCGTTCGCGATGACGGCGCGCGCAAGCAATGACGCCCCGGCGCACCGCGTCGGCTGCAATTCCTGGTTGGGCTCAGCGCCGCAGCCAGACGTCCGGATGCCGGTGTCCATGAATCGCGCCCACGACACTGACGACCGTCGGAAAGATCTTGTAGTAGACGCCGTAGGGAAACTGCGACAGCAGGCGCCGCCGAAGCCTACCGTGGATTACGGGAAAGCGTTCGGGTGCGCCGGCGATCTCCGTGACAGCGGTATCCACCGCGTCGATGAATCGCCTCGCCGCGTCGGGCGAGCGGGCTACGTACCAATCGAACACTTCGCGGATCTCGGCCCGCGCACGCGCGCGGACAAGGAGACGCGGCACTTACGGAAGCTTGCCGCGGAGCTCGTCCCGCAACTCGGTCCACGAACTGCCCGCGGCCGGATCGCCGTCCGCCTCCGCCTCGCGGCGGTCGAGCTCGGCGGCGAGGGCCGGTGAAAGTGGCGCGGCAGCAGTGGGGTCGAGACTATCCCACAAGCGGCCCATCAGTTCAATGCGCTCCTCGGCGGACAGCGCATCGACGGGAATCGTCACAGAGGCCATGGCAGTAGTCTGGCGCCTCTTCTCGGAGTTCGCAACGGCAGGTCGGCTGGAGCCCTAACTTGCAATTATCCAGTCACGATATCTCGCGAAGCGGAAGCAACCCTTGCGAGCGCTCGCTGCTTTTCACCCAGCGCCCGCATTCGAGTATGCGGCGCAAGCGCCTCCAGAGCAACCGCTCCGAAGAGATCCAGCCACGCGTGCGTTTGGAGTTATGCGGTGAGCGGCCGCTGCATAAGCACGCGTGTCGTGACAACTCGGCCGGAGCATCTCGTGGAGGTGTCCAAGGCCCCGCCGACCACGAGCCGATGAGGCCGCACGAACGCCCCCAAACACGGTCAGCGACGCGCGCGCCCGCGCCGGCCAGCCCGACCTCACGGGCCAATGATCTCGAGCAGCCCCTCGACCACCCGCGCCAGTTCCTCAGAGGCCGCCTCGCCAACCCGCCTCCCGATGCGCTCGACCGCCAACGTCCGGATCTGACTGATCTTCACCCACGACCGCTGCGCCAAGCCGGCCGCCTCCAGCTCCAACGCCAGCGGGAAGCCGGCGCGCGGCTCCCGGCTCGTGAGCGCCGCCGCGATCACCGTCCCGGAGTTCGCGTTAAACACGTCCTGGCTCAGGATCAGCACCGGACGCCGCCCGGCCCGCTCGTGGCTGCGAGTCGGGCTCAGGTCGGCCCACCGAACCTCCCCCCGCCGAATGCGGGCCACTCAGTACTCCGACCACTCCGCCACGCCGGCCGACAGCCCTTCTTCGGCGAACGCACGCTCCTCGGCTTGATCGAGCGCGCGACACGCTTCGGCAAGCCGGGTCCGACGCAGACGCTCAAGTTGCGCCTCGACAGCCGACTCAATCGCCTGACTGCGATTCGGAAACCGCCCGTCGCGGACGAGCACATCCACCTCGGTCGGGACCGCCGAGTCCACCCTCACCGCGACCTTCGTCTTCGCCATGACACTCTCCGGTATGACAGTATGTCATACCACTCCCGGTCGGTTACCTCGCCTACCAGCCGACCGCGGGACTGTTCACCGGCCGCCCGCCACGATTCAGCACGTGCAGGTAGACCATCGTCGTCCGCACGTCTCGATGGCCCATCAACTCCTGGATCGTCCGGATGTCGTAGCCGTCCTTCAGCAGGTGCGTGGCGAAGGAGTGCCGGAGCGCGAGACTGGTCACCCGCTTCGCGATGCCGGTGCGGCGCGCCGCGTCGGTCACCGCGCGCTGCACCACAGTTTCGTGCAGATGATGGCGCCGGCGCTCGCCCGTCGCCCGATCCTTGTCGCCCTTGCCGCGACGAATGGTCACCACGGCCCGCTCGAGATCCAGGTCCTTCACGCGCAGCGAAAGCGCCTGATTCTGCGTCGAAGCACTCACGCTGCGCTTCACCGCGAGATGCGTCAGGTACGAGGTCACCTCCTTCTCGGCGAGCAACTGCGGATGCTTGAGCCCGTGGAAGCGCAAGTAGCGCTTGATCCACGCCACGTACGCCTCCTCCGTGCGCGGGCTCAGCCGGCGCAGCCGCGCGCGCCGACGCACCATCGCGATCAGGCAGTACGGGCCCTCGTTGCGTGAGAGCTTGGGACGCGGATCCGGATCGTCGGCCACCCCGGAATCATCGGCACGTCACACCGCGAATGCGTCATCATGCGCACGCGGCGCGCATCATTCCATTGCGACGGCGCGCCAGCGACGAACGGGCCGGACCGAGGCCGGCAGAGCGTCCGCGGGGCAGCCGCCGGCCGCCGGCCGTGCGCCGGCCGAGTGCAGGCCTACCCGCCCCGCCCCACCGCCAGCCGCTCCGCCACCACCTCCGCCACGTCCAACACCTCGACCTGGGCCTCACGCGCCTTCACGCTGTCCGCCATCATCGTCATGCAGAACGGGCACGCCACCGCGATCGCGTTCGCCCCGGTCGCCAACGCCTCCTCCGCCCGCTCGGCGTTGATCCGCTTCCCCACCCGCTCCTCCATGAACATCCGCCCGCCACCGGCGCCACAGCACAACCCCCGGTCGCGCGAGCGCGGCATCTCCACGAGCGACACCACCGGCAACGCCCGCCGCAACGCGTCGCGCGGCGCGTCGTAGACGCCGTTGTACCGGCCGAGATAACAGGAGTCGTGATACGTGAACGTCCGCTCGGCGCCGTGCACGCCCTTGCGCATCGGCACGCGCCCCGCCGCGAGCAGCGACGCGACGTACGTCGAGTGATGCACCACGTCGTAGTTCCCGCCGAACTGCGGATACTCGTTCCCCAACTGATGGAAACAGTGCGGACAGGCCGTCACGATCGTCTTCACGCCGTACCGATCGAGTGTCGCGACGTTCTCCTTCGCCAGCATCTGATACAGATACTCGTTCCCCATCCGGCGCGCGGGATCGCCGTTGCACTTCTCCTCCTGCCCCAGAATCGCGAAGCGCACGCCCGCCGCCTGGAGAATCTTCGCGAACGCGACGGTCACCTTCTTCGCCCGGTCGTCGAACGAGCCCATGCAGCCGACCCAGTAGAGCACCTCCGGCCGCTCGCCGCGCGCGACCATCTCCGCCAAGGTCGGAATCGAGAGACCCGCCGCCCACTTCGCGCGATCGCCCGGATCGAACGCCCACGGCGAGCCGCGCTGCTCCATTGATTCAAAAGCGGGCATCACCTCGGCCGGGAATCGCGACTCGCCCAGCACCAGATTGCGCCGCAGCTCCAGGATCACCGAGAGCTGGTCAATCGAGACCGGACACTCCTCGACGCATGCGCGGCAGGTCGTGCACGCCCACAACTCGTCTTCGGTGATGTAGTCGTCGAGGAGGGCACCGCTCACCGCCGGTGCGCCACCGGCCGCGCCACCGGCCGGACCCGCCGCGCCGCCCGCGCCTCCTGCACCAGCCAGCAGAAGCGGCGCCTTCGCCTCCAGCCGATCCCGCACGTTGATCATGATCTTCCGCGGACTGAGCGGCTTCCCCGTGATGTTCGCCGGACACACAGCGGTGCAGCGCCCGCACTCGGTGCACGCGAAGCCGTCGAGCAGCGACTTCCACGAGAGCTGCTCCACATCCTTCGCGCCGAACACGTCCGTCTCCGCGTCGAGGTCCAGCGGCCGCATCGCGCCCACCACGCCCGGGCCCGACGTGTTCGAGAGGAACACGTTCGGCAGCGACACCACCACGTGCAGGTGCTTCGAGTACGGCAGGTAGTTCAGGAACCCGAGCACCAACAGTACGTGCAGCCACCAGAGCGCCACGTACCACAGCTCGGCCGCCCCGGCGCCCACGCCGGAAAGAAGCTGCGAAAGGAGCAGCGTCAAAGGCCGCGCCGCCGTCACCGACGCCGGACGCACGACGAGATCGAACGCGCCCGCGAAGTACATCGTGACCATCAGCGCGCCGATCCACGAGAGGATGAGCAGCGGATCGTTCGGGTGCGTCTCGGCGCCGCGAAGACGCGGCACCCGCCGCACGAGTCGTCGCCAGAGCGCGAACGCCACCGCGGCGAGCACGATCAGCCCCCACAGGTCCTGGTTCAGCGCGAAAAACGCGTACACGGGCCGCGGCACGAAGCGCGCGAAGCTGAACCCCGGGATCATCCCCTCGCCGAACGTCTCGACCGTCCCCACGGTCAGCACGCAGAACCCCCAGAAGATCGCCGCGTGCATCGGGCCCGCGAGCGAGTCGCGGAAGATCTTCCGCTGGAAGAGCCCGATCCGGACGAAGTTCGAGAAGCGCTCTCCGAGGTGGTCCCAGCGCGGATCGTCGAGCCGGCCCAGGCGCAGGTACGCGACCAGCCGCTGGACACTGTACGCGAAGAACCCCAGCGCGAGAACGAAGACGATCGTGAAGAGGAGGTGCCCTGTCGTCATCGGCGCCCTCAGCGTGTGATGGTCACCCGCCCTTCTTCGCTTCGCGAACGGCCGCCGTGAGCACCGGCAACACCTGCAGCACGTCGCCCACGATGCCGTAGTCGGCCACCTGGAAGATCGGCGCGTCCTTGTCCTTGTTGATCGCGACGATCGTCTTCGACGTGCGCATCCCCGCCAGGTGCTGGATCGCGCCGGAGATCCCGCACGCGATATACAGGTCGGGCGACACGAGTCGCCCGGTCTGGCCGATCTGATCCGAGTGCGGACGCCAGCCGTCGTCCGTCACCGCGCGCGTTGCCCCCACCGCGGCGTTCCCGAATGCCGCCGCGAGATCCTCCACCAGCTTGAAGTTCGCCGCCTCCTTGAGCCCGCGCCCGCCCGAGACGATCACCGGCGCATCACCCAGGTCGAGCTTGCCGCCCGCGGCCGGCTCCGTGTGCGTCACCTTCACGCGCACCGTGGCCGGATCAATGGCCGGCGCGATCGCCTCCACCACGCCGGGCCGACCATTCTCCACCGGGAGCACCGCGCCCGCGCGGAGCGAGACGAGCGCCGGCACGGCCTTCAGCGCGAGCGCGTGGATCACCTTGTTCGTGTAGCCGGGGTGCTTCACCCGCACGTCGTCCGCGGCCACCGTGAACTCGATCACGTCGGACGCGTACGGAAGTCCGAGCTTCGCCGCCACGCGCGCGACCAAATCGTGCCCCTGCGCGCTGGCGCAGAAGAACGCGGCCCGGTAGCCCCCGCCCTGCAAGCGCGCGGCGATCGTCGCGGCGAGCGCCTCGGGATTGTAGTTCGTGAAGCCCGCGTGCTCCAGCACGAGCACGACGTCGGCGCCGCACACGCCGCATCGGGGCGCCAAGCCGCCGACGCCGGGCGCGCCCGCGAGCATCGCGTGCACCGCGCCACCCGTGCCGTCGGCCACGCGCCGCGCCGCGGTCACGGTCTCGAGCGCCACACGCCGCATCCCCCCGAGCCGCGTCTCGACGAAGGCGAAAACGTTCTGTTCCCCGGCCATCAGAGTACCTTCGCCTCTTCCTTTAATAGGCGCACCAGCTCGGGCACCGCGTCCGGCCCCTCGCCGATGATGCGCCCGCCCGAACGCTCGGGCGGCAGCTCGAGCCTCTCCAGCACGTAGCGCTGCTCGCCAAGCTGCGCCGGCCGAACCTCGAGCGGCTTCTTCTTCGCCGCCATGATCCCCTTGAGCGAGGGATAACGCGGCCGCGCGATCCCCTCGTCAATCGTCACGACCGCCGGGAGCGGGCACTCGATCAGCTCGTACGCCCCCTCCAGCTCGCGCCGCGCCTTCACCACACCGTCGGCCACATCGAGCTTCGAGATCGCCGAGATCACCGGGAGCCCGAGCAACTCGGCGGCGAGCACGCCCACCGAGCGGTTCTGCGTGTCCACCGCCATCCGGCCGAACATCACGATGTCGAACGCGCCCCCTTTCAACTCAGCGGCCAGCGCCGTCGCGATCGCGTGCCCATCGTGGACGGGCGCGTCGTGCTTGAGCTGCACCGCGCGATGGGCGCCGATCGAGAGCGCCTTGCGCAACGACTCCTGCACGACGTCGCCGCCCAGCGAGATCACGGTGACCTCGCCGGCGCCCTGCTTCTCGGTGATCTGGACCGCGACCTCGACGGCGAAGCCGTCGAAATCCGAGAGGTCGTACTTGAGGCCGGTCTCGTCCACGGCCGTGCCGCCCGGGGCGATCTTGAAGCGGACGTCCTGATCGGGGACGCGCTTGACGCAGACGGCGATCTTCACGGGGGGTAAGCTAGCGCGCGCACCAGTACCGCAAAAGCGAGTCTACAGCCGTCAGCCGTCAGTCATCAGCCGTCAGCAGCTGACAGTCGAGAACTGACGGCTGACCGCTGTCCACTCGCAGTTGTCGTTTCCCATCGGCAACGCTCTATTTGTCAGCACACGGTCCGCCACCCCTCGACCCCCCTGATGCCCACCACCTGCCCGAACTGCAGCGCCCCGGTCACGACGGACGCGCTGTTCTGCCATCGCTGCGGCAGGAACTTCACGATGGACATGGCGGCGGTGCAGCCGCCCGTGGACGCGGCGACCTCGGACACCCTCGCGCGCCTCCGCACCGCCCTCGCCGACCGCTACGCCATCGAGCGCGAGCTGGGCCGGGGCGGAATGGCGACGGTCTTCCTCGCGAGGGACCTCAAGCACGACCGCGAGGTCGCCATCAAGGTGCTCCACCCCGAACTCGCGGCCTCCCTCGGCGGCGAGCGCTTCGAGCGCGAGATCCGACTCGCGGCGAAGCTCCAGCACCCCCACATCCTCGGGCTCTACGACTCCGGCTCCGCCGGCGACCTGCTCTTCTACGTGATGCCGTTCGTGAAGGGCGAGTCGCTGCGCGACCGGCTCGTGCGCGAGGGGATGCTCCCGGTGGACGACGCGATCCGCATCGCGCTCGAGGTCGCCGACGCGCTCGGCTACGCGCACGAGCAGGGCATCGTCCACCGCGACATCAAGCCCGAGAACATCCTCCTCTCCGGCGATCACGCGCTCGTCGCCGATTTCGGCATCGCGCGCGCCGTCTCCGAGGCGGGAACGCAGAAGCTCACGCAGACCGGAATGGCCGTGGGGACGCCGGTGTACATGGCGCCCGAGCAGGGCATCGGCGACAAGACCGGCCCGACCGCCGACCTCTACAGCTTGGGCTGCGTGCTCTACGAGATGCTCGCGGGCGAGCCGCCGTTCACCGGCTCCACGCAGATGGCGATCATGGCGAAGCACGCGATGGAGCAGGTGCCGAGCATCCGCGTGGTGCGGAACGCGGTGCCCGAGGAGGTGGAGCAGGCGATCTTCGCCGTGCTCGGCAAGGTGCCCGCGGACCGCCCGCAGACCGCCGCGCAGTTCGCCGAGCTCATGGGGATGCCGCCGGGCTCGACGGCGAGCATGCGCGTCATGCGGATGACGCCGACGGGGTCCCGGCGGATTCCGTCGGCGTCGCAGGCCATGCTCGCGATCCCGGAGCCGGTGGCGTGGTGGCGCCGGCCGCAGATGATCGCCGTCGCGGTGCTCGTGGTGGTCGGCGCCGCCGGCATCGGGCTCTGGAAGACGACCGGCACTCGAGGCGCGGCGACCGCCGGACCCGAGGCGCGTCGCATCGCCGTGCTCTACTTCGAGGACCTGAGCAAGGACCACTCGCTCGGCCCACTCGCGGACGGGCTCACCGAAGGGCTCATCCGCGCGCTCGGCAACGCGTCGAGCCTGACCGTGATCTCGCAGGGCGGGGTCGAGAAGTACCGTGGCTCAGACGTCGCGCCGGACAGCATCGCGAGGGCGCTGCGCGCCGGCTACCTCGTGCGCGGCGAGGTGGAGCACGAGCGCGACAAGATCACCGTCAACGTGCGCCTCGAGGACGCCAGCGGCGCGAACCTCAAGCGCAAGAGCTTCGTGCAGCCCGCCGGCACCCTGCTCACGATGCGCGACACGCTTTCCGTGGTCGCGTCAGAGCTGATCCGGCTGCAGCTCGGCGAGGAGATCCGCCTCAAGGAGAGCGCCGGAACGTCGAACCCTGACGCCTGGCTCCTCGTGCAGCGGGGCCGGCAGGCACAGAAGAACGGCGAGTCGTTCGTCGCGAAGGGCGACTCGGCCGGACTCGAACGGGAGTTCCGCGCCGCCGATTCGCTCTTCGCGCTCGCCGAGAAGGCGGACGCGAAGTGGGCGGAACCGGTGACGCTGCGCGCCGCGCTCGCCTATCGCCGGTCGCGTCCGCCCCTCGGCCGCGATCCTGCGCAGATCCGCCAGTGGGTGGGCGTCGGGATGGTCCATGCCGATCGCGCTCTCAGCCGCGATCCCAACGACGCCGATGCCCTGGAAGTGCGCGGAAACCTGCAATACTGGGGCTGGTTCTCGAACCTCGAAGCCGACGCCGCCAAGAAGCAAGCGTCGCTGCTCGCCGCGAAAGCGGACTTCGATAAGGCGACCACGATCAACCCGCGACAGGCCGGCGCCTGGGCCCAGCTCGCAAGTCTCTACTATCAGATTCCCTCAGCTACCACCTCGGACGTGTACATCGCGGCGACGCGCGCGTACGAGGTGGACGAATTCCTCGCCAGCGCCAACCTCACGCTGAATCGGCTCTTCCTCGCGGCGTACGATCTCGGGTCGTTCGACAGGGCCGAGCAGACGTGCGCCGAGTTTCGCCGGCGATTCCCGGCGGACGTGCGCGCCATGCGCTGCAGGCTCTATGTGCTGACGACGCCCCGGAACACGTCGCCGAACCTCACAGATGCGTGGCGGATCGCTGACTCGGTGGTGGCGATGACGCCGCCAGCCACGCAGCCGCGAGAGCGCCTCAGCGCGAACATGCTCGTCGCCGCCGTGCTCGCGCGCGCGAGCAAGAGCAGCCCAGCCCTCGCCGACAGCGCCAGGGGCGTCGCGAAGCGCTCCGAAGGAAACGCGCAGATGGACCCCACCCGCGAGGCCGCCTTCCGCGGCGCCTTCGTCTACACGATCCTCGGCGACAAGCCCAGCGCCATCCGGCTCCTCAAGGAATACCTCGCCGTGAACCCCCAGCGGACGAGTTCCCTCCGCGACGATCCGGGCTGGTGGTTCAAGGATCTCGAAAACGACCCCCAGTTCCGGCAGCTCGTGGGAAGCGCGAAGTGAACTAAAGCGCGACACTGGCGGAAATCGGCGCAACGGTTACATTCTGCCGCTTCCGTCTTAAGCGCGCCCGGATGAGAGGGGTGGCGTTCCTCCACGCTCCTCCGCCGGCGGTCCCCCGCAGTTCTGGAGAGCCGAGTCATGCGCAGAGCCCACGTTTCGGTCCTCGTAGCGGCCGCAGTTCTTTTCTCGCTCTCCTGTTCGGACCAGCGGCGCGACGTCCTTCCAACCTCGCCGCGAACGCCCCAGATCCTCCGGCCCTCGAGGACCGAGGCGCCGGTGCCCGGCACGTGCACTACTCAAAACGTGCTCGAGGCGGAGATCAACGCCGTGATCCGCCCTGGCAAGGACAGGGGCAAGGTTCACGGGGATGTCGGCAAACTCAATGCCGCCATTAACAAGCACGACTACGCCGCGGCGCAAGCACTGGCGTTCAGTATTACCGACTTCGTCATCAAGAAGTTCAAGGCCAATGAGACGACGGGAACGCCCGCGCAAGTCACGTCACTCATCAACCACGTCTTCTGTTACGCCGGCCTCGCCATCAGTATCACCGACCCGGCCAACGCGAATGTCGTCCCGCCGTCGGCGACCGACACGCAGACCGTCAAGAGCAAAAACAACGACGCAGGCACGCAGCTTCCGCCCGGCTCGATCACCGAGACCACGGTTCTCGAGTTCATACCGATCGCCGACATCTTGCCCGGCGACGGCAGGGGTCCGCTCGGAACGAAGCTCGACCAGTACGCCGGCTTCTTCGCGATCTCGGTCGGCTCAGCGTCGGGCGCCGGCCCCGCGGATTCCGTGATCGTGGGCATCTGCCCCGCACCCGGGATCGTGTGGACGACCGCGGTACGCAACCGGCTGCGCCTGGGACATAAGAAGGCGATCGGCGGCTTCGAGATCGCGCCGACGGCCGACGCGAGTTTCCTCCAGTGTCCAACCTCGACGGCCCAGCTCTCCAAGTTGCCGCGCTGGCTGCGGTCGCTCGCGAGTCTCGTGATGCCCAAGGTGCTCTATGCGCGCCAAGAGGAGTTCTTCTCCGGCGGCGTCGGCGGCACCGCCGGCGAGTTCAGTGACTTCGGCCCGGTGGATCCGGAGCTGAGCTTCTCGGGCGGCGTCGGCGGCACGGCGGGCGAGTTCAAGAAGTCGCCCGTTCCGCGAAAGCTCGAACCGCAGGCTCCGGCCAAGTCGCCGCGCGTCGCGCCGAACTTCCTGCTCAGGCCCGGATCGCAGGGATCGCGCCTCAACAACGCGTCTGGCGATGTGTGCGTCGCGCCGCTCGCGTATCCGTGGGGCACAGATGTCGAGGCGTTGTGCCGTCCGCAGATTACGGTCACGACGAACCTCGGCACCGTTCTGACGGGCGTGCCGGTCGCGTGGACCGACACGACGGGTGGCGGCACGATCGCCGCCGAGGCGTCGGGTTCGCAGACGTGCGGTACGTTCGGCTCGACGGCAGCCACGACGACGGATGCGAGCGGCACGGCCCGCGTCTGCTGGACGATGGGTCCCACGCCTGGAACAAACAACAACAAGGTGCGCGCGAGGCCGAGTGCCGGCGGTGACGCGCCAGCCGGCGTCATGTTCGTCCCGGCAGTCGTTACGTTCACCGCGAGTGCGCTCAAGAGAACGCCGGTCGCCACCGCCGTCGGCGAAACCGTGACCTACGACGGCCTGGACCACCCCGGGAGCGGCACCTGCTCGGAAGGCCTCACGCCCGTGCTCTCGTACAGCGGCGGATCCGTGCCGCACAACATCGGCGTGTACACGCTGACCGTGACGTGCGGCGACGGCAACGTGCGCTACAACACGGTCGAGAGCACCGCGACTATCACCATAACGGGCTTCTTCGAGAGTTTTGAAGCCGGCATTCCGGCGGGATGGACGCTCTCTGGTACGGGCGGCACCTCGGCAGCAGTCCCCAATCTGAGCCCGACGCAGGGAACCAAGTTCGCGTTCATCGCCACGCCGGGGGTTGTCAACACGACCTTCGGCGGAACAGGGGGAACAACGCTCAAGTCGTCCACTTTTTCGGCTGCAGCAGGCGACGTGCTCAGCTTGGATTTCAACTTCCTGACGACCGACGGCACTACCCCCTTCTCGGACTTCACGTTCGTACAGCTGCTGAACGCTAGCGACGGGTTCGTCGCGACCCTCGGGAACGCAAACACGACCGGCCCAGTTGACCGAGCTGTACCAGCTCTAGGTGGTCCCCCCCCGCCAGCGATCAGCTTGGGTGTGACGCTCACTCCACCCACGGCGTTCTTTGATGGAGTTGCCACGGGCCCTCTAGTACTAGACGGAGTGACCTTCGGACCCCTCAAGTACCCCAATACCGTCGGTACGAAAGGCGGGTCGACGGGTTTCATTCATTCGTCATTCACGATCCCGGCCACTGGCACGTTCAAGCTTCTTTTCGTCGTGATGGATTATGGCAATCGCAATTACCCGTCGGCTTTGGTCATCGACCACATCTCAGTCCAGCGGCCCTGATTCTCGGCCCTGCGAAGAAGGGCGGCTCCTCCGGGAGCCGCCCTTGCCGCTAGCCTGAGCAATCGGTCGCGGCGCTCGACGCGCCCGCGCCACGCCGATTCCCAAGCGCCCACGAACGGATCTGTGATGCAGGTCCCTTGCGCGTGGCACTTTTCGGCCAGACATTCTCTTGGCTGAAAAGTGACCGAATGCGCGGATAGCCCACGAGCGTGATGCTCGCTTTCCTGAAACGGAGTCGCCCCCCGATGCGCCGCACCTCTGCCCTCCTGATCTCCGCAGGCGCTGCACTCCTGCTCCTGTCGTGCCGCGACACCAGGACCAGCGGCACTCTTCCCACAGCGCCGATCATCAAGCCGGGCGCGCGCAGCAGCGACCTCGTACCTGGCGAATGCACGACGCTCGATAATCTCCACGCGCTCACCGGCGCCGCCTTCGGGGCGGGCTCGCCGGACGCGAACTCCGTGCACGGGAAGCTGGACAACCTGCGGCACAAGCTCGACATCGGAGACCTGGCCGGAGCGAAAGCTCAGGCGTTCAACATCGTCGAGTTCGTCCTCAAGAAGTACAAGCAGGGCGGGCTTCCGGGCAGCGACGCGGATGTCGTGTCGCTGGTGAACGGCGTTTTCTGCTACGCCGGACTCTCCATCACAATCACCGACCCGGCGAACGCGTCGCTGATCAGCCCAACGGACCCGGCGCAGACGATTACCAGCAGCACGGGTACCTCGGGAACGCAACTTCCCACGGGAGCAGTGACCGAGCCCGCGGTGCTCGAGTTCGTTCCGCTTCCTGACGGAAACCTCCTCACCACCAAGCTCGACAAGTACCCCGGGTTCGTCGCGATCACGATGACCTCGGAGAACAACTCGTCTCTTGCCAATGCAGCCGTCGTCGCCGTCTGCCCGCCACCGGGAATCCCGACCAGCGTCCGGGCGCGCTTGCGCCTCGGTCATCAGGCGAGCACCGGATTCGAGATCACGCCGCCGGCCGACGGGAGCTTCATCCAGTGCCCGACTTCGACAGCCATGCTCGAGAAGGCACCGGGCTGGCTCCGACGGCTTGCGAGTCTCGTTCTGCCGAAGGCGCTCTATGCCCGCCAAGGGGAGGCCTTCAGCGGCGGCGTCGGCGGCACGGCGGGCGAGTTCAGTCCGTTCGGGGCGGTCGATCCGGAGCTCAGCTTCTCCGGCGGCGTCGGCGGCACGGCGGGCGAGTTCAAGAAGTCACCCACGCCGAAGACGCTCGCCCCGCCCGCAGCGTCGGCCACGCGAGTCCCGGCCGCAAACCTGCGGCTGAGCGGTCCCGGGCCGAAGCTCACCACGGTGGCGAATGGCGTCTGCACGGCCGTCGCCGCACCATGGGGCACCGAGGTCGAACCGGAGTGCCGGCCAGAGATGACCGTCACCACGCACTTGGGGACCAAGCTGCAGGGCGTGACGGTTTCGTGGACGATCGGGGCGGGCGGCGGAACCGCCGCGCCCGAACTCTCGTTCCAGGGGAGCTGCGACCTCACGGTCGGGTTCGTCTCGACGACCTCCACGACGACCGACGCCTTCGGCAAAACGCGAATCTGCTGGACGATTGGTCCGACCCCCGGCACCAACAACAACACCTTGATCGCGACGCTAGCCGCCGGCGGTGACGCGCCGGACGGCGTCACGTTCGTCTCAAGCGACGCACCGATCGGCGTCATCCGGAGAAGCGAGAAGTTCACCGCGAGCGCGCTCTTGAGAACTCCGACGGCCACAGCGACCGGGGAAATCGTCGTGTTCAACGGACTCCCGCATCCGGGGAGCGGTTTCTGCTCGGACGGTCTCACTCCCGCGCTCACGTACGACGGCGACGGCTCGGTGCCGACGAACATCGGCACGCGGACGCTGACCGTCACGTGCGGAGACGGGCTTACGCTCTACAACACCGTCACGGCGACCGCGACGATCACGATCGCCGAGGCGATCCCGACGGTGACCGTGACGTGCGCGTCGGTGGTCTTCAACGGCGCGGATCAGTCGCCGTGTACTGCGAAAGCGACGGGCGTGGGCGGTGCGGACCCCGGCCCCGTTGCCGTCGTGTATGCTCCATCGCCGCCGCACGACGCGGGCTCGTATGCCGCCACGGCGAACTTCGCCGCGCAGGGGAACTACGGCGCGGCATCAGGAAGCGGCACGTTCCAAATCACGCCGGCGCCCACGGTCACAGCCGTGACGTGCCCTGCGTCTGTCGTCTACAACGGCTCGGCGCAGACGCCGTGCTCGGCGACGGTCACCGGCCCGGCACTGAGCCAGTCGCTGACCATGACCTATTCGAATAACGTCAACGCCGGCACCGCTACGGTGAGCGCGGGCTTCCCCACGGGCGGCAACTATCTGGGGAGCAGCGATTCGAAGACCTTCGAGATCGAGAAGGCGCCGACGGTCACGGCCGTGATGTGCCCGGCGTCCGTCGTCTTCAACGGCTCGGCGCAGACGCCGTGCACGGCGACGGCCACCGGCGCCGGTAACCTGAACGCAACCGTCAGCGTCAGCTACTCGAACAATACGAACGCCGGAACGGCCACCGCGAGCGCGAGCTACGCCGGAGGCACGAACTGGTTGCCGAGCAACGGTTCTGCGACGTTCCAGATCACACCGGCACCGACGGTCACGACGGTGACCTGCCCCGCGTCCGTCGTCTACAACGGCTCGGCGCAGACGCCGTGCACGGCGACGGCCACCGGCCCGGTACTGAGTCAGACGGTGGCGGTGTCCTATTCGAACAACGTCAACGCCGGCTTCGCCACGGCGAGCGCGAGCTTCCCCACCGGCGGCAACTACCTAGGCAGCAGTGACTCGGAGACCTTCGAGATCATGAAGGCCGCGTCGGTCACGACCGTGTCGTGTCTGGTGTCCGTGCTCTTCACCGGCTCGCCGCAGACTCCCTGCTCGGCGGAAGTCACAGACTCGGGCGCGCTCAATCAGGCCGTAACGCCGGTGACGTACACGTCAAACATCGTCGGGACGGCGACCGCCAACGCAACCTACGGCGGCGGCACGAACTGGCTTTCCAGCAGTGGCTCGGCGACGTTCCAGATTCTCTACGTCCAGTCCAACTGCTTCGCCTCGCCGGTCTACAGCGTGATGCCGACCACGAAGTCGTTCCAGAACAAGGGGTCGAATGTCCCCGTGAAGTGCACGCTGCTGACCGCATCGGGCACGGCCGTCTCGAACGCGACGGGCGATCTGCTCGTGCAGGACAGGGGAACGAATGGGAGCGTCGTTCCAGGTTCAACCGCGTTCTCGGGCTCGAACGTCTTCAAGCTGGACAGGAACAAGAACTACTCCTACGGGCTCGATACGTCGCCAGGCACATTCATCTCCGGTCACTACTATTTCGTGACCGCCTTCTGGAACGATGGATCGAAGACCACGGGCTGGTTCTACATCAAGTAGCTCGCTCCGACGTTCGCACTGCCGACGGGCCCCGGACTCCTCCGGGGCCCGTTGCGCTTGAGGCACGAGGCGACATCGAGCACTATCTTGGGACGTCCCGATCGTACGCACCCCGTCACTAACGGCAACGGCCCCCACCCGTGACCAGCGGCGCTGATTCTCCGCACCGACCCGTCGCGCTCATCACCGGCGCGACCGCCGGCATCGGCGCCGTCTTCGCCCAGCGCCTCGCCGCGCAGGGCCACGACCTCGTCCTCGTCGCGCGCGACGCCGCGCGCCTCCAGGCGTTCGCCGACGAGCTCGCTCTCCAATTCAACGTTGCCGCCGAGCCCCTGAGCGCCGACCTCGCGCGCGACGACGGCATGCGGCGCGTGGCCGAGCGCATCGCGCAGATGGACCGCCTTGCCGTGCTCGTGAACAACGCGGGGTTCGGCACGAAGGGGAAGCTGGTGAACCGCCCCGTCGCCGAGCAGGCGACGATGCTCAAGCTCCACGTGATGGCGCCGATGGTCCTGACGCGCGCCGCGCTCCCGGGGATGATCGCGCGCGGGAAGGGGACGATCATCAACGTGGCGTCCGTCGCCTCCTTCCTCTACAGCACGGGCAACGTCAACTACTGCGCGACCAAGGCGTACGAGCGCGTCTTCAGCGAGGGGCTCGCGATGGAGCTCTCCCGCACCGGCGTGCACGTGCAGGCGCTCTGCCCGGGCTTCACGCACACGGAGTTCCACGGCCGGATGGGCGTGGACAAGACGACGATCCCGAAGTTCCTCTGGCTCGACGCGGAGCGCGTGGTGGACGAGTCGCTCGCGCAGGTGGCGCGCAGCGGGCCCGTCGTATGCGTCCCCGGCCTGCGCTACAGGATCATCGTCTTCCTGATCAGGTACCTGCCGGAGTGGCTCAAGCGCGGAGCGCGACGCAAGTACGGCGAGTCGCGGCTGTGAGGTGAGGGAACGGCTTCACCACGATTGTGAGGGGACAGCTTCACCACGGAGACACGGAAGTCCACGGAGGGCCACGGAGAAGTCTTTGGGGGAACGACAGCGCGAGTGCCGGCTGTCGTTCCCCCAAGCATTCCTCCGTGGCCCTCCGTGGAACCCTGTGCCTCCGTGGTGAAGCCGTGCCTCCGTGGTGAGATGTATCGCCCCTCACCCCCTGAACGCGTCCATCCCCGTCACCGCCTGCCCGATCACCAGCGTGTGCATGTCGTGCGTCCCCTCGTACGTGTACACGCTCTCGAGGTTCGCCATGTGCCGCATGCTCGCGTACTCGGCGAGGATGCCGTTCGCGCCCAGCAGCCGCCGCGCCTCGCGCGCGATCTCCGTCGCGACGTTGACGTTGTTCCGCTTCGCGACGCTCACCTGCTGAGGCGTGTAAGTCCCCGCGTCCTTCATCCGGCCGAGGTGGAGCACGAGCAGCTGTCCCTTGATGATCTCCGTGAGCATGTCGGCCAGCCGCGCCTGCTGGAGCTGGAACCCGCCGATCGGCCGGTCGAACATCACGCGCGTCTTCGAATAGGCAAGCGCCTCCTCGTAGCACGCCATCGCCGCGCCCATCGCCCCCCACGCGATCCCGTAGCGCGCCTGCGTGAGGCACATCAGTGGGCTCTTGACCGTCCCCGACTTGGGGAGCAGCGCGTCCGCCGGCAACTGCACGTCACTGAAAACCAATTCGCTCGTGTCCGATGCGCGAAGTGACAGCTTCCCCTTCTGGTCCTTCGCCTTGAACCCCTGCGAGTTGGTCGGGACGATGAACCCGCGGATGCTCGCGCCCTCCGGGTCTTTGTCGCCCGTCTTCGCCCAGACGATCGCGACCTGTGCGGTGGAGCCGTTCGTGATCCACATCTTGCTGCCGTTCAACAGCCACGTGCCGTCCTTCTGCTCGCGCGCGCGCGTGATCATGCCGGCCGGATTCGAGCCGTAGTCGGGCTCCGTGAGCCCGAAGCAGCCGATCACTTCGCCCTTCGCCATCTTCGGCAGCCACTTCGCCCTTTGCTCTTCGCTGCCGAAGGCGTAGATGGGGTACATCACCAGCGCGCCCTGCACGCTCGCGAACGACCGCACGCCCGAGTCGCCGCGCTCCAGCTCCTGCATGATCAGGCCGTAGCACACGTTGCTGAGACCGGCGCAGCCGTATTCCTCAGGGAGGTTGGCGCCGAAGTAGCCGAGCTCGGCCATCTGCGGGACGATCTCCTTCGGGAATCGTCCCTCCACGTAGCACTGGCCGATGACGGGCAGCACCCGCTCGCTCACGAAGCGGCGCACCGAGTCGCGCACGGCGCGCTCCTCTTCGGTGAGCGCGGCGTCAATGTTGAAGAGGTCGCCGTCGCGCGGCCGGAGGTGCGCGGAGGCGAGGAACGTGTCGGCGGCGTCGGGCGTGGTCATCTGCTAAACCTACTCGGCGTGGCCGCCGGCGTGAACGTCCGCGCGGCCGCGTCCCACACCCACGGTGTCACCGCGATGGACGTCGCATCGCCCTCGATCGCGTGGAACTGCGCCGCCGCCCCGCCCCGCACCCGGTCGGTAAGCGTATTGGTCGTGGACACCACGAACCGGCCGCCGCCGGCGCTCACCTGCTCGATGCGCGCCTCGTGGTCGTGCCCGCAGAGCACGAGGTCCGCACCGGTCGCGCCGGCCGCCTCGACGCCGCCCGCGCGGTTCGCGAGCCCCCACCGGTTCGACAACCGCCCGCGCAGCAGGTTGTGGTGAATCACGAGCACGCGCGTGTCGCCGCTCGGCGCTGAAGCGAACGTCTCGCGCGCGTGCGCCCACTGCTCGCGCCGGATCGCGCCCACCACCGAGAGGTCGCGGACGCGCGCCGTCAGCGTGTACGGCTGGATCCCGTGCGCCGAGTTGAGCGCGACGAGCGTCGCGCCCTCCACGTGGAGCACGGGCTCCACGTCCTCCGCGATGAACCGCCGGTAGCGCGCGAACATCGCCTGGTAGCTCCCGAGGCCGAACGGCGCCGTCCACCACGCGACGTCGTGGTTCCCGGGAATGACGAACACCGGCGCGAAGCGTTCCGCGTGCCGGATGACATCGCGCGCCCGCGTGAACTCGCGCGCCCGCGTGCGCTGCGAGAGGTCGCCCGAGAGGACGATGACGTCGAACGGCTCGCCTTCGACGATGCGCTCCAGAGCCGCGACCTGCTCGGGCACGCTCGGTGTGCCGCAATGGAGGTCGGAGACGTGGAGGAGGCGCACGCGTGCGTCCCGGTCAACCACCCGGCCGGACGTTCACGGCGCCGCGACGAGGTCCGCCACGCGCGCGGCGAGCGACGTCACGATCGCCGGGGTGAGTGTCGCCGCCGGGTCGCTCACCACCTCGCCGAGCCAGACGAAGAGCCCCGCGCGCCCGTCCACCAGCGCGAGCCGGAGCGCCGCGCGCTGTTCGCTGCCGCTCCTCCGGAACACCAGCTCGATCGGGAGCAGCGCGTACCGCGTGTCCCCCAGCGCGATGAGCGCGCGCAGGTTCGAGATGAACAGCTCGGGCAACTTCTCCCCCGGCTTGATCGGCACCGCGCGCATCGGCTGCGCGCCGAGCGCATACGGATCGCTCGTGTAGGCCGCGTTGCGCCGCGCGCTGCGCACGACGTCGGCCGCGTACGCCCAGCGCTTCCCCACGCCGCGCGCGGCGATCGCCGAGCCGATCGAGTCGTCCAGCTCCCGGCGGAACGCGCCCCAGCGCGCCGCGTCCACGAACGCCCCGCTGTCGGCGCGGAGGAGCTGCACCGGGAGGACGATGAGGCGCTGCGCGACGAACGACGCGAGCGGGGGCTGCGGAGCGGGCGTCTGGGCCGTGGCCGCATCAGCGGCGACGGCGGCCGCGACGGCGGCCGCGGCAACCACCGCGACGACGCGCGCGAGACGACTCAGCGATCGGGGCATACGCGCCAGGGTGAGAGTGCCTGAAAGCTAATCCCCTCGAGCGCGGTTGCGCTCCCTCGCCCGTGCGCCGCACATTTTGCGGATGCGAATTCTGAAAGCGCTCATCTGGGTCCTCATCGCCGCGCTCGGCGCCGGCGCCTTCGCCTTCCTCGCCCTCTCGCGCGGCGAGCCCGTGAGCGCCGGCTGGCTCCTCACCGCCGCCATCTGCACGTATCTCGTCGCCTATCGCTTCTACAGCAAGATCATCGCGGCGAAGATCTACGCGCTCGACGCCCGGCGCGCGACGCCCGCCGAGCGCCTCTCCGACGGCCGGGACTTCGTGCCGACGAACCGGTGGATCGTCTTCGGCCACCACTTCGCCGCCATCGCGGGCCCCGGCCCGCTCATCGGCCCCACGCTGGCCGCGCAGTTCGGCTTCCTCCCCGGCTTCCTCTGGATCGTCGTCGGCGTCGCCCTCGGCGGCGCCGTGCAGGACTGCGTGATCCTCTGCGCCTCCGTCCGCCGCGACGGCAAGTCGCTCGGCCAGATGGCGAAGGAGGAGATCGGCCCGGTCGCCGGCTATGTCGCGCTCGTCGCCGTCTTCGGGATCATGATCATCCTGATCTCGGTCCTCGCGCTCGTCGTGACCAACGCGCTCAAGGCGAGCCCCTGGGGCACCGTCACCCTCGGCCTCACCATCCCCATCGCCATGCTGATGGGGATCTACCTTCGCTGGGTGCGCCCCGGCCGCGTGCTCGAGACGACGGCGATGGGGCTCGTGCTCCTCGTCGTGGCGCTCTATGCCGGGAAATGGGTCGCGGAGAGCGCCGCGCTCGCCCCCCTCTTCACCCTGAGCGGCCCGACGCTCGCACTGCTCATCATGGCCTACGGCTTCGCGGCGTCGGTGCTCCCGGTCTGGTTCCTCCTCGCGCCGCGCGACTACCTCTCGGCGTTCGTCAAGATCGGCGTCGTCGTCGCGCTCGCCGTGGGGATCCTCTTCGTTCTCCCGCCGCTCCAGATGCCGTACGTCACGCGCTTCATTGACGGCACGGGCCCCGTCTTCGCGGGCAAGATCTTCCCCTTCGTGTTCATCACGATCGCGTGCGGCGCCGTGTCGGGGTTCCACTCGCTCATCGCGAGCGGCACGACGCCCAAGCTGCTCGAGCGCGAGACCGACGCGCGTTTCATCGGCTACGGCGGGATGCTCACCGAGTCTCTCGTGGCGGTGATGGCGCTGATCGCGGCGTGCATCCTGTCGCCCGGCGCCTATTTCGCGATGAACGCGCCGGCGGGGATCATCGGCACGACGGTCGAGAGCGCGGCACAGGTCGTCGGCCAGTGGGGGTTCGTGATCACGCCCGCGGAGCTGACGAACCTCGCGACGCAGGTGCAGGAGAGCACGCTCCTCTCGCGCACGGGCGGCGCGCCGTCGCTGGCGGTGGGGATGGCCTACATCTTCAACAACGTGCTGGGCGGCGGCGGCGCGATGGCGCTCTGGTACCACTTCGCCATCATGTTCGAGGCCCTCTTCATCCTCACCACGCTCGACGCCGGCACGCGCGTCGGACGCTTCATGCTGCAGGACCTGGGCAAGCACTTCTGGGCGCCGTTCGGACGCGTGTCGTGGTATCCCGCGACCGTCCTCGCGAGCGCCATCGTCGTGCTGCTCTGGGGCTACTTCCTCTATCAGGGCGTCACCGATCCGCTGGGCGGGATCAACTCGCTCTGGCCGCTCTTCGGCATCTCGAACCAGCTCCTCGCCGCGATCGCGCTCTGTGTGGGAACGACGATCATCATCAAGATGGGGAAGGCGCGCTACGCGTTCATCACGATTCTCCCGTTGAGCTGGCTCGCGGTCGTGACGCTCACCGCGGGGTGGCAGAAGATCTTCTCGCCCGAGGCGAAGCTCGGGTTCCTGGCGCACGCGCGGATGATCGCCGACCAGGTCGCCGCGGGCGGCCTCCCGCCGGGCGCGAAGAGCGCCGCCGACGCCGCCCGGATGATGTTCAACGACCGGCTCGACGCGGTGGTTGCCGCGTTCTTCATGCTCTCGGTGGTGGTGATCCTCGCCGAGAGCGCGCGCGAGTGGGTCGCGGTGCTCCGCGGGCGGAAGCCGGCGGTGAGCACCGAAGTCCCGTTCACGCCCCGCGCGCTGGCCGCGCAGGAGTAACCAAATGGACCGCACGACTTTCATTCCGCAGTCCGCATGCTGCATCGCGGTCGTGTCGGCGCTTGCGCTCGGCGCTCCGCTCGCCGCCCAGCAAGCGAAGTTCGACTTTACGATCAAGAACATGATGCGCGGCCCCGAGCTCTACGGCCGCGAGCCGGCGCAGGTCCGATGGTCGCCCGACGGCCGGTGGATCTACTTCCAGTGGCTCCCGCCGGGCACCGACTGGCGCGAGCCGATGCGGCCGCACCGCATCCGCCCGCAGGCGGGGGCGCAGCCCGAGCGCGTGACGCAGGCGCACCTGGACTCCGTCGGGCCGCTCCTCGCGGCGGGCTCCACGTCGCGCGACCGCGCGCGACGCGTGGTCGAGTTCCGCGGCGATCTCTTCGTCGTGGACCTCGGGAGTTCCGCCGTACGCCGGCTCACCGAGACGATCGCCACCGAGAGCGCGCCGCGTTTCTCGTCCGACGGCCAGCGCGTGCTCTTTGTGCGCGACGGCAACGCGTACTCGGTGGACTTGGCGAGCGGCGCCACGCGCCAGCTCACCGACATCCGGGGCGCCGATCAGCCGGCCGTGCCCACGCCGGCCGGCGGCCGCGGCGGCGGCGGCGGCGGGGCGATCGGCGGCCGGGGCGGCGGCCGGGGCGGCGAGACCCAGGGCGCGCCGCAACGCGCCGGCGGCACGGGAGCGCTCACGCAGCGCAGTGCGCTCGAGGCCGACCAGCGCCGGCTCTTCGAGGCGATCCGCGACCAGCAGCGCGCCGACTCGATCAGCCGCGCCGAGGCGACTGCGCGCGATCCCGTGGGCCCGAAGACCGTCCAGCTCCTCCCCAACGAGCGCGTCGCGCAGGTCGTCGTGAGCCCGAGCGGCGGCTCGGTGCTCTTCACCACCACGACCGCCGCCGCCGACGTGCGCGCGACGATCGTCCCCAACTACGTCACCAGCTCCGGCTTCACCGAGGACATTCCGGGCCGCACGAAGGTGGGCGACGCGCAGAACACCGGACGACTCGGCTTCCAGGTGCTGCCCCGCGGCGACGTGAAATGGATCCGGCCCCTTGACGGCGACGACACGCCGCCCGCCGGCACGAACGTCGTCGCCTGGAGCGCGAACGGCGGCGCCGCGCTCGTCGCCGCCTCGGCGGCCAACTGGAAGACCCGCCAGCTCTCGATCGTGGACGGCGCGACCGGAACGCTCAAGACCGTCGAAGTGCTCCGCGACTCGGCGTGGGTCGGCGGCCCGTGCGGTGGCTGCGCCGGCTTCTACGACGATGACCGCCGCATCTACTGGGTCTCCGAGGCGACGGGCTGGGCGCAGCTCCACTCGGCCGCGGCCGACGGATCGGACCGCCGCGACCTGACCTCGGGCACGTTCGAGATCTACGACGTCGCGCTCTCCGCCGACGCGCAGTCCTTCTTCTTCCACTCGAGCGAGGTCTCGCCGTTCGACCGGCACTTCTACCGGATGCCGATCGCGGGCGGCGCGCGCACGATGCTCACGGCCGGCGCGGGAGCTCACCAGGCCGTGCTCGCTCCCGACGAGTCGCGCTTCGCCGACGTCCATTCCGTGGCGAACCGGCCCGGCGAGCTCCACCTCTCGGGCCCCTGCGCGCCGCGCGGATGCGAGGGAACGCTCACGAAGCTCACCACTTCCCCGACAGCCGACTGGCTCTCCTTCAACTGGATCAAGCCGGAGATCGTGATGGTCCCGGCGTCCGACGGCGTGCGGGTTCCCGCGCGCATCTACCGCCCCGGGGACCTCGGTGCGCGCGCGAACGGCGCCGCCGTGATCTTCGTGCACGGCGCCGGATACCTGCACAACGTGCACAACTACTGGTCCAGCTATTCGCGCGAGTACATGTTCAATCATTATCTCGCCTCTCGCGGCTACGTCGTGCTCGACATTGATTACCGCGCGAGCGCGGGGTACGGGCGCGACTGGCGCACGGCGATCTACCGGTGGATGGGCGGCCGCGACCTCGCCGACCAGGTGGACGGCTCGAAGTACCTCACGAAGAACTTCGGGATTGATCCCGAGCGCATCGGGATGTACGGCGGCAGTTACGGCGGCTTCATGACGCTGATGGCGCTCTTCACCGCGCCCCGGTACTTCGGCGCTGGCGCGGCGCTCCGCAGCGTCACCGACTGGGCGCACTACAACCACGGCTACACGAGCCAGATCCTGAACACGCCGCAGGCCGACTCCATCGCCTACCGCCGCTCGTCGCCGATCTTCCTCGCCGAGGGGCTGGAGGATCCGCTCGTGATGCTGCACGGGATGGTGGACACGAACGTGCACTTCGAGGACATCGTGCGGCTCACCCAGCGGCTCATCGAGCTGGGCAAGACGGGGTGGGACCTCGCCGTCTATCCCGTCGAGAACCACGGGTTCACGCGGCCCGCGAGCTGGACGGACGAGTACACGCGCATCTTCGACCTCTTCGAGCGCACGATCGGGCCGAAGGGAAGCAAGGCCAGGCGATGATCACGGCCGCGTCGCGCGCGGACGCACCCCACTCCCCCGGGGGCTCGGAGAGTCCGCGGGGGGCGTTCGCGCGCGCCGCGGCGCTCGTCCGCCGGATCATCGGCGCGCCCGACTACGCGTCCTACCTCCGTCACGTCGCCGAGTGCCACCCGGAGCAGACGCCGCTCGCGGAAGACGAGTTCCTCGACGAGCGGCTCGACGCGAAGTACTCGCGGCCCGGGCAACGGTGCTGCTGAGTCGAGAAACTGCTTCACCACGGAGGCACGGAGATCCACGGAGGACCACGGAGGAATACTTTGGGGGAACGACAGCCTGGAGCGCGGGCTTTTGTTCCCCCAAGAAGTCTCCGTGGCCCTCCGTGGATCTCCGTGTCTCCGTGGTGAAGGCTGTTCCGTGGTGAAAGCAGCTCCGCGGTGAAAGCAGTTCCCTCAGCCCTCTCTTCTCTTCCCCGGCACCAGCGCGAGCAACCCCACCGCCGCCACGCCGGCGAGCGCCGCGCCCAGCCCGAACGCCGCCCCCGGGCTCACGCGGTCCCACACGAGCCCGAAGATCACCGACGCCGGGAGCGCGCCGAGTCCGATCGTGAAGTTGTACCACCCGAACGCCGTGCCGCGCCGCGCGGCGGGCACGAGGTCGGCGACGAGCGCCTTCTCCACGCCCTCGGTGAGCCCGAAGTGCGCGCCGTACAGGAGGAACAGCACCCACACGTGCCATTCCGCCGTCGCGAACGCGAAAAGCACGTACACCACGGCGTAGAGCGTCCATCCCGCCACGATGAGCGGCCGGCGTCCGACGCGGTCCGAGAGGGCGCCGCCCGGCGTGCTCGAGAGCGACTTCACGAGGTTCATCGCCGCCCAGAGGATCGGGATCAACGCGATCGCCACGCCGAGCTGCGAGGCGCGCAGCAGGAGGAAGGCGTCGGCGGAGTTGCCGAGCGTGAAGACCAGGAGCACCGCGAGGTAGCGCCAGAACGGCGCGCCGAGCCCGTCCGGCGCGCGCGCGGGAGGATGCGCCGCGACCTCGATCACCGAGTCGCCGACCGCCTCCACGAGCACGCCCTCGTCGCGCTTCGGTTCGTGCACGTGCGGGCCCTCACGGACGAACAGCAGGAGCACGATCACGCCGACCACGCCCGGCACCGCGGCCCAGAGAAACACCGAGCGCAGCGCCAGCTCCTGCCGCTGCAGCAGCATCCACGCCACGAGCGGCCCGATCACCGCGCCGAAGTTGTCGGCCGCGCGATGGAACCCGTACGCGCGCCCGCGCTGTGACGGATGCGTGGAGTCGGCGAGCAGCGCGTCGCGCGGCGACGAGCGGATCCCCTTCCCCGCGCGGTCGGTGAGGCGAATGCCGAGCACGTGCCACGCCGCGGTCGCCACGCCGACGAGCGGGCGGGCAACCGCCGCGAGCGTGTAGCCGACGACCACGAGCGGCTTCCGGTGCGGCAGCCGGTCGGACCACCATCCGCTCGCCAGCTTGAGGAACGCCGACGTGGACTCCGCCGCGCCCTCGATTGCGCCGATCACCGACGCGCCCGCGCCAAGCACCGTCGTGAGGAACAGCGGGAGCAACGGATAGATCATCTCGCTCGAGAGGTCGGTGAGGAGACTCACGACCCCGAGCGCCTTGACGTTGCGCGGCAGGCGCGGTGTGTCGCTCACGCGCCGGCCACCTCGCGCGCGGGCCCCGCCGGCCGCGTGACGATGAACTGCGCCGACGCGCGCCGCGAGGGAAACGCCGCGCCGTACGCCGCGCGCCATCCCTCGGCGAACGCGTCCGCCGCGTCACGCGTCACCATCGCCCACACCGCGCCCCCGAACCCCGCCCCGAACGCCGACGCCGCGATCGCCCCGCGCTCGCGCGCGCTCCGCGCGAGGAAGATCGTCTCCGGCACCTGGTTCCCCAGCACCCGCTCGGCGAGCGATTGCGAGCGGTCCGCCAACTCGCCGATCCTGGCGTAGTCGCGGTCGCGGAGCGCGTCCCCCACGCCGGGCACGATGACGTCCGACTCCTGGTGGAACTGCCCGAGCCGCGCCGACATCACCGGGTCCGACGCGAACTTGCTCCCTCCCGGGCCCAGCGCGCACATCGCGTCGGCGAGCCGGTTGTAGGCGTCGCGCGCATTCCCCGTCTTGGTCGCGTGCACGCCGCTCACCGCGACGACGAGCGCGAGATCTGCGGGCCAGCGCACGCGGCGCTCGAGGCGCGCCGGCAGATACCGGAACTGTCCGACCGAGCCTTCCTCCGCGCAAACGATGGCGACGTGGTCCTGCGCCCCGCCGCGCACGCCGACGCCACGGTCGCCGGCGAAGGGCCCGTACGGCGCGCCGGTCTCCATCGCCGCGAAGTATTCGGCGCGCTGCACGGCGTCCGGCACGGCGGCGCGCCACGCGTCGTCCCGCTCCATCGCGTTCGCGTCCACGAGCGCGGTCGCGATCGCCACCACGAGCGCGCTCGAGCTGGAGAGCCCCGCCGACGCGGGGAGGTCGCTCGTCATCTCGATCTCGACGCCGGTGCGCGCGTGCGGAAAGTCGCGGGCGAACCGCCGCGCCACCGCGGCGACGTAAGCACTCCAGCGCACGCGGCCCGGCTTTGCGTCGGCGGCAAGCCGCACGTGCACCTTCTCACGGCGCGACGCGTCGCGCGCCGTCACGACCGGCTCCGCGAGCGGCGTCGCGCGCACGTGGAGCGCCGGCCCGATCGCGCAGGTGAGCGAGCGGCCGCCCGCGTAGTCCACGTGCTTTCCCACCAGCTCCACCCGGCCGGGCACCAGGTACGTGCGCGTCACGTACGCGCGCGTCACGGCCGGGCCTCCACGCCCGCGAGCCGGGCCGTCACCGTCGCGACGTCGGCGCGCGTCGAGAGGTCGAGCACGCCCGCGCGCGAGCGCACCACGCGGAACCGCTCGCCCAGTTCGCGCATCCCGATCGTCACCGCGTCGGCCAGTTCCAGCTCGCCGCGCGCCGAGGGCCGCACCCGCCGGCACGCCTCGAAGATCCCGCGCGTGAACGACCAGAGGTTCATCGAGACCCATCGCTCGGCGCCCTGTGCGAGCGGATCGTCGGGCGCGGGCTTCTCGCGAATCGCGCGCAGCCACCCCGCGTCATCCACGTCGAGGAGCGCGTACTCGAGCACGCGCGCGGCGTCGAAGTTCCCCTCGCGGACGAGCGCCGCCTCCTCGAACGCGACGAGCCCCGCGCCGGCGACTTCCGCGAGCGCCCCGCACGCCTCCGCCGGATAGTAGTTGTCCGCGTTGAGCACGAGGAACGGCGCGTCCTCGATCGTCCCCGCCACCGCGAGCACGGCATTCGCGGTGCCGAGCGCCTCCGCCTGCACGGCGAAGTGCACGCGGACGCGCGCGGGCGGCGCGGTGGCCCGGAAGTAATCGCGCACCGCGCGATGCTCCGGCCCGATCACGAGCGTGACGTCGGTGATCCCCGCGTCGGCGAGTGTGGAGAGCACGTAGTCGAGGAAGGGGCGGCCGGTGGGAATCAGGCCCTTGATCCCGAGATCGGCCGCGTGCGCCTGCGCCGGCGTGAGCGCGCCCGCTTCCGCGCGCCGCATTCGCGTCCCGAGCCCGCGCGCGAGGATCACCGCCTGCGTCGTCGGCCGCGCGTGCGCCGTCATCGGCTCGCGCTCAGCGCCGGTCGCCCGCCGTCTTCCAGAACCCGGCGAGCACCTTGAGCACGCCCGCGCCGCTCACGACGAAGACGACGAGGAAGACCACGAACTGTGCGGTGCGGCCGTAGAGGAGCGACCCCGCGCCGAAGAGCGCCGAGTAGACGAACGCGCACCCCAGCACCCAACCGAGCATCGCCTGCGAGATCGAGTCCGGCGACGCGCCCACCCCCGCCTCGCGCGCCACCGACGTCCATCCGGGCCCCGCCGGCCGCACCAGCCGGAAGAAGTTCACCAGCGTCGCGCGGTCGGTGGCGGGCGCGAGGTACGTCACGGCGAGCCACGTCACCGTCGTCACCCCGACCGTCGCGAGCAGCGACACGTGATCCGCAATCGGCGTCCCGCCGCGTCTGACCAGCGCGAACGTGAGCGCCGTGACGAACGAGCTGGCCATCGCCGCCACCTCGGCCCACGCGCTCACCCGCCACCAGTACCAGCGCAACAGGTAGAGCAGCCCGGTGCCCGCGCCGATCGAGAGCAGCAGCGTGAACCCCGCGCGCGCCGAGTCCAGCACGTACGTGAGCAGCGCGGCCACCAGCATCAGCCCCGCCGTCACCAGGCGCCCGACGGCCACGTAGTGCCGCTCCCCCGCGTCCTTCCGCACGAAGCGCCGATACAGGTCGTGCACGAGATACGACGTCCCCCAGTTCAAGTGCGTCGAGAGCGTGCTCACGTAGGCGGCCAGCATCCCGGCGACCATCAGGCCGAGGAATCCCGCCGGCAGGAAGGTGAGCATCGCCGGGTACGCCATGTCGTGGCCGATGAGCTTCGGGTCCACGTACGGGAACGCGCGCGCGATGTCGTCGAGCTGCGGGAACACGAGCATCGAGGCGAGCGCCACGATGATCCACGGCCACGAGCGGAGCGCGTAGTGCGCGACGTTGAAGAAGAGCGTGCCGACGAGCGCGTCCTTCTCGCTCTTCGACGCGAGCATCCGCTGCGCGATGTAGCTCCCGCCGCCCGGCTCCGCGCCCGGGTACCACACCGACCACCACTGCACGGTGATCGGGAGCACCAGCACGGTGAGCGCGAGCGACCAGTCGGAGAAGTCGGGGAGGAGCGCGAGGGTGCTCGGCTCGAGCCGGGTGAGCAGCCCCGAGAGACCGCCCACCGCCGGATGGTCGAGCGCGAACCACGCCGCCGCGAACGCGCCCGTCATCGCGACCCCGAACTGGATGAAGTCCGTGACCAGCACTCCCCAGAGCCCCGAGACCGCCGCGAACGCGACGTTGAGCACCGCGCAGATCACCAGCGTCTGCGTCATCGGCCAGCCCAGCAGCACGTTCGCGATCTTCACGGCGGCGAGGTTCACCGTCGCCATGATCACGCAGTTGAAGAAGAGCCCGAGGTACACCGCGCGGAATCCGCGCACGAAGCTCGCGGCGCGTCCCGAGTAGCGGATCTCGTAGAACTCGAGGTCGGTGAGCACGCCGGATCGCCGCCACATCCGGGCGTAGAACATCACCGTCATCATCCCCGTGAGCAGGAAGCTCCACCAGGCCCAGTTGTTCGAGACGCCCTTCTCGCGCACGAAGTTGGTCACGAGGTTCGGCGTGTCGGTGCTGAACGTGGTCGCGACCATCGAGACGCCGATGAGCCACCACGGCGCGGCGCGCCCGCTCGTGAAGAACTCCTCGGTGCTCCTGCCCGCGCGGCGCGCGAGAAGGACGGCCGGGAGGAAGCTGACGACGATCGAGGCGGCGACGATGCCCCAGTCGAGGGCGGTGAGCCGCATCAGGCGCGCACCTTCTGCCACTCCCCTCGCGTGAAGTCGGGGAACTTCATCGGCGCGCTCCCCCTGGCCACGCTCATCTCCGAGAGCGGGAAGGGCGCGCTCCACGCCGCCGCGTCGTAGACGTCGGAGTCGGGCGCGAGCCCCTCGCGCAGGCACTGCACGAGCCGGTACGCCATCACGAAGTCCATCCCGCCGTGCCCGCCCTTCCGGCGCGCCAGCTCGCCGATGTTCGCCCAGAGCGGGTGCGTGTACTGCGCCTTCCACGAATCAATCGGCGCCCAGCGCTCGCCGCCCGCCTGCCCCTCCACGTAGACGCGCGGCGGATAGTCCTCGAACGCCCCCTTCGTGCCCTGCACGCGATTGTGCCGCGTGTACGGGCGCGGGTTCGAGACGTCGTGCTGGAGCATCACCGTGCGCCCTTTCACCGTGCGGATGATGGAGGTGTTGTGGTCGCCCGTCACGTACTGCTCGCGCCACTTCGGGTTCGCGCGGTCCGGCACCGTGGCCTCGCGGTACAGCTCGAGCCCGCGGTGCGGCCCGCCCGCCGCGACGAGGTAGTCGAACCGGTCGCCCGCGTGGATGTCGAGGTACCCCGCCACCGGCCCGAGCCCGTGCGTGGGATAGAGATTCGCGTTCACCCGCGTGTGCCACGCGCGTCGCCAGAGCCCCTCGTCCCTGTCCTCGAAGAGGATGGAGCGGAGGTCGTGGAGATACGCCGCCTCCGCGTGCAGCACCTCGCCGAAGACGCCCGCGTGCACCATCCGGTTCACCAGCATCTCCGTCTCGCCGTAGTTGCAGTTCTCGAGGTGCAGGCAGTGCCGGCGCGCCTTCTCCGACGCGTCCACGAGCGCCCAGAGGTCCTTGAGCGTCGTCCCGATCGGGCACTCGCTGCCGCAGTGCTTCCCCGACGCGAGCGCGGCGCGCATCACCGGCACGTGCCACTCCCAGGGCGTCGCCGTGTAGACGAAGTCCACGTCGTCGCGCCGGACGAGCTGCTCGAAGCCGTGGTCGCCCGCGACGATCACCGCGGGCGCCGGCTGCGCGGCGTCGGTGATCATCTTCGAGGCGCGCTGCGCCTTCTCCTCGACCACGTCACAGAGCGCCGTGACGCGCACGTTGTCTATCGCGAGCAGCTCGCCGAGCACCGAGCGGCCGCGGAGCCCCGTGCCGACGATGCCGAAGCGCACCGTCTCGTGCCGGGCGAACGGGACGCCGCGCATCGTCGCGCGTCCGGCCGGCGCGGCCGGCGCGCGCTCCGGGTGCGCCGCCGCCGACAGCTCCTCCGCGATGGCCGGCGAGAACACGCCGCCGGTGGCGAGCGCGGCACCGGCGAGCGCGGCGCCCTTCAGGACGTCACGTCTCGACAGCTCGCTCATGGGTTCCCCCGCAGTTCGGTGTAGTCCCCGATCGTCGCCTCGCCGGAGAACTTCTCGATCACCACGTGGTCGCCGACGAGTGAGTTCGCGAGGTGGGAATCCGCGATCCGCGTGTCCGACCCCACGATCGTGTCGCGCAGCGTGGACGTGAGCACCTTCGAGCCCGCCGAGATCGAGACGTTCGGCCCGATGGTCGAGCCGGTGAGCACGACCGTGTCCTCGATGTAGACCGGGTCTATGATCGTGCACGCCTTGAGTCCGGCCGGCCTGCGCGCGCGCCCCTTGGCCAGCATCGCGCGGTTCGTCTCGAGCAGCGTGTCGAGCTTCCCCGCGTCGTACCAGCCCGCCGCGTCGAGCACCCTGAGCTTCGCGCCCTGCTCGATCATCCACTGGAACGCGTCGGTGAGGTACCACTCGCCGCCCTTGGCGGGCGGCTGCTTGAGCACGTGCGCGATCCCCTCGAAGAGCCGCTTCCAGTCCTTCACGTAGTACAGTCCGATGTTCGCCCGCTTCGAGACCGCCGTCTTCGGCTTCTCGACGATGCGCGTCATGTGACCGGCGGCGTCCGTGACGACCACGCCGAAGCGCTGCCAGTCCTCGACCTCCTTCGTCCAGATGATCCCGTCGTCCGCGCACGTCCTGATCACGGAGAGGTCCGCGTCGAAGATCGTGTCCACGAAGACAATCAGGACGGGCCCCTTGACATGCGACTTGGCGAGCGCCACCGCACCCGCGGTGCCGTCCTGCACCTTCTGCTCGATGAACGTCGAGCGGAGCTGCGGGTACGCCGAGCGCGCGTGCACCTCCACCGCCTCCTTGAGGTGCCCGGTGATGTAGATGACCTCCTCGATGCCGCCCAGTTTCCTGAGGTCGTCGAGGATGTAGTCCATCACCGGCTTCCCGGCGATCCTGAGCATCGGCTTGGGCACCGTGTGCGTGTGCGGGCGGAGGCGCGTGCCCTTCCCCGCGAGCGGGATGATGACCTTCACGGCGCGCTCGTCCCCTCGCGGCCGTAGCGGTCGGCGAGCCGCACGACGTCGTCGAGGTGCGGCGTGCTCGCCTCGAGGACGTCGCAATCGGTGATCGCTTCCATCTGGTGCACCGTGCCGGGCTCGTTGCGATAGCTCTCGCCCGCCGTGAGCCGCACGTCCACGAGCGCGCCGTCCGGCGTCCGCACGCGGTAGATCATCTCCCCGCGCAGGAGGTGGATCGTCTCGTCCTTCTCGTTGTGGTACTGCACCGAAAGCGCGTGGCCCGCCTTGATGTGGAGCAGCTTGCCCACGTAGCGGTCGGTCTCGGCCCAGATCGTCTCGTGCCCCCACGGCTTCGGCACGACGCGCACCTCGACGTGACCGCTCACTGGTAGGCTCCGATCGCCCGGGCCGCGATCGAGCTGGGCGACGTCACGCACGCGCTGATGCAGGTGCCGCACCCGGTGCACGCCGCGCCGAGCACCGGCCGGCCGCGCGGGTCGAGCGCGAGCGCCGCCTCCCCCACCGGGCACACACGCGCGCAGACGCCGCACGAGATGTCGCGGTGCGCGATGCAGCGCTCCTCGTCAATCGCGATCACCGCCATGCGCACGCCGAGCCAGCCATCCTCCGGCACGTCGAGCGCGTCCGTGGGGCACACGGCGGCGCACGGCATCTCCGTGCACATCACGCACGCCGTGTGGTTCACGTCGAGCGCGGGCGTCCCGGCGGCCAGCCCGTGCTCGGTGCCCAGCACGTGGATGGCGTGCACGGGACAGACGCGATCGCACTCGCCGCACCGCGTGCACGCGGCGAGGAAGGCCGGCTCGGGGAGCGCGCCGGGCGGACGGACGTAGCGCCCCGCGACGACGCGCGCCTGGACGACGTCCACGGCCTTGCCCAGCATCCGGCGGAGGCCCTGCGAGAAGAAGGCGCGACGGTCGAGGGGGAGGTCGCTCATCGCCCTGAATCTGGGCGCGCGCGGGGGAAAAGATAAGGCCGGATCGCAACCGGGAGCGCTACTTCCCGACCACCTCATAGACGAACAGCTCTGCATTCCCTGCCCCGAGGCCCTGACCACTGCTCTGTCCCGAAAAGATCCTGTTTCCCAGCACTTCCAGCGAAGGCCGGATCTCCCCTCCGCTCGGACCCCATCCCGTGCTCTTCACCTGCTCGGCAAGAACCCGCTTGAAATCTCCGTCGAACATCTTGATCCAGGCTCTCTGCTCTCCTGACGGTGGGCTGCCCACTGCCTGCTTGTAGGTGACATAGAAAAGCTCGCCGTCAGTGTCGAAGCCGGAGACGTAGTTCTCCCGATCGTTTGCCTCCGCCGAAACGGTCTGAACGACCCGTTGAGGGTCGAGGGTCCAATCCGGTCGCAGGCGCACGAGGATGACATCCGAGAGCGCGCCATCGTCATTGCTCTCGTTCACTCCCTGATCCGAAACGGTCGTCGCCAGCGCCATCAGGATGCTGTTGTTCCAGAAGAGAAGACTCGTCACTCGCGCTCGCCCATCGGCGACACTGGACAAGTCGAGGTCGAACTCGAACAACCTGGTCAGATCGGCCTTGCTGAACTCTCGCACTCGGTAAACCGTCCGGCCCGCTCTGGCGATCGAGTACTTGAGGCGAGTCACGATGAACACCGAGGTTGGTCCCACCAGAGGCGCGGGATCGTCGAGCAGCTCGCCCCCATCACCGAGTTCCGACATCGGGCTGCTGCTCGCGATGGGCGCAGTGAAGGCGACCCGGGCAAAGTTGTCGTCGAGCGCAAACTTCGCACCCCAGAGCCAGGTCGTGGCAGCCGTCGGCGACGTGGGTTTGTGCGTCTCGTAGAATGCGTACAGGTACTGCCCGTCAGCGGCGACTCTGATG
Source organism: Gemmatimonadaceae bacterium (assembly GCA_035286465.1). Lineage (GTDB taxonomy): Bacteria > Gemmatimonadota > Gemmatimonadetes > Gemmatimonadales > Gemmatimonadaceae > Fen-1231. The sequence continues at coordinate 21,984 of DATEDF010000051.1, read as the reverse complement.
TCGGTGGGGCCGCCATACTGCGCGGTTGTTGATACGAGGGTCCTGGAGCCTAGCACCGTGTTGAGATCGCGGTCGTAGATTCTCAGATCGAACGTCCGGTTGCCTCCGCCGGCGATGTTCCCGAGAAAGAGAACGAACACGCGGTTGGCCGTCGCGACGATCTCCGGCCGTGCGGAGCCGCCGTCTGCGTCGGTGGTGAGCGTGACCGTCTTGACCAGACGCACCTGCAGCGCGGTCGTGGGTTCCGTGGTGGCTGGTGAAGAGCCACACGCGACCGTGGCGAACCAGAGGAGCGCGTAGAGAAGGCATCGCATTGAAGTGACTCACATGTTCGACGATGCGTCGCGCCGGGAGTTATGGGCCGGCACAAGCGTGCTCACAGCCTCCGCGCGCCGAGAACGAGGCAGGAGTCGGTGCAGGATGGGGTAGAGCGGCGGCAGTCGCCGTGCGTGCCGGTTGCCGTGCTCCGCCGCTCGCCATATACTCGCGCGGGGCCGATTGAGACTCCGATCAGGGACCGATGAGGTGTCGTCATGCTGCGTCGTCTCCTCCCTCTAGTCGCCGCCGCCTGTGTGGCCGACGCCTGCGCCCGACGCGATCCGGTCACGCTCCCGGACAACGTGCGCGCCGCTGCGGACGCCGTAGACTCCGCGCGGCTCGCCGCCGACGTCACCTACCTGGCCTCCGACGCGCTCCTGGGCCGCAGCACACCGTCGCCCGGGCTCGACAGCGCCGCCGCGTACATCGTGCGCCGCCTCACGCAGTCGGGGCTGACACCCGCCGGCGACGGCGGGACGTTCCTGCAGCACTACGTCGTGCGCAACGCCCGCCGCGACACGGCCCGGACGTGGTTCACGCTCGGCGGTCGTCACTTCCGCGAGGGTGCCGACTTCCTCGTTATCTCCTTCGCCGACTCGGGAACCGTCACGGCCCCGATGACCTACGTGGGCCACGGGATCCGCGTCCCCAAGAAGCGCATCGATCCGTTCGCCGGCGTCACCGTGAAAGGGCGCATCATCGTCGCTCACGGGCCAGGTGTGCTCCCCAAGGGGGAGACCTTCGGGTCGCTGGGAACGCCCATCTCCGACTGGGTGCCGTCGCAGCTCGTCGCGCAGCAGGAGGGTGCCGCGGCGCTGGTGCTCATCAATCCGCCACCAATGCTGACAAGGTGGGCGCGGCCAGCGACACGGAGCATCGGGCTCCAGTCGCGTGCGCTCTCGCCCAACCCTCCGGGCGCGTACTCCGGCGCGAACTTCCCGGTGCTGTGGGCGAAGCCGCACGTCGCGGCGGCGCTGCTCGCAAGCGCGCCGCAGGGTGTGCGCAGCGTCCTCGCAAACGGCGAGAAGCGCGATTTCGTCCCGTCGTTCGAGCTTCCTACCCACGTGACGGCCACGATCCACCTCGGCATGTCTTCGACCACCGAGCTTCGCCCGTACAACGTGGTCGCAGTGATCGAAGGACGCGATCGCTCACTCCGCGACGAGTACGTGATGCTCGGCGCACACCTCGACGGTGCGGCTGAGGGCGCGACAGCCGGCGACACGATCTTCAATGCCGCGGACGACAACGCATCGGGGAGCGCGGCGCTGCTCTCGATCGCCGAAGCGATGATGCGCGGGCCGCGCCCGCGCCGGTCCGTCATGTTCGTGTGGGACACAGGCGAGGAATCCGGGCTCTGGGGTTCGCGGTATTTCGCGGTGCATCCGCCGGTGCCGCTCGAGCGCATCGTCACCCACTTCAACGTGGACATGATCGGCCGCAGCAAGCAGCCGGGGACCAACGTCGAGGGCGAGGAGGAGCTTGCAGGTCCCGAGGAGATCTACGTGGTCGGGCCGCGCGTGCTCAGCACGGCGCTCGATTCGCTCCTCGAGCGCACGAATCGCGACTACCTCGGCATCGGACTGAACCACACGTTTGACCGCGCCGACCACCCGTACTTCTTTCCGCGCACCGGCGCCGCGCCGCTCGTCGAGCGCGGTGTGCTCACGGTGAACGTGATGAACGGCGAGCACGGCGATTACCACGGCCCGGGCGACGAGGCGTGCAAGCTCGACCTGCGCCGGATGCACCGGGTCACGAGGACCATCTTCGCGAGCGTCTGGATGTTGGCCGAGACCCGCGGGCGTCCCGCAATGGACAAGCGGATGCCAGCGAGCGTGCAGCGAGTTCCGTAGCGGCCGCCGCCCCCGCTCCCGCGTCTCAGTGCCCTACCGCCCCGCCATCATCCGCGCCCGCAGCACCCCGAGCCGCCGCCGCACCGATCCGTCCATCACGGTGTCGCCGATGCGCACCACCACGCCGCCCAGGATCCGCGCGTTCACCTGCACGTGCGGCACGATGGACTTCCCGAGCGCCTGCGAGAGCCGCGCCGCGAGCGCGCGCTCGTCGTCCGCGCTGAGCGCCCGCGCGACCGTCACCCGCGCGTGCACCCGCCCGGCCGCCGCATCGAGGAGGTTCCCGTACTCCGTCGCGATCTGCGGGATCAGCAGCTGCCGGCGGTTCGTCACGAGCTTCTGCAGGAACCTGATGAAGAGCGGCGGCGCCTTCCCCTCGAGCCCCTTGCCGAGCACCGCGTTCTTCTGTCCCGCGCTCACCTGCGGCGCGGCGAGAAAGCGGCGCAGCGTCACGTCCTGCTCCACCGCGCCCGCCACCGCGTGGATCAGCCCGGCCCACTCGTCCGCCGCCTTCGCGCGGCGCGCGAGCGTGAGCAGCGCCTCGGCGTAGTTCCGCACGACCGATTCTTCGCGCATCAGCGCGCCTCGATCCCCGCGAGATAGCGCTCGACCAGCCGGCGGTTCCCCGCGTCGTCGAGGTTCCGCTCGATGACCTTCGACGCGCCCGCGATCGCGAGGTCCACGGCCTCGCGCCGCAACACGTCAATCGCCTTCGACTTCTCCGACTCGATGTCGCGCCGGGCGCGCTGCAGCAGCTCCTGCTGCTGCTGCCGCGTCTGCTCCAGCATCTCCCCCCGCATCGCCTCGGCGGCCGCCCGTCCTTCGGCGATGAAGCGCTGCGCCTCGCCCCGCGCCGACTCGATCCGCTTCCGGTGCTCCTCGAGCAGCTTCGCCGCGTCGTCGCGGTCCTTCCTGGCGAACGCCAGCGCGTCCTCGAGCGCCTTCTCGCGCCGCTCCACCGCCGCCGTGATGGGCCCGAACGCGAACTTGCCGAGCACGAGGAACAGGGCGACGAACACCACGAGCGTCCACGCCATCAGCCCGCCGTGCGGCGTCAGCAGCGAACTCTTCTCGTGCGCCTCCTGCGCGAAGGCCGGCGCGGCGGTCGCGACGAGCGCGGTCACGACGAGCGCGGCCACGACGAGCGCGGCCACGATGAGCGGCCGCCTCATCAGAACTTCCCCTGGATCATGAACGCGATGACGATCGCGAAGAGCGCGACCCCCTCCACCAGCGCGGCGAAGATCAGCCCGGCGGTCTGCACGCGCGCCGCCATCTCCGGCTGCCGCGCCTGCGCCTCCACCACCTTGCTGCCGATGATGCCGACGCCGACTCCCGCGCCGATCACGGCGAGCCCCGCGCCCACGCCCGCGCCCAGCTGCGCCCAGGCGGCCGCGAAGTCCTTCGTGTACGCCGCGGCCTGAAGCAGCGGATAAAGCATTGCCGGTCTCCGTTGAATGGTTTGAACCGCACGCTCAGTGGTGCGACTCCCGAATGAGCCCGATGAACACCGACGTCAGCATCGTGAAAATGAACGCCTGCAGAAACGCCACGAACAGTTCCAGCAGCATGATCGCCACCGCCATCGCCGCCGGCAGCGGCGCGATGATCCACGAGCCGAAGGTGAAGACCATCCCGATCAGCGCCAGCAGCACCACGTGCCCCGCCGTCATGTTCGCGAAGAGCCGGATCGCCAGCGCGAACGGCTTCGTGAACTTCGAGATGATCTCCACCGGCGTCATGATCAGCGTCATCACCGAACGCACGGGGAGCGGCATGTCGTGCGGCCAGTAGAAGATCGTGCTCAGGTACCCCTTCCCGAGCGTGCGCATTCCCGCGATCTCGGTGACGAGAAAGGAGAGGCCCGCGAGCGTCGCCGTCACCGAGATGTTCCCAGTCGCCGTCGCACCGTAGGGCACGAGCCCGAGCAGGTTCGCCGAGAGGATCATCCAGAAGAGCGTCAGGCAGAACGGCACGAACCTGTTCCCGTGCGGGCCGACGTTGGGCAGGATGACCTCGTTCCGGATGTAGAGGACGATCGCCTCGATCGCGTTCGCGAATCCCGACGGCGGCCGCCCCGCCGCCGTCGCGCGCTGCACCGAGCGCGCCGAGCCGATCAGCACGAGCGCCACGAGCGTCGCCGAGAGGAGGAGGAACACCACGTGCTTGGTCGGCGAGAGGTCCAGCTCCACGCCAAACACAGTGAGCGGCTTCCACCGCGGCAGCTCGACCTCCCGCGTGAACCCCTCGGCCAGGGAGAAGGCCGGCAACTCGAGGTGCCGCGAGTCGGAGATGTGCGGCGTGATGTAGTCCTCGCGCGCCGGCTCCTTCGCGGGCGCCTGGGCGGGCGCCTCCGCAGGCGCTGCCGTCGGTGCCTTCGCCGGCGCCTTCGTCGTCCCTTGGGCGCTCGCCCCCCACGGGCCGAGCGCGAACACCAGGGCGACCACCAGGGCGCGAACTCTCACGGTTTCAGCAGCACGGGTTCAACGATCGTCGAGACGAAGAGGAACGCCGCCAGACTGAGCAGCGCCGGCGCCGGGGCGAGCCCGAGCCGCCGGACCACGAGCAAGGCATAGACGGCGAGCGCCAGGAAGCGGATCACCATCCCCGCCCCCCAGCCGGCCATCACGTTCGTTCGCTGCGCCCCCCGGGCCAGGCCGAACGTTCCCAACTGTACCACGAACGCGACCCCCGCGCTCGTCCACACCGCGCGCGCGACGGCCTCGCCCGGCACCGCCCAGGTCGCCAGCAACGAGCCGCCCCCGACGATGACCGCGAGCGCGAGGGTCCAGAGCGCCCACCGCCTCACTTCCGCTCCTCCTCGTCCAGCCGCCGGTTCTCGGCCACCAGCGCGCGATAGAGCGAATAGAAGCCGGCCGCGGCGCCCACGAGCACCCCCGCGAGCAGGAACCAGGGCGCCGAACCAAGCCGCCGGTCGAGCCACTGCCCCGCGAAGAGGCAGAGGAGGATCGCGATGACGAACTGGAGCCCGAGCCCTGCGAGCCGCGCCCCGGAGCCGGGGCCGCCCGTCCGCTCGCCCTTGGCCGCGGCGATCAGCTCGTCGCGCCGCCGGGCGATTTCCCGCTCCTCGGCGGCCGACCGCTCGCGCTCTGGCCGCTCCTCGCTGGGCATTCCGGTATGGAAGTTACGGGCTTGTGAAAAAGTGCGCAAGCAAAACGACTTCCGGTGTTCCACACGGCGAGCCGCCTGGCCGATTCCGGCCATTGCGGCACCCCGCCCCCCGCTCCCTCCCACCAACCTCCCGAAACTCAGTCACTTAGCCGTGACGAGCGATTTGACGAATCGTCAGTGTGTTGATATGTTCTACAGTCCACGCGAATGCGAGTGAGATTTGTGATGTCGCGTGTGAATCATCACTTTCCGCGTTCGATCAGCCCCGCATCGGCGTCATGAACGGCAGAATCGCATTCGCGTTCTTCTCGGTCGGCGTGCTCGTCTTCGCATGCGGCCCGAGACCTCATGGCGGCGACTCCTCGACATCCGCGCGCACAGCAAGGGCGCGCATCCGCGACCAGGACCACGCGCGCGTGCTCGCGGCGTCGCTCGACGTCAAGGTCGTCAACGTCGCCGACGGCGTCCGCTTCGGTTTCCGCGTGATGAACACCGGCGAGAAGAAGCTCGAGGTGAACTTCCCCAGCGGGCAGACCCACGATCTGGTCGTGCTCGACACGCTGGGCCGCGAAGTATGGCGGTGGAGTGTGGGGCGGATGTTCACGCAGGCGCTGCAGAACCGGGTGCTCCGCGCGAGCGACGCGCTCGAGTACGAGGGGCGATGGCGCGAGGCGGCGCCGGGCCGCTACGTCGCCGTGGCGACGCTCTCGAGCGCGAACTATCCGATGGAGCAGCGCGCCGAGTTCATCGTGCGCTAGATTTCGGCGTGGCCACACGCACCGTCCAGACCGCCGACGAACGAGATCTCGAGCTGCTCGACACGCTCGCCGCCGCGCACCGGAAGCTCGCGGACGAGATCGCGAAGCGCATCGTCGGGATGACGTCCATTGTGGACAACCTCGTCGTCTCGATTCTCGCCGGTGGCCACGTCATCCTCATCGGCGTCCCCGGGCTCGCGAAGACCCTCCTCATCCAGACGCTCGCGCAGGCCCTGGACCAGAGTTTCTCGCGCATCCAGTTCACGCCCGACCTGATGCCCTCCGACATCACGGGCACGGAGCTGCTCGAGGAAGACCACGGTACGGGAAAGCGCGCCTTCACCTTCACGAAGGGTCCGGTGTTCGCGAGCATCGTGCTGGCCGACGAGATCAACCGCGCGCCGCCCAAGACGCAGGCAGCGCTGCTCGAGGCGATGCAGGAGCACCGCGTCACCGCCGCCGGGAAGACCTATCAGCTCCCCGAGCCGTTCTTCGTGCTCGCCACGCAGAACCCCATCGAGCACGACGGCACCTATTCGCTCCCCGAGGCGCAGCTCGACCGGTTCATGTTCGAGCTCAAGGTCGGCTATCCCTCGAAGGAGGAGGAGCAGCGGATCGTCGTGACGACGACGGACGATCGCACGGCGGTCATCCGGCCGGTGCTCACGGGCGCGCAGGTGATCGAGATGCAGCACCTCGTGCGCCGGCTGCCGGCGCCGCCCTCGGTGGTGGAGTACGCGGTGAACCTCGCGCGCGCCACGCGGCCGGAGGAGCCGGGCGCGAGCGCCGACGTGCGGAAGTACATCAGCTACGGCGCGGGGCCGCGCGCGGGCCAGTACATGATCCTGGGCGCCAAGGCGCGGGCGGCGGTGGACGGCCGGAGCGTGCCCGACCTCGACGACGTGAAGGCCGTGGCGCACAACGTGCTCGGCCACCGGATGGTGCTGAACTTCCAGGCGGAGGCGGAGGGGGTGGGGGTCGAGCGGCTGGTGCAGCTCTAGGGACCAGCTCCGGTCCGCGCTACGTGAGCTGCGGTAAGAGTGCCTTCGGTGTCACCGCCCTGATCGGAGAGCTGGCGTAATCCCTGACGTTCCGCGTGGCGATGACATCCGCGCGGCAGGCGACGGCAGCAGCGACCTGCATGGCATCCTCGAAGTCGCGCATCGCGAGTCGAGTCGCGTGTCGCAGACTCTCGGTCGTGGTGGGCGACACTTCCACGAACGCGATCAGGTCCTCGACGAACGCCCGCATTCCGGTGCGGCCGCGCCGCGGCAGCAGGAGGTACGAGAGGTTCGCGATCGTGTGCCACGCCACGTAGGCACGTCCCGGCCGGCGCTCCAGCGCGTCGAGCAGCTCGGCCGACGCCTCCCCGTGCGGCGCGCGGTCGAGGGCCACGTCGAGGAGCACGTCGGTGTCGAGCAGGACGATCACAGCCGGTGCTTGCGGGCGAGCGCGCGGTAACGCTCGTCGCTGCGGCGCGCGGGCTGGAAGGTGCCGCGCCAACGGGCGGCGAATCCAGGCCGCCCGTCCTCACTCACCTCTCGGAGCGCCGATTCGACGAGGTGCGAGAGGGAGACGCCGCGCGCGCGCGCCGCGCGCTTGGCGCGGGGGAGCAGATCCCGGTCCACGGTGATAGTGAGTTTGGTTTTCATGAGTTGCCCACGTATACGTATAGTATTGGAAACATACGTATGCCGACGCCCTCGTGCCAGAGCTGCCGGTGATTTGGTCGAGTGCTGAAATGAGAACCCCCGCGGAGCCTCGGCTCCGCGGGGGTTCCTTGCGTGTGCGTGCTTCGCCCGGCTCAGGGCGTAACAGGCAGCGGCCTGGCCTTGTACTTCAGGTACAACCGATTGTGCCGGTCGTCGTCGGGAACCTGTCGGCCTTTGATGAACACGTCGGTGACCTGCGTGCGCAGGTCGAGCGGATCACCCGTCGTGATGAAAAAGTTGGCCAGCTTGCCCGTTGCAATCGACCCGATCTCCTTCTCCGCGCCGAGGATCTCGGCCGGCCAGATCGTGAGCGCCTTGAGGGCGCCGTCCGCCGGGAGGCCGTAAGCCATCGCGAGCGCCGCGTGGAACGGCACGTGACGGGCGTTGGACCCGTTGCCGGTGGAGAACGCGAACTTGACTCCCGCCTCGTAGAGCAGCCCTGGCTGAGCGTAGATCTCGTCGTACGCCGCGTCGTCGCCGCCGGGGACGGCCTGGATGGAGCTGAGGATCACCGGGATGTTCTTCTGCGCGAGCAGCGCCCGCACGCGCCAAGCCTGGGAACCGCCCAGGATGACGACGCGAATGCCCCACTTCTCGCCGAACTCGATCGCCGCCTTGATCGGTGCTTCACCGCCGGCCGGGATCAGCGCCGGCACTTCCTTGCTGAACAGCGGCCGCATCGCCTCGTACACGAGGTCGAGCTTGGCCGACCCCGCCTTGCGCCTCGCCTCGTAATCCTTCGACTCGGCCATGAACTCGTTCAGTTCGGCCATGGCGTTGGGATTGGGCGGGGCGCCGCCGCCGCCGCGGCCACCACCGCCGCCGCCGCCACGACCGCCACCGCCGCCCCCCGGCAGGTTGATCACGATGCCGGCCGTACGCAGCACCGCGAGATCCTCCCACGTCCAGCCTGCCGTGTTGATGAGCGTGGCCTGGCCGCTGATGGTCCCCCCGGTGGGTGACGTGACCACCGATGTGACGCCGTTCATGCGCGTGACCCCGAGCAGCTCGCTCTCGACGTTGAGCGCCACGAGTGCGCGCATGTGCGGATTGAACTGCCCCAGCTCGCTCCGCAGGCTCATCGTCGCGATGCCGCCGACCTCCTGCAGGCCGAGGCCCGTGTTGGCGTCGATCATCCCCGGGTAGATGAACTTGCCCGCGGCGTCGATGACCTTGGCGTCGGTGGCGGTCGAGCTGCCCCCCACCTGCACGATCCGGTTGTTCCGGACGAGGATGTTCGTGTTGGACATCCGTTGGCCGCCGGGATTCACCACCGTGCCGCCGCGGATGAGATAGGAGGTCTCCTCACCGGGAGATGCCTGCGCGCCGGCGCGCGCCGCGGGCGCCGCAACGATCGCGGCGGCGACGAGAACCGTCGCGATGTGTGCCACCCCTCGCATGGGCCGGATCATCGGCCACCTCCCGGCGGGCTGCTTTGCGCCGCCCGCTTGCGCAACGTGCTCGCCTCGTTGCGGTCGAAGAGCACCTTGCCGTCCACCAGCGTGTACTCGACCATCGCGTCGGGGGCAAAGGGATGCGCCGAGAAGACGGCGATGTCGCCGTCCTTCCCGACCTCGAGCGACCCGACCATCCGATCCACGCCGAGCTGCCTGGCCGGATTGAGCGTCACCATCTTCAGCGCCTCGTTGACGCTCATGTTCCCGTAGCGGACGCCGATGCCCGCCTCCTGGTAGAGGCGACGGATGCGCTCGTCGGAGTCGGAGTTCACCGACACCACCACGCCGCGCTGCGACATCAGGGCCATGTTGTACGGGATGGCGTCCCAGGCCTCCGCCTTGTAGGCCCACATGTCGGCGAAGGTGGACGCCATCGCGCCGTGCTTCGCCATCTCGTCGGCGACCTTGTACCCCTCCAGCACGTGCTGGAACGTGTGCACCTTGAATCCGAGTTCGTCCGCGACGCGGATGAGCATCAGGATCTCGTCGGCGCGGTAGCTGTGCGAATGGACCTTGAGGTCGCCCTTCATGATGTCGGAGAGCGCCTCGAGCCGGAGGTCGCGCCGCGGCGCGATGGCGTTGGGGTTCGTGCGGAGGGCGGCGCGGTAGTCGGCCCACTCCTTGTCATACTCCTTCGCGAGGGTGAACCAGTACCGGACGGTGTGGTCCACGCCCATCCGCGACATCGGGAAGCGCCGCTGGTCGGCGGGAGTGGTGGCGCTGGCGCGCGTGACGTTCTCGCCGAGCGCGAACTTCACGATGCGGAACGCGCCCTTGAAGTACATCGAGTCCACCGGCGCGCCCCACCGCATCTTGATGACCAGCCCCTGCCCGCCGATCGTGTTCGCGCTGCCGTGCAGCAGGAGCGCGGCCGTGACGCCGCCGGCGAGCGAGCGATAGATGACGGGGGCGTCGTGCCGCAGCTGCACCTGGACCTCGGGCGTCACCGACTCGCTGCCTTCGTTGATGCCGCCCTCGAGCGCGGCGTGCGAATGGGCGTCGATGAGCCCCGGCATGACGAACTTGCCGGTGCCATCGATGACGCGAATCCCCTGCGGGACGCTCACGTCGGCGCCGACGGCGGTGATCTTCCCGCCGCGCACGACGATCGTGCCGTTCGGGATGTCGCCCCGGGTGATGGTGAGGATCGTCGCGTTACGGATCGCGACGTCCTGGGCCGCGAGCGCGGCCGGCACGGAAAGCACGGCACCGGCGGCGCCGACGGCGGCGGCCACGCGGACCACACTGATCGCGCGGGCAATTCGGATGAGGGTGCGCATGGTGGAGTCCATGGTTAGTAGATGCGTCCTTCGACGAAGACGTGCTTGATCGGGTTCCCGGCGGCGAACAGGTCGTTGCCGGTCACGACGACGAAGTTGGCGAGCTTTCCGACCTCGATCGTGCCGACGGCGGCAGTGACGCCGAGGAGGGCCGCCGGGGTGACCGTCGCGGCGCGCAGCGCGTCGTCGGCGCTCATGCCGGCTTCGATCGTGGACCGGATGCGTTCGCGGAAGGTCGTCCCGCTCTCGCCGCCGAACGAGGCGAGCGCCACCGGCACGCCGGCCCTCGCCAGCGCCGCCGCATTTCCGCGGACTTCAGCGATCGCCGCCGCGTCGGCCGGCGGGGCGGTCCCCGACCTGCCCGAACCGACGGCGAGGAACGCGCGCCCCGTCACGGAGTCCGCCGAGGGCCAGAGGAGGCTGACCACCGCCGTCGCGCCGCTCCGCTTGAGGGCGGGGATCGCGCGCCACCCTTCCTGCGCGCCCACGACCACGGGGTTCTTGAGGCCCATCTCGGTCGCGATGTTGGCGGCGCGGATCATCTCCCGTTCGGTGGATGCGACGAACCACGCCGCAATCTCGTTCCCCGCGACCGGCATCAGCGCGCGGCGGAACGGCTCATTGGACGGACGGGCGCCCGGGATGCCGGCCTTGAACGCCTTCTCCACGCGCGCCTCGTACTGCGCGTCGAGGAACGATTGCCGGATGAAGGCCACGGAGCCGATGCCCGTGCCGGGATAGCCGCCGCGGCGCGTCCCGAACGCCACCTCCTGGCCGACGCCCGCACGGAGCGACAAGCGCGAGACCTCCGGCGAGCCGGTGAGCGCGGCGCCGACGCGGCCGGGGAAGATCCCGCCCTGGAACACCAGGCCCACGGTCGTCACCCCACCCGCGCGGAACGCCTTCAGCTGGTCGTCTGTTGGCGCGAACAGGTCGGCCGCCTCGGCGCTCGCGTCCACTTCGGGCAGCACGGGCGGCGGCGGCGGCGCGGCGCCACGGCCGGCCGGACCGGCGCCGCGACCTCCCTCTCCGCCACCACCGCGGCCACCCCGGCCGGCGTCGGGAGCGGCGGCGGCGGCGGTGGGCAGCGGCCGGGTGGGGCTCGGCAGGCCGATGCTCGTCGCGGCATCAATGAGGCCCGGATAGACGGTGTGCCCGCTCAGGTCCATCTGCACCACGCCCGCGGGGATCGGCACCTGCGCGCCGACGGCGGCGACGCGGCCGTCACGGGTCAGGACGGTGCCACGCTCAATGACGCGGCCGGGCGCGGTGACGATGCGGACGTTGATGAGCGCGTAGTCTGCCCGAACGGGCGGCGGCGACGCGCTCGGGGAGGGCACTTGCGCGAGCGCGGTCGCGAACGCGACCGGGAGCGCAGCGGGAAGGGCCAGCAGGATTCTGCGTGCCATGCGTGGCGGTCCTCGAAATCAGGGAACGGTGAGGGAGTCAGGCGGCAAGGGAGGAGCCGTGCTTCGTCGCGTCGCGTGCAGCGCGCTCTTCATTATGGCAGGGAATGGGCGCCTCCGATACTACGCTCAGGCGGTGCCGCGCGCTGGCCCTGTTTTCTTGCTCCTACCGGCCTCCCGGCGCGCGCCGCCGGAGCAGCTCCGTCCAGTTGAGCACGACGGTCGGCCGCAGCGCGCCGGCCTCGCTCCGAATCATCAGCAGCTCCTTCCCGCCCGGAAAGACGTCGTACTGGTGCACGGCCCCTTCGCCGAAGTAGGAGTCCTCGAACAGCGTGTCGCGCTTCGCGACCGCCAGATCGGGCGAGGCCGTGACACTCGCCACCATCATGCGCTGCGGCCCGCGATAGAACAGGTCGCGGCCACCCGGGACCCAGACCGGCTCCACCCCTCCGCCCGCCGACACCTGCACTCGGCCGCCCGGCCCGACGATCGGGCGCACGTAGACTTCGGCACGGCCCGTTTCGTCGCTGGCGTACGCGAGCCACTTGCCGTCGCTCGAGATGCGCGGCGCCACCTCGTTCGCGGTCGTGGCGATGAACGGTCGGGCCGCGGTCGGGGAATCGAGCGGCGCGAGCCAGATGTCGCCGCGCGTCGTCGGGTCATCGTGGCGAAACGCGAGATACCCGTGCGCAGGGCCGACAGCGATATCGAACATGGTCGTCTTCGACAGGATCAGGGGCTCCGGACCGCCGCTCGCGTTCCAGGGCAACCAGTTCGCCCGCGTGATGGCGGCCAGGGGGCTGGCGCTGTCGGTAGCGAGATACGCGATCTTCCTGCCGTCCGCGCTCCACCCGCCGGGCCGCACGCCCGTGAAGTTGTTGGTGAGCCGCGCCAGCGTGCCGGACGCGATCTCGTAGAGCCATACATCCCAGGTCGCGGCGGCGGTACCGATCTCCACCGCTATTCGCCTGCCGTCAGGCGACACGCGGGGCCAGCCGAAGAACTGCTCCTCGTCGCCGATCGGTCGCGTCGCGCCGCGCCGGTCCACCGCCACGAGCTTCCTCTTGCCGCTCACGCCGCTGAGGTAGACGAGCGTTCCGTCATCCGCGACCGCGGCCTCCACCACGCCCCCACCCCTGACGCTGACCTGCTGGAGCACCGGGACGGCCGGACCGATCACCTTCCGGCGCCACGATGAAAACCTCGCCGCGAACACCGAGCCGTCCGGTCTGCCGAACAGCACGTGACCGCTGGCGGAGTAGCTCGGGTTCATTCCCGGGAGACCAAGTTCAGTCACTTTCCCACCCGGCACGGTGACCACGCCAAGCTGGGCACCCTGCATGGAGATGGTCCCTTTCCAGATCGTGATCAGCGCAGCCTTTCCTCCCGGCAGGAGCCGCGGCCAGCCGAGTGCGACCTGCCCCCGGGAGGAATCCGGCCGGGCGACGAGTGCGGGTTCCCCACCGTCCGCCGAGACGCGCCAGATCGCGTTTCGCCGCGTGAACACGACTTGGTTTCCGTCTCCCCAGTGCGCCTGCGGGCTCGCGGTGTCTGCCACGACCAGCGGTGAACCACCGACCACCGGCACTTTCTTGAGCTTGGTACCCTCGAAGAAAAGCAGCCAGGACGCATCGGGCGAAAACACCGGCGCGAGGCCGTTTTCCGTCCCGCGCACGAGCCGCGGCTGCACGTCGTCGAGGGCGCGTACGTAGATCGCGCGGGCATTGGCGGTTCGCCCGACATACGCGAGCTGTGAGCCGTCGCGCGAAACCCCGATGCGCACTCCGCCGGCGCTGGCAACCCCCGCGCTGTCGGGAACGAGCAGCTCGAACGTAGACGGCCGTGCGCGAGGGAGAGGGCGCAGAGTGACGATCGCCGCGACGGCCACCGCGGCGGCCGCGATCGCCCACGGCGCCACCCGTCTCACTCGGGCGAGGCCCCGCGCCGGCGCCGCGGCACCGCCGTCGCGCCCCGCGCCGGTCGTGGCGACGCTCGGCGAGGCGAGGGCGAGCTTCCCTTCCAGCGCCTCCGCGAACTCGCGCGCCGTCGCGAACCGGTCCGCGGGCAGCTTCTCGAGCGCCCGGTCAATCGTCGCTTCCACGTGCGCGGGCACCGAGGGCCGGCTCGCGCGCACCGCGCGCGGCCGGTCGGTGAGCACCTTCGCGATGATCGCCTGCGACGTGCCGCCCAAGTACGGCGGATCGCCGACGAGCATCTCGTACAGCACAGCGCCGAGCGAGTAGATGTCGGTGCGACCGTCTATCGCGCGATCACCGGTGGCCTGCTCCGGACTCATGTACTGCGGCGTGCCGAGCGACAGCCCGGTCTGGGTGATGCGCGCGCCACCGGCCTTCGCGACGGCGAGCGCGATCCCGAAATCGGCCAGCACGGGCTGCCCCGCCTGCATGAGAATGTTCTCGGGCTTCAGGTCGCGGTGGATCACCTGGTGGCGGTGCGCGTAGTCCAGCGCGCTCGCGACCGCCACCGCGATCCGGATGGCTTCGTCCACCGGCAGCTGCTTCTCGCGGTCGAGCCGCGCGCGCAAGCTCTCGCCCTCCACGTAGGGCATCACGTAGAACAGCAGCCCCTCCGCCTCGCCCGAGTCGAACAGCGGGAGGAGGTTCGGATGCTGGAGATTGGCCGTGACCTTGATCTCGGCCAGGAACCGCTCGACGCCGAGCACCGCGCCGAGTTCGGGGCGCAGCACCTTGAGCGCGACCCGGCGGTCGTGCCGCACGTCGCGCGCGAGGTAGACGGTCGCCATCCCGCCGGCGCCGATCTCGCGCTCGACTTCGTAGCGGCCCGTGAGGGCCGCGTTCAGTTGGGCGACTGCATCCATTTGAGAGCTGCCGTCCCGCGTGGCTCGTGGGAGGGGCAAATGTAGGGCGGACGCGGAGTTGGGGCCAGCAGTGGCCGGCGCGGACCGATTGCCTCACTCCTTCCGGGCCGGAGGCGCGATCGAGTACTGGAGCACTCGCTCGACACCCACGCTGTCCCGATCGCGCGTGAGGAGGTAATCCGCGCCGAACTCGAGGAGCTGGGTCACTGCCGGGACCGTCACCGTGCAGGAGAATCGTCCCTCGGCGTCAAACGCGATCCAGCGAGGAGGCGCCGTCAACCTCGGCCGCGGGTACTCGCGAATCCAGATTCGGCCGTCACGGCCGGCCATCGCGCTCGCGAACGCCGGGAACTGATCGGCGATCGGTCGCTTCTCGCTCACGAGCGGCTCGACGAACTGCTTGCGCCTCACCGGATCCATCTTTGCATACGGCTCGGCGAGCTTGCGCCGCTCGGCCGCCACGTCGGCCGACGAGATCGTCCGATCGCCCGTGGTCCAGCGGACGATGCGCTCCAGCCGGATTCCATCAGAGACGCGGTACACGGACAGCTCGGCTCTCGACGTGTGACCTGGTTCAACACGCAGCGCCTGCTGGAACCGCTCGGGTATCTACCCCCGGCGGAGTACGAGGACCAATTTCACCGTGCCCAGACTGCTCAAACGGTCGTGGGCGCACTCACGTAACGAGCTCTCCGGCGAACCCGGGGCGATTCAGGTACTGGGGTGAGCTACCACGTTTTCTTCGCCTCCGGTCGTTGGCGGTACGCAAGAGCAGCAAGCGCCGCCGGCACGAGCAGGAGTGCGACGGCCGCCAGTCCCGTCGTTGTGAATGGCCCTCCAGCCCACAAGAGATCCGCCGCCCTCACCGTCCCATACGCCACAAAAAGAGCGATCAGCGTCGCCAGCGCTCCGTGGCGGGTCGTAAACCAGAGTGCGGCCAGAAGCAGCACGGTGTGAGTGACAACGAGCTCCTCCCACGCTGCTGATCTTGGGTCTCGAACCGTGCCCAAGCCCACGATGGCGGCGATGGCGAAGACCTGCCGCCATTGACGCGGCCAGGAGTTCGCTACGATGAGCGCCACGACGCCGGTGACAACGATCGAACCAGTGGGCCCTGGAACACCCAGCAACGGCGGCCCTTCGAACGCCAGGTTGTCTGCAACACTCGCCGTGAATGGGAGCCCCAGCCAGTGACGCGCCAGCGCCAGTGAGATGTAGAGGACGGCCAGCGCTGCCGCCCCCGCGGCGTATCCTTTTATCGCGGCGGGAATCATCTCCGGGATCGCGAATCGACCTGAGCCGATTTCTGTCAATCCGAACATGATGTCGGGGCGCTTTTCATACGCCAGCGACTCGGCGGCAACGAAAGAGAACGTCACGAGAATCCAGATGACTGACAATTCGGCGGAAGCGCCGGTGAGCCCCGCAATGACTGCCGACAAGCGACTCGCGTCCGGCGAAGAAGGTACCGACCGGTTCAGTATATCCGGGATGTAGTAGCCGGCCAACAGGAAGACGCAAGCGGCAACGCCCCAGCGCACGGCAGATGCCCACTGCAGCGAATCACGGTTGATGGCCCGGCGAGTTGTCGTGACCAGCGCGAGGACGGTGACTGCAGTGAGGATGAGGATTCCCACATTCGTGATGTCTGAACGAGTGGATGGCGAGACACCTGGCTGGAATGTGGCCGGCACGCCCAGCGCACGCCGGAAACCAACGGCCTCGTCTCCCGCCATCTCGATCGTCACCTCGTACTTCGCCGTATCGGCGGCACGGCTGATGGCCAAGCCGGGCACAGACCACGTAAACGTGCGGTCGACTCGATACGGGCGCTGGATTTCGGTCTGACGGAGCAGTGCCAACTCAGCGGGCACGAAGCCGTGCTGCCGAAGCGTGGCCTCGGCCATGACGCGCGCGGAGTCGGCTGACACAGTCGCACGTCGAGTTGTGTCGGCCAACACACGGGTGACGCTTTCCAGGTGCTGCCCCATGGAGAAGGAAGCCGTCCAAAGATCAGATGGTTTGAAGCGGCGAATCTGCCAGGACAGCACCGGGTACCCTGCACGAATCAGCGCATCCGCCGAATCGCGACCGACCGCGGTTTGCATGTACGTGTAGGCCCCGTGGTTGAGCAGTAGCTTGCGACCCTCGGCGAAGTCACGGCTGTCGAGCGCGCGCGACGTGAGATGCGCTCGCACGGCGTAGATGCTCTCGTCCCGCGAGCCAGCAACCTCGCGCACGATGGCAGACTCGCTGTTGACATACGCGAAGACAAAGGCGACGAGCGCGACGACGGTGGCGATCACGAGCCGCCGCGGATTGCCGGAGAGCTCGAGGCGCGCATTTGCCCAGCGCTCCGACATCGGCGGAATCCGCCGGACGATGCGAAACTCCCGCGCTACCTCGGACGCGATGCCGGCCAACGATGTCGTGAACGCTTCCATGGATGCGAAGCGCTTCCCGGGATCCTTCTCCAACGCGCGCTCGATGATGCGTGTCAGCGGGGCCGGGATGTCCGGCCGAAGTTCGCGCAGTGGAATCACCGCGGCGGCGGCCTGCTGATAGAGCACGCTACGCACGCTGTCGGCCTCGAACGGCAGCCGGCCGGTCAGCATGCGATAGCCGACTATGCCCAGTGAGTACTGGTCGGAGAGGTGGTCGATGCTCTTGTCGCCGGTGGCCTGTTCGGGACTCATGTAGTGCGGCGACCCCACAAGGACGCCGGTGCCCGTGAGTCCGGACACAGTCTCGTCGAGCGTCTTCGCAATCCCGAAATCCATCACCACGACGCGGCGCTCGGGCCCGTCGAGCATGATGTTCTCGGGCTTCACGTCCCGGTGGATGATCCCGTGACGGTGAGCCTCAGCCAGCGCTCCAGCCGCTTCGCGAAGAACGCGAACGGTCTCGGAGAACGACCACCGGTCCTCGCGCCCGAGCGCGGACGCGAGCGTCTCACCGGTAATGCGCGGCATGATGAAGTACGCAATGCCGGCGCTCTCTCCGACGGCATACACCGGGATCACGTGCGGATGTCGCAGTCGCGCCATTGCTTCTGCTTCGCGACGAAAGCGCTCCAGCACCGCAGGTGACGATGCCAGATCCGACCGGACGGTCTTGACCGCCACCTCACGCTTCAAGCGCCGATCCCAGGCGAGGTACACATCCGCGAACCCGCCGCGGCCCAGCAGTTCGCCCAGCTCGTAATCGTCTCCGAGCGCCTGCTGCAAACGCAAGGCGACGTCGGAGCCTGGAGGGGTGAGTGCCTCGTGTGGAAGAGCCGCCGGTATGCGCATGGGTGTCATCGGCGCTCGCGCAACCTGGCGCGAAGCTGCGCGCGCCAGTTCGTGATCACGACAAGTTGCAGATTCTCTTTCCGTGCCTGGACGGCGATAACGCTGCCGTCGCGCGCGACGTCGTACGACGCGACAGCCCACCATGAGTCGAACGTGTCGTCGTAGAGCGCCGCGCGGCTGACCACTTCGGGCGCGTCACCAAACCTGAGCGCGGCGCGCACGATCTTCTGTCCGTCGCGGTAGTACACGGAGCGACCATCACGCGACCACACCGGCTCCCTGCCGCTGCCGGCGGAGATCTGCACCCTGGGGCCGGGTCCAGGGAATGGTCGCACGAATGCCTGGTCCGTTCCCGATACGTACAGGTGATACGCGAGCCAACGCCCGTCCGGCGAGAGGCGGTAGGCCCATTCTCCGCTGTGGGCGGGATCGACGAGCCGCGCTGTGCTGTCGTCGAACTGCCGCATCCACAGTTGTCCGTCGCCCGTATCCGCGTTGGCCGTATAGACAAGGGCGCGGCCGTTGGGGTGGAGTGCGAAGTAATGGAACTGCGTGTCCGCGAGGATCGTTCGAGCTGGGCCACTTCCGTCCACCCGTTTCGCACGGATAGCCCGCTCCTCGCTGGCCCAGTAGAAGACATGCCTGCCGTCTGCCGACCACTCAGGGTACCACGCGGCCTTCTCGGTCGTCACCTGCGACAGCGTCGATGTGACGATGTCATACACCCAGATCCTGGCGCCATCACCACCGACGATGGTGAAGGCCACGCGACGTCCGTCCGGCGACAGCCTCGGGGTGCCGTACGATCGGTCCTCAGGGACCAGCGGTTGCGTTGTTCCTGTGGAGTCCACGGACACGAGCTGCGACAGGCCGCTGCCCGCGACGTACGCCAGGGTTCCGCTGCGAGACAGCGCCGCTGTCATCGCTCCGCCTTCCGTCTTGATGATGCCTTCGATCAGTGGGACAGGCGGGCCCGTTATTCGCCGCTTTCCCAGATCTATCGGCGCCGCCCGTAGCGTGCCCTCGTCGGTCGCGTAAATGAGATGTCCTTCCATCACGCCAAACGCGCGAACGCCCCGCACGTCGAGAATTGTCGAGCGGTCGGACCGGATATCGGCAATCGCAATCCGCGATTCTCTGCTGCCCGACTTGTGCCAACTGCTGTAGAGCACTGTCTCGCCGTCTTCGAGAACGACTGGCCAGCGATGCCATATCTCGCCCGCCGCGGTATCCATGCGCGTCAGAGTGGTTACGGCACCGCCCGTTGCGGGCATGATCCCCAACTGCCCAGGGAGGATGTTCGTTCGCGGCATGCCGAGAACGATCACTCCTTTTCGGCTCCACGTGGCGTTGCTTATCCTGGCGCTCGAAAGCTCGACGGGTGCGCCGCCGCTCACCGCGATGCGCTTGAGCCGGTCCTGGCTCACGAAAGTGAGCCAACGCCCGTCAGGCGAGAACGCCGGCCGGGCGCCGTTCTGCGTTCCAGGGATGGGACGCGCCGTGAGTTCGTCCGTCCGCCGCAGATAAAGCTGCGTGGTGTTGCGCTCAGTCCCGACATACACGATGGACCGGCCGTCGGGTGACACCGCCAATGGGGCCGGCGAGAGGTCGAGCTGCTCCGATCCAAACGGGATCGTGAACGAAACGATGGGTGAGTCGTGTCGCAGCGCGAGAACCCAGCCCCAGATCGCGGCGGCGGCGAGTACCGCGCCCACGGCGATCGTCAACGGCCATCGAAAGCGCGAACGTGGAGCAGTCAGCGCTGCTGCTCGCTTTACGCGCGAGACACCGCCCACCACGCGTTCCTGAAGGGCTTCGCCGAATTCGCGCGCCGTCGCCCATCGGTCTGCTGGAAGCTTCTCCAACGCCCGTTCCACCGCGAACGCGACGTGATCGGGCACGGCGGGCCGGAGCACCTGCACGCTCTGGGGCCGGTCCGCGATGATTCGCGCGAAAACCGCCTGCACGGTGGTTCCGGTGTGTGGTGGCTCGCCGGTCAGCATCTCGTAGAGCACCGCGCCGAGCGAGTAGATATCGGTGCGGCCGTCTATCGCGCGGTCGCCCGTGGCCTGCTCCGGGCTCATGTACTGCGGCGTGCCAAGCGACAGCCCGGTCTGGGTGATGCGCGCGCCGCCGGCCTTCGCGACGGCGAGCGCGATCCCGAAATCGGCCAGCACGGGCTGGCCCGCCTGGAGGAGAATGTTTTCGGGCTTCAGGTCGCGGTGAATGACCTGATGCTGGTGCGCGTAGTCGAGCGCGCTCGCGACCGCGACGGCGATATGAATGGCCTCGTCAATGGGAAGCTGCTTCTCCCGGTCCAGCCGCGCACGCAGCGACTCGCCCTCCACGTACGGCATCACGTAGAACAGCAGCCCCTCCGCCTCGCCCGAGTCGAACAGCGGCAGGAGGTTCGGGTGCTGGAGGTTGGCCGTGACCTTGATCTCGGCCAGAAACCGCTCGACGCCCAGCACCGCGCCGAGTTCGGGGCGGAGCACCTTGAGCGCGACCTTGCGGTCGTGCCGCACGTCGCGCGCGAGGTAGACGGTCGCCATTCCCCCGGCGCCGATCTCGCGCTCGATCTCGTAGCGGCCGGTGAGGGCGGCGTTCAGTTGGGCGAGAGCGTCCATGGGCAGCGCGGGGGCTCCGACCGGGGTGTGGTACCGCGAAGCGCTAATGTAGGCCCGACACGCGGACGAGGCCAGCAAACCCGTCATTCAGGCCGCGTGCGTTCGATCACTTGCTCGAGGTAGCTTCCAGACGCTACCTTTCCACATGCGCTCCGTCGGACTCAAGGTGCTCAAGAACAAACTCAGCGAGTACGTCCGCCTCGCGGCGAGCGGGGAGCCCGTGCTGGTGACCGACCGCGACCGTGTGGTGGCGGAGCTGGTGCCGCCCCGCGAAGGCCGGAGCCCGCTCCTGGCCGACGCGCAGCTGGCCGAGGCCGTGCGCCAAGGGTGGATCACGCCGCCCACCCTGGTCGCCGCTGAACCCCCCGGCCGCGCCCCCGTCGCCCGACTCAAGCAGTTGCTCCAGGAGCTGGATCGCGATCGGAGCGACCGGTGATCTACGTGGACACCTCGGTCGCACTCGCACAGCTGCTCGCCGAAGACCGGCATCCGGCCCCGTCGCTGTGGAAGGAACCGCTGGTGTCGAGCCGACTCCTGGAGTACGAGGTCTGGTCGCGCATCCACGCGCGAGGGCTGGCGCGGTCGCACGGCGAACTCGTGCGACTGCTGCTCGGCCGGCTGGCGTTCCTCGAGCTGGTCCGACCGGTGCTCGCCCGCGCGCTCGAACCCTTTCCCAAGCCGGTGCGCACGCTCGATGCGCTCCACCTCGCGTCAATGGATTTCCTGCGCCGGCAGGGGCAGGCGGTGCGGCTCGCGAGCTATGACGGGCGGCTGCTGGCGGCCGCGCGGCAGATGCGGATTCCGGCGTTCGAGGTCTAGCCGAAGCGTCGCCGAGGAGACTTCGCCGGGTCGCCCGTCTTCACTTCCGCGATTCCAGCCCCCGCAGCCGCCGCCTGAGCTCCTCGGTCCAGTTCACCACGGCGAACAGCCTCGCGCCGCCCGAGATCGGTTGCACCATTACGAACTCGTTCCCACCGGGAAACACGTCGTAGTCCACGTGAAACGGGTTCCGCTCGTACACGTCGGGAAAGAGCGCCTCTCGCCGCGCGACAGACAGCTCGGGGTCGCGCGCGATCGTCGCCGACATCACGTGCGATGGGGACCGATAAAACAGCTCCCGGCCGTTGGGCGACCAGGCCGGAGCCTGCCCGGCGTTCGTCGAGATCTGGATGCGCCCGCCGGGCCCCGGGATGGGCCGCACGTAGACCTCATCGCGGCCGGACTCGTCCGACGTGTAGGCGAGCAGCCGCCCGTCGGGCGAAATCCGCGGCATCCGCTCGTTGGCGGGCGTGGCGAGGAACGGCCT
>DATEDF010000050.1:0-5876 GCA_035286465.1 Gemmatimonadaceae bacterium | reverse complement strand
CGCCGCCATCGCGTCCCCGTCGAAGGAGACGCCCGCGACGCGGAGGTAGAACCGCGCGTAGCCCTCCGCGTCGGCCTTCGAGAGCTGGGCGACGAGCAGGGCGCCGCCGCGCACCAGCGCGAGGCTCGAGAGCCGCTCCGCCGCGCCGCTCCGCTTCTCCGCCGGCGTCGTGTTGTCGTCCACGGCGGCGCCGGTGAGCGGGCCGACGAGCTCGTGCGCGAGCGCGTACATCGCCTCCGTCGCGCGCGCCGGCGACTGCGGGAGCCCGACGGCGATCGTGTTGCGCTGCTTGCCGCCCGTGACGGTGCGTCCCTCGCCCTCGAGCGGGAGCGTCAGCAGGACTTCGCCGTTCCCCTGCTGCGTGTGATTGAGGAACGGCTGGAGCTTCGGCCGCCACGTGCGCTGCCAGAGCGTGTCCACGGCCTCGAAGGCCGCGTCGCGCCGCCGCGTCTCCGCGAGCCACCAGGCGTGAAAGAACCTCTCGCGCTCGCTCTCGAGCGAGCGCAGCAGGCGGCGCGCGAAGTCGCGATCGTCGCGTGTGGGAAACGCCGCCGCGAAGAAAGCGATGAGCTGCGCCGCCTGCTCGGTCCGCGCCCCGCGCGGATCCCCTTCGGCCTTGAGGAAGAAGTCGAGCGCGCCCTCGAGCTCCGCCCAGCCGCCGAAATACAGCGGGAGGAACTGTGCGTTGACGAGGCGGGGGTTGGCGCGGAGCCGCGCCGCGAGCGCGTCGTGGTTGGCGTCGAGGTCGGAGGTCACGCTCGCCTTGTTCCGTTCGACCACCAGCGCGTCGCGGTAGCCCCGGCGGAAGAGGGGCACGAGGGAGCTGTCGTCGGCGATCATCGCGAAGCCGTGGAGCCAGAGGTCCACGTGCTCGCGTGACTTGACGGGCCAGCGGGCGTCGGCGGCGCCCGCCCCGACGGGCGGCTGGGCACCGCACGGCGCGGCGTGGAGCCCCGTGAATCCCGCGAGCGTCGCGACCGCGAGGCGTGCGAGGCGCGAGGCGCGGAGCGTGCGGAACGAGGGCATGCCGGTGATACGCCCGGAACGGCCGTGCGGTGTCAGGACGCGGCCGCGCGCCCGCACGCCACGCAGAACTTCCAGCCGGCGTCGAGTTCCGCGCTGCACGCCGCGCACCGGCGCACGAGGAGGTTCTGCCCGCAGCTCGGGCAGTAGTGCACCTCGCGTTCCTCGGGGAGCGGCTGCCCGCAATAGCGGCATCCCGGGCGCGAGGCCCGCTTCGGTGCCTCGGCGTCGGGGTCGAGCGGGCGCGGCACGCCGGTGCTCGGGGGGCGTGGGGGCGACGCCGTGGCGCGGCGCGGCGCCGCGGGGCGCGCCGCCGTCGTGCGCGTCGCGGGTGTCGCGGGCGTCGCGGGCGTCGCGGCGGCTGAGCCGGCGCTCGGCGCCGCAGCCGGCGGGCCGAGCTCCTCGAGCGCCTTTCGCATCTGCTCCTGCGACAGCGTGACGCGGGCGTTCGCGTACGAGCGATACGCGGCGAGGTCGGGGTTCGGCGAGGCGAGCTCGGTCCGCAAGTCGTCCTGCAGGAGATCGTCCGCGAACAGGTAGCCGCGCTCGCCCGCGAGGAGCCGCGTCACCGCGTGCGCGTAATCGTCGTTCGTCTCGACGCCCACCTCGGCGCGGACGGCCTTGTACGGCACCAGCTCGAGCAGCTCCGCGACCTCGAACGGCTGCGTCAAGTACTCGGGGCGCGCGTCGCGGACCGCGCGCACCACGTGCCGGAACAGCCGGTCCAGTTCGTCCACGCGGGCGCCTCGGGCTGGTTACGGCGCCTTGCCGCTCTTCTTGGCGTCGGCCTTCGCGCCGCTCTCGATCCTCTCCATTGTCGCATCAACGTCGTTGCTGACCTTCGTGCGCGCCCCACCGCCCACCTTGCCGACCACGCGCGAGACGATCGAGGGCTTTCCCGCGGAACCGTCGGAGTAGCCGAGGTAGTAGCCGGCGGCGACGCCGATCACCAGCGCGAGCAGGTATTTCATTGGACACTCTTCGGATGTAAGGGCACTCTACGGACGTTAACCGCTCAGCGCGGGTAACGGGGAGTTCGCGCGGAACGACGAGGGGTCGGGGAACTCGCTCGCGCGCCGGGGGGCGGCCCCCCGCGTGCGCTCCGTGTCGAGCCAGGCGTCGAAGTGCGATGGAATGAGCCCGTTCGACCGCGACTGCTCTGCGGCCGCGCGCGTCGCGAGATGGTTCGCGTACTCGTTCTGCGCGTGGCCGGCGTGGCCGCGCACCCAGCGCCACGCGACCGCGTGCGCGTCCACCTCGCGAATCGCCTCCCGCCACAGCTCGAGGTTCTCGATCGCGCCGCCCTTCCGCTTCCATCCCCGGCGCGCCCAGTCGTGCACCCACCGCGTCATCCCGTCCACGATGTAGCGCGAGTCGGTCGTGAAGGTGACGCGAAAGCGCGCGCCCTTCGCGCCCACGGCGCGGAGTGTCTCGATCACCGAGCGGAGGGCCATCCGGTTGTTGGTCGTGGCCGGCTCGCTGAGCCAGAGGTCCACGCGCACGAGGGCGCCGGTCGAGGGGAGCTGGTACTCGACGAGCGCGCCGGCACCGCCCGGGTTCTCCCCCTCGCGGCCGTTGCCCAGGCACGACTCGTCGGCGTAGATGGCGAGAAGGGCGCGCGGGTCGCGGCCACCCGCCTCGCGGTCGCTCGTCTCGCGACGGCTCGCTTCGCGACGGCTCGCTTCGCGACGGCTCGACGCCGCACGGCTCGACGCCCCGCGGCTCACCGCACCACCTCGATCGCCTCCGCCTCGTCCACCCAGAGCACGAGCGGCTGCCCCGTGACCGGATGGCGCGCCTCGATCGCCTCGCGCCGGCCGCGGAGGGCGAGTCGCTCGGGGATCACGACGTACTCGGTGCCGCGACGCCAGACCGCGACGCGCCGGCCGTCCCGGATCGCGCCTTCGAGCGCGTCATACTGGGCGACGGTGAGTTGGGCCACTTCAGGCCGCACTCCCACACCAGTCGCCGATCAGCGCGGTCATCGCCGTGGTGGCGCGCTCGATCTCGCCGACAAGCACATACTCCTCGGGGGCGTGCGCGAGCCCGATGTCGCCCGGCCCGAAGCAGACCGCGGGAATCCCGGCGGCGGTGAGGAGTGCGGCGTCGGTCCAGCAGGCGAGCCCTTCCACTGGCGCGCCGCCGCCGCCGCCCTGCGCGAGCGCCCTGGCGAGCGCGCGAACGATGGGGTGGTCGCGCGCGATCTCGTTCGGCGACTGCGAGAAGCCGGGCTTCACCTCGGCGGCGAGTTCCGGCCGCCGCGCGCGCACGCGTGCGCACGCCTCCTCCACCTCGCGCGTGAAATCGGCCGGCGACTCGCCGGGAATCGTGCGGCGCTCGAACTGCACGGCGCAGCGGTCCGGATAGGTGGAGAGCTCGGTCCCGCCGGTGATGAGCGAGGCGTGGAGCGAGGGCCGGCCGAGCAGGGGGTGTGACTTCCGCGCGAGCACGTCCGACTGGTACGCCTCGAGCTCTGCGATGACGAGCGCGGCGAGCGCGATCGCGTCCACGCCGATGTCCCAGCGGCTTCCGTGCGCCGCGCGCCCACGCACCACCAGCTCCAGCCAGACGAAGCCGCGATGCGCGGGGCAGATCGCGAGGCGCGTGGGCTCCGTGACGATGGCCGCGTCGGCGCGGATCCCGGCGTCGAGTACGGCGCGCGTCCCCACGCTCCGATACTCCTCGTCCGTCACGGCCGTGACGATTACCTCGCCGTCGAGCCCGCCGCGCGCCGCGCGCGCGGCGCGCGCCGCTGCCGCGCACATCGCCGCCACTCCCGATTTCATATCGGTGGAGCCGCGGCCGTAGAGCCGTTCCTCACGCACCGCCGGTTCCCACGGCGGGTGCACCATGCCGGCGACGCCGACGGTGTCGAGGTGCCCGTTGAGGAGCAGGGTGCGCGCGCCGCCGCCGCGCGCCGCGCCGATCCGCGCGATCACGTTGGGGCGACCCGCCGCCGATTCCTGCAGCTCGACGCGGAAGCCCCATTCCTCGAGCACCGCGCCCAGCGCGCGGGCGCACGCCCCCTCGCCCGGGCCGTCGGCGGCGAGCGCGGGGTTGCGGGAGTCTATGGCGACGAGCGCCTTCGTCAGCGCGACGGCGTCGCCGAACGCGAGAGATGACGTAGGCTACTTCTTCGCTGCGGGCTTCTTCTTCGCCGCGGGCTTCTTCTTCGCCGCGGGCCGGGGCGTGGCTCGTCGCGCGGAGCCGTGCTTCGCCTTCTTCGCCTTCGACGCGGGGTGGTGCCTGGCCGTCTTCGCGGGCTTGGCATGCGTGAACGGCTTCTTCTTCGACGGCTTCTTCTTGGCGGCCAGCTCCGCGGCGCGCGCCTGGGACTTCCCAGCCTCGCCTCTGGCCGGCGGCTTCCGGCCCCGGTGCTTCCGCGACCACGCCTCCTCGGCCTCGCGAATGAGCTTGTCCGCCTCGTCCTGCGTCATCTGGCCCCGACGCACCATGTACTGCACAAGATCGCGCGAGCTCTCGATGGCGAAGGAGGTGAGCCCCGCGGCGGCGTTGATGACATCTTTCATCGCCGCGGCCATCTTGCTCCCGGCCTCCATGCTGATTTCCTGCGCCTTCGCCGCCATCTCCGCGACCGTGTCGCGTACATCCGCGCCGCGGTGCCCCGGATGGCGCCGCACCGGGGCGGTGGTGGCGCCGGCAGGCGCGTCGGCCGCAGCCGGCTTCGCGACCGCAGGAGTCTTATCGGGCATTCGCACTCGCTCCCAAGGACGAGCCGGTCGCCTCTCGAGCGGCGGCGGCGCATCGGTGATGGCACGGATCGGCCGAAACCCGGACCGAGGACCGTTCGCGCGAGAAACCGCGCGAAGGAACCGGGGGCAAGTATATGAGAATCATCGGCTCAGGCAAGCGATGCGGTGGCAAGGGATTGCACGCCTTCGGGGGCGAAAACAGCCACGGACCTGCACGTTCCAGAGCGGGAGTGTGATGCTTTTCGGCTCTCAAGTTGCTCACAATCAACACACTATAGCGCCACTATAGGATGAGTCTACCGCTTCTTGGCATTCGCGTCCTCGATTTCTCGAGAGTTCTCGCCGGACCACTCGCGACGATGATCCTCGGCGACCTGGGCGCCGACGTGATCAAGGTGGAGCGACCGGGATCCGGCGATGAAAGCCGCGGCTGGGGACCGCCCTTCGACGCGAGCGGTGAGAGCGCGTACTTCCTGTCCTGCAATCGCAACAAGCTCAGCGTAGCCGCCGACCTTGACGACGCGCGCGACCAGGCGCTCCTGCGCTCGCTCGCCGAGAGTGCCGATGTCGTGGTGGACAACTTCCGTCCGGGCAC
Organism: Gemmatimonadaceae bacterium; assembly: GCA_035286465.1. Taxonomy (GTDB): domain Bacteria; phylum Gemmatimonadota; class Gemmatimonadetes; order Gemmatimonadales; family Gemmatimonadaceae; genus Fen-1231. The sequence continues at coordinate 545 of DATEDF010000050.1, read as the reverse complement.
GCTCGAGAAACGCGCGATGGCGCCGTCGGCGCTCCTCGAGGCCTGCCCGAGTCTCCTCTGGTGCACCATCACGGGTTTTGGCGCGGCCAGCCCGCGCTCGGCGTACGACTTCGTCGTGCAGGCTGAGTCGGGTTGGATGGCGATCACGGGCGAGCCGGATGGCGCGCCGATGAAGGTCGGAGTCGCCCTCGCCGACGTCGTGACGGCGAAGGATGCCGCGATCGCGATCGTCGCCGCGCTTGCGGGCGGACGCGCGGGGAGCGCCGAGGAACGGCGCCTCGTCGTCTCGCTCCGACAGAGCGCCGTGAGCGCGCTGGTGAACGTGGCGCAGAACGCGCTCGTCACGGGCGCGGAGGCCGCGCGCTGGGGGAACGCGCACGCGAACCTGGTGCCGTACGAGTTGTTCGATGCGAGCGACCGCGCGCTGGTGATCGCCGTCGGGAGCGACGCGCAGTTCGCCGCGCTCGCGGGCGCGCTCGAGCTCGACGCGCTCACCGACCCGCGCTTCGCCACGAACGAGGGCCGGCTCGCGCACCGCGCGGAGG
>DATEDF010000049.1:0-7022 GCA_035286465.1 Gemmatimonadaceae bacterium | reverse complement strand
CGGCGCGTGGGGCCGCTGCAGCGCGCGCTCGCGTCGCTCCGGAGGATCGACCCCTCCACGGCGCGGCTCCAGGAGCTGTACGATGCGGCGTACTACGCGCTGCAGGAACTCTCGCGCGAGACGGCGGCGTACCTGGAGGGCGTCGCGCACGACCCGGCGCGGCTGGCGGAGGTGGAGCGCAGGCGCGACGCGATCTTCCGGCTGCTGAAGAAGCACGGCGGGACGATCGGGGCGGTCGTCGAGACCGGGCGCGCGGCGCGCGCGGAGCTCGACCTCCTCGACACGGCGGCGCTCGACCTGCGGGCGCTGGAGGAGCGCGCGACGGCGGCGGCGCTCGCCCTGGACATCGCCGCGGCCGCGCTCACGAAGAAGCGACGAGCGGCCGCCACGAAACTCGCCCGCGCGGTCGAGGCGCTGCTCCCCGAACTCGGCATGCCCGACGGGCGCTGCTTCGTGGAGCTGCGCACACTCGACGAGGTCGCGGCGGCCGGCGCGGAAACGGTCGAATACCGCGTGGCCCTGAACGTGGGACACGATCCGCGACCGCTCGCCCGCGTGGCCTCGGGCGGTGAGCTCTCGCGCGTCATGCTCGCGCTCAAGACGATCCTCGCGCGGGTGGACGGCGTGCCCACGCTGGTCTTCGACGAGGTGGACTCGGGCATCGGCGGGAAGGTCGGCCTCATGGTGGGTGACTCGCTTCGTCGCGTGGCGGAGCACCATCAGGCGTTCGTGATCACGCACCTGCCACAGATCGCGGCGCGGGCCCACCATCACATCGTCGTCAGCAAGGGGCCGAAGGGGGGCGTCACGACGGCGGACATCGCGGTCGTGGAAGGAGAGCGCCGCGTGGCGGAGCTCGCGCGGATGCTGGGGGGCGATGCGGGAAGCGAACTCGGGCGGACGCACGCGCGCGCGCTCCTCAAGGCGGCGTCCAGCGCCCGAACAACCTCCCGTACACTCGCACCTGCACCTGGTCCTCGCTCAGCTTCGGCACGAACCCGAGCGCGCCGCGGGTCGTCTGGAAGTGGAGGTAGCTGATCTCCAGCGGAATGCGCGCGCGGCCCCGCTCGAACGCCGCCACGGTCGAGTACGTCACGCTCCCGCCGAAGCGATGCTCCCGCGCCTCGGTGCCGAGGCCGAGCGTCGCGGCGTCGAGCGTGACGCTCTGCCCGTTGAGGTCGCTCACCGGGAACGTCCCCGCGTAGGCATCGGCGAACTTCCGGCGATAGGCATAGCGGCCCGCGAGCGCGACGAACTCGTTGAGTACCCAGCGCGGGTGCACCGCGATCTCGAGCACGTCGCCCAGGTCACGCGTGACCGTGTGCTCGCGATACGCGGCCGCGAGCGGCGCGTCCGGCCCGGCCGTGATGCGCATGACGCGCTCGTCGGCCATCTGCACGTTGTACCGCCCCACGAGCGATACCCAGAAGTGCGCGCCGACGAGGAGGTCGGTGTACGACTGGATCTCCACGTCGGATTGGTGGTCGCCGACGGGCAGGTCGGTGAAGTCGTCGGCGGCGTCGAGCGCGCCCGTTCCGAGCCGGTAGATGCCGCCGATGGACTGCCTCCACCGGATGCCGCTCGGCGTGAGTCGCGCCTTCGCGTCGTCCCGAAAGGAATCGAACAGGTTGATCTTCAGCGCCAGGTCAATGTCGCCCACGCCCCGCGTGACGGCCGTCGCGAGCGGCCTCGCGCGCACGCCGAAGGTCGAGTCCGTGAGCACGCGCTGCAGGTCCTGCACGGTGAACGGCGCCTGCGCGGCGAGCGGGACAGTGCCGGTCAGGGCGCCCGCGCCGTATCCGGCGTAGAGCGCCCGGAACGCCGCCACCCGTGCCTCGATGGCCGCCTGCGCCACGGTGCCCGCGATCGGCACGAACTTCGCCCCCGCGCTCCCGTTGCGCCCGCCGTAGAGCTGGCCGAGGCCCGCCGCGAAGGCGTTGGCGTCGGCAATGAGGGCGAGCGCGCCCGCGCGGCCGGCGTTCACCGCCGCGCACCCCGCGGCCGAGGGATTCGCGGCGCACGACGTGAGGCGCTGCGCGAGCTGCGAGGCGGCGCTGTCGAACTGCGCGAGCAGCGCGCCGTTGGACGCGAGCGCCGCCGCCGAGCCGAGCGTGGGATTGAAGCCGAGCGTCGGCTCGCGTCCCGTCGGGTTCACGCGGAGGTCCAGGCTCGACGTCGCGGTGAGGAAGGGCACGGTGACGCCGACCGTGATCCGGCGCGTGAGCCCCAGTTCCACCGCTACCGGCGTCGCGATCGCATGGTCGCGCACGCGGGCCAGCGATGCACCGAGCGAGGCGGAGAAGTCGGGCATGCCTGCGAGGGTGCGCACGCTCGTCTGCACGGGCCCGAGATTCTCGAACTGCGCCACCCCGATCGAGTCGAGGGTGAAGGGCGCGCCGAGGGCGGTGAGCGATCCGTCGGCGCGTCCGGGGCCGGCCCCGACATACTGCTCGTCAAACCGCGTCCAGCGGGAGAGCAGCGTGACGCGGAGCGCGCCGCGCCGCGCCAGGCTCGCGTCGTCGCCAGGACCCAGGACCGCCTGCGCGAGGATGGGAGCCGGGAAGATGAGTGCCCCGCAGAGGGCCAGGCGCCGTGCCGGCGCGACGGCGCGTCGGCGGAACGACGGGCGCCGGTGGCGGGACCGAGGGAGCGCCGGGCCGGTTGCGCGGCTAGTTTGCATCGTGTCCGCGGCAAGATAACGCCGATCGCCACCTCGTGACACACGACGCGCTACCTGCGGTTCCCTGGCAGATCACCGGGAACCACTGGCTCTCGATCCCCTGCATCCATCCCGCCGACGCGGCGATCCACGTGCTCGGCGTGCTGCACCGCGGCGCGCGGTCGGCGGTGGAGTTCGCGGGGCACGAGGATTTCCTCTCCGGCACGCATCCCTCGCTCGCGCGCCCCACGCTCGAGATTGACGGCCGCGCGGTCGCGCTCGCGGTGGAGGGGATCGTCTGGGAGCGTGCGTTCAACTGGCTGCCGACGTTCACCAGCACGCCCGGCGATCTCGTCGTCCGCGGCACGATCTTCGCGCCCTTCGGCCGCGACGCCGACATCGCGGGCGCGGTGTACGCCATCGCGATCGAGAACCGGGGCGCCACCGAGGCGCAGGTCACGCTCGCGTTCGAGGGGACGCTCGGGCACCGGCAACTGCGCGTGCGCACGCCGCGCGCCGCGTCGGACGCCCACGACGTGTCGAAGGTGGGCGACGTGGTCGTGCTCGAGGGCGTCGAACCGCCTGGCCACGTCGCGCTCGCGATCGCGGCCGACGGGGAGGCCGAAGTCTCGGTGCGGTCCGGCGACCCGACGACGTATGCCGCGCCGTCGTACGCGGTGCGGCGCCGGCTGACGGTCCGGCCGAAGGGGCGCGTGGAGACGGCCTTCTACATCGCCGCCGGCCCCGAGCGCGACGGCGCCTGCGCCACCGTGAGCGTGCTGCGCCGCCGCGGCTGGCGCGCGCTCCTCACGGGCACGCGCGACGCCATCCGGTCGCTCGAGCAGACGACGGGGATGGAGTCGCTCGACGGGCTCATCAACCGTCACCTGCTCTTCGCGTACTTCTACGGCGTGGCGCGCGCGCTCGACGACGCGCACTACTATCTCGTGCGCAGCCGGGCGCCGTGGTGCTCCCGCGGCGTCACGATCCGCGACTGGGAGGCGCTCGCCTGGACCGTCCCCGCCGTGCAGCTCGCCGATGCGCCGCTCGCGCGCGAGCTGATCCTGCGGGTCTGCGAGGTGCACGGCTACGCGCCGGGCCGCGGCGTGCACTACTTCGACGGGACGCTCTTCGAGCCCGGGTTTACGCTCGAGGGCGCCGCCGCCTACGCGATCGCCACGGACCGGTATATCCGCGACACCGGCGACGACCAGATCGTCGAGGAGGCCGTGCTCGCCGACACGCTCTACCTCTCGTCCGACGATCTCGCCGCGCGCCGCGACAAGACGCACCCGCTCTATCACACCGAAGTCACGCTGTCGGGCGTCCCCGTCACCCATCCGTTCACGCTCCACGGCAACGCCGTGGTCGCGCACGCGCTCGAGTGCCTGAAGCGCACACTCGACGAAGAGGAGGCCAACGAGCTTCCCGACCCGGAGGCCGTGCGCGCCGCGATTCGCCGCCATTTCACGGCCGGTGACGGCGGGAAGACGGTCTTCGTCGCCGCCACGGATCTCGCCGAGAGCGTCGCGCTCGACGACGACCCCATCGCGTCGGCGCTCTGGCTCCCGCTCTTCGAGACGGTGGAGCGGACGGACTCGGTGTACCGGCGGACCGCCAAGAAGATCGGCGCCCCGCCGGGGCACCTCGCGCAGCAGCTCGGGCGGCTCTTCGGCCCGGACGCGTCCGCCGTGCTCGAGTGGCTCCGCCGCGCGCCCCTCGACCACGGGCTCGCCGCCGAGATCGTGGATGAGGAGGGGCGCGCGGTGGCGAGCGGCGGCGACGCGGCGCTCTCGGGGCTGCTCGCCTACGCGGCGTGGTTCACCGTGCACGCGCACGGCGTGCGGCCGTAGCTTGTCCCGTGATCCGGCCGATCCTATCTTGCCGGGTACGCGGGAATAGCTCAGTTGGTAGAGCACAACCTTGCCAAGGTTGGGGTCGCGGGTTCGAGTCCCGTTTCCCGCTCTGATGAGCCGGACGTATGCAGCCGGAAGTGGCGCCCTGCTCACGTCCGGCTTCGCGCGTCCGGCTTCAGGCTTCCGTTGCCGGGGTGGCGAAACTGGCTAGACGCGAGGGACTTAAAATCCCTCGGGGGCAACCCCATCCGGGTTCGAGTCCCGGCCCCGGCATCAGCTGTTCCGGAGCGCGTCCAGAATCCCGTGGAGTTCGCGCTCCAGGGCCCTGAGCTCTGGGTCCAGCACGCTCGAGACGCGTGGATCCACCTCGCCATAGGCGCGCAGTCGCCTCGCGTCGCTGTCCTGGAGGTGGACGATCTGCGCGGTGAGCAGTGCCCGGATCATCCGGTGAGTGGACGGCCGTCGCGGCTGGAGGTCCAACGAGCGCGCCAGCGCCTCGAGTCGCCCGCGAATCGAGGCGATCAGCGGCGCCACGCGTTCCAGAAAGTCCACTGGAACGTCGTGCGCCTCCTTCGTGAGCAGTCTCGCCTCGGCGTCGCGTGCGCCTGAGAGTTGCTCGATGCGCACCATCGCCTCCTCGAGCGACGCGAGCACGACCTCGAAGTGTCGCCGCTGCGGCACATTGAGCGTCGGAAACTCCCGGGCTTCGCTCACGGAATCTCCGACGCCTCCTCGACCACCGGGATCGCCTCTTCCGCGGTGAGCGCGACCGGCTCGGTGATCTCGGGCGCGAAGAAGCGTTGTGCGACGAGCGTCGGCACCACGGCGCTCCCGATTACCGCGACGACGAGCACCGTGTACTGGCTCTGCGAGATGATGTGATTGGTGAAGCCGAACAGGGCGGCGATCGTGCCGAAGGTGAGTCCCGTGGACATCAGGAGCGTGGTGTAGGTCCCCTCGCGCCGCGAGAGCGCGAAGACGCGCGTCAGCGGCGCGACGCCGATGAACTTCGCCCCGACCTTCACCAGCAGGAAAGTGACGATGAGCGCCGCCCCAGTGAGGACCGCGCTCGCGGAGACGAGGAGCCCCGCTTTGATGAAGTAGAAGGGCGTGAGAATCGTGAACGCGATCACGCGCATGCGCTCGAGCAGCGCCTTGTCATTCACGAACACGCCCGCGACAACGAGGCCCATGACATAGGCGGGCAGCACGGGCTCGCTCTGTGCCAGCTTCGCGAGGCCTCCAAGCAGAAAGAGCACGAGAAACACGAACTTGAGTTCCGGCTCGCTCACCCGTCGGCCGACGGTCGCGATGACGAATCGGGTCAGCCGCGGCAGGAACCGGAGTACGACCAGAGTCGCCCCGACGAACAGCGCGAGCCACCCGTTGAAGTTGGCGAAGACGACGCCGAGTGCGAGGACAGTGCCGAGGTCGGTGACAAAGCACGCCGCGAGGATCAGCTTGCCGAGTTCCGTGCGATTGAGCCCCGTCTCCACCATCGTGGCGTAGACGACCGCCACGGACGTCGTGGAAAGCGAGATGCCGGCGATGTACGCGGCGTGGATGTCCCACCGCATCACCCAGAATGCGAACGCGAGGGCGAGCAGAAAGGGCGCGAGAAAGCTGGCGAAGCCGATGGCGAGCGCGGGCTTGAGGTGCCGCCGGAGCGCCGTCGGCTCGATCTCCGCTCCCGCGAGGAACGTCAACAATCCGGCGCCGAAGGTGGCCAGGAAGTCAATCCACGGGGCGGACTCGATGCCGAAGACATTGCCGGCGAAGACGCCGATCACGATCTCCACGAGGGCGACGGAGATGCCGAGCCGGATCGAAAGGAGACTCGCGAGAAGGGCGAGCGCCATCCAGGCGCTCGCGATCAGCCAGACGTTGGACTCCATGACTTCTCCCCACGGCAGGTCTCGGGGCGCACGCGTCCCGGTCGAGTGACGGCGGGGCAAAAAAAGTCCTGCACCGCCGTGTGGCAACGCAGGAGTCATCAGCCACCGGAGTCCGGCAGCGGTTTGGGCGAACTCCATCGCCCGTGTCGTTTGCGCCTACGCGGCGAACTGTAACGGGTGGGACGCGGCGCGGTCAATCCGCGCCCCTACAAGCCATCGCCCGTTCTCCATACCTTTCGCGAATGACGGACGTCGTCGCGCTCGCCACGGAGCTCCTCTCCCTCGCCTCGACCACGCGCGACGAGGGCCGCGCGGTGGACTTCGTCGCGCGCTGGCTCGTCGCGCGCGGCTGGAACGTCACGGTGCAGGAAGTCACCCCGGGGCGCGGCAACGTCTGGGCGTCGCGCAAAGGCGGAGGCGTCACGCTCTCCACGCACCTCGACACTGTACCGCCGTACATCCCTCCCAAGATCGAGGGAAACAAGCTCAAGGGGCGCGGCGCCTGCGACGCCAAGGGAATCGCCGCCGCGATGCTCGCGGCCGCCGATCGCCTCGTCGCCTCGGGCGAGGAGCGCGTGGACCTGCTGTTCGTGGTCGGCGAGGAGAAGGGTT
>DATEDF010000048.1:0-2605 GCA_035286465.1 Gemmatimonadaceae bacterium | reverse complement strand
ACGCGCGAGCTCCAGGTGGTGCATCGCGTGGTGATCGCCCTCGGCGAGCAGCCCGGCGAAGCCGAGCCCGCGGATCCGCGCGACGGTCTTCGCATCGCCCGCGCTCTTCGCGGTGACGACGAAGCGCACGCCGCCGGCGATCTCCGACGATTTCGCCACGTATTCGCCGTCCTCGTTCAGCGCCATCGCGTGCATCGCGGCCATGCGCCGGATCGCCGCGGCCACCCGGTCCGCGCCGGTGATGTCGAGCGACACGCCGCCGTCCACGTTCGCGGCCGTGGCCGAGGCGCGCATCACGAAGTCGTCCATGTCAATGAGGTGCTGGCGCAGCGCTTCGATGTTGACCCTGGACCAGTCGGTGTTCGGGTCGGCCCTGAGTTTCTTCACGATCTCGGAGATCGCGGCAAAGGCGGCCTGGCCTGATTGCGGCGCGGCGGCGGCCTTCTCCATTTCCATCATCTTGCCCTGGCCCGTGCCCTGTGCAGTCACAGGGTTCGGCCCGGCGAAGGAACCACAGAGCACAGAGAGCACACAGATGAACACGTGGCGTGACGGCATGGCGATGTACCACCGTTGGTTGAGGGGAAGTCGGACAGCTCGGAAGAATCTGCAGAATCTCGACGGACGGAGCTACCGGATGGAACGCGCGGCTGGCCTGCGACGGTGCACGCATCCATACTCCCGGATGCGTGATTGGACGTCCTGCTCCCCGTGACCGGGGTTCAAGCGTGCCGCTGCATCGCTTGCGCATCTTCTCGCTTCCCGCGGGCCTCCTCGGAGTCGCGCTCGCGATCCTGTTCTTCGTCGTCTATGGCCGTCTCACGCGGCCGGTGGTCGCGAGGCCGGTCCAGCGCGTCATCGCCGAGTTCGCGCACGGCGTGGAGATCGGACGCACGGTCGAGTCGCTTCGGGCGGAGATTCCGGGCACACTGCAGTTTGTGCCGCAGCTGGGATACATCGCGAACGTGCGGGCGCCGGCGCAGGGGTGGCCGCCGGAGTCGCAGCTCTGGCTCCTGCTCAACGAGAAGGACCGCGCGACGCGCGACCCCGGGAGCGCCCGCGTGGACGCCGTGGAGGTGCTGTCGTCGGCGCCGTTGGCGTTCGAGACCTTCTCCGGGAACGCCGGGTCCATCTTCGGCAAGTCGCCGGCGAGAGGCTGCCTGGTGATGGACCGCCCCGGAAGTTTCCGGCACGTGCTGCATTGGGCGGCGGCGAACGATCGCGGCGGCATCGTCGTGATGGTGGATGACGTCGAGGACGCCGGCCCTGTCACGAGCGGGGCGACGGTGGCGACGTTGCTGGCCTACGCCGGGAAGTTCGACTCGTCGAGGACGCTGCGCGGCCGCTTCACGCCGTCACCGTGCAAGCTCGTCGTGCTCGGCGATCGTGGGGGCCACGCGGCCAACGCCGCGGAGCACGCCCTCGCCGCATTCGCCGACTCGATCGCCGGGAGCAGCCGGGCGCAACCCGCCCCGCGTTCCGAGCTCGCACAGTCCCGGCTCCGGTCGCGCGCCGGCGCGGTGCGGTACGCGTGCGCGGACCCCGGATGGAATCCCGAGGGATGGCACGAGGCGCGCGCGGGGCACCTGCGCATCGTGCTGCCGCCCGGTTTTCCCGAAGCGAGCGTCGGCGGAAGCAAGGGGCCGTCGTATCGGTGGACACAGCGGGACGGTGGCGCAGACCTGCAGCTCTACCCGGTGCGCTCGGAGAAGGACATCCGCATTGACGCGCGAGTGGCGAGCTCGTGCACCACGCAGCGGCCGCAGGGCTCGGTCACGGTGCGCGTCGGTGAGCGGCGCGATGCTCCCGGCGCACTGTTCGTCAGCGCGTACTTCGTCATCGGCCGGACTCCCGCGTTCGCGGTCGTCGCCACCACGACGGATTCGGCGCTCCGGACGATGCTGCTCCATACGATCCACACGGCGATCGAGTCGCCCGTCTGGAGCTTGCGGGCCCGGTGAGGCCGCGGAGGCGCGGCCACCCGCCGTCAGGCCGCTTCGCGGACCCCTATCGGCGGCGATAGTACGCCTCGAGTTCCCGGATGTTGGCGCTCCGCGCGACGCGGTCGGCCCACGCCGTCGTGAAGAGCCAGTCGTTGTTGAGCGCCGAGAGGTCCATTCCCGCGGTCTTGCGCACGACGTCCGCGAGATCCTTCGTGCTCCCTCCGCTCGTGCCGAACCCGGCATAGAAGCCGCCGATGATCCTGTTGAACGCCTCCCGCCCGGCGAGGCGGTACAGCAGATCGAAATACAGGGCTCCCACGGAGTACGACAGGTCCGTCATGCCGGTCCGGCCGTAGTCCACCAGCGGCACCGTCCGCCACGCCTCACGCTTCGGCAGCTCACCGCGAAGCCAGTCCACGAGCTGGCTCGCCCGCGCGTCCACGATCGGTTTCCCGGTCACCTCCTGCGTCACGAGGTACTCGAGGAAGGACGCCTGCCCTTCGTTCCAGCGTGGTGAGGGACGATCCGTCGGCGGGACGTTCCAGAGGTGGCTGATCTCGTGATACACCTCGCGGTGCTGCTCGGGATCCTTGAACGCCGCCGCACTCTGGATGATCGTCGTCACGTCCGACTGTGACCCCCAACCGTCGGGGATCTCGATG
>DATEDF010000047.1:0-25046 GCA_035286465.1 Gemmatimonadaceae bacterium | reverse complement strand
CCGGGAGGCCCGGGAGGCCGAGGCGGCGCGGGCGGCCGGGGCGGGCCGCCGGTGAGCTGCCGCGACACGGCGGTCGCGGGCGCGGCGCCCGCGGCAGGCGGCGCAGGCGCCGCAGGCGGTCGCGCGGGCGGCGGGGGCGGCGGAGGCGGCCGTGGGGGAGGCCGGGCCGGCGGTCGTGGCGCGGGACCGGCGGCCGCGCTCAGCGAGGCGGCGGGCATCGCGACGATCAGCGGCGACCAGCTCCCGGTCACGGCAGTCGGGAACGCGAAACGTCCGGCGAGCGCGTTCGTGAAGAACCCGGCCGCACCGCCGGCCGCGCCGCCGTCGGGGCCGACCGCCCTGACGATCACCGCCCGCGCCGCCGAAGTGCTGCTCGGCGCGCCGATCGCGAGTGCGACGAAGGGGATCGGCGGGAGAACCGTGAGAAGCACCATTCGCCTGATCGAGCAGCCGGCGCCGGGAGGAAACGTCGTGGGGATCATCGAGGGGAGCGATTCCGAGCTCAGGAGCGAAGTCGTTCTCGTGGACGCCCATTACGATCATCTTGGCGTTCGCACGCCGGTGCCGCCGGCCACCGATTCGATCTTCAACGGCGCCGACGACGACGCGTCGGGGACCACGGCGGTGATCGAGATCGCACGCGCCATCAAGGCCGGACCCGCGCCCCGGCGCACGCTCGTCTTCCTGGCGACCACGGGCGAGGAGGTCGGGCTGCTCGGCACGAACTGGTTCATCGCCAATCCCGCGCGGCCGCTCTCGCAGATGGTCGCGAACCTCGAGATCGAGATGATCAACCGGCCGGATTCGCTCGCGGGCGGACCCGGCAAAGCCTGGTTGACCGGGTATGAGCGTTCAACGATGGGGGACTTCTTCGCCGCGGCCGGGCTTCCGATCGGCCCGGACAAGCGCCCGGAGCAGAACTTCTTCATGCGCAGCGACAACATCGCGTTCGCGCGGATGGGCGTCCCGGCCCACACGCTCTCGTCGTTCGACCTGCACGACGACTACCATCGCGCGAACGACGAGGTCGGTCTCGCGAACTTCGAGCACATGGCCGCGGTGATCAACGCGGGCGTGTCAGCGGTGCGGATCCTCGCGGACGGGAAGAAGCCGGAGTGGTATCCGGGGTGCAAGCCGTAGGGCGGGGCGTCGCGCCCGGCTCGCCGCCGCTCACTTCGAGGCCGACGCTCGCTCAGTTGCCGTCGGCTCGCCCCGCGGCGCGACGCCCGAGTTCCACCGCGCGAAACCCCGCATCGCCCCAGTTGATCACGAACACGCTGAACCCCTGCTGCATCCGCATCTCGATGTCGCGCTCGGTCGCGGGGTAGCCGCACGGCACGCCGAACTCCTTGCAGGCCGCGAGCACCTGCTGAATCGCGGCCTCCCATCCCTTCTCGTCCAGCACCCGCTGGCCGCTCGCGTCGGTCGTGGTGAAGACGCCGCGCAGCGTGCCCGCCCCGGGGAAGAGCACGCCGATGCCTTTCACGGCGGCGATCTCCCGCACGTGCGCGAGACCTTCCTTGCTCTCGACGATCGTGAAGTTCACCAGCTCGCCCCCGGGGTTGAGCGGCCACACATCGGCCCGCTCCCTGTACTCCTTCTCGCTCATCCCCCAGTAGGCGGGCGCCCCACCCACGTCGTCGGGGCGCGTGCCGCCGTTCGACTTGAAGCGCATCGCCGCGAGTCCCTTCCGCACTTCGTCCGCGCTCTCGACGCCGACGAAGACGATGCCGCTCACGCCCAGATCGAGCTGCCGGCCGATGCGCTCCGCCGCCAGCGCGGGATTCTCGGCGATGACGTGCGTCTTCACGAACAGCGGGTGCTTCATCCGCTGCGCCGGCGTTCCGCCGTCGGACATTCCCTTGACGAACTCCGTGAACGTCGGAAGGGCGCGGTCGAAATCGCCTTCCATCGAGCCGTCGAACACGTAGTCGCTCGGCTCGTGGGCGAGCGCGTCGGCGGCGAGCTGGGCGGCGCTCTTTGGCGGCGGCGCGTCGGCCGGGGGCGCCGTGCCGCCGCGCCCGCGCCGGTTGCTCGGTGCATACAGGCCGAAGACCGGCTTCTTCTGCTCCAACAGCTCGACCACCGGATTGAGCCGGCGCTGGCCCTGGCCCAGCGCGAGGCCGCCGGGAATCATCACGACCGCGATCGCCAGAATCGAGTGTGCACGCACGTGGCCATCCTCCAGTGATCCGACCGGAGCGGTTGCTGACTTCGGTTGCTAACTACGGAACGGGTGATCCGCGAGTATCGCGCCCGCCCGGCGTGGCGGCAAGGGGCTCCCCCTTGCTCCCGGGGCCGGGGACGACAACTATAAAGGGGGTTACACGTCCCCACCCCCGCCTCGATTCGGAGTACCGGGCATGAAGTTACTCGCTTCCGCCACGGCGTCTGGGGCTCTTCTCGTGCTTGCGACAGCCGCCGCCGGCGTGAACCACGAGCCGGCGAAGGCGGCGCGCATTGCGCCGGCCGCGCTCACCGAGGTCGTGCGCAAGTCGTGCGGCGGGAGTTGCCACAGTGACCGGCGCCGCCTGGGCGATCTGTCGCTGCAGAACTTCGATGTGGCGACTGCCGCTCGCACGCCGGAGATCGCCGAGAAGATGATCCGCAAGCTGCGAGCGGGGATGATGCCTCCACCGGGGAACAAGCGTCCCGGTGGCGACACGCTGACGGCACTGGCCGCGACGCTCGAGCGCGTGGTGGACGTGGCAGCCGCCGCCAATCCGGAGCCGGGCGGCCGGACCTTCCAGCGCCTGAACCGCGCCGAGTACGAGCGCTCGGTGCACGACCTGCTGAACCTCGACGTGGATGCCGGGAACTGGCTCCCGCTCGACACGAAGAGCGCCAACTTCGACAACGTCGCGGACGTGCAGCTCCCGTCGGCCACGCTGCTCGACGCCTACCTCGACGCCGCGAGCGAAGTGAGCCGGCTCGCCGTCGGCGATCCGCACGCGAGCCGGGCCTCGACGACGTACAACGTCCCGCGGCTGGCCTCGCAGTGGGAGCAGGTCGAGGGCGCGCCCTTCGGCACGCGGGGCGGCGTCTCCGTGATCCACAACTTCCCGGCGGACGGCGAGTACGTGTTCGCGGTCTCGCTGCACGCGATTCCCACGGGCCAGCTTTTCGGCTCGGCCGCGCCGTTCGACGAGAAGATCGAGGTGTCGGTGAACGGCGAGCGGGTGGCTGTGCTCGAGATTGACCGCTCGATGTCGCAGGCCGACCCGAACGGGATGGAGCTGAAGACGAACCCGATTCCCGTGCGGGCGGGTCCGCAGCGCATCAGTGCGGCGTTCGTGCGGACGTTCGACGGGCCGGTCAACGATCTCATTGCGCCCATCGGGCACAGCATCGCGGACACGCAGATCGGCGCGCAGATGGGGATCACGACCGTGCCGCACCTCAGGGACTTCGTGGTCACGGGTCCGTTCAACCCCACAGGCGTGTCCGAGACGCCGAGCCGGCGGCGCGTCTTCAGCTGCCGCCCGATCGGGGTCGCGGAGGCACGACCGTGCGCGGAGAAGATCGTCTCGCGGCTCGGCGGCGCCGCGTATCGCCGGCCGCTCGCGGCGAGCGACCTCAGGTCGCTGATGTCGTTCTACGACCGGGGCGCGAAGGAGAGCGGGTTCGAGGTCGGCATCCGCACGGCGCTCGAGGCGATCCTGGCGAGCCCGCGCTTCATCTTCCGCGTGGAGGCGTTGCCGGCGCGCGCGAAGCCCGGCGAGCGCTACGCGATCGGCGACCTCGACCTCGCCTCCCGCCTCTCGTTCTTCCTCTGGGGCACTCCGCCCGACGAGGCGCTCGTGGCACTCGCCCGCCGGGGGTCACTATCGGACCCGGCGGTGCTTCGCGCGCAGACGCGCCGCATGCTGGCGGATCCGCGCTCGGAGGCGCTGGCCACGCGCTTCGCCGCGCAATGGCTGCGCCTGCAGGACATCGAGAAGGTGCATCCCGACGCGCTGCAGTACCCCAATTTCCACGAGCAGCTCGCCGACGCGATGCGGAGGGAGACCCAGCTCTTCTTCTACAGCCTCGTGCGCGAGAACCGGAGCGTGCTCGACCTGTACACCGCGGATTACACGTACGTCAACGAAACGCTCGCGAGGCACTACGGCATTCCCGGCGTCACGGGGCCGGACTTCCGGCGCGTCGCGTATCCGGACGATCGCCGCACCGGACTGCTGGGGCACGCGAGCGTCCTTACCCTGACCTCGCACGCCAACCGGACGTCGCCGGTGTTGCGCGGCAAGTGGGTGATGGAGGTGCTGCTGGGCTCGCCCCCGCCGCCGCCGCCGCCCGGCGTGCCGGAGCTGGAGCAGACGCAGGAGGCGAAGGAAGGACGCCTCCTGACGACGCGGGAGCGGATGGAGATGCACCGGTCGAATCCTCAGTGCCGGTCGTGCCACCTCTTCATGGACCCGATCGGCCTGGCGCTCGACAACTTCGACGTGACGGGGCAGTGGCGGATCCGGGAGAACGGCAACCCGGTGGACACGCACGGCACCTTCTACGACGGCACCGCGATCTCCAATCCGGCGGAGCTGAAGCGGGTGCTGCTCAAGCGCCCGATTCCGCTCATCCGGAACTTCACGCAGAACCTGATGGCGTACGCGCTCGGCCGGCGCGTGGAGTACTACGATCAGCCGGCGATCCGCCGCATCGCGAGCGCGGCCGAAGCCGGCGGCTACCATTTCGCGGATTTCGTCCTCGGCATCGTGAAGAGCGATGCCTTTCGCTTGAAGCGGTTGCCGGCCGCGAGCGCCACCGACACCGGCCATGGGAGCGCGGCGGAGAGCCGCCCCCGCTGACCACGCACCAGGAGAAGCCGAGCCGATGCACTTCCTCACTGGAAAGTCCCTCCCCCGGCGCACCTTCGTTCGTGGCATGGGCGCCACGGTCGCGCTCCCCTTCCTCGACGCGATGGTGCCGGCGGGGCTGAACTCGTGGCGGTACGCGGGGAGCGATCGCACGCGGCTCGTGGCCATCGAGATGGTGCACGGCGCCGCGGGGTGCAACGAGCTCGGCGCCAAGCTCAATCTCTGGTCGCCCGCGGCGGAGGGCCGGAAGTTCGACCTGAGCCCCACGGCGCTCAACTCGCTCGAGCCGTACCGGGACTACCTCACCATCATCAGCAACACGGACGCCCGGCAGGCGGAACCGACGGCGCCGAAGGAGATCGGCGGCGATCACTTCCGCTCGAGCGCGGTGTTCCTGACGCACGCGCACCCGCGGCAGACGGAGGGCTCGGACGTGCGTGTGGGCGCGTCGCTCGACCAGCTCTACGCGAAGCGGTTCGGCCAGGAGACGCCGATTCCCTCGATGCAGCTCTGCATCGAGCCGGTGGACCAGGCGGGCGGCTGCGCCTACGGCTACGCCTGCGTGTACACGGACTCCATCAGCTGGGCGTCGCCCACGGAACCGCTCCCGGTGATCCGCGATCCGCGCGTGGCGTTCGAGAAACTCTTCGGCGTCGGGGGGACGTCCGCGGAGCGCGCGGAACGCCGGCGCACGCGGCGGAGCATCCTCGACTGGGTCGCCGGCGAGATCCTCTCGATGAAGCGCGAGCTGGGGCCGGACGACCGGGTGCGCCTGGACCGGTATCTCGAGGACATCCGCGAGGTGGAGCGGCGCATCCAGCGCACCGAGGCGCGCAACGCGAGCGGTGAGGCGCGGGAGCTGGCGGGCGCGCCGGCCGGCGTGCCGGACTCGTTCGCCGAACACGTGGCCCTGATGTTCGACCTGCAGGCGCTGGCCTTCGCCGCGGACATCACCCGCGTGTTCTCGTTCAAGCTGGGGCGCGACGGCTCCGCGCGGACGTATCCGGAGAGCGGCTCGGACAAGCCATTCCACCCCGCGTCGCACCACGGCGGCCGGGAGGCGGCCGTGAAGGACTTCTTCAAGATCAACAAGTACCACGTCAGCATGTTGCCGCGTTTCCTCGACAAGCTGAAGGCGCAGTCCGAGGGCGACGACAACCTGCTCGACAAGACGATGATCATCTACGGGTCACCGATGGCCGACTCGAACCTGCACAATCACCGGCGGTGCCCGCTCATCCTGCTGGGGCACGCCAACGGCAAACTCGGCGGGAACACGCACCTCAAGGCGCCCGAGGGGACGCCGATGGCGAACGCGATGCTGAGCATGATGCACACGCTGGGAATGGACGACCTGAGGAGTTTCGGCGACAGCACGGACGCGCTGACGCTGGCGTCCCATGTCTGAGAAGCGGCGCGGAAGGAGGCGCAGGCGCATCGTGCGCACACGCTTCATCGGCGGGCGCGTCGTCGCGGGCGCGATCGCGCTCTCGGCGGTGGCGCTGGGCGCCGCCGCGCTGCGCTCGGCCGCGCTGCACGCGGCCGCGGCGCCCACAGCGACTGCGGCGCGTGCGGGGCACGCGCTGGTCGAGTCGCCCGTCGCGGACGCCGCGATGCGGCGGGACACCGCGAAGGTGCGACTCCTGCTCCAGCAGGGCGCCGACGTGAATGCGGCGCAGGGCGACGGGATGACCGCGCTCCACTGGGCCGCCGCGAACGGGGACGCCGGCGAGGCGCGGATGCTCGTCGTCGCCGGCGCCCGCCTCGAAGCCGCGACGCGGAACGGGAACTACACGCCGCTGCACCTGGCGAGCCGCTCGGGAAGCGCGGCGGTGGTGAAGGCGCTGCTCGAGGCGGGCGCGAACGCGAACGCCACGACGACCTCGGGCGGGGCGACCCCGCTTCACTTGGCGGCGGAGCAGGGAAGCACGGACGCGATCGCCGCGCTGCTGGACCACGGCGCCGCGGTGGACGCGCGCGAGGCGGCGTGGGGGCAGACGCCGCTGATGTGGGCCGCCGCCTACGGTCGCACGGGCGCGGTCGAGCTGCTGATCACGCGTGGGGCCGACCTCAAGGCGACCTCGAAGGTCGAGGATATTCCGGCGCGCGAGCGCAGTGACCGAGCCGCCGCGGCGCTGCGCAACCGGCGCGTCGCGGCGCTCAAGGCCGCCGAGCAGCCGGCGGGGCGCGGGGGTGGCGCCGCTCAGCCGCTTCCCGCGGTGACGCTCGCGGACCTGGGTCCCGCGCCTCAGCAGTCGGGCGTTGCGGGCGCTGCGGGCGCTGCGGGTGCTGCGGGCGCTGCGGGCGCTGCGGGCGTGGCGGCGCAGCCGGCCGACGTGCCGGTGCAGGCCGGCCGCGCGGGCGGCCGGGGCGCCGCCGGGTTGGGACGGGGCGGCGGGCGGGGCGCGGCCGCCGACTCGCAGGCGGGCGGCGGGCGTGGCGGGCGGGGAATGTCGTACGGCGAACTCGTCGGAGCCAAGGGCGGGCTGACGCCGCTGCTCTTCGCGCTCCGACAGGGCAACACGGACGCCGCGATCGCGCTGCTCAAGGCCGGCGCCGACGTCAACCAGGTGAGCCCGGGCGACCACACGAGTCCCCTGCTGATGGCGACGATCAACGGGCACTTCGACCTCGCGAAGCTCCTGCTCGAGCGCGGTGCGAGCCCGAAGCTCGCGAGCGATGCGGGGGCGACGCCGCTCTACGCGACGATCAACCTGCAGTGGGCGGCGAAGTCGCTCTACCCGCAACCCACGGCGCAGCTGCGCCAGCAGACGACGTACCTGGCGCTGATGGAGGCGCTGCTGAAGGCGGGCGCGGACCCGAACGCCCGTCTTACGAAGCACCTCTGGTTCATGTCGTACAACTTCGACCTGCTGGGCGTGAACACGACCGGCGCCACGCCGTTCTGGCGCGCCGCCTACGGCACCGACGTCGCGGCCATGCGCCTGCTCGTCAAGTACGGCGCGGATCCGACCATCCCGACGCTGAAGCCGGCGGGCGCGGTGCGCGGTGACGATGCGCCGGTGGAGACGGATTCGGTCGCGACGGATCCCTCCGGGCTGCCGCCCGTTCCGGCGGGCGGGCCGGGCGTCCATCCGATCCACGCGGCCTCGGGCGTCGGCTACGGCGAGGGATACGCCGCGAACGCGCACCAGCACGCGCCGGACGGCTGGCTGCCGTCAGTGAGGTATCTCGTGGAAGAGCTGCACGCGGACGTCAACGCGAGGGACTACAAGGGCTACAACCCGGTGCATCACGCCGCGGCCCGGGGCGACAACCAGCTCATCGAGTATCTGCTGTCGAAGGGCGCCGACGTGAAGGCCTTGAGCCGCACCGGCCAGACGACCGCCGACATGGCCAACGGGCCCGTGCAGCGGATTCCGCCGTTCCTCGAGACGGTGGCGTTACTGGAGAAGCTGGGCTCGAAGAACAGTCACAAGTGCCGGAGCTGCTGAGGACGGTCAGCCGGCTCACCGCGGGCGGCTGACCGCCGGCGCTCTCGCCTTCCGCTCGGCGACGAGCTTGTCGAACTCGTCCTGCTCGAGATAGGTCACGTCAATCCAGTTGTGAGCCATCTCGTCCACGGTGCGGTCGCCCCAGCCGACCCACTGCTTCGGATCGGGGTTGTGGGGATTCGCCGCGGTGTTGTCGTGCCAGGCGGTGAAGACGAGCGTCGTCCCCTTCGGCACGAGCGGCGCCACGTGGTCGGCGTAGACGTAGTTGACGTGCCAGTTCCACTGGAAGTTGTTGACGGCGCTGATGAGCTCCTTGCGGCCGTCGGGGTAGATCGCCTCCAGCGTCATCGCCTTGCCGCGCATGTGCATGTGCGGCTGGAAATTCTCGAGCCGCGCCGGCGCCTGCAGCACGAAGAAGTTCTGCGTCATCGCGAGCTCGCCCGGTGGAATGTCGAGATCGAGCCCGCGGCTGACGTCGAACATCCGCAGCACCGTGCGGTGCTTCGGCACGTAGCCCTTCGGGAAGAAGTACACGGCGAGCTCAACCTGGATGTCCTTGTACTCCTCGCCCACGGCGTGCATGTGCACTTCCCAGCGGATGCGCGACCCCGGCAGCATCAGCTTGCCCGCGTCCTCCGGGAAGATCTGCCCGGTCTTTCCGACGGCCCACTCCATGAAGAGCCCGGCGTTCGACTGGTGATCGTGGGCCGTGCTGGCGAGCCCCGTGACTCCGTCCTCTTCCTGCAGGAGATAGGCGAGCACGTGATGCACGATCTTGCGGTCCTTCGCGCGCACGGGCTTGACCTCGATGGCCCGCACCCACCGCGGCTCGGTGAGCCCCGTCTCGACAACCGGCCTGAACCATTTATCCTGCGTGTGCGCCGCGAGCGTGTACGGCTTCGAGCGGATGACGAGATCCGGCGGGCCGAGTTTCTCGGCGAGCTGCCAGCGGTCCGGGTCGGGGAAGGAGATGGCGGGGGGCAGGTCCTTCGGATCGCCGAGGGGCGTGCCGCCGTCCACCCACCGGACGATGGTCTCGATCTGCGCGTCGGTGAGACTCCGGTCGTTCTTGAACTCCTTGATGCCGACGGTCTTGTCAATGTGCCAGGGCGGCATCACGCGCGAGGCGACCTTGGCCTTCATCCGGCGGGCGTTCTTCACGGCGTCCTCGTACGTCAGCAGCGAGATGGGCGCGATGGAGTTCGGCTGGTGGCAGACCTGGCACTTCTGCTGGAGAATCGGTGCTACGTGCTTCGCGAAGGTGACCTCGTCGCCGGACCGCTGCGCGGACACGGCGGGACCCTGCGCGGCCAGCGGCGCGGCGAGCGCCAACAGGCCGGCCCCGATGCGCCCTCTCACCTGGCGCTGAAACGTCGTCCCGATCATCACGCGCTCCTCCCGGCTCATTTCGTCACCGTGACCTTGAGAAAGCCGTTCGTCCAGCAGCACTGTGCGTGCCCGGCGCCGGCGACTGCCGAGTCGTTCGCGCGCACGC
This sequence comes from Gemmatimonadaceae bacterium, assembly GCA_035286465.1. GTDB lineage: Bacteria > Gemmatimonadota > Gemmatimonadetes > Gemmatimonadales > Gemmatimonadaceae > Fen-1231. The sequence continues at coordinate 15,282 of DATEDF010000047.1, read as the reverse complement.
GCAGGATGTAGTCCCCGGGCTTGCTGAATGTCGCCGTGGTCGTCGCCTTGCCGCCGGTCGGCGTGAGTCGAACCGTCGGCTGGCTGAAGGTGACGTCGCCGGGCCCCTGATGCTTGAACCAGGTCAGGGTGACCGGGATGCCCGCTCTCGTGGCTCCGCTCGCGCTCGCGGCCATCTTGCCGTCGTCCGTTGCCCAGACCGTAAGGGGCAGCGGAGTTCCGGCCGGCGTGGTGAACGGTCCCGCGGCGATCCCTCCGGGGCCTCGTCCTTCCGGCCCATTCTCGGCGAACTTCAGCGCAGGCGGCGTGTTGTCGGAGCCCGCCTCGCCCTCGAGCGCGTCAATCTGCCAGTCGCGATGGAGGCTTCCCGGAATGGCGTTGGTCGCGCCGCGGATCCGGAGCGTCCAGACGACTTTCTTGGTGCCGAAATCCGCCGGCACCCTCACGGCGAACACTCCCCAGTGCCGGCGCGCGTGGAAGCGCGTCGGCTGTCCCTGACTCGAATCGCCGGGCTCGATGAAGTTGTCGGGCCCGATCGGAATCTCCACGCTCTCTTCGGCGTTCCGGTTGAAATAGCCGAACGAGATGCTGAACGTGCCGTCCGGGTTCCTGTACCATCCCTCGAAGACGGGGGTCACGGCCTGGCCCGACGCCTTGACTGGTGCGAGCGGGAGCTGGGCGCGCGCCGGCTGCGCAAGCGCAACGGAGGCGATCAGCGCGAGGCCGACGCCGAGCACGAGCCGTGCTTCCGCTCGTCGCATCATCTCCTCTCCGAGTGGTGCGTGGATGCGATGCGGAGCCCCGCGGCTCGGCGCACCGCCTTCCCGGTTACCTGCAAATCTCGCTGCCTGGGCCGATCGCGCAACCCCCGCGCTCGCACGTCCCACCGGGATGAGCTACATCAGGGGGTGATCTGCCGTCCTGCTTCTCCGCGTCCAGTGCCAGGAGGGCTCTCATGAAGCGAGCGCTGCTTGTCCCGCTCCGGCGGCTCGTCCCGCTCCGGCGGCTCGCCCCGCTCCGGCGGCTTGTCCCGCTCCGGCGGCTCGTCCCGCTCCGGCGGCTCGTCCCGCTCCTGCTGGTCGCACCGCTGGCGGCCTCTTCGCAGGCGCCGCCGCCGGTGCGGTTCGAGCTGCCGAACGGCCTCCGCGTGTGGGTGCAGGAAGACCACACGCGGCCCGTCGCCCTGGTGCAGGTCGCGTACAAGGTCGGCTCGATCAACGAGGGGCCCGGCACCACGGGCACCGCGCACTACGTCGAGCACATGGTGTATCGGGCGACGGAGCACATCCGGAACGAGGACGTCTACGGGTACATAGATCGGATCGGCGGCCGCTATACCGGCGGCACGGGGCAGACGGCGACGACGTACGGCGAGACCGTGCCGATCTGGGCGCTCGAGGACGCGCTCCGGACGACGGCGGAACGGATGGGACGCGCGCTCTTCGACTCCACCGAGTTCGAGCGCGAGCGGAACAACGTCGTGACGGAAGCCAACGGCTTCTCGCGGACCGACCCCGCGACCGCGCTTCGCGACGCGGTGATGTTCACGTCGTTCGAGCTGCATCCATATCGGTACAGCAGCAACACGTGGGCGCGGGACAATCTCTCGATCACGCGCGACGACGCGTACGGTTTCTACAAGCGCTACTACGGGCCGAACAACGCGGTGCTCGCGGTCGTCGGTGATGTGTCGGTGGAGGAGGTGCGCCGGTTGGTGACGGCGCACTTCGGCCCGCTCGCGCGTGCGCGCGAGAGCGGCGCGGTACGTGTGGTCGAGCCGCCGCAGCGCGCGGAGAAGCGCGTCACGCTGCGCTACGCGGGCGAGTGGAAGCAGCTGGAGATCGTGTATCGCGCGCCACAGGCGGCGCATCGCGACTATCCGGTGCTGGTGGTGCTCGACCGGCTGCTGAGCGGCCGGTTGCGAAGCGCGGTCGCGAATGCCGGCGGCGCGGAGCCGGCCACCACGCACAGCGCGACCCCGTATCCGTTCGTCTATCGGCTCGCCGCCTCGGCGGACGCGTCGGCCGATCTCGAGCGGATCGTCGCTGCGATTCAGGCTGAGATCGAGCGCTTGGGTACGGAAGCTGTCGCGGACGCGGAACTCGCGGCGGCGCGGGTGGAGAGCGCGCAGCAGGGCCGTGGGGGACGCGGCGGCCGCGGAGGAGGAGGCGGCGGGGGCGGCGGCGGGGGAGGAGGCGGCGGAGGCGGCGGCCCGGGGCAGGGCACCGGCGTGCCGCCCCGGCAGTCGAACCTCACGCAGATCGCGAGTCAGCTCCCGGGCCGCGAGCTGTTCCCGTGGGAGGTCGGCCCCGAGCTGCGCGAGAGGATTCGCCGCGCGCAAGAGAGCGTGACTCCCGCCGACATCCGGGCCTACGTGGACCGGTGGCTCAGGACGTCGCAGCGCACGGTGGGCTTTCTCGAGCCGGGGAAGGACGACTTCGTTCCGGAGTGGTCGAACGGCCGGGCGCTCGTGGGGGAGCGGCTGGAGATCCCGCCGCTCACCACGCCGCCGGCGAAGCGCGAACGTCCCTCGCCGGTGCCGTCCAGTTCGCTCGAGCCGCTCGCGAAGCTCTCGTTGGAGACCGCACGGCGCGTGCTGGCTAACGGCGTCGTCGTGCGCGCGGCGCGCGTGGACGGCGCGACCGCGGCGCTTCACGTGCGCGTGCAGCTCGGCGTCGCCGCCGATCCGCCGGGGAAGGAAGGGCTCTCGGCGCTCACGGCGCGGCTCGTCGCATCCGATTCCGCGCTGCGGTCGCTTTCCGTGCGCACGAACACGGGTGGGCTCGCCAACGACGGGTACTTCGACCTCCGCCTCACTTTCCCGGCGGGGAACGCGTCGCCGGTGGCGGAGTCGGTGGCGCGAGCGCTACTCGTGCGATCGTGGAGCGCCGAGCGCATCGCCGCCGAGCGGGCGGCACTGGCGCAGGAGGCCTCGGGCGGACGCGGCGTCGGCACAGGGGTCGGCACAGGGGTCGGCACAGGGGTCGGCACCGGCGTCGGCGGGCGTGGAGGCGTGAGCGCCGACGCGCGCAATCGCGTGCTGCGCGCCGTGGCCCCGGCCTGGCGGCTCGACGCCGGCGGCTCGCGCGAGTCGCTCGAGCGCGTCACCGACCGCGACGTGAATGACTTCGCGTCGCGGCGCGTGAGGGGCGGCGCGGTAATCGTGAGTCTCGTGGGCCCGGGCGATCCCGCCGCGCTTCTGGACGTCGCGTCGCGGGCGTTCGCGTCGCTCCCAGCAGGTGGCAGGGTCGGGGCGATCCCGCGCTCGCGACAGCTGCCGGGATTCGTCCCAGCGCCGCCGGGGCCTATGACGGAGGAGCGGATCACCGTCGCGACCGAGACGCAGGTCGCGGTGCTGGCGGGGCTTCCCGCGGTGCCGCACTACCTGGGCGACCGCCGCACGCTCGAGCTCCTGAACTACATCGTCGGCGTCCCCTCGTACGGCGGCCGGCTCGGCTGGGCGCTCACCAAGGCCGGACTCACCTACTCGTCGTCGGCGGCGACCACGCTGGGCGCGGCGAGCGGGCACATCGTGTTTAGCACGCGCGCGGACACGCGCAATCTCGACGCGACGATCCAGGCGATTCGCGAAGTGATCGCGGGCGTCGGCGAGAATGGCGTCGAGGAGTGGGAGGTGCGCGAGGCGCAGGCGTTCACGCTGGGACGCGCGCTGCTGTACGGCGTGCGCGAGGACTCGGGAGAGGAGGCGATCGCGCTGGCGCTGCTCGACTCGGAGTACTGGGGTGAGGAACTGCTCGACCTCCCCGCGTGGTCACGGCGCTATCTCGCGGTCACGCCGGCGGAAGTGAACGCGGCGGCGCGGAAGTACTACCGGCCGGAGCTGCTCAAGGTGGTCGCCATCGGAGCGGTGCCGGGCGCGGGATCGAGGAGCCCGTTCGCGGCGGGGACGTTCCGGGCGCTGTTCGAGCGATAGGGAAGAAACCAGACGGCAGACGTCAGACATCAGACGTCAGACATCAGACGGCAGACATCAGACGGCAGACATCAGACGGCAGAGGACAGACTCACGCGACCGAGTTGAGCACCTCGCCGAGGATGCGGAGCCCCTCGTCCACGTCGGGCGCATCTATGCTGAGCGCCGGCGCGAGCCGGATCGCGCTCTTGCCGCACGAGAGGAGCAGGAGTCCGCGCGCAAACGCGTCGAGCTCCACCTTCCGCACGAGATCGGGCGCGGGCTCGCGCGAGGCGCGGTCCTTCACGAACTCGAGGCCGATCATCAGGCCGAGCCCGCGCACGTCGCCGATGCACTCGTGACGCGCCGCGAGCTTGCGCGCGCCGGCGAGCATCCGCTCGCCCATCACGCGCGCGTTCTCGACGAGCCCGCCCTGCACCACGTCGAGCGTCGCGAGCGCGGCGGCGCAGCACACCGGGTTGCCGCCGAAGGTGGAGCCGTGCGCGCCCTTCTCCCACGTCATCACCGTCTCGCGCGCGATGATCGCGCCCAGGGGCATCCCCGACGCGAGCCCCTTGGCCGAGAGCAGGATATCCGGCTCCACGCCGAAGTGTTCGGCCGCGAACATCTTGCCCGTGCGGCCGATACCGCTCTGGATCTCGTCGAAGACGAGCAGGATGCCGTGGCGGTCGCACAGCTCGCGCAGCGCCTGCAGGTATCCGCTCGGCGGCACGATGTAGCCGCCCTCGCCCTGCACGGGTTCGACGAAGATCGCCGCGACGTCCGTCGGGCTCACGTGGCGCGAGAGCAGGTCGTCCTCGATCGCGCGCGCGCAGAACAGTTCGCACGCCGGGAACGTCTTGCCGAACTCGCAGCGGTAGCAGTAGGCGTAGGGCACGTGGTGCACGTCGGGGAGGAAGGGCCCGAAGCCGGCGTGCTGCTTCACCTTGCTCGAGGTGAGACTCAGCGCGCCCATCGTGCGCCCGTGAAACGCGCCCTTGAAGGCGACGATCGCCGTGCGTCGCGTGGCGAAACGCGCGAGCTTGATCGCGCCTTCGACCGCTTCGGTTCCCGAGTTCGAGAGGAAAACGCGCTTCTTGCTCTTGCCCGGCGCCACCGTGGCGAGCCGCTCGGACAACGCGGCCATCGGCTCGTAGTAGAAGTCGCTGCCACAGATGTGGAGGAACCTGGCGGCGGCGTCCTGCACCGCCTTGACCACCGTGGGATGCGCGTGGCCCGTGGACGCCACCGCGATGCCGGCCATGAAGTCGAGGAAGCGATTGCCGTCCACGTCCTCGACCATCGCGCCCGCGCCGCGCTCGACGACGAGCGGGTACTCCTTGATGTGCGACGTGGACGACCACCGCTCGTCGCGCGCGATGATCGCCTTCGCCTTCGGACCCGGTGGCGGCACGAGCACGCGGGGGTAGTCGCGACCGTCGGCGCGCGGGGCGCTCCGCCCGGCGCGTGGTGCGGTTCGCACTTTCGTCGGCACGTTCACCTCTCCGGTTCGCGTCGCGGGAAGACCATTCGACTTTCGCGTGCTGATGCGGCATATCATGTGGGCAGCGAATCCACCCACGGGGCAGGAGCCTGTTAAATGTATGCACGTGTCACGTTTTTTCTGAGCCTGGTCGCCGGCAGTTCGGCCCTGGCGGTTGCGCAGGCCAAGCCGCGTGCGCGCGAGCTGGGCGTGCCGATCGGCGGGACGGCCGGCCGCCTCGATGCCATCACCGACGTGGCCGGCGTGGAAGTGGGGCACACGACGCTGATCGCGGGGAGCGGACCGCTCGTCGTCGGGAAGGGGCCGGTGCGCACGGGGGTGACCGTCGTGCACCCGCGCGGCAAGGCGAACCCCGACCCGGTGTTCGGCGCCTGGTTCACGCTCAACGGCAATGGCGAGATGACGGGCACGACGTGGCTCCAGGAGGGCGGGGTGCTCGAGGGACCGATCGCCATCACCAACACGCACAGCGTGGGGGTCGTCCGCGACGCGATTCTCGAATGGCAGGTGAAGCGGCCCGGGCTGCAGCCGTGGGGGCTGCCGGTCGTCGCGGAGACGTACGATGGCGGACTGAACGACATCAACGGCTTCCACGTGAAGCCCGGGCACGTGCTCTCGGCGCTCGACGGCGCCTCGGGCGGCGCGGTGCGCGAAGGCGCCGTTGGCGGCGGCACGGGGATGACGTGCCTCGGCTTCAAGGGGGGCATCGGGACGGCGAGCCGGAAACTCGACGCGGCGCAGGGCGGGTACACCGTCGGCGTGCTCGTGCAGTGCAACTTCGGCGCGCGGCGCGACCTGCGCGTGGCCGGCGTGCCGGTGGGGGAGGAGATCACCGATCTGCAGTCGTGCTTCGCCGGAACGGTCGTGCCACAGGGGAGGCGCCGCTGCGACGGGGCGCCGCCGTCGTCGCGCGACAAGGACGCGCGAGCGCCGTCACACGTGGAGGAGGCGCCGCGACCGGGCGAAGACGAAGAGCAGGGGTCCATCATCGTCGTCGTCGCGACCGACGCTCCGCTCCTGCCGCACGAGCTCAAGCGCATCGCCACGCGCGTATCGCTCGGCGTCGGCCGCGCGGGTGGGTTCGGCGGCAACGGGTCTGGCGACATCTTCATCGCGTTCTCGACGGCGAACCCCGGCGCCGCGGCCAGGACCGACAGCGCGACGGTGACGATGCTCTCCAACGCCCGTATCTCGCCCCTCTTCACGGCCACGGTTCAGGCGACGGAAGAAGCGATCCTCAACGCGATGCTCGCGGCCGAGACGATGACCGGCGCGAATGACTACCGGGTGCACGCGCTCCCGGTGGACCGGCTCCGGACGGCGATGGCGAAGTACGGGCGGCCGCTCGCGCCGTGAGAGTCGCGGCGGCGGCGCTCGTGATGGCGTGCGCGAGCGTGGAGGCGGGCGCGCAGGCGGTCATCGCCTTCACGCACGTGACCGTGCTGGACGGTACGGACGCGCCGGCGCGTCGCGATCAGACGGTGATCGTTCGCGGCAACCGGATCGCGTCGGTCAGTTCATCGGCGTCCACGCGCGTGCCCGCTGGAGCGCGCGTCGTGGACGGGCGCGGGAAGTTCCTCGTGCCGGGCTTCTGGGACCTGCACGTGCACACCGACGTCCCCGGCGGGCGAGAGGTGCTCGCGCTGTACGTGGCGAACGGCGTCACGGGCGTGCGCGACATGGCCGGCGACTGGGCGACGCTCAAGGCGTGGCGTGGCGAGATCGCGCGCGGGCGCCTCGTTGGGCCGCGGATCGTCGCGTCAGGTCCCTACCTCGACGGCAACGATCAGCCGATCCCGCACCTGCTCGCCCGCACTCCCGTGGAAGCGCGCGCGGCGGTGGACTCGCTCGCCACGCTCGGTGTGGATTTCGTGAAGATCCACACTGGGCTGACGCGTGAGACGTACTTCGCAGCGGCGCGGGCGGCGCGGGAGAAAGGGCTCGCGTTCACCGGGCACGTGCCGCGGGCGGTGGGCGCGGCGGACGCATCCGACTCGGGACAGCGGAGTCTCGAGCATCTCCTCGCCATCCCGACGCCGTGCACGAGCGCCGAGTCGCTGGCGCTCGCGCCGCGCTTCCCGGTGCAGCGGGTGTTCGGGCCGTGCACGTCGGCGGACCTTGGGCCGCTCTTCGAGCGCTTCCGCCGGAACGGCACGTGGGTGACGCCGACGTTCGTGGCGCAGTACGAGATCGCGGTGTGGCCGAAACGTGAGGTGCCGGGCGATGCGTTTGCGCGCTACGTCCCCGACACGCTCCGGCGCTATGTGGCGGCGATCTTCCCGATGCCGGACAGCATTCCACCGGACGCGGACGTCGTGGGACGCGCGATGTTCGAGAAGCGGCTCGCGCTGGTGGGCGCGATGCATCGTGCGGGGGTGCGCATCCTTCCCGGCACCGACGCCCCGTTGCGCAACAGCCCGCCGGGCTTCGGGCTCCACGAGGAACTTGCACTCCTCGTGCGCGCGGGGCTCTCGCCCTTCGAGGCGCTCCGCGCCGCGACGCTCGAGCCCGCGCGTTACCTGGGCGCGCTCGACTCGCTCGGCACGGTGTCGGCCGGCAAGGTGGCCGATCTCGTGCTGCTCGACGCGAACCCGCTCACCGACATCCGCAACACACGCCGCGTGGCCGCGGTGGTGGCCGACGGCCGGCTGTTCGACCGCGCGGCGCGCGCGGCGCTGCTCGCTCAGCTCACGGCACGAACACGCACACCCCTCACGGCGTCCGCACCGCCACCCTCCCCACCACCCGCACCCAGTTCACCTTCCCGCCCGCATCCCGCACGAACTCGATCGTCTGCCCCCGGTCGTTCCCGTCCGTCACCACCGCCCGATCCGGCCCGAAGAACGCGAGCGGCCGCCCCGCGCCGCCCCCGCGTCCACTGGTCGGACGGTCCTCCAGGATCAGCTTCCCACCCTCGGCGCGCACGACGTACGTGTTGTTCGGCCGCGCGTACGATCCAACATAGGGAGCGAGGTCGGGCTGCCGCGCGAGCGGCTCCACGTTGGGCAGCGTCTCCACGAGCCCGCGGTGCGCGATCCCCTGGTTGAGCGCGTACGTCGCGCCGAGCCAGGACTTCAGCGCCTCGCGCTCAACGTCCTGGATCAGACGCCACCCGGTGTTGGAGTTCGTGAGGATCGCGATGGCGAAGTTCCGCTCGGGCACGATCTCGAGCAGCAGGATGTGGCCGCCGAGCGTGCCGCCGTGCGAGTAGGTGCGGACGGGGCCGACCTTCCGGATGTGCCAGCCGATCCCCATCTCGTCGTCCGTGCCCTGCTTCTGCGCCTGCGGCGCGCGAAGTTGCTCGAGCGATTCGCGCTTCAGCACCCGCTCGCCACTCGCCGCGGTGCCGTCGCCCATGTGAAAGCGCGCCCAGGCGAGGAGGTCGGTCATGCAGAGGCCGACGCCGCCGGCCGTGACGCTCGACGAAGGCGCGAAGGGCCGCTGCAGCGTCGGCGTGCCGCCGCGCCCGCCGTGACCCGCCGCGAACCGTTGGACGATGAACTCACCGGCGGTCGTGCCCGCGTGCTCGAGGCCGAGCGGCCGGAACACCAGGTCGCGGATCGCCACGTTGATTGACGTCCCGTTGACCAGCTCGATGACGCGCCCCGCGAAGCTGAACCCGGCGTTGTTGTAGCTCCACGCCGCGCCCGGCGGGGCGACCTGCATCAGGTCGGCCTGCAAGGTGACGAAGTTCTTCAGCGTCTCCGAGCCCCGGTCCGGGCCCGAAACCTGCCCCTCCCATCCGCCCAGGTGCGTCAGCAGGTGCCAGACCGTCACGTCGCGGCTCACGGCCTCGTCACGCACACGGAACTCGGGGATGTACGTGCGCACCGGAGCGCGCAGGTCCACCTTCCCCTGCTCGACGAGCCGCATCATCGCGGTCGCGGCGAAGGTCTTGGAGATGGACGCGATGGGAAAGACCGTGTGCGCCGTGACCGGCAGCGGGTCCTCGAGGTTCGTGACGCCGAGTCCACGGATGATCGGCGCGCCGTTCTCGATCACGCCGAGCGCAACGCCCGGCACGCCGTACTCCTTCATCTTCGCTTCAGCGAGCGTGACGAGGGCCTCGAAGCGCGCATTGCCCGTGCCCTGCGCCGGAAGCCCGGCCGCAAGGCAGAGGAGGAGCGCGCAGGCGGACCAGAGTGAGTGTCGCAGTCTGCGAGTCATGGGAACGTCGGTTCAGCTGCCTGCATTCTACGCGGCGGCCGTCAGAAGCGCAGCAGCCGATTGATCTTCACGACGAGCGCACGGTTCTTGAGACCACGAACGAGCGTGGGCGTGGTGAGTTGCTCGTCCGTCCGGTCGCGCTCCTCCGTGTAGACCAGGAACAGTTCGCTCCCGGGGGCGTATTCCCACCGGAAGCGCAGGTTGGTGCTGAGGGCACGGTCCGCGGAACTGTACTGGACGAGGCCGCTGGCAAACATCAGCGGCGAAAACGCGTAGTCCACGCGGGCGCGCGCCAGCCGCGTGGTGAACGCGGCGTCGGGCAGCTCGATCCGCGTGAGCGAAAACGTCGGTTCCACGGAGAGGTGACTCGACACCGAGACGCGGCCCGGCGACATCGTGCCCGGCCCGATCGTCACGCTCCTGATCGTGCCGTTGTAGTAGTCACCCACGCGTACCGCGATGGCGCCGGAGACGCGCCGCTGCGCGCCGAAGGTGTACGACGCGGCCACGTCGGTGAACGTATAGCCGCCCGGCGCGATGGCCGTGGGAGACCCCGCGGGCGTGAAGGGCTGGCGAAGCGCCTCGTAGTCGTGCGTGACGTCAATCGAGATCTGGTCACTGCGATGGAACTCCGTGCCGAAGTGCCCCTCCCACACGCGCGAGTCCACCGACCCCGCCCCGTTCGCGATGTACTCGCCCGAGGCGCTCCAGGTGTACTTGCGAACGGTCCGGCTGCGCGCCGGCCGCGGGCTGAAGCGCAGCTCCGCAAAGGAGCGGCGGAAGTCCGTGCGACGCGTGAAGCCGACGTCCGGCCTGAAGTTCCGGCCGACCGACAGGAATTCGGTGCGTGCCCCGTAGCGATCGGCGTTGTAGTCGAACCGCCCCTGGTAACTCTGGTCGCCACCACGCACCGCGGTGGACGTAGTGCGCGCCCAGTATGCCCCGAGGCTCAGGTTCTGGAAGAAGGAGAACGTGCCGTCCACGCCGTACGCCTGGTTCGAGCCGGGGCCCGTCGCCGAAACGGACCGGCTGGTGGCCATCGCGCCGATTGCACTGCGGCGCAGCACGTCGCGCTTCAGGCGAACCACCGTGAAGTTCGTCGCGTCCGTCTGTGAGACCGGCTCGGCGCCGGCCTGGATGTTCATCATCCCGATGGCGTAGGGGCCGAGCTTGCCCGTCAGGCGCCCGCCGGCATTGATGGGGATGACGCGTCCGCTGTTGAGGCCGACGCGCCGGGTGTAGAACAGGTACGGCGTGTCGGTCGTCCCGAAACCACCGCTCGCGCCGGTGCCGCCGCGGGCGAAATCGAAGATGCCGCGGCCCTCGAGAAAGAAGTCACGCTTCTCGGGATAGAACAGGCTGAAGCGGGTGAGGTTGACCTGCTGCTCGTCAATCTCCACCTGCGCAAAGTCCGTGTTGGCCGTGAAATCGGCCGTGAGGTTCGGCGTGATGGAGAACTTGACGTCGCCGCCGATGTCCGCATCGGGCTCGTCTGACACCGGCGGAGTCCGCAGCCGGTCGGTCGTCAGCCGGGACACGGCATAGGGCTTGAGCTCGATGTTCCTGCCGGCCGTCGGGAGGTCGAGCCCGACGAGCGTGCCGGCCGACGAGATGCGGTTCAGCGCCTGCGGTCCGGCGAGGATCTGCGGCACGGGCGTCAGGTAAGCCCACTCGTTCTTGCGGCGCACGGAGCGCCGCAGCTGGACGCCCCATACCTGGTTCGCGCCGGCCCGGTAACGGATGGACTTGAACGGGATCGCCATTTCGACGGTCCAGCCTCCATCGAACCGACCGGTCCGGGACGTCCAGACGGGATTCCAGTCGGTGTTCGATCCACCCTCGTCCACGACGGAGTAGTCGGCGCGCGCGCCGAGTGGGTTGGTGTAGAAGGCAAACCCGCTGCGGCGGTCGTAGAAGGTGTCGAACATCACGCCGATGTGATCGTTCTGGCGGAGCCCGTTCGTGTCGCGGCGAAGCTCGTTCGCGATCCACTGGTCGGGCGGCGCGGAGTCCCAGCACCGGCACGTCACGTAGATGTTCCGGTCGTCGTACGTGATCCAGATGTCGCTCCGCTCCGTCATCGGCTCGCCGTAGCGCGGCGTTACCTGGATCAGGCCGCCGAACGGCTGCTCTCGCGTGTAGACGTCGTCGTCGAGCTGGCCGTCCACCTTGAGCGGCGAGGTGAGTCTGATGGCGCGGACGGTTGCCTGGCCTGCGGCATTGCGACTGATGACCGCCGGGGGCACCGGCGGCGGCGGGCCGTCGAGCGTTGCAGACGGCTGCGCGCGCGCCGCGAGCGGCCACGCCAGCGCGACGATCGCTGCGCCGGCGCGCGCGGAAACCGCTACGGCACGATCGCGCACACCTGACCCGCCGCACAGCGGGCATCTATCGTCGGCAGCCCGAGCCGCCTCAGCTCGGCGTTGAACGCGGTGAGGTCTGTGTTCAGCACCCGCTCCAGCCGCCCCGTCTGCACGCCGAGCTGCCTCGTGTACTCGGCGAAGAGCACCGGCGCGTTCGCGATCGGGCGGCCGTCGCCCGAGTTCACGACGCGCGAGAGGTTCGCGAGCCGGTTGTTGATCTTGATCGGGAAGTTGAGCGGGTCCTGCCCGCTCTGGTTCTGCACCTGATAGATGTCGTCCTCGACGTCGCTCAGGTTCGTGGTGAGCTTGTCGCCCGTCTCCTTGAGCTTCAGGTCGGCGTTCTTCGACATCCGGTCGGCCGCCTCGCGCTTGATGCGCCGCGCGTCAATCACCGCCTGATTCGCCTCGCTCACCTTGTCGCGAATCCGAATGGCGAGCGCGAACTGTGCCTTGAGGTCGGCGTCGGTGATGTCCTTGAAGAGCGGATTGCGCTTGACCGCCAGCGGCTTGACCTGCTCGCGGCCGTCCGCGGTGAGCCGCACGCGGTACGTCCCGGGCGGCGCCGCCGGGCCCGCGGTGCTCGCGCCCCAGAGGATCATCCCCGGAAAGGTCGTCGCGCCCGGATACTGCAGGTCCCAGACGACGCGGTTGAGTCCCGCGGCGGTCGAGGGCGCCGCGGTGAATCCGCCGCCCCGGCCGCCGCGCCCGCCGGCTGCCTCGGCGAGCGGCGCGCCGCCACGGCCCGCCGCGGCGGACGACGTGTCCGGCGCGTACGAGCGCACGAGCTTCCCCGCGCTGTCGAGGATGTCCACGGTCACGCGCTGCGCCGCGCGCTTGAGCCAGTACGTGACGGCCACTCCACCGGTGGAGCGGATCGCGTTCGGCGGCGCGAACAGGTACGCGTCGGGTGCCGCCGCCACCTCGGCCGTGTACTGCCGGAGCGGGCCGATGTTGTCGAGCGCCCAGAAGCTGCGCCCGTGCACGGTGATGACGAGGTCGTTGGCCTCGACCACGAGGTCCGCGACCGGCGCGTCCGGGAGGTTCAGCGAAAGCGATTCCCAGTTTGTGCCGTCGTCGTACGAGAGATAGACGCCGTGCTGCGTGCCCGCGTAGAGGAGCCCGCGGCGCGTCGGGTCTTCACGCACCGTGTGCACCCAGTCATCGGCGCGAATCCCGTTCACGATCTTCGTCCACGTGCGGCCGAAGTCGTGCGTGCGGAAGATGTACGGCGACTTGTCGTCGAGGAGCGGCCGGCGCACCGAGACGTACGCGGTGCCCGTGTTGAACGACGAGGCATCAATCTGGCTCACGCGCCCGAACTCGGGCATCTCCTTCGGCGTCACGTTCGTCCAGGTCTTGCCGCCGTCGCGGGTCACGTGCACGAGGCCGTCGTCGGAGCCCGTCCAGATCACGTTCACGTCGCGCTTCGACGGCCCGATGGAGAAGATCACGGCGTATATCTCGGGGCCGTTCATGTCACCGGTGATCGGCCCGCCGGAGTGCCCCATCGTCTTCGGGTCGTGGCGCGTGAGGTCGCCCGAGATCGCGGTCCAGCTCTGCCCGCCGTTCGTCGTCTTCCAGAGACGCTGCGACCCGGTGAAGAGCACGTTCGGGTCCACCGGCGAGAAGATGATCGGGTAGGTCCACTGCCAGCGTTCGGGGATCTCGAGCGCCGGCTCGCCGGAATAGTGCCACGGGTACGGGTTCACCTCGCGGACGTGACCCGAGCGCCGGTCGAGCCGCGTCATGAACCCGCCGTTGTTGGTGCCGGAGAAGAAGACATCCGGATCTTTCGGGTCGGGCGCGATGTAGCCGGGCTCGCCGCCGCCGGCGCTGTAGGAGAGCTGCATGCCGCCGCTGGTCGGATCGGGGGGCGCCGCACCCGGGACAGCCGGTCCGCCCGCGCGGCCGCCGCCGCCACCGCCGCCGCCACCGCCGCCACCACCCCCGCGTCCGCCGCGCCCACCGCCGGGGAGGTTCCAGCTCGACGGAATGCAGATCGCGCTGTTGTCCTGCTGTGAGCCGCACACGTGATAGGGGAGGTGCTTCGTGGTGACGACGTGATAGAACTGCGCGGTGGGGAAGTCCTCGGCCGTCCACGACTGTCCCGTGTTCATCGAGACCGCGCCGCCGCCGTCGTTGCCGTCAATGAGGTGCGCCGGGTCGTCCGGATCAATCCAGAGGTCGTGGTGGTCGCCGTGCGTCCCGCCGAGCGAAGAGGTCGTGCGACCGCCGTCGGTGGAGCGGAAGAGCGAGGTGTTCTGCATGTAGACGACGTCGGCGTTCTTCGGATCGGCGAAGACGTGCGTGTAGTAGAAGGCGCGCTGCCGGATGCTCCGGTTCTCGTTCACGAGGGTCCAGGTTGCGCCGGCGTCGTCGGAGCGGAAGAGCCCGCCCTTTTCGTTCTCCACGAGCGCATACACGCGATTCGCGTTCGCGCCGGAGACGGCGACGGCGATGCGCCCAAGCACCCCCGAGGGCATTCCCGGGCTGCGCGAGATCTCGCGCCACGTCTCGCCGCCGTCGGTGGACTTGAAGAGGCCGCTCCCGGGGCCGCCGCTCGACATCGTGTATTCCTTGCGGAACGCCTCCCAGAGCGCGACGTACATCACGTTCGGGTTCGTGCGGTCAATGGAGATGTCAATCGCGCCGGTCCTGTCGTCGCGGTAGAGCACCTTGCGCCAGGTGCGGCCGCCGTCGCTCGTCTTGTAGAGCCCGCGATCGGCGTTGGGGGCGCCGTGCTTGCCGAACGCCGCGACGAAGACGATCGCGGGATTCGTCGGGTGGATCCGGATCTTGGAGATGTTCTCGGAGCTGGCGAATCCGGCGTGCGTCCACGTGCGGCCGGCGTCGGTGGAGCGATACACGCCGTCGCCGCTCATGATGTTGCCGCGGATGCAGGTCTCGCCCATTCCGATGTAGACGAGGTCGGGATTCGTCTCGGAGACGGCGACCGCACCGACGGACGCGCTCTTCACCTGGCCGTCGGTGACCGGCGCCCACGTGTCGCCGCCGTCGGTCGTCTTCCAGAGTCCGCCGCCGACGGCGCCGAAGTACGCCTCGCGCGGGCGCCCCTTCACGCCGGTGACGGCGATGGAGCGGCCGCCGCGGTCGGGACCGATGTTCCGCCAGCGGTAGCTCTTGAGCAGGGTTGAGTCCACGGTCGCCGCGCGCGATGCGCCGCCACGGGCGCGTGCTTCGGCGCGATGATCGGCGTTCCAACCGGCGGTGAGCGTCAGGAGTGCGGCCGCCAGCAGCGGCACGCCGAGTCGTCCTTGGGCACGAAGCATGTTCGGTTCCTCGAATGAGATGACTATCCGCAGGTGGGCGCGCCGG
>DATEDF010000046.1:0-78543 GCA_035286465.1 Gemmatimonadaceae bacterium | reverse complement strand
AGCGGATCGAGAATCCTGTCGCCGTGCTCCGGCGGGCGTTGGCGCAGGCGCAAGCCGCACTCGATGAGGCAGAAGCGCAGGTATCGAAATACCGACATGCGATTGCGATCCTCGAAGACGCAGACGACGGGATCGGTGCTCCCGCTGACAACGGGAGTGCGCGGCGCATTCACTTTGTCGGAGGCACCACGCTGCCGGTACTTCGCTCCACGGACACGATGGCGAAGGCCGCCGCGAGTGTTCTCGAAGCGGCGGGGCAGGCACTCCATATCAAAGAGATCGCGCGTCGAATGGTCGCCGCAGGCTACAAGAACCGCGACGCCAAGAAACTACGCGTGAACATGAACAAGACGCTCGACCGGAGCGCGGCGTCGTCCAACGGCATCTTTACCAAGCCGAAACCTGCGATCTACGGGCTTCGGGAATGGGGCGAGCCGCAGCAAGAGTCCTTACCGATGGAGGAAGAAGCGCCACTTCGGGGGCGCGGGAGGTAGTTAACCAGCACAGCCGCCCTGAACGCAACGGGGCGGCTGTGCAGACATCTGTAGAGGGAGGGTGGCCCGCTCGGTGCGGAAACCAGTCTCAAAAACTGGGCCAAGCGCTCGTAACGCTTGCCGGTTCGACTCCGGTGCCCTCCGCTCAGTTATCACGCCACCAAAACCCTGGCCGGGCCGGAGGCGCATTGTGAGGATAGCACTACATCGGGGAACCGTCAAGGTTCCAGTCTGGGCCGTTAAGGTCGGGGAGCGTCTTAAGGTCGGACGCTGGGCCGCTACAATTCGCTCTTGACAAATGCTTGAGCGAATGACATATTTTGAGCCATGAACAAGCTCAGCGTAGCACGGCGCGCCGCCATCCTCCGGGCTCTCTGCGACGGATGCAGCGTTAGCGCCTCCTCTCGTATGACAAGAGCGAGCAAGGTCACGATCCTCCGCCTCCTCGAAGCGGTTGGACCGGTCGCGCGTGATTTTCAGCGCAAGACGCTCACGGATCTCCCGACCTTGCGCGTGCAATGCGACGAACAGTGGTCCTACATTTTCTCGAAAGACAAGAACACGCCGCCGGAGCTTCGCGGGACCGGCGCGCGGGGTGATTGCTGGACGTGGGTTGGGCTCGATGGCGACAGCAAGCTCGTCATTACTTGGCACGTCGGACGCCGGGACAGCGAATCCGCGCTCGCGTTCATGTGCGACCTTGCGGGACGCCTGGCGAATCGCGTCCAGCTTACGACGGACGCCTTTCACCCGTACCTTGACGCTGTAGACGCCGCGTTCGGCGTGGACGTGGACTATGCAAGATTGGTGAAGGTGTTCGGTTTGACGAATGTGCGCGATGCCGCGCGCCGCTACAGTCCCGCCGCGTTGGTCCACACATCGCAAGAGCGCATCACCGGGAATCCCGACGAGTCGAAGGTCTGCACGTCGCACATTGAGCGGCAGAACCTAACGGTGAGGATGGGTAACCGCCGCTTTACAAGGTTGACGAACGGGTTCAGCAAGAAGCTGGCGAACCACAAACACTCGATCGCCCTACACTTCTTCTATTACAACTTCTGCCGGAAGCATATGACGCTCACGGCGAATCGGGGTGGTGTACACACCACACCTGCGATGGCGGCCGGACTGACCGACCACATCTGGACGCTGGAAACCCTTGTTGAAATGGTAGATGCGTCCGAAAAGTGAGACTGTACTAACACCCGCGCAGCGGGAGCGTTGACCCAACCCCTTTGAGAGATTAGACTTAACGGCTGTCTCAGAATCTCCGAAATCGCTCAGTCAGGGACGTCGCACCATGGCAATGCCCGCCACACAGATCCGCCGAGGGATGGTCATCGTCTTCGAGGGCCAGCCGTGCCGCGTCGTCGAGTTCCGTCATCACACGCCGGGCAACCTGCGCGCGATGATCCAGACGAAGATGAAGAACCTGCGCACCGGAAGCAGCTTCGAACACCGCTTCCGCGCCGCCGACACCATCGAGAGGGCCTCGATGGAAACGCACGAGCTCGAGTTCATGTACCAGGGTGGAGATACGTACCATTTCATGAACACGGAGAACTACGACCAGCTCGAGATGGACGCCGAGATGCTCGGCGACAACGCGCAGTGGATGCAGCCGGGGATGCGGATCATCGCCGAGTACTACGACGGCCGGCCGATCGGCATTCAGCTCCCGCAGTCGCTGGCGCTCGAGATCGTGGACACGGCGCCCGTGATGAAGACGGCCACGAAGACGGCGAGCACGAAGCCGGCGAAACTGGAGAACGGCGTGACGGTCAACGTGCCGGAGTTCATCTCGACGGGGGAGCGGGTACGCGTGAATCCGAATACGGGGGAGTATCTGGATCGGGCGAAGTGACGGCGGGTCGCGCTCACTTGTCCCTGATCCGCGCAGTTGACGAGATTGTACCGGGCGCGACGGATGGCTCGTGGTGACTGTAGCTCAACCGGTTAGAGCACCGGACTGTGGCTCCGGGGGTTGGGGGTTCAAGTCCCCTCAGTCACCCTCTCTGTAGGTCCGTAGCTCAATTGGTAGAGCACCGGTCTCCAAAACCGGGGGTTGCAGGTTCGATTCCTGCCGGGCCTGTGGCGGTGAAGGGTGCAGGGGGTGTACGCCGGCGGCTGGCGATCTTGGCGGTGAAGGGCGAAGGGTGTGATCGCCGGCGGCTGGCGATCCTGACGTTCGGCCCGACGGTGAGTTGGGAGTGGTTCGGAAGAGGCGGTATCGTCTAGGGGACTAGGACGGAGCCCTCTCAAGGCTCAAACACGGGTTCGAATCCCGTTACCGCTATGCGAGGCGATGCGGATTCGGCAGGCCGCATGGTCTATGCGGAGGCCCCATCGTCTAGCGGCCAGGACGGCACCCTTTCAAGGTGCAAAGACGGGTTCGATTCCCGTTGGGGCTATGGGGGCGTAGCTCAGTTTGGTTAGAGCACTCGACTGTCACTCGAGAGGTCGCGGGTTCGAGCCCCGTCGCTCCCGTTGGAACGGCAGATATCAGACGTCAGACATCAGACGTCAGATGTGCCGGTCTGAAGTCTGATGTCTGAAGTTTGAAGTCTGCAGTGACGCCCTGGTGGTGAAACTGGTAGACACGCCATCTTGAGGGGGTGGTGCCGTAAGGCGTCTCGGTTCGAATCCGAGCCAGGGCATGCAGTCTGAGATGGATGCACTCCTCTGATCTCGCATCCGGCATTCCGCATCAAGGTCTGCCACAGTAGCTCAGTGGTAGAGCACTCGATTCGTAATCGAGCGGTCGTCGGTTCAATCCCGACCTGTGGCTCTCGTGTTGCACATTCCCGGGAGGCCCGGCGCACTGGCGTCGGGCCTCCCTTCGCGTTCATATAGAACCGATAGGACTGATCGCAGAAGTCCGATATCGAACGACCGACACCCGCTGAGGAACGACACCATGCCGGGCATCTCCAGTCGCGCGCTTCCCGTGCTGCTCACGCTTGCGGTGAGCGCACTTTCGGCACAGCGCCCCACGCCCCCCGCCACCCGCGCGCCCGAACCCCCCAAGCTCCCGCCCGAAACACGCCTCGCGCTCGCCGCGCCGACGAAGGACCCGGTCGCCGAAGCGCTCAAGGGACTCCGCTGGCGCTCGATCGGCCCCGCGAACAACGCCGGTCGCATCCCCGCGATCGCCGGCGTGCCCGGCGATCCGAACACCTACTACGTCGGCGGTGCCGCGGGCGGCATCATCAAGACGACGAACGGCGGCACGACCTTCCGGCCCATCTTCGACCGGCAGGACGTCAGCTCGATCGGTGACATCGCCGTCGCGCCGAGCGATCCGAACATCATCTACGTCGGAACGGGCGAGGGGAATCCGCGCAACAGCGCGTCCACGGGCGGCGGGATGTACAAGTCCCTGGACGCCGGCGAGCACTGGACGAAGATCGGGCTCGAGAAGACCGACAAGATCACGCGCGTCATCATTGACGCGAAGAATCCGGACATCGTCTACGTGTGCGGACTCGGTCGCGAGTGGGGCGCGAACGAGGAGCGCGGCGTCTTCAAGACCACCGACGGTGGGAAGAGCTGGAAGAAGACTCTCTACGTGGACCCTCAGACCGCCTGCTCCGACATCTCGGCGGACCCGCGAAACTCGAACGTCATCTACGCGGGGATGTACACGTACCGGCGATGGGCGTGGTACTTCACGTCCGGCGGCGGGAATACCGCCGTGTACAAGTCGGTGGATGGCGGCGAAACGTGGGAGCGTCTCTCGGGCAAGGACCGGGAACGCGGGCTCCCCAAGGGCGACATGGACCGCATCGGCCTCGCGGTGGCGCCGAGCGATCCGAACATCGTCTACGTGATCAGCGAGACCAAGACCGAGGGCCAGCTCTGGCGCACGGATGATGCGGGCCGCACGTGGCGCACGGTGAATCGCGACCCGAACATCAACTTCCGCCCGTTCTATTACTCCGACATCCGCGTGGACCCGCAGAACCCGAACCGGCTCTACTCGCTCTCGGGTTCGCTGCAGCTGTCGGAGGACGGCGGCGCGACCTTCCGCTCCATCGGCGGCGGCATTCACGGCGACCATCAGGCGATGTGGATTGACCCGCTCAACCCGAAGCGGATCCTCGAGGGCTCCGACGGCGGTTGGCACGTGAGTCTCGACGCGGGCCGCACGTGGGAAGTCGTGAACACGTTCCCGTTCACGCAGTTCTACCACGTGAACTACGACCTGCAGAAGCCGTACATGGTGTGCGGCGGGCTGCAGGACAACGGCAACTGGTGCGGGCCGAGCATCGGACTCTCCGGCGCGGTGCGCAAGTCCGACTGGTTCACGGTCTCGGGCGGCGACGGGTTCTTCACGGTGCCCGACCTGGCAAAGCCCTGGATGATCTACTCCACGGCGCAGGGCGGGTACGTCAACGTGACCGACACGCGCCTCGGCGTGCAGAAGACGATCTATCCCTACCCGAACCGCGTCGGCTCGGTGGGCGACGCGATGCTCGGCCACAAGTACCGCTTCAACTGGAACAGCCCCGTCGCGCTCTCGCCGCAGAATCCGGGTGTGGTGTACTTCGGCGGCAACGTCCTCTTCAAGTCCACGAATAACGGCCTGTCGTGGGAGGTGATCTCGCCCGACCTCACGACCAACGACCCGGCCAAGATGCAGTCGTCCGGCGGCCCGGTGGTGGTGGACAACACGGCGGCGGAGTTTCACTGCACGCTGCTCTCGATCTCGCCGTCCGTGCTCGACGCGAACCTCATCTGGGTGGGAACGGACGACGGCAACGTGCAGGTCACGCGTGACGGCGGCAAGACCTGGAGCAACGTCTTCCGGACCGTGGCGGGGCTCAAGCCGAACGCGTGGATCGGCACGGTGGAAGCGTCGCACTTCGACGCGGGCACCGCATATGTCACCGCGAGCCACTGGCAGAGCGACGACTACACGCCGTACGTGTACATGACCACGGACTTCGGCCGCACGTGGAAGGCGATCGCGGGCGACCTGCCGGCGACGGCGGGGTGGGCGCACGTGGTGCGTGAAGATCCGAAGAACCGGAACCTGCTCTTCGTCGGCACGGAGCTGGGGATCTGGGCGTCGTGGGACCGCGGCGGCCACTGGGTGTCGCTGCGCGGCGAGTTGGCCGCGGTTCCGGTGCGCGACCTGCAGATCCATCCGCGCGAGAACGACCTCATCATCGCCACACACGGGCGCGGGATGTACATCCTGGACGACATCACGCCGCTGCAGCAGCTGGGCGTGGCGCAGGCCGCTGAGGTGACGCTCTTCGACGTGCGGCCCGCGGTGCGGTGGAACATGTGGAATCGCGACGGCAGCCTCGGGCAGAAGACCTGGAGCGGCCGGAACCCGCCCGACGGTGCGATCATCTCGTACTACCTGAAGTCGCAGCCGCCGGGCGCGGTGAACGTGACGATCGCCGACAAGGACGGTCGCGTGGTGCGGCGCTACAACCGCGTGCTCGATGAGCCCGGCGTGAACCGGATCGCGTGGGACCTGCGGTACGAGGCGCCCGCGGGCGGCGGGGGGCGAGGCGGGGGTGGCGGTCGTGGTGGTGGTGGTGGCGCGGCGGCCGGCGCGGCCGGCCCCGACACATCACTCGCGGCGCTTCGCGCGCAGCGGCGCGCGGCGGCGGCTGACGAGGCCGCGCCGCCCGAGTTCGCCTTCTTCGGCGGTGGCGGCGGGATCGCCGCACTGCCGGGCACGTACACGGTCACGCTGCAGGTCGAGGGGCGAAGGTACTCCAAGAACGTCGAAGTCTCGCTCGACCCGCGTTCTGACATGACCGCCGCGCAACTCGCGCAGCAGTTCACCACCTCGATGCAGGCGCAGGAGATGGTCGTGCGCGTGAACCGAATCGTCAGTACCGTGGACAACCTCGTGCAGCAGCTCACGTCGCTCCAGACGCAGATCCGGAGTGCGCCGCGCGACACGGCCGCGGGCGCGCCCGGCGCCGCGGCCCAGCAACCGGTGCTCGCCGAGATTGACGGCGGACTCAGGGACCTCAGGCAGTTCCGCGACTCGGTGCTCGCGCGGCCGATCGCGGGGCTCGGCTACCGGCAGTACCCGCGGCTGCGCGAGGAGGCGCAGTCGGTGTCGGGGATGATCCGGGGGCCGATGTGGCCGCCGACGGTGGGCGAGCAGCTCCGCTTCACGGAGCTGACGGGTGAGACGAACGCGGCGCAGACGCGGCTCGACGGGATCGTGAACACGCGGATCGTGAAGATCAACGATCTCCTGAAGGGGACACCGCACGTGTTGATACAGGCGCCGAGGTTCGTGCCGTAGGTTGCTCAGTCAGTCCTCGCGCGCGGCGACAGCCGCACGGCGAGCGCCGCGAGGAGCAGCACGGTGAGGAGCGTCACCGCGTTGGCGCCCGCGGTGTCGAGCGGACCGCGCTGCACCGGCCCGGTCAGGTCGAGCTGTCTGCGGCGAATCCACGCCGCGAGCGGCTCGCCGGCGAGGTCGGTGTACGCCTCGGCCAGCGGCCGGCTCGAGGTCCAGAGGCGCTGAAAGCGCGCAGGCCCCAGGTCGTGCGCGAGCGCGTCGAGCGTGGCGCCGAGCGTAGTCACTTCTCGCGGATCCTGCCGGCTCGACACCGCGAGTGACGGAACCGACCGGTCACGCTCCCACCAGGGCCACCACTCCTCGGGCCGGGTCCCCGGGGCGAGCGCTTCGAGGCACGGCGCGTCCTCGCCGTCCCGGCAGCGGATGCTGGCGGGGTCTCCACGATTGGCGTACGGGTCACGATAGCCGTAGGAGTACATGCGACGGAACGCGCGGCGCAGTGAGTCGCTCGCCGCCGGCGCGTATGTGCGAGCGGTGCTGAAGCGCACGGCGGTGAGCCACGCCGCGATCTCGGGGCCCGGCGTGCCGAAGGCGTCGTGGAAGGCGCACCCATCGAGGAGCGGCCGGAAGATCGTCTTCTGAACCTCGCCCCCTCTGAGTCTGGTCGCGCCGAGCGACAGCACCGCCACGCAGCGCCCGCCCGTCGCCGCGGAGGGAGGCACTACGCGGAGCGTGAGCTGGTTCCAGCTCCATCGTCTCGGCAAGGGGCGGCCGTCCAGCGTGGTGGCGGTGTCGCTGCGGACGATCAGCGCGACGAGGCCCTTTCCGCGCCACTCGCCGCGCTCCTCGTGCTCGGCGGCGAGCACCGCGTTCACCTGGCGCCGCGTGGCCTCGCCGACGTCCGCGGCGAACCAGACCTCGGGCTCGCCTGGCCTGGCCGGCCGCGCGGCGAAGACGCGTCGTGCGGCCTCGATGTCCTGAGCCGCGTCATCGGCCTCCCGGAGCAGTTGTGCGTGCGTCGCGGCGGCATTCGTACGCTGCGCGAGCCCGCCCGGAATCACGATTTCGTCGAACGACCCGTACCAGTAGTATTCGTCACTCCACCGGCGGGGGAGTGGCGGAAGGAGCAGGACCGCGACGGTCGCGCACGCCAACACGATGGCGGCGATCCAGCGCTCGAAGGTGAGCTTCACGGGCGCCTCCGCGCGGCGGCCACCGACAGGAGCACCACCCACGCGAGCGCAAAGCCCGCCTCGGCCGCGCCGGGCCGCGTGCCGTGTGGCGAGGCGGCGAGGACGCGCGCGCGCCACTCGGCCACGAGCGAGTCCGCGCCGATGCCCGCGGTCGCCGCGAGCACCTCGCGCACGCCGCCGCGCGCCGCGAGCAGCCGCCGATACGCGTCCGTGCCGCCGCGTTCGAGCGCGAGGCCCAGGAGCGATTGGCGCGCGGCCATGGTCAGGGGGAGTGGAACCGTGCGTGCGCGCGCCGCGCGCTCGCACGATGCCGGCACCCCTTTCTCCACGCAGTCGCGGCGTACGGCCTCGACATCGGGATCCAGCGGCTTCCAGCTGTCAAGGAGCGCGCGCCAGTCCTCGGGCGCGTACCACTCCGTGAGCTTGTCGTGCACCGGCACGAGCCCGAGCGCCCGCTCGCACTGCCCGAGCGCCCCGCGATGACAGGCGCGGGCGACAAACGATCGCGAGACCGCGAGCTCGACGGCGAAGTCGGCCCAGCGCGACTCCTCCTCGCGGAACGCGGGAATCCAGCCGTAGGTCCACGCGCGCAAGGAGTCGGGTGCCCGGCTGGCCGCGAGGGAGCCGACGAGATCCAGGATCGTCCTCGTCGCTTCGTGCTCGCTGAGCGTCAGTGCATACATGCTGGCGCGCCCCGGGACGCCGGCGAGCCCGAAGGCCAGCCGCGACCCGCGCCAGGTGAGAGCGTACGCGGGGAGGCCCCGCACGACCACCGGATTCCCGATGGTGAGGTCGTCCGCCGCGGATCCGAGCGTGCGGCGAATCTCTTCCGACGCCCGAGCCGCGGCACGCTCAATCGTGCGGCGCGTCGTCCCCCGCACCACCTCGGGGTCCACCCGCAGTGTGAGGCCTCCGGCGCGGATCGAGTCGCTCGGGAGCACGGCGCGCGCGGCGCGGCGCGCGCTGTCGTACCTCGCACGCATCGCGAGGGCGTGACGCGAAGCGGCGAGCGTGCGCGCGCGGATTTGCGCCGCGTCCTGAGCGCCGGCGCCCGACGCGACCAGCGTGGACGTGAGCAGCGTGGACGCGATCAGCGCGAGCGCGAGCGAAACGTAACGCCCCGCGCGCCCGAAACCGCCCCGACGGCGAGCCGCGTCAGACATCAATCAGCATCCAGCGCGCCGTGAGCAGCCGGAACGGGCCGGGCCAGCTCGTGAGCAGCTTCCACGTCGGGACGAACGGGTCCCCGAGGTGGAACAGTTGCACCACCACCTCCACGACGAGCAGCAGCACGAGCACCCACGCTCCCAGCTTCGCCGCGCGCTTCCCCGCGACGTACTGCAGCGCGAAGACGGCCGAGTAGAGCACGAGCGCCATCAGGAGGAAGCGGATCGCGAGACTCGCCGGATACGCCTGGAGCGTGGGTGGAATCGTGATGCTCCCGGCGGTGACGATCCCGCTCAGCCACACCGTGAGCGCGGGCACAACGAGCAGCACGGCGCCGGCCAGAAACCGATAGCGCGTGAACTCGCTCCAGCTCACCGGGAGCGAGAGGGCGTAGGCGTGGTTGAGCGCGGCGTCCGCGTTCCACGGCCGTGCCGCGAGCGTCACCGCCACGACGAGCGCCAGCGCCACGTAGAACACGCCGGTCGCCGCCGACCCGGTCAGGAGTCCTCTCGTGTAGTAAGTGTCGTACTGCCCGATGAAGACGTTCATCACGACGGGCGGAATGAGAAACGCCGCGATCGCACAGACGATCAGCTCGAGCCGCGCCCACTTCCACTGGACGTACAGGACTTGTCGGAACATCAGTTGCCCTCCGGCTCGCTCTTGCGGGCGGCGCGCAGCAGTTCCACGAAGCTCTCCTCGAGATCCAGATCAATCACCTCGCGCACTTCGCCGCCCACGCGGGTGAACCAGTCGTGCATCTCCGTCTGCCAGCCGCGCACGACCCACTCCTCCTCCCGTCCCGCGCGCAGCCCGCGCGTCAGGAGCGTGAACGGCGGCGACCCCGCGTCGCGCGGCGCGCCCGTGATGCGGAGCCGCTTGATCCCGCTCCGGAACGCGTGCATCGGCATCTCGGCCACGAGCCGGCCGTCGTCCATCACGCCGACGTGGTCGCAGATGCGCTCCTGCTCGTGCACGAGATGGCTCGAGATCAGCACGGTCGCGTGTCGGGCGGAGACGTACTCGAGTAGCGCATTGAGCATGTCGCGCCGCACCACGGGATCGAGGCCGTCCGTCGGCTCGTCGAGCACGAGCAGCTCGGGCGTGTGCGCGAGCGCCAGGAGCATCATCAGCTTCCCCGCCTCGCCCTTCGAGAGCCGCTCGACTGCCTGCTCGGCTCTGAGCGCGAACTCGCGGCGGAGCTGCTCGGCGCGCGCGGTGTCCCAGTCCGGGTAGAACGCCGCGTGGTAGCGGAGCGTCTCCTCGACGGTGAGGGTCGGGTAGAGGTGCAGCCGCTCGGGCACGTAGCCGATCCGCGCGAGCGCCTTGTGGACGCCGGCGGGGACGTCGTGGCCGAGCACGCTCACGGTGCCCGCGTCGGCGCGGCGCATCCCGAGCAGGAGCTGGATCGTCGTGGTCTTCCCGGAGCCGTTGGGGCCCAGGAAGCCGTAGACGGATCCCGCGGGGACGGTCATCGCGAGGTCGCGAATCGCGAACTCCTTTCCCGCGCGGTAGTCGAGATTGCGGACGAGGACGGCGTCGCTCATCGCTTGGGCTCTCCATCGAGTTCGGCGCTGACGGCGCGCTTGATGTCGTCGCGGCCGAGGCCGAGCCGGCCCGCTTCGGCCAGCATCTCGCGCACGACGCGCCTGGCCGCGGCGGCACGCTTCTGCACGCGCGTGTCGTGCGGGACGTCGGCCACGAAGGTGCCCGCGCCCTGCCGCATTTCCACGAGTCTCTCGTGCTCGAGCTCGCGGTAGGCCTGCACGACGGTGGCCGGGTTCACGCGCAGGCGCATCGCGAGCGCGCGGACCGACGGGAGGCTGTCGCCCCGGGCCAACTCGCCCGCGGCCACGGCCACGCGGACGCGCTCGGCGATCTGGGCGTAGATCGGGATGGGACTGCGCGGATCAATGCGTTCGAACATACGGGCCTAGTGTATCGGTGTAGTCATACAGTGACACGAGGGCGCGGGGTTGTCAAGTGCGCTGCGTCACATGACGCCGAGCACGGCGACGGGGTCGGCGCGCGCCCGTCACGTCGCACGCAGCACGTCCACCGGATTCGCCTGCCTTGCCCGGATCGCGGGGGCCACGCACGACGCCATCGTCACGGCGACCAGGATTGCCTCTGCCGTCACCAGCGCGACGACGTCCGCCGGATGCACGCCGAATAGCCACTTCGACAGCAGCTGACCGGCCCACATTCCGCCGAACGCACCCAGGGCCGTGCCGCCCAACGCCAGCTCCAAGCCGTCGCGGAGCACGAGACGCAGGATGTCGGAACGGCGCGCGCCGAGCGCGATGCGCACGGCGAACTCGCGCATCCGCTCTCCGACCGAATACGAGAGCACGGCGAAGAGTCCCGCGGAGGCCATGAGGAGCGAGACGGCGCCGAGCAGCACGAAGACCCCCGAGAGGAACCGCCGCGGGCGCAGTTGCTCTTCGATGTCGCGTGTGAAGGGCGTGACGCTCACGTACGACCGCGGCGGAAGCGCGTCCTGCAGCTTGCGCCTGATCGTGACCGCGATGTCCGGTGCCGCGCGCGACTGCCGTGCGATGAAGCTCCAGCCGCGCTGCCGGCCTTGCGGCTCGATCGAGTAGATCTGCGGGTCTCGCCGAAGCATGTCCGGGTCTTCGGGAAGCCATTCCTGGATGGTCGGCGCGATGCCGATTACGGGCACCCAGGGTCGCGTCGAGGTCCGGTCGCCGAGCTTCACGAGGCGGCCCAGGGCGCCGCCGTAGGGAAAGAGCTCCCGCACCGCGACCTCGTCGAGGATCACCGCGCCGGGTCCCAAGGCATCACTCTCCGTGAAGTCGCGTCCGGCCTTCAGGCGAATCCCCATCGTGTCGAAGTATCGCGGCCCGACGACGGAGTAACCGCGCGTGAAGAGGAAACTCCCGCGCACAAGCAGCTCGTCGGAGACGATCTGGTTGCTGTCGGGGCGACCGGAGCCGCGCATCGCGACGTCTGTGATCCCGGGCACCGCGCGAATGCGGTCGAGCGCTCCCTGCACCTCGTCAACCGGCTTCGCTGACCACCGGTACCGCTGGGCCATCGTGTCTGTCGGCGCGCGCACGTAGATCTGGCCCGCGAGGAGGGGCTTCGGGTCAAACCCGATGATGAAGCTCGCCGCGCGCTGCGTGGCCTTCACGATGAGGCTCGCGCCGACCAGCAGCACCATGGACATCGCCAGCTCGGCGACGACCAGCGCACGGAAGCGCGAGCCGGCGCGCCCGGTCGTCGTGCCGGCGTTGTCCTTGAGGGGCTCGGCGGGATGCGTGCGCGCGGCCTGCCACGCCGGAAAGAGGCTTGCCACGAGCACGCTGGCGAGCACCGCGATCACCGTCATCGCGAACACGCGGCCGCTCCACTCGGGCTCCGTGAAGCCCCGCCAGATCAGCTCCTCGGGAATCGAGACGGTGAACGCCTTGAGTCCCCAGAACGCCAACAGGACGCCCGCCGCCGCACCCGCCACGGTGAGCAGCGTGACTTCGGCGATGACGTCGGCGACCAGCGTCCTTCGCGACGCACCGAGCGCCAGGCGGAGCGCCTGATCGCGGCGGCGGCGTACGCCGCGCGCGAGCATCAGGGCCGCGACGTTGCCGCACGCGATGAGCAGGATGCTCAGCGCCGCGCCGACCATCGCGCCCTGGTACGTCTGCAGCCTGAGGGGATCGGGGTTCACCGACCGGAGCACGAAAAGCCCGGGACGATCGGGAGAGCGGACCGCCGAAAGGTGCTTCGCGATCGCGGCCACCTCGGCGTCGGCCCGTGGCTTGATCGCTTCCGACCGCAGGCGCACGATCACGCTGAAGAACGATCGAGCGAGCGAAGACTCGCTCTCCGCCGGGGAAATAGACGAACGCGGAGCCCGTGTTCTGCGGCAGGACCCCGACGATGGCGACCTGCCGGCCCGCCACGAAGATCCGGGCGTCTCCAATGTCTCGCCTGTTCTGGAAGTACCGCCGCCAGAATCGGTCGCTCACGACCGCGGCGCTCCGCGTCTCGAACTCCGCCGGTGAGATAAGCCGGCCCAGGCGCGGCGTGACGCCGAGCACGTCGAAGTACCCGGGCAGGATGCCACGCAGGCCGCCCTCCGTGACCTGGCCGTTGACCTCGAGGTCGGAGTCGTCGAAGACGGAGACGGCGAAGCCGTCCGCCGAAGGGAGGGACCGGAGCGCGTTCCACCGGTCGTAGCTGGTGACGCGCCGGGAATCCCAGTATTGCGCGGAAACGAAGAAGAGCCGATCGGCGTGGGCGAAGTCCACACGCGGATGCGTGATCTTGTCCACGAACGCGTAGACGGCGGTGGTGACGCCCATCCCGATGCCAAGCGAGAGGACGGCGATCGCGAAGAACCCGGGCGACCGGCGCAGCGAACGGGTGGCGCGCGCGAAGGCGCCGGGGAACTCACGCGCGCCGCCGAGCGCCGCGCCGATCAGCGCGCGGCCGGCGCGGTCAGGTCGCACGCAGGACCTCGACGGGATCCGCCCGCGTCGCTCGAAGCGCCGGGGCCAGGCTCGCGGCGAGCGTCACGGCGAGCAGCACACCCTCCGCGGCGAGCAGCGCCCCCACGTCAACCGGGTACACCCCATACAGCCAGTTCCAGAGACGAAAACCCGCCCACATCCCCACGAGCGCGCCGAACGCCGTGCCACCGAGGGCCAGCTCGAGCGAATTCCGCACGACCAGGCGAAGCACGTTGCTGCTCGTCGCGCCGAGCGCGATGCGGACGGCGAACTCGCGCGTTCGCTGGCTCGCGACGTACGAAACGACACTGAACAGTCCCGCCGCGCCGAGCGCGAGCGACATCACCCCGAGCGTCGCGAAGACGATGAGGACGAATCCGATGGACTCCCGCTGCGAGGTGTAGCCGTAGTCCCACGGCCGGAGACTCGACGAGTAGCTCGGCGGCGGGAGGAGGTCGCTCAGCGCGCGACCGATCTCCAGCGCGACGCCGCGCGCTCCCGGCTCGGGACGGACCACGATCGTCGAGCCGTACGGCGCGACATCGGACGGCGTCACGAAGAGCGTGATGCTCGAGTCCGGACCGAGCTCCGGGAAACGAATCACGTAGAGCGTCGAGTTGCGGACGACTCCGACGACCGGCAGCCAGGGTTGGTTCTCGCTGAACAGGCCGAACTTGACTCGTCTGCCGACGGCGCTCTCGTGGGGAAAGAGCCGTCGCGCGGTCTTCTCATCGAGGATGACGGCGCCGCCCGCCGCGACGTCGCCCGCGCTGAACTCCCGTCCGGCGACCATTCGAAGGCCGAGCGAGCGAAAGAAGTCGGGTCCGGCGGTATGGCAGGGCTGCCTGTAGAGCGAGGTGTTCTCGCTGTCGCTCGCCGCGTTCTCGGTCGTCAGCATCCGGGCCGCCAGACAACCTTGGTGGAACGTGGCCGCCGTGCGCACGCCGGGCATCGTGCGTATCCGCTCGAGTATGAGGTCGAGCCGGCGAGCGCGCTCCGCGCTCGGCACGGTGTCGCGCCGGGTGCCGAACTGCACGCCGACACTGAGCATGCCCCGAGCCAGGTAGCCGGCGGACGCACCGTCGAGACGGCGAATGGACTTGAGCAACAGGCTCGCCCCGACCATCACGGTCATCGCGATCGCCAGCTCCGCGATCACGAGCCAGCGGAATCGCGTCGCGACTCGACCGGTCGAGCCGCCGGAGCTCTCCTTCAACGGACCCGCCGGGTCGGTGGCGCCGGCGCGCCAGGCGGGCACGGCGCCGGCGAGCGCGACGCACGAGAAGACGGCCGCCGCGCTCATCGCCAGCACGCGAAGGCTCCACTGTGGAGGCCGGAGGCCGAGCAAGACCACCTGATCCGGCATCGCGCGCGCGAGCAGCCCTACTCCCCACGACGCGAGGATCGCCCCGGCCACGGCCCCCAGCAGCGCGAGCAGCGCCACCTCGACGACCACTTCCCGCGCGATCACGCCGCGAGACGCGCCGAGGGCCAGTCGCAAGGCGTACTCCCGCCTGCGCGCGACGCCGCGCGCGAGCATCAGGGCCGCGACGTTCGCGCAGGCGATGAGCAGGACGCAGACGGCGGCGCCGACCATCGTGCCGTCAAGCTCGGTGATCTGAAGCGGGCGTTCCCGAAGCGATGCGACGATGGCTTCGAGCGGCCGAGAGCGCGGCCCGAAGTATCCGCTGGCGAACTGCGCGCCGATGTCCCGCACTCGCGGCCGCAGCTGGACGGCGGTGATGCCGGGTCGCACGCGAAGCACGGCGAACCGGCTCACGTTGAGCGGGAGGTCCGGTGCGAGCACCCAGGCGTCCACCCAGCGCTCGTTGCCGCTCGTCCCCGCCGGAAGCACGCCGATGACGGCGTACTGCCGATCGCCGATCGTGATCGTCGCGTCGCCGATCACGCCCCGGTTGGCGAAGCGCCGGCGCCAGAGGCGATCGCTGACGACGGCGGCATCGCCGCGACTCGGCTCATCGGCCGCCGGAAGTCGGCCGAGGCGCGGCCGCGTGCCGAGCGTCTCGAAGTAGCCCGGCCGGACGTACGACACCTCGACCTGCTCGAGCGAGGCCTCCAGCTCGGCGAGTGCGCTCGAGCGGTAGGCGGTCGCCACCTGTTCGACGCCGGGTATCGCGGCGAGCGCCTGCTCGAACTCCAACGCCGTGGGCGCGAGTCCCTTGCGCGAGAACATCCGGACGCTGAACAGTCGCTCCGGCTCACGGTACGCCGACACCGAGAAGCGCGTGGCGTCAATCACCGCGAACACGGCGGTCGAGACCCCGAGCGCCGTGCCCAGCGAGAGCGTGGCGATCGCCACGAACCCCGGCGAGCGACGCAGGGAGCGCAGTGACCGGGCGATGGATCGCGTCGCGGTCACTCGTGCGGCCGTCGCTCAGGTTGCACGCAACACCTCGATCGGATCCGCCCGCATCGCGCGCAGTGCGGGCGCGAGGCTCGCCGCCATCGTGACCACCAGCAGTGTCACCTCGGCGACTATGAGCGAGACCGGATCCGTATTCTTCACGCCGTAGAGCATCGCCGAGATGCCCGCCGAGGCCCAGAAGCTGAGCAGCGCGCCGACGGCCGTCCCGCCAAGCGCCATCTCGAAGCCGCTAAGCAGCACGAGTGCGAGCACGTCGCGCGGACGAGCGCCGAGCGCGATGCGAACGGCAAACTCACGCAGGCGCTGGCTCACGGCGTACGTGAGGACGCTGAACAGGCCGGTGGCGCCGAGGAGCAACGCCGCGAAGCCAAGCGTGGAGAAGACCTTGTCGAAGAACCGCTGGACGCGAATGTCACGATCGTACCACGCGAGCATCGGCCTCACGCTGACGGACGAGCGCGGGGACAGCACATCCCGCAGAATACGCTCGAGCTCGAGCACGAGTCCGGGGTCAAGGCGGTCAGGCCGGATGGCGATGGTCCACCCATCGAACCTCGCTTCGCGTGTCGAGGCGAAAATGACCGGCGGCGATTCGGGATTGCTCGAGCGAAGGTCTCGCTCTGGCTCGCGCGCAATCCCCACGACCGGGAGCCAGGGCCGTGTTGAACGCTCGTCGCCGAACTTCACGAGCCGGCCGATCGCGTTCCCGCGGGGGAAGAGCGCCTTCGCCGCCCGCTCCGTGAGCACGACCGCACCTCCGCTTGCCCGGTCGCCCTCCACGATCTCGCGGCCGGCGATCAGCGGCAGGCCGAGCGTCTTGAGGTAGCCGGGTCCGACGTCCATGTACCACCGCTCGAGAAGTGGCGGCGCCTCGCGGAGGTCGTCCGAGATCATCTCCTCATGCTCGACCGGCACATTCGTCTGCACTGCCGCCGAGACGACGCGAGGATGCGCGCGCACGCGGTTGATCGTCGCCAGCATCAGCCGTTCCCGGCCTTCCGCGCCCGTCGAGTCGCGCCACGGGAGGTACACAACTGCCTGGATCAGGAGTCGGGCGTCATAGCCGAAATCGAAGCTCACGAGATTCCTGGTCGAGAGCGTCACCAGACTTGCGAGCATGACCAGCACCATCGAGATCGCCAGTTCGCCCATCACAAGAAGTCGGAACTGATTGTGTGAACGGCCCGTCGTGGTGCCCGCGTTGTCCTTGAGCGGATCGCTCGGGTTCACACGGCTTGCGCGCCACGCGGGTAGTCCGCCGGCGATCCCGATGCCGAGCGCGAGCGTGGCGGCGCTCAGCGCGAAGACGCGCGCGTTCAGCTCCGGCAGGAAGTCACCGCGCCAGGAAAGGTCCTCGGGCACGATGCTGGTGAACACTCCGATGAGTGCTGCCGCGAGAGGGAGGCCGATGATCGTGCCGGCCAAGGCGACCACCAGCACCTCTCGAACAACCTCCATACCGATCGCGAAGCGCGACGCACCGAGGGCGATGCGCAGTCCGTGGTCGCGCCGACGGGTGAGCCCACGTGCCAGCGCCAGTGCCGCCACGTTGGCACAGGCAATGGCAAGCACGCCGACCCCGATGAACGTGAGGAGGAGTGCAAGTGCTTCCTCCCGCACGCTCCGCGGCCGGGGACGGACACCCCGGAGCCGCAGCTCGTACGCGGGGACACCGGGCGTTGTGTACGCCGCGGTGAAGTTCGCGGCGACGGTCGCGAGCTGAGGGCGAATCGAAAGCGAGTCCGTGCCCGGCCGGAGCTTGACGATGATGTTTGCCGGGCGAATGGTCTCGATGTCGCCAGCTGTCGCGAACGGCAGCCAGAGTCCGCCGCCGAACAGGCGCTCGACGCCGAGCGGGAGGATTCCGACCACGGTGTACACCCGATCGTCAATGGTGACTCGCGACGAGCCGAGACGTCGAGTCATCCCGAAGAGCGTGCGCCACTCACGTTGCGTTACCAGCACGGCTGCATTCGTTCTGATCTCCTCGCCCGTCGGCATCCGTCCCGAGTCCGGCCGTACGTGGAGGAGGTCGAGAAAGTCCGAGGTAACGCCTGTGAACGTCGTGTAACGCTCAACTCCCTCGACCATCACGCGCCGTTGCTGCGAGCTGATGACTCCCACGCCCTCGACGCCCGGCAGCGACCGGAGCGCGCGCAACTGCTCTCCCGTGGACGGGGGGTTCTTCTGGTTGCCGAGACGCAGCCACCGGACGAAGACGCGGTCGAGGTCGGGAATCGGGATGTGCGGCCGTATCATCGAGTCCACCACGGCGAATGTGGTGGTCGCGAGCGCGAGGCCGATCGCGAGCGAGAGCGTCGCAACAACGAGGAAGCCGGGGGAGCGCCGGAGGCGCCGGAGGGTGTGCGCGAAAGCCGTGAACATCTACGTGGCCCGCAGCACTTCCACCGGATCCGCGCGCATCGCCCGCAGCGCGGGCACGAGACACGCGCCCAGCGCGACCACCATCAGCACCGCCTCGGCCACGATGAGCGCCACGGGATCCGTCGGCTCGACACCGTACAGCGGCCCCGCGATCGGCAGTTGGAGCCCGACGCCCACCAGCACGGCGATCGCGCCGACGCCGGTGCCCGCGAGCGCCATCTCCGCGCCGTCGGTGAGCACGAGGCGCAGCAGGTCGGCCCGCTGCGCGCCCAGCGCAACCCGGACGCCGAACTCCCGCATCCGTTGATGCACCGTGTACGCGAGCACGGCGAAGAGACCTATCGCCGCGAGCACGAGCGACGCGCTGCCGAGCCCCGCGAAGAGTTTCGTATTGATGCTCACCAAGCGGACGAGACGCTCGTACGCAGCGGAGTACGGCACGACGCGGGCGCGTGCCGCCGGCGGCAGCAGCGAGTTGAGATCGCGATCGAGACGCAGCGTGGCGGCCCCGACGCCACCACTCGCGCGCGCGAGAATCTGCCAGGACCGGTTGTCCTGGTGTTCGATGCTCGCGTAGATCGGCGGCCAGCGGGGCCCATCGGGATCCGTCGGAAAGGCCAGGTCGGCGCGCTTCGCCACGCCGATGACTTCGAGCCAGGGCGCAGGTCCTTCAGGACTGCCGAGCTTCACGCGCCGGCCGAGCGCCTTGCCGTCGGGGAAGAGCGCGGGCACGGCGCGCTCGTCGAGAATCACGGCGCCGCGAACGGCGTCGCCTTCCTGGAAGTCGCGCCCCTGCAGGAGACGGATCTGCGTCGTCTCGAAGAACCGGGGGCCGGCGATGACGTAGCTCCCCGCGAGAATCGGCGGCGGCCCGCCGGTCGTGATGTCCGAGAAGACCTGGTTGTGCTCGGGATGGCCCACGGCCAGCGTCGTCGCGCTCGCGATCCCCGGCGTCGCCTGCACGCGCGGGAGGAGCGCCGAGGCGGCGTCGGCCCAGTGAAAGCGATCGAGATCCCAGCGATAGACGAAGCGTCCCTCCGCCGCGATGAGCGGCCGCGGATCGAACCCGAAGTCGAAGCGCGCGACGCGGATCGCGCTCCGCGTCCCGAGGACGGCGGGCACGAGGAGAAAGAGCGCGGCGGCCAGCTCCGCGGCGACCACGAACTTCATCCGGTGCGCCGTGCGGCCGGTGGTTCCGGCCGACGCCTCCTTGAGCGGCTCCATCGGCTGGATGCGCGAGACCTGCCACGCGGGGAGCAGCCCGGTGAGCACGATGGCGAGCACGACGACACCGAGCACGATGCCGAAGAGCCGCGCGCTCCACTGCGGATCGAGCATCGCCAGCCACCGCATTTCCGGAGGAATCGCGCGGGCGATGGCGGCGCTTCCCCACACGCTCAACACAACGCCGGCCGCCGCGCCGGCTGCGCCAAGGAGCGTCGCCTCGGCGACTTGCTCGAGCGCCAGCGTGCGCCGCGTGGCGCCGAGCGAGAGGCGGAGGGCGAGATCGCGGCGCCGCGCGACGGCGCGCGCGAGCATCAGCGCGGCGATGTTCGCGCACGCGACGAAGAGCGTGCAGAGCGCGGTCGTGAGCATCGCCAGGTGTCCCGCGCCGAGCGCGCGCGGCTTCGGGAGAAAGTCGTGGAGCGTGAAGCCGTACGGACGGTCTTCGACGCGGAACGTCTGCGTCAGCTGCGCCGCGAGGGTCGCAAGCTGCGCGTCCGCGGTCCGGCGCTGCGCACCGGGACGGAGATGCGCGCTGAGGAAGCAGCACGCGGCTGCATCCCCGGCCGCGCGCAGCCGCCAGACGCTAGCCTGGAAGGGGCCGGCGTAGGCGAACCCCCTCGGCATCACGCCGATCACGAAGTACGTGCGGTTCTCGATCGTGATGGTGGCGCCGTCGAGCGAGGCGCGATTCTGGAAGGTAGTGCGCCAGAAGTCATCGCCGACGACGACGGCGTCGGCGGCTCGTGTGTCGTCGTCGGTAAACGTGCGCCCGATGCGCGGCCGAACGCGGAGCACGCGGAAGAAGTCGGGCGAGACGAGCGCGACGATGCGCTGGTTTTCCCCATCTCCCGCCCGCACCGTCTTGAACTCGACGCCCGACGACGCGACGCCATCGAACGCAGCCACGCGCCGCACGGCTTCGAGGAGCTGGTCGCCGGTCGCGCCGGGATGGGCCTTGTCGCGCGCGCCCCACCACTGCGCGTAGAAGGTGCGGTCGGGCTCGGGGAAGGGATTGGGCGGGTGCTTGAAGCCGTCCACGACGGAGAAGACGCTCGTCGCGAAGGCAAGCGCCAAGGCGAGCGTGAGCGTGGAGATCGCGAAGAACGCGGGGCGGCGGCGGAAGGAGCGGGCGGCCCTCGCGAGCGCAGAGGCGATCTCGCGGATCATGCCCGGCGCGGTGGTAGGCGCATCATGGCCACCGCGTGGTCCCGCGATCCGTCACGCCGCACGCAACACCTCCACCGGGTTTGCCTTCGTCGCCCGGAGCGCGGGCCCGAGGCAGGCGAGCATCGTCGTGAGCAGGAGCACCGCCTCGGCCGCGACCAGCGCCGTCACGTCCACCGGATACGTGTCGTACATCTTGTCCCAGAGCAGGAAGCCCGCCTTCATCCCGAGCCCCGCGCCCACGGCCGTGCCCGCGAGCGCCATCACGAGGCCGTCACGCAGCACGAGGCGCAGCACGTTGTCGGTGGTGGCGCCGAGTGCGATGCGCACGGCGAACTCGCGCATCCGCTGGCCGGCAATGTAGGAGATGACGCTGAAGAGCCCGGCGGCGCCCAGGGCCAGCGAGGCCGCGCCGAGGAGCGTGAAGACGAGGGCGAGGAACTCGAGCTGGCGCAGCGAGTCCTCCCAGGTGGAGAGCCACGGCCTCACCACCACGAACGTCCGCGGGGGAAGAGTGCCGCGAAGCGCGCGATGGACCGCGACCGGCACTGCCGTCGAGCGCGGATCGCCGCGCACGACGATGCCGGGACGCGCATCCGCGGCGGGTGGGATCGCGGCCCACACCATCGCCATCGAGTCACGCGGCAGCTCGGGGTAGAGCGTGAAGCCCTCGCGGCGCTCACGCGCCACGCCCACGACCCTGAGCCAGGGCTCCTTCGACGCGAGGTTGCCGAGCTTGAGCATCCGTCCCACCGCGCGCTCGTGCGGAAAGAGGAGGCGTGCCGTCCACTCGTCGAGGATCACCGCGCCTCCGGCCGCGGCGTCCGCGTCGGTGAAGTCGCGGCCCTCGACGATCTCGCGGCCCAGCGTGCGGAAGTAGTCCGCGCTGACGTTCGTGCAGCTCCTGAGGTAGCCCGCCACGCCGCCCTCGATGGTGCGGTCGGTGGTCACGACGTTGTGATCGGCTCCGCACGTGGATGCCATTGCCGCCGAACGCACGCCGGGAACGGCGCGCACGCGCTGCAGCGCCTCCGCCACGAGCTGGGTCCATCGCGTCGCGGCACTGGAGGTGTCCCGCCGCTGGTACGGCATTCCGATCCGCACCGAGAGCACGTTGCGCGCATCAAAGCCGTAGTCATAGCTCGCCATCTTCCACACCGACTTCACCATCAGGCTGGCGCCCACGAGGAGCGTCATCGCGATCGTCAGTTCCGCGGCCACCAGCCAGCGAAATCGGGTCCCCGCCTTGCCGGTCGTGCCGCCCGCGCCTTCCTTGAGCGGCCCGACGGGATCCACGCGGCTCGCGCGCCAGGCGGGGAAGCCCCCGGCGATCGTGATCGAGCCGAACACCGCGATCGCCGAGAGCGCCAGCACGCGCGCGCTCCACTGCGGCTGCACGAAGCCAAGCCAGCGCATCTCGTCCGGCGTCGCGCGCGTCATCAGGCCCACGGCCCACGTGGCGACGATCGCGCCCATCGCACAGCCCGTCACCGCGAGCACCACGACCTCGAGGATCACCTCGCGGGCGATCTCGCCGCGCCCCGCACCGAGGGCGATCCGCAACGCGTAGTCGCGCGTCCGCACGACGCCGCGCGCGAGCATCAGCGCCGCGACGTTGGCGCACGCGATGAGCAGCACGCACACCGCCGCGCCGATCATCGCGTAGTGAAAGTCCTTGAGCGCGAGTGGGTCGGGCCGCATCGAGTTCAGCCAGGCGCTGAACGGACGGTCGGTGGGCCCCATGTGGAGCTGCGTGAGGCGCTTCGCCATCGCGTCGAGCGACGGCTGCAGCTCCTTCTCGCCCACGCCCCTGCGCAGGCGCACGAAGCTGAAGCCGAGCCCGCCCTGGTCCGGCGCGGGGTCGGGAATCCAGACGTCCGTGCGGCCTGCTGCCTCGGCGCGGCTGGGCAGCACGCCGATGATCGCGTACTGCCGGTCGGCGATCCCGACGGTCTCCCCGGTGATCCGGTTTCTGTTGCCGAACCGCAGTCGCCAGAGCCCGTCGCTCACCACGGCGACGCCGGCCTGCGCGTCGCCGGGTTGTGTCGGCAGCCGGCCGAGTCGCGGCCGCACCCCAAGCAGCTCGAAGTAGCCGGGCCGCGCGATCAGATACCCGATGCGCGCGACCGTTTCGCCC
This sequence comes from Gemmatimonadaceae bacterium, assembly GCA_035286465.1. GTDB lineage: Bacteria > Gemmatimonadota > Gemmatimonadetes > Gemmatimonadales > Gemmatimonadaceae > Fen-1231. The sequence continues at coordinate 55,638 of DATEDF010000046.1, read as the reverse complement.
GTTTCGACGTCACCCCAAATCCACCTTCCCGAGGCGTAGCGCTCGATGCCTCCGATCGCGGAGAGCGCCCCTTCCAGTTCGCGTCGCTCGAGGGGCACTCTGGGGCGGCCCGCGATGACCAGCTCGTAGAGCTGCCCCACGTCGCGCAGCGGCGACCGGGGGTGCGTCATCGCGTCAATGAGCGCGAACACCGCCGTGGACAGCCCGAGCGCGGCGCCCAGGGAGAGCGTCGCGATGGCCACGAACCCCGGCGCGCGGCGAAGCGAGCGGAGGGAGCGTGAGACGGCGGGGGGGAGGGAGGGGGCCACGAGACGTGGGTGTGTTACTCAGGTGATACAGTGTCACCGGGCGGTGCCGCGGTCAAGGGAAACGCCAACAACGAGCAGACAGTAGACCGTAGACGGTGGACCGTTCACGTTACTGCAGTGACGCAAACGGTCTACTGTCTACTGTCTACCGTCCACCGTCTACTCGCTGTTGTAGTTTCTCTGCATACGCACTCCTGGGAGCGCACTGTGAGTCGCCTCGTCATTGTCGTCGCCGCCGTGCTCGCGGTCTCCATCGGGGCCATCGTCTATGTCACGGCGAGGCGCCCGTCGCCCTCGCGCGCGCAGGCCGGGAACACGATGGTCGCCGTCCCCGCCGTCCCCACGGGCGCCGTCGGCGCCGCTGGCGTCGCCGACCCCGCCAGCGTCGCCGACCCCGTCGGCGCCGGCGACCTCGCCTTCCCCGCCGGCGTCGCCGACCCCCGCATCGCCGCCGCCCGTACGACCGCCGCCGACATGCGCGTTGTCGCGTTCCTCCGCAGCACGCTGACGATGGCGGAGATGCTGCGCGCCGAGCGCGGCGAGTACCCCTCCGATCCCAAGGTGCTCGCGTCCGAGCGCCCCGCCAACGTCTCGCTCCACGTCGTGCGCGTCGGGCCCACCGGCCTCCGGCTCACCGCCGTTGACCACCCGCGCCAGCGCCAGTGCGACGTGTTCGCCGGCGACAGTGCGTTCTGGGCGTTCGGGTACGCGTTCGATCCGCGGGTGCCGGCGTGCGGGAAGATCCGGTGAAGATGCGGGGGTTGGTGCAGGGTGCTTGAGGGCCGCCGTTGCAGTTCTCTCGCTTTGCGCCGCCCCGCCTTGCGCACTATTTTCCGGGTGTCGCGGGCGTAATTCAGTTGGTAGAATGCCAGCTTCCCAAGCTGGACGTCGCCGGTTCGAGTCCGGTCGCCCGCTCTGGTCACGAGGCCCCGACGACGCACGACCGCAAGCGAGAGCCCCCGGAACGACTTCCCGGGGGCTCTCGCGTTTCCACTGTTACCGGCTGCCCGGCCCGCGTGGCGGTGCCCCACCCCCTCCCGGCGGCCGGCCCTCGCGCTCCCCTCCGCCACCACCGCCGCGCGGCCCTCCCCGCGACCCCGGCAGCCCGAACCCGCGGCCCCGCGACGGCCGAAGCGAGTCGAGCTTCCGCCGCTGATCGGCAGTGAGCACCGCGTCAATCTCCTTGCGCGTCGAGTCCGACGCCGCGCCGATGACCGCCCACGTGCTCTGCATCAGCGAGTCCACCCGCGGACGCCGTTTCTTCAGAATCTCCTCGATCTTCGTCTTCTGCGAATCCGTGAGCGAGAGCCGCTCGTAGAAGGCCGGCAGCCCGCCGCGTACGCCGCCGCGCTCGGGGCTGCCCGGACCGCCTGGGCCTCCGCGGCCGCCACGCCACCCGATCCGCTCCCCGCGCACGGGCCGGAAGGCCACGCGCTCGAGCGCGACCCCCGCGAACGCGCCCGCCAGAAAGGCGAGCACGAGCAGGACCATCGCTTGCGCGCGCACGCGGCCCAACGCCTCGAATCCTCCCTTCATTGATCGAATCCTCCGAGCAGCACGTCCGTCCCCGCGAGCGATGCCGACAGGAAGGCCTCCCCCAGCGGCGAGCCGAGGTAGAGCGCGTCGGCGATTTCGTCCACCGGCTCGGCGTCGGCCACGGGCTCGGCTTGCGTCGCACGAAACACCGCCACCGACGCGAGCATCACGAGCACGGCCGCGGCCAGGAGCGGCGCACGCCACCGCGCGACCATGAAGAGCGCGGTGCCGCCCTCGCGCCCGAGCAGGGCACCCTCGCGCCGGAAGAACGCGCCCTCGCGCCTCGCGCGCAGCACGCTGTCCGCGGCGCGCCGCACTCTCGCGACGCGCGCCTCGAAGGCGACCGGCGGTGTCGTCGGATCGAGCGCACTCAGGTCCACGGGGTGTTCCTCATTCATGCGAGTACTCCTTCAGCAGGGCCTGCCCGAGCCGCTCGCGCAGCAGCCGCCGAGCGACGAACAGGTGTTGGCGCGATCGCACTTCGGTCATCTCCAGCAGGTCGGCGATCTCCTTGTGTTTCCATCCTTCCAGGTCGTGCAGCAGCACCACCTCGCGTTGCGCCTTGCTGAGCGTCGCGAGCGCTCGCTCGAGCCGCTCGCCCAGCTCGGCGCGCGCGGCATCCACGGCGGGCGAATCGGGCGCCTCGGCGATCTCCGGCAACAGCTCCGCCGTCTCCCGGATCCGGCGGTACGAGCGATAACTCAGCGCCCGGTTTCGCACGATGACCATCAGCCACTGCACGAACCGCGACGGCTCACGGCAGTCGTCGAGCCGCTCCAGCGCCTTCACGAACGCATCCTGACACACGTCCTCGGCGTCGTGCCGGTTGGCCAGGACGCCGAGCGCGAGCGAGAACGCCGCGCGGTAGTGACGCCGCACCAGCTGATCGAACGCCTGGGCGTCGCCGCGAACTGCGCGCGCGACGAGGTCGGCGTCGGGAGGAGTCGGAGCGGGGCTCGACACGGACACTCATTAAGACTGGCAGGCGGGGACGGGCGTTAGAAGGGCAACGCGTCGTTGGCGCGGGCCGCTTCGTCTCACTAGAATCCGCTCGACGCGCCTCCGACGCCTCGCCGCCCAGCCACGGATCTCCCCTTGAGTCTCGAACACCCGACCCGCGCGTTCGCTGCGATCGAGCCCGCCACCTCGCGCTGGATCAGCGAGGCGACGGTGCGGCACACGATCACGCTGGTCGTGGCGGGGACGCTGATCGCGATCGGGCAGCTCGCCGGCGCGCGCGTGGACGTGCGCGCTTACGCCGTGATCGGGCTCTGGATCGCCGTCAACCTCCTGATGGCGCCGTGGGCCGCGCGGCCGATCGGGTTCCAGGCGAAACTCCGCCGCTACGCGCTGACGGTGGTGGTGGACGTTCTCTTCCTCGGCGCGGTCTACCTCTTTCTCGACGCGGCGCAATGGCTGGGCGCGGTGTTCTTCATCCACAGCGCGCTCGTCGCGACCGCGACGCTGCCGCGCCGCTGGGCGCTCGGCATCGCCGCGCTGATCATCGCCGTGTACGCTGGACTCGTCTGGGTCATCGTCGCCGGGCCCGTGGTGGTGCCCTCGCCACTCGGGCTGCCGAGCGTGCGCGGCAACTATGTGTACGCGGTGGCCTCGATCACCGCCGCCGTGGGACTCGTCGGCATCATGATGCTGCTGCAACGGCGGCTCGTCGAGACCATCCGGATGGCCGAGCAGCGCTACCTCCTGCTCGTGCAGGCGGCGCCGGACATGGTGATGACCTTTGACGAGCACGGGCGGTTCGTGGACGTGAACCCGGCGACGCTGCACCAGAGCGGCTACCGGTGGGAAGAGCTGAAGGCGCTGCCGACCGAGACCTTCTTCCCACCGGAGGATTGGCCCCGCGTGCTCGAGGCGCGCGCGCGTAACATGGAGGGGGAGACGATCGCGCTCGACGTGCGCTACATCCGGAAGGGCGGCGAGGTACGCTGGCTGCAGACCACGAGCGCGCCGTTCCGCCGGGCCGGCGAGACGGGCGGGGTGCTGGTGATCGCCCGCGACGTCACCGAGGCCAGGCGGCAGACCGACGAGCTGCGCGCGAACGAGGAGCGCTTCCGCCATCTCGTGAACTCGCTCGACCTCGGGTTCTACACCATTGACCCCGCGCAGCGGCACACGGCGATCCTCGGGCGATGGGCGCAGGCGCACCCGGAGCGCGCGCGCGCGTTCGTCGGGAAGACCGCGCGCGAGATCCTGCCGCCTGAGGCCGCCGCGGTGCACGAGGCGGCGAACGCGCGCGCCCTCGCCGGGGAAGACGTCACCTTCCGGTGGAGCGGCGGCGCGGCGAGCGACCCGTCGGAGCGGATCTTCGAGACCCATCTCGCGCCGATCCGCGACGCCGAGGGGAAGGTCGTCGGGGTGGCGGGCGTGTGGACCGACGAAACGGCGGCGGTGCACGCCGAGCGCGAGCGCGAAGGACTGCGCGAGCGCGTGGTGGCCGCGGAGCGCAGCGAGTCGCTCGGCAAGCTCGTGAGCGGCGTCGCCCACGAACTGAACAACCCGCTCGCGGCGATTCTGAACTTCACGGAGGATCTCCTCGCCGACGTGCGTCCTGACGAGGAGCGGATCGCGCTGGAGGTCATCCAGGCGCAGGCACTGCGCTCACGCACGATCGTGCGCGACCTGCTCACCTTCGTGCGCAAGGACGTGCGGCGACCGCGCAAGCTCGACACGCCGGGGCCGGTTCTCGACACCCTGGTGCGCGCCACGCGGCCCGGGCTCGCCACGCAGGGGATTTCCTTCGGCGCCTCCGTCGCGGATCCCGACACGGCGCTCGCGCTCGACCGCGCCGGCTTCGAGCAGGTGGTGACCAACCTGCTCTCGAACGCGGCGCACGCGGCCGGCGCGGGCGGCGCGGTGCGGCTCGAGGCGCGTCGCGCGGGCGACTGGTACGAGGTGGTCGTCGAGGACAACGGCCCGGGAATCCGCGACGAGCTCTTCTCGCGCATCTTCGAGCCGTTCTTCACCACGAAGCCCACGGGGCAGGGCGTGGGGCTCGGTCTCTCGGTGTCGCTCGGCATCGTGCAGGCGCACGGTGGCACGCTGCACGCGGCGAACCGCGAGGCCGGCGCAGGGAGTGGCGCGCGCTTCACGCTGCGCCTCCCCGTCGTGCCCCTCGTCGCGCCGGCCGCGGCCCCGCCGCCACCCGTCCCCGAGGAGGAGCCCGACACGAGCCCGCGCACGCGCCACGCGCCCTCCCTCGGCACTTTCGGGGCGATGCCGGCGCGGCGGCCGAGCATCCTCCTCATTGACGACGAGGAGTCCATCCGCCGCGGGCTCCGGCGCTATTTCGAGCGACGCGGCTGGGCGGTGGACGAGGCGGCCGACGGCGCCGGCGCCGTCGCCAAGCTGCTGCGCCGCGACGCGTCCGTCCCCTATGACGTGGTGCTCTGCGACCTCAAGATGCCCGGCCTGTCGGGGATGGAGCTGGTCGGCCGGCTCGAGGCGGAGTCCCCTGCGATGGCGCGCCGCCTGATCCTCTCCACGGGCGACGTGTCGGCGCCGGACATCTCGGGTTTCCTCGCCGGCGTGACGGTGCCGGTCCTCGAGAAGCCGTTCGAGCTCGCGACGCTCGAGGAGCTGGCATTCAGGGTGATCCGGGAGACCTCCGACCCCCTGGCACCAGGCCCTCCAGCGCCTTCCTGAGAACGTCGGGCGTCACCGGCTTCGACACGTAGTCGTCCATCCCCACCTCGAGACAGCGCTCGCGGTCGCCCCGCATCGCGTTCGCGGTCATCGCGATGATGCGCGCGCGCGCGCCCGTCTCCCGCGCGCGGATGCGGCGCGTCGCCTCGAGGCCGTCCACGACCGGCATCTGCACGTCCATGAAGATCACGTCGTACGGGAATTTCGCCGCCATCTCGGCGGCTTCCTGCCCGTCGCCCGCGACGTCCACCGTGCAGCCGAACTGCTGCAGCATCTTGACCGCGACCATCTGGTTCACGGGGTTGTCCTCCGCGACGAGGGCCCGCGTGTGCACCGCGTGCATGGCGTCCGTCGAGCTGCGGCGCTCCACGGCGTGGCCCTGCAACCGCTCGGCCAGCGCGTACCGCGTGAGGAGCGGCTCGTGCTCGCGCCACCCCGGTTCGCCGGCGAGCATCACTTCGAGCCCGGCGAAGAGCGTCTCCGAGCGGCACGGCTTGGTGAGATACGCGTTGAATCCGGCGGCGTGCGAACGCGCCGCGTCGCCGCGCTGCCCCGACGACGTGACGAGCACGAGGGACATCTGCGCGAGTGCGGGCTCGGCGCGGATGGTGCGCGCGAGCATCTCGCCGTCCATCTCCGGCATCAGATAGTCCACGACCGCGACGCGCACAGGGTCGCCCTCGCGCGCGGCGGCACGGAGCCGCTCGAGTGCCTCGCCGCCGCTCGCCGCGGTCTCGACCCGCATCGCCCACGACGTGAGCCATTCCCGGAAGAGCTGGACGTTGACCTCCACGTCGTCCACGACCAGCGCGCGCACGCCCTTGAGCGTCACGTGCACGGGGGCCGACGGAGCCGGGCTCGGGTCCTCGGGAAGGGGCAGCTCGAACCAGAAGGTCGAACCGGCGCCCAGCCGGCTCCGCACCCCCATCCGGCCCCCCATCAGCTCGACGAGCTTCTTGCTGATGGAGAGGCCAAGTCCCGTGCCGCCGAAACGGCGCGTCGTCGAGGCGTCGGCCTGCGTGAACGGCTCGAAGAGACCGCCGATCTTCTCCTCGGGAATCCCGATCCCCGTGTCACGGACCTCGAACCGGTAGGTCGAGACGCCGTCCGCGCGCACGGCCTCGACCGAGATCACCACGTGCCCCGCGTCGGTGAACTTGATCGCGTTGCCCACGAGGTTGACCAGAATCTGCCGGATGCGCCCGAGGTCGCCGATCACGCGGCGCGGCGTCCCCGGTGGGTAGTGCACGACGATCTCGACCATCTTCTGGCTTGGGCGCGGCGCGAGCATCTCCGCCACTTCGGCGACCGCGAGCTGCAGGTCGAACGGCACGGGCTCGATGCCCATCTTGCCCGCCTCGACCTTGGAAAAGTCGAGGATGTCGTTGATCACGTCCATCAGGAGCTGGGCGGAGCGCTTGGTGGCGTCCACGTACTGACGCTGCTCGGCGGTGAGCTCCGTGTCGGCGAGGAGGCTCGTCATTCCGAGGACGCCGTTCATCGGCGTGCGGATCTCGTGTGACATCATCGCGAGGAACTCACTCTTCGCCCTCGCCGCGGCCTCGGCCTGTTCCTTGGCGACGATGAGGTCGGCCTCGGCGCTCTTCCGGAGGCTGCGCAGGCGCAGTGCGCGTTGGCGGCCGAGGAACGCGACGATGTTGCCGAGCACGAGGCCGACGGCGACCAACCAGTAGATGCGGCGGAGCAGGAGATAGAGCTGCAGCGCCTCCGCGCGCTCCACTTCGTACACGATGCCGATGCCCATCGGGGCGACCCAGCGCCACGCGCCGACGACCTCGACGCCGTCATCGTCGAGATAGCCTTCCACGTCCACGCCGCTCCGGCCGGCCGCGGCGTCCGCGACGGCACGGGGGGGCGCGCGCTTCGACGGGGCCCGCGTGCCGCCCACGACGATGCCGTTCCGGTCGAACGCGTACGCGTCGGCGATGTCGCCGCTGCGGTAGGGCTCGACGATCCGGTCCACGCGCAGTTCCGGACGAATCCCGAAGGCGAGGGCACCGAGCGGCTCGCCCCGCGCGCCGCGCACGGCGGCCGCGACGAACATCACGGCGACGCTGTCCTGGCCCGCGCGCGCAGCCGCGCCTCGCCCCGCCCGCGTCGCCGGTGGCGGCGAGACCACGGTGTCGCCGCGCACGACGCGCGCCAGGAGGTCGGGGTGCGCCCGCACCGCGCGCGCGATCGCGCCGCCGGGGTCCGCGCCCGCGAGGACGCGCGCGCGCGCATCCACGAGGACGAAGCCCGCGTAGCGGTTGATTTCGACGATCGGGTCGAGCCGCGCGTGGAGCGCACGGAGCGCCGCGCGCGCGCGGGCGTTCCCGGGCGGCGCGCCGCGCGACGCGACGAGCGCGTCGCGCACGTCGGCGAGGCGCGCGATGGTCCCCGCGACGAGCCGCTCGCGCTCCGCGACGCGCTCGAGCGTGCTCGCGATCGTCTCCACATTCGCGGTGAGCAGGCGAGCCACGACCTCCTTCGACCGTCCCAGCAGCTCGTGGACGAAGAACGCACCCACGATCAGGAATACCATCACCAGCACGAGGAGCGTCGTGCGGAACGCCGCGGTCGAAGGGAACGCGCGGCGGGTCGCGCGCAAGTCAGTCGGCTGGGGGTGCTTGGTGGACATCGCCTCGTAAAGATGCGCGCGCGAGGGCGCCCCGCGCGAGCAGCGTGGCGCGACTCGAGCAAGCAGCACGCGGCGCGACTCGGGTGCGTGGAGCGCGTCTGCCGATCCGGGCGCTCCATTGCGCGACGGTGAAGCGAAACGCGTCACCCGCGGCGGCGGCGAGCCCCCCGCGAGGAGTGGCTCGTGACGTGTTTCGCTCCAGCGTGCGATGAAACGGTGACGCATTCACCCCACTGAGCGCGCATCGTGTGCGCATGTCCCTGCGTTGCGTTCCTCGGCCGAGGACGGTTACCGTATGCACATGGCCACCAAGACCCGCCGCTGGATGCGCGCCGACCTCGCGCGGCTGCCGGACGACGGCAATCGCTACGAGGTGCTCGACGGCGAGCTGTTCGTGACGCCGCAGGCCGCGTACCGGCACCAGCGCATCGCCGCGCGACTCCTCCTCGCGCTGGAGCCGTGGTGCGCCCGGCACGGCGTCGGCCATCTCGTGGGGCCGGGTGCGGTCGTGTTCGGCGACAACGAGCTGCAGCCCGACGTGCAGGTCATCCCGGGACCCGAGCCGACGGGCGATGCCGAGTGGGAGCGCCTGCCGCAGCCGCTGCTCGTCGTTGAAGTGCTCTCGGACTCGACGAGGCGCCGCGACCTCGGCAAGAAGCGGGATGCCTACCTCCGGATCGGGATCCCCGACTACTGGGTGGTGGACCCGGACGAGCGCCGCGTGCTCATCTGGACCGCGGCATCGCCGGAACCCGCCATCGAGACGGAACGCGTCCGATGGCAGCCGCGCGCGGAGCTGCCGCCGCTCGACATCGCGCTCGACGCCATCTTCCCGCCGGCGCGGTAGCGCGTTCGTCAGTTGAGCGACGTGCGCCCGAGGGCTAGCTTTCTTCTTCTGTCCGTGCGGGCGTGGCTCGTCGCGGCGGACGGGACGTAGCGCAGTCCGGTAGCGCACCTGAATGGGGTTCAGGGGGTCGCGGGTTCGAATCCCGCCGTCCCGATTGGGTAAGTGAGGACGTCGCAGGCGATTACGCTTGCGACGTTTCTTTCTGGTGCTGCAGTGTCGGCTGATGCCTGTCCGATTTTCCCGGACAGTACCATATGGTTACTTCACCCTGCGCCTCGCACCGACCGAGCGCCTAATTGGGACAGTTCGTAGCCCTACGAGATTCGATCCCCGGTTCATCCACGCTCTCCACAGGGAGCAAACACCATGAGTACGGCTGGAACCATCAATCCCCCTGGTGCCGGCGTCGGCAGCAGGAGCGATGCGCGCGCGCTCAATCCGCTCAAGAACCTCTCCGGCACGGCGTACGTCGCCGCCCTGATGGAGCAGGTGAAGACGCAGAACCCCGGGGAACCGGAGTTCCACCAGGCCGTCGAGGAGGTCGTCACGTCGCTGACGCTCGTGCTCGACCGCCATCCGGAGTACAAGGCGCAGCACATCCTCGAACGGCTCATCGAGCCGGAGCGCGTCGTGATGTTCCGCGTCCCGTGGGTGGATGACGCGGGCGACGTTCAGATCAATCGCGGCTACCGGATCGAGATGAACAGCGCGATCGGGCCGTACAAGGGCGGCCTCCGCTTCCACCCCTCGGTCAACCTCGGCATCCTCAAGTTCCTCGCGTTCGAGCAGGTGTTGAAGAACTCGCTCACGACGCTCCCGATGGGCGGCGCCAAGGGCGGCTCGGATTTCGACCCGAAGGGCAAGAGCGACAACGAGGTCATGCACTTCTGCCAGAGCTTCATGACCGAGCTGTGCCGTCACATCGGCCCCAACACCGACGTACCGGCGGGCGACATCGGCGTCGGCGGCCGCGAGATCGGGTTCCTGTTCGGCCAGTACAAGCGCATCCGCAACGAGTTCACCGGCGTCCTGACGGGCAAGGGGATCAACTGGGGCGGCTCGCTCATCCGTCCGGAGGCGACGGGGTACGGCTGCGTCTACTTCGCCGTCGAGATGCTGGCGACGCGCAAACAGACGCTCGACGGAAAGGTCTGCCTGGTGTCCGGCAGCGGCAACGTCTCGCAGTACACGGTGGAGAAGATCCTCGACCTGGGCGGCAAGGTCGTGACGCTCTCCGACTCGAACGGCTTCATCCACGACGCGAACGGCATTGACCGGGAGAAGCTGGCGTGGGTGAAGGATCTCAAGAACGTGCGCCGCGGGCGCATCCAGGAGTACGTGTCCGCGTTCAAGGGCTCGACGTACGCGCCGCGCGACGCGCGGCTCGACCACAACCCGCTCTGGAGCGTCAAGGCCGACTGCGCCTTCCCGAGTGCGACGCAGAACGAGATCAACGGGAAGGACGCGGCGAACCTGCTGCGCAACGGCGTCACGCTGGTTTCCGAGGGCGCCAACATGCCGACGACGCTCGACGGCGTGGAGCAGTTCCTCGAGGCGAGGATCCTGTACGGACCCGCGAAGGCGGCGAACGCCGGCGGCGTGGCGGTCTCGGGTCTCGAGATGTCGCAGAACAGTCTCCGGTACGGCTGGACGCGCGAGGAGGTGGACGGCCGCCTGCACCAGATCATGAAGAGCATTCACAAGGCGGCGAACGACGCGGCGGAGGAGTACGGCACGCCGGGCAACCTCGTGAACGGCGCGAACATCGCCGGGTTCCTCAAGGTCGCCAACGCGATGATGGACCAGGGCGTCGTCTGACCTGGGGTCCAGGAGCGCGACCGCTCCAGTCGCGACGAATGGGCGCGGGGTGGGACGCTTCCACTCCGCGCCCATATCTTCAGGAGCCAGCAGAGGAGTCGCGCGACCGTGAACGAGATGCCCGGCGTGGCCCGGCAGGACGAGTCCGGCCCGTTCCGCGGGTTCGAGGACCTGATGCCCTATCGGGTCCAGGACATCCTGCTGGTCTCGAGCCTCTACGATGCCTTCACGCTGCAGGAGGACGGCCGGCTCAACGAGCTGGTGATGACGGAGTTCATCGAGCTCGACACGCACCACACGCCGCGCCTCACCCACGTGTCGAGCGGCGCCGAGGCGGTGACGCTGGCGCGCGAGCAGCGGCGGTTCAACCTGATCATCACCACGATCAACCCGGGCGACATGGACGCGACGCGTCTGGCGCGCGAGGTGGCCGACGCCGGTCTCGACGTGCCCGTGGTGGTTCTGGCGTACGACTACCGGGAGCTGCGCGACTTCGTCGCCCGCGCCGACACCTCGCGTATTGACCGCTGTTTTCTCTGGCAGGGCGACGCGCGCATCCTGCTGGCGGTCGTCAACTACGTCGAGGACCAGCGGAACGTCGCGCACGACACCGCGAGCACGGGCGTGCGCGTGGTCTTGCTCGTCGAAGACAGCATCCGCTCCTACTCTTCGGTCCTCCCCACGATCTACACGGAGATCATCCGGCAGTCGGCCAACGCGCTGGGCGAGGCGAGCAACCTCTCGCACAAGCTGGTGCGGCTCCGCGCCCGGCCGAAGATCCTGCTCTGCACGTCGTTCGAGGAGGCGTGGCGGCAGTGGACGACCTACCGCGAGCACGTGCTGGGGATCATCTCTGACGTCCAGTTCCCGCGCGGCGGCGAGTTGGCGCGCGACGCGGGGTTCGTGTTTTCGCGTGCGGTCCGCGAACAGTCGCCCGACGTGCCGTTCCTCCTCCAGTCGGGCCACGCCGAGTACGCGGCGCGCGCCGCCGCCGAGGGGCTCCCCTTCGTGCTCAAGGGCTCGCCGACGATGCTGCGCGACCTGCACGGGTTCCTGGTCGAGCACTTCGCCTTCGGCGACTTCGTGTTCCGCCTCCCCGACGGTCACGAGGTGGGCCGGGCGAGCGACCTGCGGAGCCTCGAGGAGCAGCTCGCGACGGTGCCGGTGGAGAGCATCGGCTTTCACGGAGAGCGGAACCACTTTTCCACCTGGCTCGCGGCGCGGGCGGAATTCGCGCTCGCGCACCGGCTGCGCCCGCGCCGGGTCTCCGACTTCCGGACGCTCGAGGAGCTGCGCGCGACTCTCATCAACTCGATCGCCGAGTACCGCCGCGAGCAGGCCCAGGCGCTGGTGGGGGATTTCGATCGTGAGGCCTTCGACGCGTCGGTGCCCTTCTTCGCGCGCATCGGCGGCGGGTCCATCGGAGGCAAGGCGCGCGGCCTGGCGTTCGTGCGCCGCCTCCTCGGCCTGCACCGGGTGGACCGCCGCTTTCCCGGCGTCCGGGTGAGCGTCCCGCCCGCCGTGGTGCTGGGCACCGACGTGTTCGACCGGTTCCTGGCCGACAACGCGCTCCTCGACTTCGCGCTCGACGCGACCGACGACGGGGCGATCGTGCGACGGTTCCTCGCCGCCCCGCTGCCCGGCGACGTGCTCGCCGACCTGGCGGCGTTCCTCGAGCAGGTGCGCTGGCCGCTCGCCGTGCGCTCGTCGAGCCTGCTCGAGGACTCGCAGTATCAGCCGTTCACGGGCGTCTACGACACGTTCATGCTGCCGAACCGGCACCCCGACGCGCGCGTCCGTCTCGAGCGGCTGGTCGCGGCGGTGAAGCACGTGTACGCCTCGACTTTCTCCCGGCACACGAAGGCCTTCCTGCGCGCGACGCCCTACCGGCTCGAGGAGGAGAAGATGGCGGTCATCCTCCAGAAGGTCGTCGGCGCCGCACATGGACCGCGCTTCTATCCGGACTTCGCGGGAGTCGCCCGCTCCCACAACTTCTACCCGCCGCCGCCGCTCACGTCCGCGGATGGCGTCGCCGCCGTCGCGCTGGGGCTGGGGCGGTCGGTGGTGGACGGCGAGCGGGTCCTCACGTTCTGTCCGCGGGCGCCGCGCAACCTGATCCAGTTCTCCTCGGTCGCGGACATCGTCGCCAACTCGCAGCGCCAGTTCTGGGCGCTCGACTTCACCGACGACGGCGGCGGCGACTCCGAGCACGGCTTGCGCGAGAGCTGCTACCAGCTCGATGCCGCCGAGGCCGACGGAACGCTGTACGCACTGGGATCCACCTATTCGGCCGAGAACGACGCGGTGTACGACGGCCTGTCGAGGCCGGGCGTGCGGCTCGTGAGCTTCGCCCCGATCCTCAAGCACAACCTCTTCCCGCTCGCCGAGCTCCTTTCGCTGCTCCTCGACATCGGCACGGGCGGAATGAACCGCTCCACCGAGATCGAGTTCGCGGTGCGCCTGCGCACACGCGACGACGAGCCGCACGAGTTCGGCTTCCTGCAGCTCCGCCCGCTCGTGCTGTCGCGCGAGACCGAGGAACTGGAGATCGGCGACGTGGACCCTGCGGCCCTCGTATGCCGGAGTCCGCGCGTGCTCGGCAACGGCGTCGTGGAGACGCTCCGGCACGTCGTGGTCGTGGACTTCCACCGCTTCGACCGCGCCCAGAGCCTCGACGCGGCGCGCGCGATCGCGCGTTTCAACGCCGGCCTGGTCGCCCGGGGCGTGCCGTACCTGCTGATCGGGGTGGGACGCTGGGGCTCGGCTGACCCGTGGCTCGGCATCCCGGTGACGTGGGATGAGATCTCGGGCGCGCGGGTGATCGTCGAGGCCGGCTTCCGCGACTACCGCGTCACGCCGTCGCAGGGGAGCCACTTCTTCCAGAATCTCGTCTCGTTCCAGGTCGGCTATTTCACGACGAACCCGCAGCTCGGCGATGGATTCGTGGACTGGGAGTGGCTGGCGGCGCAACCCGCCACCGCCGAGGAGAGCCACGTGCGGCTGCTCGAGTTCGAACGGCCGCTGATCGTGCGGATGAACGGACGCCGGAACCAGGGCGTGATCCACAAGCCGTGACAACCTGCCGCGCGCTCCTCCGCGGCTGACGCTCGACGGCCATCGAGGTTTCGGAGATCCCGCCCCGCGAGACAGGCGGGACTGGCGCACCACAGGCGATGGAGGGAGACTTCGCGGGTGCGTTTCCTCCCGTATTCGTGGCGCCGGCTCCTTCTGCTGAGCGCGGCGTGTGCCGCGCTCGCGTGGACCGCCGGGGCCCAGGTGATCCCTGACTCCGCGCGAGTGTCGCTCGTCTACACCGGGCGAAGCCTCGGGGCGCTCGGCGTGCGGCGCTCGCAGGACGAGCACGAGCTGCTCACGGAGCGCGCCGCCGCCGAGCGTGTCCCGTTCAAGCTCGTCAGTCACATGGCCTGGCGCGCGCCGGGCATCGTGGTGTTCCTGCCGTCGGACGAGCCACAGGGCGACGAGTTGGCCTTCACGCTCACCCGGCGCGCCGAGGCCGAACGGCTCGACACCGTCCGCGCCCTCATCTCGGCCAACGTGCTCCTGCTCCAGGATCCGTGGCGGCCCTCGCCGGACCTGCTTGCGATGATCAAGCGCAACCCGCGCCGCCGGCTCGACTTCCCGGACCTGGTCGAGACGCGCGTGACGGTGTCGCGGCTCCGGTCCCCGCGCGACAATCGCATCATCATCGTCGAGCGGCCCGGCGCCGTCTGGCCCCAGGACCCCTCGGCGTGGACGACGGGCGAGATGAACCGCGTGGACGTGCTCGATTCCCGCCTCTTCGAGCTTCCCCTGAACCTCGGGGAGCTTGGACCGCGCGCCACGCTCCTGCGCGGGACCCGGGGGGCCACGCGGCCGCGCTCCGACCTGATCGTCACGGCCGACCTCGGTCATCAGGCCGGCGACGCCGACATGCCGCCCGCGGATCGCGCGCGTCTCGATTTCACCGCCCTCCGCGAGCTGGGGTACACGGTCTCGGTCCCGTTCGAGTTCGAGCTGGGCCTCGGAGCCGCGGCGCTCACGAAGCTGCACGAGGAGTTCCCGGCGGTCGGGCTGTTCGCCGCGAACGTCCGGGCGAAGGACTCCACGCTCTTCATCACACGCCGCGTGATCGGCGAGGGCCCGGTGCGCCTCGGCCTGCTCGGCCTGGTGAACACGAGCGTGCGCGACCGGTTGCCGCGAGCCGTCCTCGACGACTTCTCGTTCGAGTCGCCGATCACCGCCACCCGGCGGGAAGTGACGCGGCTCCGCGCCGAGGGGGCCACGGCGGTCGTGGTGCTGTCCAACCTGGATCCCGCGGACAACGCGCAGCTCGCGACGGAGGTGCCCGGCATTGACGCCATCGTCGCGGACCTGCCGGTCCGATGGGCTCCTGAGGTGACGCATACGCGCGTCGAGCTGCCCGAGCGGCCGTTCGCTCGTCCGGGCACGCCGGCGCTCATCGCGCGAAGCGCCGCCAACGGCCTCGGCGTCGGCCGGCTCGACCTCGAGTTCCGCCCGCGCCCGGATGGCCAGGGCGCTTTTCTGGCGGCGGTCGAGCACCACCTGGACGCGGTGACGGACCGCATTGCGCCTGATACCGCCATCGTGGGGATGATTGCGCGGATGGCGACGGTCGTGCGGCGGCCGCGCGGGGAACTGATGTTCCCCGCATTCGTCGAGCTGGAAGACCGGCAGCCGGCGCTGCGCGCGTTCGACGACGTCACGGCGCAGGGACGGGTCTCGAAGAGCATGTGGGAGGCGTTCATGGCCCGCCTGCTGCGGAGCCAGGGCCGGGCCGAGGTGGCCGTCATCCGGCGGCTGGACCAGTTCCCCCCGATGATCGGCAAGCTGCACGAGAACGAGATCGGCGCGTGGCTCTGGACGGAGGACCAGACCGTCCTGGTGGATGTGCTTGGAGCCGATCTCAAGGCACTGCTCCGCTCGGACACGCGGGGCGACCTCGCCACGAGCGGCATCAACCTCGCGCGCGGAACGGTCCTGGGTCACACGCTCCAGGACCAGACGTACTATCGCGTCGCCACCACGGACGTGCTGTTCGAGGGCGCTCGCTCCCTCTACTTCGCGCGAGGCCGACGCGTCCGCCGGCTCTTCAGACTCGGGCCGGGAGGCGACCTCGTGCCGTCGAGCGACGGCGCGTCACTGGCGCTCAAGGACTTCGTGTTCGGGGAGCTGCAGCGGATTCGCGCCAACTGGCGCGGCGACGCCTACCTGGACCAGGTCGCGGCGCGGCTCGCTCCCGATCCCGCGTTCGTGAGTCTGCTCAGTTTCACCTTCGATCGCCCGACCCTGTGGTTCTCCATGAACCAGGTGCAGGCGAACGACGGCTACGGCAGTGTCCCCGAGAGCCGCGTGACGGCGAAGAACTCGTGGGTGACGGGCGTCGGCGGGCGATTCGTGCTCACGCACGAGCGGCCGACCTCCGCGACCGACCTTGGCGTCACGTTGAGCTACGCGCGCCAGACCGTCGGCAGCGGTGGGCGCGACGACGTCACCGAGTCGGCCGACGACCTCAAGTTCGACCTGACGTTCCGCCCTTCTGCGCGGTCAGGTTCCACCCGGCGCCTCTGGCCGTTCGCGCGCGGAGAGTTCGACACGGAGTTCACGGCGACGGAGGATCGGGCGACCGGCACGCGGAACCCGCGACAGCTCGCCGCGCGCGCGATCGCCGGGCTGCTTGTCGCTCCGGGCGCGACCTGGCGGCGCGTCGAGTTCGCCCTCGCGCTGGAGAACGACTTCGGCCGTCCGAACGTGCAGTACGGCGTTCAGTCGCGGGCGGAGTTGGTGCGGCGCTTCGGCGGGTTGCGTCGCGCCGATGCCGGGCACGTGACGTACCGCCTCCGAAGCGACCTGACGTACTTCCTGCCGTCGCGCGAAAACAACGCGAGCCAGCTCGCACTGCGGTACAACATGGTGCACGACCTGCTGGTGCCCCTCGTTGACGAGCTCGCGCTCTCGGTCACGGCCGACCTGTTCTTCTTTCAGGGCAAGGTCGCCGCCACGAGCGCATTCGGGAGGAACGTGCAGCTCCGGGTCGGCCTCACGTACGATCGCTTCTGGAAGCCGCGCTACCAGCCGTTCTTCTGACGCACGCGGAGCGCACGCGGAGCGCACGCGGAGCGCACGAGGCGCGCACGCGGCACGCACGAGGCGCGCAGGTGGCGCGCGCTGGCGCCGGCGGGCCCACAGAGCAGCGACACTAGGCCGTCGCCCGCGCCAGCATCTCCTCGAGCACCTGCTTCGGCACCGCCCCCGTCTGGCGCGCGAACTCCTCGCCCGCCTTGAACACGATCGCCG
Organism: Gemmatimonadaceae bacterium; assembly: GCA_035286465.1. Taxonomy (GTDB): domain Bacteria; phylum Gemmatimonadota; class Gemmatimonadetes; order Gemmatimonadales; family Gemmatimonadaceae; genus Fen-1231. Next base: position 38,510 of record DATEDF010000046.1, on the reverse strand, counting down.
TGGGGATTCCACGGATGCCGAGTCGCTGTGTGATCGCGGGTGCGCGATCGGTGTCGAGCTTCGCCACGAGCGCGCGGCCCTGGAACGCGAGCGCCAGCTCGTCCACCGCCGGGGCGATCATCTTGCACGGGCCGCACCAATCCGCGTAGAAGTCCACGAACACGGGGATCTCGCTCTCCTTGATCGTGCGATCGAACGTCTCCTCGGTCAGCACGTACGGGCGGTCGAGCAGCATGGGGCGCGCGCAGTTCCCGCACTTCGGCCGGTCCGCGGCGCGGGCCGCGTCTACGCGGTTCCAGGTCTCACAGAACTGGCAGTGAAGCTGGAGGTGCTTCGCGCCCGTGGTTGCCGTGACGTCCGTCATCGTGCCCTCGAGTTCGAGCGTGCCCGGTGAGCGGGTTACCAACGCCGCCCGTATGTCGCATACTAAATGGTCGGCGGACCCGCCGGCACAGGGAGAGGACGGCGCCGGTCATCCGGCACCACGCGCTTCGGGCCGTCTGTTCAGGAGAACGAGCCGCATGACACCTCTGCTTTCGCGAACGATCGCCACCGCCGTGCTGGCGGCGGCTGCCGGGACCGCGTGTACCAGTGCCACCCGCTCGCCGGCGAATGCGGCGGTCCGGCCCGCGGCCGGTCCGCTCGTGCCTGGCGCCAAGCCGGCTGCCCCGGACGGCCGGTATCCCTACACCCGCGCCGACGTCCACTTCATGACCGGGATGATCGCCCACCACGCGCAGGCGGTGGTGATGGCCGGCTGGGCTGCCTCGCACGGCGCGAGCGCCGCGCTGCAGCGGCTCTGCGAGCGCATCGTCGTGGGCCAGACCGACGAGATCGGCCTGATGCAGACATGGCTTGGCGACCGGGGCGAAGCGGTGCCGTCGGCGAACGCCACGCGGATGAAGATGAAGATGGGCGGAATGGAGCACGAGATGCTCATGCCGGGGATGCTGACCGACGAGGAGATGGGGGCGCTCGACAAGGCCCGCGGCGTCGAGTTCGACCGGCTCTTCCTCCTCGGCATGATCAAGCACCATCAAGGCGCGATTGACATGGTGAACGAGTTGAACGCGTCGCCGGGTGCCGCGCAGGACGACATCGTGTTCAAGTTCTCCAACGACGTGTACATAGACCAGACCACCGAGATCGAACGGATGCAGAAGATGCTCACCTCACTCCAGGGACCCCCTCGATGAACCCGCACCGGATCGGCGCTCTTGCGCTCGGGCTCCTCTCCGCCGCCTGCTCGACATCGTCAACGACGTCGGCCGGCGCGGGGCCGTCGCCCGCGCCCGACATGTCCACCACCGCTCCCAACCCCGATCCGCGAGTCGGGCTCCGGCCCGGAACGATGAAGCGGTCGCCGACGGACAGCGTCCGGCGCATCGTGGACACCGCGGCCGCCGAGGCGATCTGGAACCTGCGGATGCTCTCGGCGACCCGTTCACCCGAGCGGTTCAACGGCGTCACCAACTCCGACCTGGCATTCAAGGGGAACTACGCGTTCCAGGGGAACTACAACGGCTACCAGGTCTGGGACATCTCGAATCCCCGACGGCCGGTGCTCAAGACCTCGTTCTACTGTCCGGCGTCGCAGAGCGACGTGTCGGTGTACGGCAACCTGCTGTTCGTCTCGGCTGAAGCCGGCACGGCACGGCTGGACTGCGGCGGGCAGGGTGTGAGCGACACGGTGAGCCTCGAGCGCATCAGGGGCCTCCGCATCTTCGACGCTACGGACATCTCGAATCCCCGGTACATCAGCAACGTGCAGACGTGCCGCGGCTCGCACACGCACACCGTGGTCGAAGACCCGAAGGACAAGGAGAACGTCTACATCTACATCTCGGGCAATGCGCCAGTGCGGTCGCCAACCGAAGTCCCGGGATGCTCGGACCTCGAGCCGAGCCTGGATCCGAACTCCGAGCTGTTCAAGATCGAAGTGATCCAGGTGCCGCTGGCGCATCCGGAGCAGTCGCGCGTGGTGTCCAAGCCACCGATCCTCGCCGACCTGACCCCGGCTCCGAGGAACTCGGCGCGAAGCACTGCCGACTCGATTGACGCCGCGGCAAACGCGGCGGCTGCCGCCGCACGTGGGGGCGGTGCCGGCCGCGGCGGTCGCGGCGGGGCGGCTGGCGGGCGCGGCGGTGGTCGCGGACGCGGCGGTGCCGCGGTTCCGAGGGGCCCCACGCAGTGCCACGACATCACGGTCTACCCGGCGATAGGGCGGGCGGGGGGCGCGTGCGGCGGGTACGGACTCCTCCTCGACATCACCGACGCCAGGAACCCGAAGCGCATCGGCGCCGTCGCCGACTCGAACTTCTCCTTCTGGCACTCGGCCACGTTCAACAACGACGGCACGAAGGTTCTCTTCACCGACGAGTGGGGCGGTGGCGGCGGTCCCAAGTGCCGCGCGTCGGACCGGATGGAGTGGGGAGCCGACGCGATCTTCACGCTCCAGAACAACCAGATGTCGTTCACGAGCTACTACAAGGTGCCGGCCGCCCAGACTTCGCTGGAGAACTGCGTCGCCCACAACGGGTCGCTCCTCCCGATTCCGGGGCGCGACGTGATGGTGCAAGGGTGGTATCAGGGAGGCATCTCGGTGTTCGACTGGACCGATCCGTCGCACCCGAAGGAGATCGCGTTCCACGACCGCGGACCGCTGGCCGCCGATCGCATGGTGAGCGGCGGGTCGTGGTCGGTGTACTGGTACAACGGCCTCATCGTCAGCTCCGAGATCGCGCGCGGGCTCGACATCTTCGAGCTCGTGCCGAGCGGTTTCATCTCGCAGAACGAGATCGAGGCGGCCAAGACCGTGCATTACGACTACCTGAACGCACAGGGGCAGCCGAAGATGGTCTGGCCGCCGAGCTTCGCGCTCGCGCGCGCGTATCTGGACCAGCTCGAGCGGACGAGAGGGCAGGCGGCGGACAAGATCGCCGCGGCGAGGACCGGTCTCGCGAACGCCGAGAAGCTGTCGGGGCAGGCGCGGAAGAACGCGTTGGCGGCCTTGGCGGTGCATCTGCACGCCGACGCCAACGGCGCCTCCGACTCCCCCAGGGCGCACACGCTCGCGTCCTCGGTGGGCGACCTGGCGAACGCGGCGCGCTGAGCGCGTTCGCGGTCAGGATCGCGACGCCCCGCCCGCGATGTGCCGGCGGGGCGTCGTGCATCAGCCGTCCGCCAGCGCCCTCCGCGACACCAACCAGATTCCGATGAACAGCGCCGGCGCCGCGAGGAGCATCGCCGGAGTCGGCCGCTCCCGGAACACCACCCAGCTTGCGAGCCCCGCCACGAACGGCTGCGAGTAGATGTAGATCGCCGCGGTGCTCGCGCGCACGCGCGCGAGCGCGAACATGTTCAGCAGATAGGCGAGCACCGTGGGGAAGGCGATGATGTAGGCGAGCGCCCACCACGCGACGGCGTGCCCGGGCTCGGGTACGAGGGGCTGCCTCCACGCGAACAGGGGAACGAAGGGGAGGGCGAGGGCATACGACCAGGCGATCGCGACGAGCGGTGGGTAGCGGCGGAGGAGCGGTTTGGAGACGACCAGGTAGCCGGAATAGAAGAGCGCGTTCCCCACGAGGAGGAGGTTCCCGGCGCCGTAGCGGCCGAGCGTGGTGAGGCCGTGGTCGAGCACCAGGAGGAGCGTGCCGCCCAGGGCGACGAGGACGCCGGCGAGCCGCGTGACGCTGAAGGCTTCTTGCCCGACCGCCGTCGCCAGCGCGACGGTGAAGACCGGGATGAGACAGGTCATCAGCGCTGCGTTGATCGGTGTCGAGCGCGAGAGCCCGAGGAGAAAGAGCCACTGGTTGACCGCGACCCCGCACCACGCCGCCGCCGCGAATCGCGGAATGTCCGCGCGCGCCGGCAGGGCGGACCGGCCGTGCACGGCGAAGGCCAGGGCGAGGAGCATCGCGGCGCCCGCGGTGACGCGCCAGGCGGCGACGCCCAACGGCGACAACCCGCCCGGCTGGAGCACGATCTGTCCGAACACCGGGAAGAGTCCGAAAGCCACCTGCGCGCCCGCGAGGGCGAGGTGGGCGGTCGTGAGCGACGGGCGAGGCGTGGCGGGCACAGCCGGAGACATGAACCGGAAGAATAGCGAGGCCGCCACGGCGAGCCAGGTTTACGGGCGTCCTTCCGGAGTGGTGTCCGTGATGCGTCCGCTCCGCGCCGTCCTCGCGTTGAGGTAACCGACGGCGGTGGAGCGCCCTGCGTCCGGCGGCGGTGGCGTTCAAGGCCGGCCCATTGTAGAGTGAGAGACGACGGGTGCGGCGACGCCTGGTGCCGCCCCTCAAAGAGGAAGTGCGTTGGCGCCGCCTCCCGAAACAGCGAGCCTGCCCATGCGACCCATCTCCTTCACGCTCAACGGCGTCCCGAAAACACTCAACGTGGACGAGGATCGCCGGCTCCTCTGGGTGATCCGCGACGACCTCGGCCTCACCGGTACGAAGTTCGGCTGCGGCGCCGCCTACTGCGGATCGTGCACGGTGCTGATGGACGGCAGGGCGGTCCGGTCGTGCGCGACCGCGATGCGCGCGGTCGAGGGGAAGAAGCTCGTCACGATCGAGGGACTCGCCGACGGCGATCGCCTGCAGCCCGTGCAGGAGGCGTTCGTCGAGCACCTCGGATACCAGTGCGGCTACTGCACGCCGGGAATGATCCTGGGCGCGCACGCGCTCCTGCTCGCGAATCCCAAACCGACGCGCGCCGAAATCGTGCGGGGAATGGAGCGGCACCTGTGCCGCTGCGGCGCGCACGTTCGCATCATTGACGCCATCGAGTCGGCCTCGGCCGTGACGGTGGGAGGTGGCCGATGACCCGCCCCAATGACAGTGCCTCAATCCCGGTCGCCCCGGCATCCGCGGCCGCGGAGACGACCATGATCGTCCCCGAAGGATGGGGATTCGTCGAGACGGTTGACCGGCGCGACTTCCTCAAGCTCACCAGCTCCGGCCTGCTGGTCATTTTCGCCGTCACGCCGCCCAAGGGGATGCCTCGGCCGGTGTGGAATCCAGCGGGTGTTCAGCGTCCGCCCGCCGACTTCAACGCGTTCCTGCACATCGGCGCCGACGGCCGCGTGACCGTCCTGCTCGGGAAGATCGAGATGGGGCAGGGCGCGATGACGTCGCTGCCGCAGCTCGCGGCGGAAGAACTCAACGTCCCGCTCGCCTCCGTGGACGTGGTGATGGGTGACACCGATCTCTGCCCGTTCGACATGGGGACGTTCGGTTCGATGAGCGTGCGCAACCTCGGGCCGGTGCTGCGCGCGGCGGCCGCCGAGGCGAGAGCGGTGCTGGTGCAGATGGCGGCGGAGAAGCTGCAGGTGAGCGCCGCCGACCTCGAGGTGAAGGACGGCGTGGTCACTGCGAAGGCCACTCCGGCCAAGCGCGTGAGCTACGGCGAGCTGACCGCCGGCAAGCGCATCGAGCGGCGGTTCGAAGGGAGGGCCGCGCTGGAGAAGGTGTCGGAGTTCACCGTCGTCGGAAAGTCGGCGCCTCGGCGCGACGCCCTGGAGAAGGTCACCGGCAAAGCGAAGTACGCGGGCGACATCATGCCGCCCGACGCGCTGCACGCGCGCATCCTGCGCGCGCCCGCGCACGGCGCGACGCTGACGAGCGTGGACACCTCGGCGGCCGAAAAGGCGCCGGGCGTGCGCGTGGTGAAGGATGGCGATCTCGTCGCCGTGTTGCATGCGCACCGCGACGAGGCCGATGCGGCGCTCAAGCTGGTGAAGGCCATCTGGGCGCCGTCGCCCTCCACGCTCGACAACCAGAACATCTTCGCGCACCTGGAGAAGGCGGCCCCCGAAGGCCGCGCCGTGGCCTCGGGCGGGAACGTCGCCGACGGCGAGAAGGCGGCGGCGCAGGTGGTCGAGCAGAAGTATCTCAAGGGCTACGTCGCGCACTCGGCGATGGAGACACATTCGGCGGTCGCATCGCTGGCGGCCGACGGCAAGGTCACCGTGTGGGCGAGCACGCAGACGCCCTTCCCGCTGCAGACATCGCTGGCGCGCGCGCTCAAGCTCCCGACGGAGAAGGTGCGCGTGATCACGCCGTACGTGGGCGGCGGGTTCGGCGGGAAGAGCGCCAGCTCGCAGGCGATCGAGGCCGCGCGGCTCGCGGCGGCGGTGGGCAAGCCCGTGCGCGTGGTGTTTGACCGGAGCGAAGAGTTCTTCTTCGACACCTTCGATCCGGCGACGGTGATCAAGATCCGCGCCGGACTCGATGCCGCGAAGAAGATCGTGTCGTGGGACTACGAGGTGATCGGCGCCGGCAGTCGCGGCGCGGACCAGTTCTACGCCATTCCGCACCATCGGACGGTCGTGCGCGGAGGATGGAACGCGAACACCAACAACATGCACCCGTTCGCGATCGGCCCGTGGCGCGCGCCCGGCGCCAACGCGAATGTCTTCGCCCGCGAGTCGCACATTGACGTGCTGGCGGCGAAGGTGGGCGTGGACCCGGTGGAGTTCCGGATGAACAACCTCGTGGACGCGCGCATGAAGCGCGTGCTGCAGGCGGCGGCGGAGAAGTTCGGGTGGACGCCGGCTGTCGCGCCGAGCAAGCGCGGGGTTGGCGTCTCGTGCGGCATAGACGCCGGCACCTACGTGGCGGCGATGGCCGAGGTGAAGGTGAACGCGAGCACTGGAGCGGTGCAGGTGGTGCGCGTGGTCTGCGCGCAGGACATGGGCGTGCTGGTCAATCCCGAGGGCGCGAAGCAGCAGATCGAAGGCTGCATCACGATGGGGCTGGGCTACACGCTCGCCGAGGAGGTGCGGTTCAGGAACGGCGTGGTGCTCGACAAGAACTACGGCACGTACACGCTTCCGCAATTCTCGTGGGTACCGAAGATCGAGACCGTGATCCTCGACTCGCCGGACTTGCCGGCGCAGGGCGGGGGAGAGCCGGCAATCATTAACATGGGCGCGGTGGTGGCGAACGCGGTCTTCGACGCCGTCGGCGCGCGCGTGGTACAGTTGCCGATGACCCCGGCGCGGGTCAAGGAGGCGATGGGCCGCACGGGCTGAGGTGGCGTTCACTCTGGTCAAGTGGTACTTCGACGTCGTCACCGACGACGGCGTGGCGCTCGTGAGTTATGCGGCGCAGCTCCGCTGGGGCGCCCTTCGACTGCGCTACGCCTCGGCGTTCCGGCAGGATGCGGAGAACGAGGTTCGCGAAGTGAGCACGATCCGGCGCGTGGGATCTCCACGCGTCGAAGGCAACCGGATCGCATGGCGGTGTCCCGCGATAGACCTCGAAGGTGAATGGGAGACCCGGAGCCCGCCGATCGAGCAGACTCTGCTTCGCACCACCGCCGGTCAGCTCCGATGGTCCTGCCGGATGCCGCGCGCCCGCGCGACCGTCCGGCTGGGCGGCGACGAGAGCACGGGTCTGGGATACGCCGAGCGCCTCCGGCTCACGATCCCGCCGAACCGGCTCCCGTTCCGGCTGCTGCGCTGGGGCCGTCACGTCTCGACCGTTCACTCCGTGGTGTGGATCGAGTGGCGCGGCGACCACGAGCGTCGCTGGGTCTGGGTGGACGGCCGGGAGCAGCCCGACGCCCGACTCACCGAGCGCGGACTCGAGGGACTGAGCGGTGATCGCGAGCTGCGGCTCGAACTGCCGCGCGACCTCGTGGATCGGCCGGTGATCGCGGCCTTCGCGCATCTCCCTCCGGCGCTCGCACGACGGATCGCCGGTCCCGTGGGCACGATGCGGGAGCACAAGCAGCTCGCGCGTTCGAAGCTCATCGAGGCCGGCCGGCCTCTGGATTCCGGCTGGACACTGTTTGAGGAAGTCACCTGGTGACGGCCGCCCGGCGAATCGCGAAGCTCCTCTACGGCGCGCTGTTCGTCGTGGTGGTACCGGTCGGACTCCTGGTCTGGGCGTCGGCCCTCTCTCCGCGAATCGCGCTTCCCCCGGTGCACGCCCCGCTCGCGGGCGCACTCGTCGCGCTCGCCGGCGTGGCGCTGATGGCGACGGGCATCCTCCAGCTCATCACGCGCGGGGGCGGGCTCCCGATGAACGCGTTCCCGCCGCCGCGCCTCGTGCGGAACGGCGTCTTCCGCTGGATCAGCAATCCTGTCTACCTCGGCTTCGGGCTCGCCGTGGTCGGCGCCGCCGTCGCGACGGGCTCCGCCGGCGGACTCTGGGTGGTGACGCCGGCCGTGTCGCTCGCGATGGCGGCGCTGGTGCTTGGCTACGAGCGCCACGACCTGCGGCGACGTTTCGGTGACGACGCGCTCGCGCCGGCGTTGCTTTCGCTCCCCCGCGGAAACGGCGACGCGCCAACGGTCACCCAGCGCGTCGCGGTGTTCGCGTGGGTGCTGATCCCGTGGCTCGTGACGTACTACGCGGTGCAGGCGATGGGACGACCCCCCGACGCGTTCGGCACGTCGCTCGCATTCGAGCGGCGCTGGCCGGTGATCCAGTGGACCGAGCTGTTCTACGCGAGCACCTACGTCGTGGTCCCGCTGACGCCTCTGCTGGTGCGCACGCGGAGCGGGCTCCGCCGATTCGCGATCAGCGGCGCCGTTGCGACCGTCGTCGTCACGCTCTGCTGGCTGGCGGTCCCGGTGGTGGCGACCAATCGCCCGTTTGTTCCGGAGAACGCGTTCGGTCGCTTGCTCGCCTTCGAGCAGGGCGAATCGCGAGGAGTGGCGGCATTCCCCGCGTTCCACGTCGTCTGGACGCTGATCGTCGCGGACGCCTGGACCGGGAACGCCGGGGCGAGTGGGCGGAGGAGCTGGGCCGTGGCCGGCTGGACGTGGGCGACCGTCGCCATTCTGAGCACGCTCACGACGGGAATGCACACGCTGGCGGAGGACGCGGCGGCCGTCGCGGTCTTCTTCCTTGTTCGGCGGCCCGAGCGATCGTGGGCGCTGGTACGGCGAGCGACGGAACGGATGGCCAACTCCTGGCGCGAGTGGCGCGTTGGCCCGGTGCGGATCATCAACCACGGCGCGTACGCCGCGGCGGCCGCCGGGATTGGCCTTCTCGTTGCCGGATCCGCGATGAACGGCGAGCACCTCGGGGCCGCGGTCTGGGTCGGTGTCTGCATCGTGACCGGCGCCGGACTCTGGGCCCAGTGGCTCGAGGGCTCGAGCAAGCTGCTCCGGCCGTTCGGCTGGTATGGCGGCATCCTTGGCGTAGTCGTCGGAGTTCTGACCGCGGGAATCGCCGGCGTTCCCGTCCTGCCGCTGATCGCCTCGTACGCCACCGCGGCGCCGTGGATCCAGATCCTCGGGCGCGTGCGGTGCCTGGTCAACGGCTGCTGTCACGGCGGCCCCGCTCCGCGCCACGTGGGGATCTGCTACCATCATCCTCGTTCGCGAGTGACGCAGCTCGCGGGCCTGGCCGGCGTCCCGATTCACGCGACACCGCTCTATTCCATCGCGGGCAATCTCGTGATCGGGGTGCTGCTCGCCCGGGCGCGCATCCTCGCCGTGCCCGACTCCCTGGTGCTCGGCCTCTACTTGCTCGCGAGCGGCCTGGCTCGCTTCGTGGAGGAGTCGTACCGGGCGGAGCCCCAGACGCCGACGATCGCGCGACTGCCGATATACCAGTGGCTCGCGATCGGGTCAGTGGTCGCGGGCGCACTCTGTACGTTGCTCCCCGCGTCGGCGCGGAGCGCCGGCTTCGCGTCTCCCTCGCCGACCCTGCTGATGGCGGCGCTCGCGATGGCCGCCGTCACCGGCTTCGCGATGGGGGTGGACTTCCCGCGCTCCAATCGGCGGTTCTCGCGCCTGGCCCCGTCGGACGAAATGGATGGTCCGGCCGGCCTCACTCCGCGCTGAGCGTCACGGTCGGATCACCCGGAGCACGGGCGATGCCAACCGTCGAACAGGCGGTGTTGTCGCCGGTGCTCGCGGAGCAGGCGTCGCTGACGGTCGAACGCCTCAGGGCCTCCGCACGGCCTCGAGCGTGCGCGCCCCGCCTCCCATCACGAACCCCGTCGCCCGGCCGTTCACCACGTCGAACGCCACCCGGGCCTGCCCGATCGCAGCGAAGACGTTTCCGTCCTGTCGCGCCAGCTTCACCGCAGGCAGGCCGTCCTGCTGAAACATCAGCTGGCCGTTCTCCTCGAAGACGCGCACGCCGCGCTTCGTCCCATCGGGCCTGGTGAGCGCGTACGCGCCCACGTAGCGTGCACGCTCCTCGGGGCTCACGGGCAGGTCCCTCGGGGGCGTTGGCGCCGGCGCGGGCGGCGCGCCGAGCACGGCGCGCGCGATGGCGTTCGCGACCTGGGAGGCCGGTGCGGGCGCGGTATTGGCGAGCACGGCGACGATCAGCGAATCGTCCGGCAGGTGCAGCAGGTCGGACACGAACCCGTTGATCCCGCCGCCGTGCGACACGAGGCGATGCCCCGCGAGCGTGTCCGCCATGAGTCCGTAGCCGTAGGTCATCGACCGCCCGCTCGGCAGCTTCACCGGCGTCGTCATCTCGCGGTACGACGCCGCGCTCACGATCTGGCCGCCCGCAAGCCGCGCGGTCCACGCCACGAGGTCGCCGACGGTGGAGCAGAGCGACCCCGCCGCGTACGGCAGCTCCATGCTGATGAACGCGGTGTTCACGAGCCCAGCGGGCGAGCGGTCGTACCCCTGCGCCCGGCGCGGGACGAGGCGCCGCGAGTCGCAGTAGACCGTCCCTGAGAGGCCGTTCGGCGCGAAGAGCCGTTCGGCGAGGTGGTCGCCGTACTTCTTTCCGGTGACACGCTCGAGGACCATCCCCAGCATGAAGTAGCCGGTGTTGTTGTAGTAGAAGTACCTGCCGGGCTCGAACAGCAGCGAGTCCGGCGCGACAATCGCGATGAGCGAGTCGCGCGCGAGGTCGAGTCGCGCGACCGCTCCGAAGCGAGGGCCGATGTCCGTGTAGCTCGGGATGCCCGACGTGTGGTTGAGGAGGTGGCGCACGAGGATGCGCCGGCCGTGCGTCGGGAAGTTGGGGATGTACTTCGTGAGGTCGTCGTCGAGCCCGACCTTCCCCTGCTCGACGAGCTGCATCACGGCCGCCGAGGTGAACTGCTTGGTGATGGAGCCGATGCGGAAGACCGTCTGGGGCGTGACGGGGACCTGGTTCTCGAGGTCGGCGAATCCGTAGCCCTTGTGGAGGAGCGTGTCGCGACCCTTCACGACGGCCACCGCGAGGCCCGCGATGGCGCCGCTCTTCACCGGCGCGGCGGCGATGGAGTCGAGGCGCGCGATGAGCGCGGTGCGCGCCGGAGGCGGCGCCGGCGGTTGGCCGCTCACCGGCGCGGCGACGGCGCTCGCGACGCAAAGCAGAAGGGCGAACACGCGCGGTACAGCTCGGTTTCCGGCCACGAGCACTCCCGTGAGAGGAAGGTGCGATCCGGCCATGCCGGTCACACGAAGGCGTAACGCTGCAGCCGACCCGCGCCCCGCGTCAACCTGGCGAGGTGAGCCCGGCGTCGCGGGCGCCTCACCCGCCGCACGGGCGGCCCGCGGGGTGGGAACTCAGCCGCGCCCGCTGCTGCCGGTGGCCGCGTGACCCACCGGCGCGCCGCTGGCCGACGGCCGCACTCCGCTCCATACTCCCGGCAGCGTGATTGGGTTTCCTGACGTTCGATTCTCACGTTAGCGTCGCGCACCATGCGTCGTGCGGAGGTTTCAGCAATGCTGTTCCGCTCCCGTTCGCCGGCCGCCCTCGCGGCCGCCCTGTCCGCCGCCCTCACCCTCGCCGCGTGCGCCCCCGGCGATCGCGCGGCAGCGGTGCGGCGGCCGACCTTCGCGTTCACCACGACGGAGCGATTCGACGCCGCACGGGTCGCCGCGTACGCCGGCGACCACGCGGCGGCGTACGCGAACATCGAGCGCAACACGCGCGCGCACGTCGAGAACCTCCGCCGCTGGCTGCGCCAGCCCTCCATCAGCGCGCAGAACCGCGGGATTCGCGAGATGGCCGAACTCGTGCGCGCGGACCTGCGGCGCCTGGGCTTCAAGGAAGCGGAACTGGTGCCGACGACCGGCCATCCCGGCGTGTGGGGCTACTACGACGCGGGCGCGGCGAAGACGCTCGCGGTCTACATGATGTACGACGTGCAGCCCATCGAGCCGCAGGGCTGGTCGGTGAACGCGTTCGACGGCGCCCTCGTGGATCACGCGCTCGGCCGCGTGCTGATGGCGCGCGGCGCGACGAACCAGAAAGGACCCGAGCGCGCCTTCCTGAACGCGCTCGAGGCGATCATCGCCGCGCGCGGCACCTTGCCGGTGAACCTGATGGTGGTCGCCGAAGGGGAGGAGGAGCTCGGATCGCCTCACTTCCCCGAGATCATTGACAAGTACGCGGACCGCCTGCGCACGGCGGCCGGCGTGTTCTTTCCCTTCAACGGCCAGGACCCGAACGGCGACGTCACGATGTCGCTGGGCGTGAAGGGCATCCTTTACTTCGAGCTGGAGGCGAAGGGTGGCGCGAACGGCGGACCCGTGCGCGCCGAGATTCACGGCTCGTTCAAGGCGATCACCGACTCGCCGACGCTGCGGCTCACGCAGGCGATCGCGAGCCTTACCTCTCCGGACGGCAACACGATCGTCGTGCCCGGCTACTACGATCCCATCCGGCCGCCGTCCGACGAAGAGCAGCGGCTCGTGAATGGCATGCTCGACCAGTGGACCGCGCGCGAACCGATGCAGCGCCGCACCCTCGGCGTCGAGCGGTGGATCAACGGCGTGAGCGGCCGCGAATCACTGATGGAGTACCTCTTCAACACCACGCTCAACGTGGACGGGATCTGGAGCGGGTACACCGGCCCGGGCACGAAGACGATTCTCCCACACGTCGCGACGGCGAAGCTCGATTCGCGCCTCGTGCCAAACCAGACGCCCGACAGCGCGCTCGCGCTCATCAAGCGTCACCTCGCCGCAAAGGGGTTCGGCGACCTCGAGGTGCGGCAACTCGGCGGGTACCCGCCGGCGCAGACCTCCGTGACCAGCACGCTCGTGCAGGCGGCGATCAGCGTCTACCGGAAGTACGGCCTCACGATGAGCGTCGCGCCGCGGCTCGCGGGGAGCGCGCCATATTACCTCTTTACCGAGCGACTGAAGTTGCCGCTCGTCGCGGGCGGCATCGGACACGGCTCGGGCGCGCACGCGCCGGACGAGTACATGGTGATCGAGCCGCGTGCGGGCTCGCGCATCGCCGGGCTCGCTGAGATCGAGAAGTTCTACGTGGACCTGCTCTTCGCGCTGGCGGAGGCACGATGAAACTGCTCACTCCCGCAGGCGTCGCGCTGGCGATGTTCGCCACGTCCGCGACGTTCGCCGCGCCCGCGCGGGCGCAGACGCGGCCGCGTACGCCGGTGATGGCGCCGAGCGACCCGCTCGTGACCATCCCGAATCTGGCGCCGCTCGTCGCGCGCTCCGCGAGCGAACTGGCCGACGTCCTCTCGCGCTACTCAGCGGACCAGGCCACACTCAGCCGCCGCTACGACGCCGAATACTCGCCGGACCAGCGCCGGCGGATGCGCGAGTTCTACGCGGGGTGGCGCACCCGGCTGCGCGAGGTTGACTTCACCAGGCTCTCGCAGGAGGGCAAGGTTGACTACGTGCTGCTCGACAACCGGTTGAAGTACCAGCTCGCGCTGCTCGATCGGGAAGACAAGCTGCGTGCCGAGACGACGCCACTTGTTCCGTTCGCGGATCAGATCCTCGCGCTGCAGGATGCGCGGCGGAATCTCCTGAATGTGGATCCCGTGGCGTCCGCGCGCACGCTCGCGGCGATCACGCGCCGCGTGGACAGCCTGCGCGCGTCCATCGAGCCGTCGGGCGCCGGGCGCGGCGGCGGGGTCGGCGTCGCTCGCGGTGCGGCCGCAGACAGCGCGCTTGGTGCGCGCGGAGCGGCGCCCCGGATGTCACGCACCGTGGCGAATCGCGCCGCCGACAACGTGGAGCAGGCGCGCAGTGTGCTCGGGAGCTGGTACCGGTTCTACGACGGGTACGACCCGGTGTTCACCTGGTGGGCGCGCGATCCGTTCACGCGACTCGACGAAGCGCTGGCGCGCTACGCGCGCACGATTCGCGAGCGGCTGGTGGGCCTCCCCGCGGCGGGCGGGCAACAGGTCGCCTCCGGCGCGCTCGGGCGCGGCGGCGCGGGTGCGCCGGCTGGCGCGGGCGGCCGCGGCGGCGGGGGCGGCGGGGGCGGCGGCGGGCGCGGCGACGAGAGCACGGGCCCCATCATCGGCGACCCGATCGGCGCCGACGGGCTCAAGGCCGACCTCGAGCACGAGATGATTCCCTACACGCCCGCGGAACTGATCGCGATCGCGGAGAGGGAGTACGCGTTCAGCCTGAGCGAGATCAAGAAGGCGGCGCGCGAGATGGGGTTCGGCGACGAGTGGAAGGCCGCGATGGAGAAGGTCAAGAACACGTTCGTCGAGCCCGGGAAGCAGCCGGAGCTCATTCGCGAGCTGGCTCGGCAAGCCGAGGAGTTCCTCGACAAGCACGATTGGGTGACGATTCCGCCGCTCGCGCGCGAGGACTGGCGGATGGAGATGATGAGCCCCGAGCGGCAGCGGGTGAGCCCGTTCTTCCTCGGCGGCGAGCAGATCACCGTCTCGTATCCGACGGCCGAGATGTCGGACGACGACAAGCTGATGAGCATGCGCGGCAACAACCCGCACTTCTCCCACGCGACGGTCTTTCACGAGCTGAACCCGGGCCACCATCTGCAGGGCTTCATGACGGCGCGCTACAACGCGCACCGCCGGATGTTCTCGACGCCCTTCTGGGGCGAGGGCTACGCGCTCTACTGGGAGATGTTCCTCTGGGATCACGACTTCCACGTGAGCCCGGAGGACCGCATCGGCGCGCTCTTCTGGCGGATGCACCGCAGCGCGCGGATCATCTTCTCCCTCAACTTCCATCTGGGGAAGATGACGCCCGAGCAGGCGATCCAGTTCCTGGTTGACACGGTCAACTTCGAGCGCGCGAACGCCGAAGGGGAGGTGCGGCGCTCCTTCACCGGCGCCTATTCACCGCTCTATCAGGCGGGCTACATGCTCGGCGGATTGCAACTGCGCGGGTTGTACCGTGAGCTGGTGGAATCGCGCCGGATGACCGTGCGGCAGTTCCACGACGCAGTCCTGCAGGGCGGGCCGATGCCGATTGCGATGGTGCGCGCGCGGCTGGCGAACACGCCGCTCACGCGCGACGGCGCGGCACCGTGGCGGTTCGCGGACGCGCTGCCGCCGGCGCGGCCCCGTCCATCACCGTAGCGACGAGCGCGCCGGACGGGTGATCACGCTCACGCTCATCCCGTCGCCGTGAACCATCCCGAGGCACGCCGTGGGAAAGACGACCTGGAGAACGACAATGACGACGATAGGAACCCCGCACCTCCGCGCGCTCGCGCTCGGCTGCGCCCTGCTCATCGCGAGTGACCCTGCGCCGCTGCACGCGGTCCAGCCCGCCGGCCAACCGGTGCGCGTGGACCCCGACGACATCGGCGGAGTGGTCACGGGCCCGAATGGGCCCGAAGCGGGCGTGTGGGTGATCGCGGAAACGACCGACCTCCCGACGAAGTTCGTGAGGATCGTCGTCACCGACGAGCGGGGGCGCTACCTCCTGCCCGACCTCCCGAAAGCCGGCTACCGCGTGTGGGTGCGCGGCTACGGACTGGTGGATTCGCCCCAGGTGCAGGCCGCGCCGGGCAAAGTGCTCAACCTCACGGCGGCGGCCGCGCCCAACGCGCGCGCCGCGGCGGAGTACTACCCGGCCGGCTACTGGTTCTCGCTGCTCCGCGTGCCGGACAAGAGCGAGTTCCCCGGCACCGGCCCCGAAGGGAACGGGATCTCAGCGTCCGTGAGAAGCCAGGCCGCGTGGCTCCGCAACCTGAAGTCGGGCAACTGCTGGGCGTGTCATCAACTGGGCAACAAGGCGACGCGGGAGATTCCGCAGGCCCTCGGACCGTTCGCTTCCTCGATGGCCGCGTGGGAACGGCGCGTGCAATCCGGACAGGCCGGGGCGGGAATGAGCGGGTCGCTCGACCAGTTCGGCCGCCGCCGGGTGCTCGAGATGTTCGCGGACTGGACCGACCGGATCGCCGCCGGCGAGGTGCCGCCCACGCCGCCCAGACCGCAGGGCGTGGAGCGCAACGTGGTGATCACCCAGTGGGATTGGGCCGACCCCAAGGCGTATCTCCACGACGTCGTCTCGACCGACCGACGGAATCCGGGGGTCAACGCCAACGGCGCACTCTTCGGTTCCCTCGAGGCCAGCGCGGACTATCTCCCCGTGCTCGACCCGCTGCGTCACGCGGCGAGCCAGGTGAAGTTGACCGTGCGCGATCCCGCCACGCAGCCGGCCTCGCCGCCGCTGATGCCGCAGCCGTCACCATACTGGGGCAGTGAACCCATCTGGACCAGCAGGAACAACGTGCACAACCCGATGCTCGACGAGCGGGGCCGCGTCTGGATCACGTCCGCGGTGCGCCCGTCGGACAACCCGGCCTTCTGCAAGGCGGGGTCGGACCATCCTTCGGCGAAGCTCTTCCCCGTCGCGCGCGCGGGCCGCCACCTCGCGATGTACGACCCGAAGGCACGGAAACTCACGCACATCAGCACCTGCTTCGGCACGCACCACCTGATGTTCGCCGAAGATGCCAACAACACGCTCTGGACGAGCGGCGGCGGCCAGGTGGTGGGCTGGCTGAACACGAAGATGTTCGACGAGACCGCCGACGAGGAGAAGTCGCAGGGGTGGACCGCGCTCATCCTCGACACCAACGGCAACGGCAAACGCGACGCGTACGTCGAGCCCAATCAGCCGGTGGATCCCACGAAGGACAAGCGGATCGCGGCCGGACTCTACGCGGTCGCGCCGGCTCCCGACGGGTCCATCTGGGGATCGTCGCTCGGCTTTCCGGGCGCCGTCGTGCGAGTGAACCCCGGCGCGAACCCTCCGGAGACGGCGCTGACGGAAGTGTACGAGCCGCCGGTGAACAGCGCGGGCGTGCCGACCCACGGCTTCTCACCGCGCGGAGGAGACGTGGACCGCGACGGCGTGTACTGGTCGGCGCTCGCGAGCGGTCACCTCGCGAGCTTCGATCGGCGCAAGTGCAAGGGGCCGCTCAACGGGCCGGCCGCGACGGGTCAGCACTGTCCCGAGGGCTGGACGTTCTATCCGGAGCCGCTGCCGCAGCTCAAGGGCGTGGCCGACGCGGGAAGCGCCGAAGCCAGCTACTACACGTGGGTGGACCAGTTCGACACGTTCGGGCTGGGCCGTAACGTGCCGATCAACACCGGCAACGGGTCCGAAGGACTACTCGTGCTGAAGGACGGCAAGTGGGTCGTCCTGCGCGTCCCCTATCCGTTGGGGTTCTTCACCAAATGGCTGGACGGTCGAATTGACGATCCCGCCGCCGGCTGGAAGGGCCGCGGGCTCTGGGCGACGGTGAGCACGCGAGCGCCCTTCCACATGGAAGGCGGCAAGGGCACGACGAGCAAGGTCGTGAAGTTCCAGCTCCGTCCCGATCCACTGGCGAGGTGAAGACGACGCCGAGCGGCTGGCCGACGGCGGCGCTCTGCGTCGCGACCGTAACCCTGATCCCACGCCAATGAGCACTGGTGGCACGTTGCCCATCATCATTCAAGGCGGCATGGGCGTCGGTGTCTCGAGTTGGAGGCTCGCTCGAGCCGTCTCGCTCCGCGGCCAGCTCGGCGTCGTTTCGGGCACCGCCCTCGATTCGATACTCGTCCGGCGCCTGCAGGACGGCGATGCGGGAGGCCACGTACGCCGCGCGATGCAGGCCTTCCCGATCCCCGAGGTGAGCGCCGCCGCGCTGCGACGCTACTTCCGCCCCGAGGGAAAAGCGCCGGGCCAACCGTACAAGCTGCTGCCGATGTACAAGCAGGTGGTGAGCGTTGCGCGCCAGCAGCTCACCATGCTCGCCAACTTCGTCGAGGTTCGACTCGCCAAGGAAGGACACGACGGCGTGGTGGGAATCAACCTGCTGACGAAGGTGCAGCTCCCCAATCTCGCGTCACTCCATGGCGCGATGCTCGCGGGCGTGGATTGCGTATTGATGGGTGCCGGCATCCCACGAGACATTCCGGGGGCGCTCGACGCCCTCGCCGAGCACCGGCCGGCCGTGATCAGGTTCGACGTCGAAGGACTCGCGTCGGGGGAGGCGGAGTACATCACGTTCGATCCGGCCGCGCACGGCGTTGACCTCTCCGTCCCGCTCAAGCGTCCGCGCTTTGTGGCGATCGTGGCAGCCAACTCGCTCGCCACAACGCTCGCACGCAAGGCGAATGGCCGCGTGGACGGCTTCGTGGTCGAAGGGCCGACCGCTGGAGGGCACAACGCGCCGCCGCGCGGCGAACTGAAGCTCACCGAATCCGGCGAGCCGATCTACGGCGAGCGTGACGTCGTCGATCTCGGCAAGATGCGCGAGCTCGGACTCCCCTTCTGGCTGGCCGGCGGCGCCGGATCGCCGGCGCAAGTCCGGCGTGCCCTGGACGAGGGTGCCGCCGGAGTTCAGGTCGGGACGCTGTTCGCCTACTGCGACGAATCGGGATTCGTCGAGGAGATCAGGCGCGAGGTGCTGGCGCATGCGGCGCGCGGTGAGGTGAACGTGAGGACCGATCCGCGCGCCTCGCCCACCGGGTACCCGTTCAAAGTCGTTCACTGGGAGGGAGACCAGGCCGGGAAGATGCAGCGTGAGCGGCTCTGCGACCTCGGGTATCTGCGGACCCCGTATCGCCGCGCGGACGGCCGTATTGGATACCGATGTTCGGCTGAGCCGGTGGACGACTATGTGCGGAAAGGAGGCGCGCTTGCCGACACCGAGGGTCGCCAGTGTATCTGCAACGCGCTCGTGGCCGCGATCGGCCACCCGCAGCCGCGTGGGGAACGTTCGGAGGAGCCGCCGCTCATCACGAGCGGTGACGACCTCTCGAACATCCGCACGTTCCTCGGCGGCAGAACGCGGTATTCCGTGAACGATGTGCTCGATTACCTGCTCGCCGATGTCAGCGCTGCGCCTCGTCAGTGAGGCGATCGACACGCTTGACCCCTGACGCCGGGTTTACTTCCGTGAAGCCGGATCGCTTCAGTCCGTGCCGAGCGCGAAGCGGATCGCCGCATTCAGCAAAGCGACCTTCTCCGGAGCGAGGACGCCCGCGTAGGCGGCCAGCGCGTGCACGGAGTAGGCTTCATCGCGGGACACGAGCACAACGGGTCGTCGTCCCGCCGGCTTCGGCAACTGGGCCCACCAGACTTCCTCCTACGCATCCCACGGCTCCGAGCCCAGGGCCGGCATCGCCGTGGCCGTGGTCACGCGTACGTCGGCCGCGCTCAGCGAGGCGCGCGTGCCAACGCCGCCTGCTCCACCATCTTCGCGGCGGCCTCGATTCGCGCCGCCAGCGCGGCGGCCTGTGCGCGGGCGCGCGCCCAGTCCTTCGCGTCCACCGCTTCCTGGATTCCCGGGAGCGTCATCGCCGCGTAGGTGGGCCTGGGTGCGTAGAGCGCGTGGCGGAACCACGGACGGCCCGGAATCCCGTCGGCGAGGAGGAACTGCTGCTCGACCGCGCGCAGCGCGTCGTTCATCGCGGCGAGTGTGCGGGTGCGCGCCGCGCGCTGTGCGGCGGTGAGCGCGCGGCCTTCTGGCGCGGCGACGGCGGCGCGCATCGCGGCCTCCCACTTCACGCTCGCGGCCATCCACCGGCGCTGCGCCGCGCGCACCGCACCGAGATGCACCTGCGCCGCGACTCCCGGCTGCTTCGCGAAGGCGTCGACGAATGCCGCGAGACGTGTCGCGTACAGGGAGAAATCGAATGGATACACGTCCGCATTCGCGAGCCGCAGCGCCATCCGCCCCCACACCTCGCTCATCGCGGTCATATACCGGAAGCCGGGATCGCCGAAGTGCGTCATCCAGTAGTAATCGTCGTAGATCGAGTGGTAGACGCCGTAGGGGCCGTCGAAGCTCATCTCGACGATCGGGAGGCCGAGGAAGTTGAGGAAGACGGTGTAGTCGCTCCCGCTGCCGAGCGCGTTGCCGGGGTAGTCGAGTGGCTGCTTCGTCGTCTCGGCGCGCGTGGCGCCGCCGCCGATCACTCGCTCGCCCGCGCGCTCGAGCGAAGCGCCCCACGCGGTGAGGAGGCTCCCGCCGCTCGCCGGGTCGGTCACGTCGCGCGCGGTCTCGGTTACCAGCCGGTTGAGGCTCGCGACCGCGCCGGCGCTGAAGTTGGGGCCGCTCACGGAACCGTCCACGTTGAGATACGCGATGCCGTTCCTCCGCAGGTCGTCGGCGAACTGCTCGCCCCACTCGGTCGAGCCGGTGAGATGCCACTCTTCGGCGTCCCAACTCGCGAAGACGATCGAGCGGCGCGGGCGCTTCCCCTCGCGCGCGAGACTGCCGAGCGCGCGCGCCAGCTCGAGCTGTGTCGCGGTGCCGCTCGAAGGGTCCACGCCGCCGAACACCCACGCGTCGCGATGGTTGCCGAGGACGACGTACTTGTCGGGCTCGTCGGTGCCCCGGATGCGGCCCTCGACCACCCAGATGGGACGGATGGCGTCGCTCCCTTCGTCCATTCGCACCTTCACGCGCACGGTCGCGGGGCCGGGACCGGTGCGATAGGTGAAGGGAAGCGCGCCCTGCCACGAGGGCGGCGCCACGGGTCCCGTCAGCGCTTCGAGCAACGGCTTCGCGTCGCGCCACGAAAGCGGGACCATCATCACGGTCGGCACGCTCTTCGCGTCGGCCACGGGGATGCGTTGCGCACCCTCCACCGACGCCCACCCGGGGGTGAGTGGATCGCCGGGGACGATGAAGTCGTACGTGAGCGCGCCGCGCTGGATGTGGCTCTCCGGGCCGAACGGCCCGTCGGGGAAGGTGAGCCCCTTGCGGTAGCCGTCCTCCTGCGGATCGGAGTAGATGAGCAGCGCCCTGATCCCGCGCTGCTCGGCCACGAGCGCCTTGTAGCCGCGGTAGCTGTAGGGCACCGAGTATCGCACGAGCGCGACCTTTCCTCTCAGATTCACGCCCTGCTTCTCGAGCCATTCGTAGTCGCTCGGGTTTCCGCTGCTCGCGTACACGAGCTCGCCCGTGACATCACCCGACGCGCTCATCCCGAGGTACGTGGGGCCGGGGTCGAGCCGTGTGTCGGGATCGGCGGCGACGGGGTCTTCGCGGAGCGTCGCTTCGTAGCGACTCGGCGCGGTCATCGTCACCGAGACTTCCTTCGGCCACGGCAGGTACACGTCGTAGCGGTGGAGCTTCACGTCATCGAGTCCGTACGCGCGCCACTTCTCCGCGATCCAATCCGCGAGGACCTTGTTGCGCGCGGTGCCGGCGGCGTGCGGCTCGGCGGTGAGCACGCGGAAATGGGCGCCGGTGCTGTCGCGGTTGAGTCGTTGCGCGAGGAGCACCTCGAGCGCGCGCTCGCGCTCGGCGGATGCGGCGGAGAAGCCGCGGAGGGAGCCTTCTCCTGCCGTGCGCCGGTGCGGCGCGGCGGCCACCGCGGTCGCGAGGAGGAGCACGCAGGCGACGAGCGGTCGAGAATTGCCTGCGAAGCGGATGCGTGCCCGCGGCGCGGTGGTAACTTGACTCTCGTGCTCCAAGGTTCCCAAACTACGTCCCACCGGCGATGACGGCAACGGAGCTTCCTCATGATGATGCGGCGGTCGTACGTCCTGCGGGTCTTCAACGGCTTTGCGGTGGTCACCGCGATCGCCTGTGGCGGCGGAGGTGACAAGGGGAGCACACCGACCACGCCGACCACGCCGACCACGCCAACAACGCCCGCGCCGCCGCCTCCCGCTTCGATCACCGTCACCGCGGGCGCGTATCAGGTGGTGCGCACGGGCGCGGCCGTGTGGGCGCTGCCGGCCGTGATCGTGAAAGACGCGAACGGCGCCGTGATCAACGGCGCCGACGTGACCTTCGCCATCACTGCCGGCGGCGGGGCCATCAGCGGCGCCGCGGCGAAGAGCGGCTCATCCGGAATCGCGACGCTCGGCGGCTGGACGACGGGCGCGACCGCGGGAGCGAACCGCGTGACCGCAACGGCCGGAACTCTCCCGGCGGTGACATTCACCGCCGTCGCGACAGACCCCGCCGACGGGAAGCCAGACTTGCTCGCCGGCGCCGTCGCCTTCTCGGGTGCGTATCCAACGCCGGCGAGCGTGACGTATGTGGAGGCGGGACAAGGCGTCTCGGTGACCGCCTTCCCGGGCCAGGTGCAACTCTTCTTCGCTAACGGAACCACGGAAGTGGGGGCGAACGCGCTGATTCGCGCGAACGGTGGATTGATCCTCGGCCAGGCGCCGCAGATGGCGTACTACCTGGTCGGCACGCCGGCCGGGGGCGAGTCCGCGTTCATCACGGCGGTGAGCGCGGATGCTCGAACGGTTCTCGCCCTGCCGCATCTGGCCACGACCTACGGTTCACTCGCGGTGCCTCCGGAGAACACGCTCCCGGCGCTCGCCGCCTCCGCGCCTGCCGTCACGGTGATTGATGACTGCTCGGGCTCGCACGGGACCGCGGTCGTAGCGACGGTCGGGGCGGCCGGAGGAGGCACCGCGAACTGCCTGTCCGATGCCGGCCCGACCCCGGGGACGGCCGCGCTGGGTGTGACGGTGCAGCATCTCCTGGCCGTCGGCGCCGCGAGCGGCGGAGCCGACCGGCTCGTCAACCTCTCGACGTACGGAACCGTGGTGATCAGCGGAAGCGGTTCCGTTGACTGGAGCTTGATGACCGCGGCGGAGCAGGCGACGCTCCGGCGTCAGTGGCTGGGAACGTTCAAGAACTTCCTGCTCGCGATCTCGAGTTTGCCCGCGAGTGCGCGCCAGAATCTCGTCGTGGGCATCTGCGCCGGGAACAACAACGCGCCGATTGCGTCCTTGCTCAGCACCATTCGCAGCGACCCGCGACTCGGGCCGATTCTCCGGCAGAACGTGCTCGTTGTCGGCGCGACGGACTTCACCTATGCGGGTGCCAACGATGCGCCCGGTGATCCCGATTTCGTCAAGATGCCCGACGCTTCGTCGAACGTGACGAGCGAGAAAGGCTGTTCCTTCGCGACGCCACGGGCGCTCGTCGCCGTTCAGCAAGTGATCGCGGCGACCGGCTTGGGCGCCTCGGACGCGCTGCTCGCCGCAAAGGAGGCGGCGGCCGCGAACGCCGACGCGCAGCGGCTCGTCACCGCGGAGGCCATCTCGAAGGGTCAGGACATCGCCGCGGCGCGCGCGACGGATCCCGCGGCGGCGAGCACCGTCACCGCGATCACGCTCCCCGCGTGGGGGGCGAACAACACCGCCGTGATCACACCGGCCATTCAAGGCGTGACGGTGGCCTATACGGTGAGCGGCACCGACGGCTATTTCGACAGCGCCCGCCTGCGCACGAATGCGTCCGGCGTAATCACCTTCACCGTTCCGCCCGGCGAATCGGGAGTCACGGACACGATCACGGTGACGGCGGTGCTGAGCGGCGTCAGTGCGACGCGCACGTACCGCTGGCCGTGAGCGGCGACGCGCCCTCGCTTCCGAATCAGGCGCCTCTGCTCACGCGCGAACCACGGGGAGGATCAACCGCGACGGCCATCGCGCGTCATGATACACGGTCTGCCGGGCCGGCACGAGCCGCCCTTCGGCCGGCACGGGGCGCCCGGTGTTCGGGTTCCGGTCCAGGTGCGGAAAGAAGCTGCTCGTCACGTGCACACGGACGCGATGTCCGCGCAGAAAGCAGTTGCTCGTGATGGGGAGCCGGAAGGTGAGCTCGTACGGTTGTCCCGGCGTCATCAGCTCGGGCCGGCGCTCGTCGTTGCGATAGCGGGTGCGGATCGCGGCCACCGTGGGGCTCATCAGGTTCCACGCGCGGCCGTCGGGCTCCTCGTCGAGCAGGTGCACGTGGAAGTCGGTATCGGGTGCGCTCGACGCGATCCAGAGCCGGATCTCGATGTTCCCCGTGACCTCGAGGTCGTCGGCAAGCGGATCGCTCCTGAACACAAGTACATCCTTGCGCTGGGCGACCTCCCGCTGGTCGAACGGGCCGAGCACGCCGGCGTACGGACCGCCGTGCGGGTCCACCACCGGGTCGGCGGGATCGTACGTGTACCCGACCGACCCCTCGGCCGGCGCCGGCGCCTCGGTGGAGAGCCGCGCACCGCCGCGCAGGAACCACGTTTCGTATCGCGTGTTGGGTATCGGCCACGTGTCGGCGGTGCGCCAGCGATTGCTTCCCATCGTGAACACGCGCACCGCGGGCTGTTTTGAGAACTGGTCGCTGTCTACGCCCCTCAGGTGCAGGTCGTTCCAGGCGAGCACGAGGTCGTCGTACGCGATGGCGGCATCGGGGCCGAAGTCGCGGTCGCCGAAGCGGCTGCGCGATTGCCCGCCGTGCGTCCACGGACCGATCATGAGTCGCGCCGCTCGCGCCGCGGCGGAGCCGCGGCGGCGTGCGCCCACGAAGTTGCGCACCGCACCGTTCGGTCCGTACCCCTCGTCGTGCCAGCCGCTGAAGTTGTACGCCGGCACCTTCACGCGGTCGTACTTCCCCTCGATGTCGGCGTAGTCCCAGTAGTCGCCGTCGTCAGGGTGATCGAGCCACTCGTAGTAGAACGGGCACGCGTCCCTGAGGTCGGCGAGGTCATTCAGCGGCACGTGCCAGAGGGCGGCCTTCGCGGCGGCGTCGCGCCCGGCGCGATCGGCCTGGCCCTGCGGCACCGGGAGATTGAGGCGCCGCCGGATGTCGGGCGCGATGTTCTGGATGAGGTACGGGATCCACGACATGTCGAACGCGCCGCCGAAGTAGATGAACTCGCGCGCTGATGAGTAGGTCATCGCGGGGAAGATGCAGGCCAGGTGTGGCGGGCTCTCGACGGCGAGCTGCCACTGGGTAGCACCGGGGTACGACAGTCCGTACGTGCCGATCGTGCCGTTCGACCACGCTTGCGCGGCGATCCACTCGACAGTGTCGAATCCATCGCGCCCCTCCTGGCGGTAGGGATCGAACGTGCCGTCGGAGGCGTAGCGGCCGCGCACGTCCTGCACGAACACGGCGTAACCGCGCGCGAGCGCCTTCTGCATGAAGTTGTTCGGGCCACGACCGCCCCCTCCGGCGCCGCCCTTCCCGTACGGCGTGCGCTGGAGGAGCACAGGACGTCGGGTGTCCGCCGCGTCGCCATCAGGCCGATAGAGGTCGCCGCGGAGCACGACGCCGTCGCGCATCCTCGCCTCGAGATTGGGTTCGATCACGAGCGACCTAGCGCCTCTGCTCCACGAACTCCGGTGCCATCAGTCCCTTCAACGAGCGCCCGTGCGGATCCTGCGTGGCCCGGATCTCGTTCACCATCTCCAGCGCCGTCCGGGTGCACGGCGGGAGCGCGCGGTCGGCGCGCCCGAGCGGCGTGACGCGTTCGCCCCAGCGCACGAGGAGCGACCCGAAGCTGAGCCCTCCGCCGAAGCCGGGCATGAGGATCAGGCTCCCGGGCTTCACGCGCCCCTCCTCCAGCGCCTCCACGAGCGCCACGGGGACGGTCGCCGCGCTCATGTTGCCGTACTTCTGCACGGTGAGCATCACCTTCTCCATCGGGATCCCGGCGAACTTCGCCACGGATTCGATGATCCGGAGGTTGGCCTGGTGCGGCACGACGAGGTCCACCTGCTCGGCCGTCGCGCCGCAC
The DNA here is from genome assembly GCA_035286465.1 of Gemmatimonadaceae bacterium. Taxonomy (GTDB): domain Bacteria; phylum Gemmatimonadota; class Gemmatimonadetes; order Gemmatimonadales; family Gemmatimonadaceae; genus Fen-1231. Next base: position 12,863 of record DATEDF010000046.1, on the reverse strand, counting down.
ACCCTGAGCACGCGCGCGGACGCATCGCTCATCCCCTTCACGGCGCGCTTGAAGATCACCTGGCCGTCGAAATCCCAGATCGTGTCTCCATATGTGATGCCGAGCCCCGCGTAGCCGAGGCCCGCGCCGCGCACGCGCAGGGATACCCGCGCCTCCACGTCGCACCCCAGGACGCTGCCGATGACGCCTTCCTCGCGCTCCGATGCCTGGAGCACGACCGCCGCCGAGCCGTCGCCGAAGAGCACCGCCACGTTGCGGTTGCTCCAGTCCATGTAGCGGCTGATGAGTTCGGTGCCGATCACGACGGCGTTCCTGGACACGCTCGTGCGGATCATCGCGGTGGCCGCGGCGAGGCCGTAGAGGAAACTCGTGCACACCGTGTTGAGGTCCATCGCCGCGGCGTTCGTGGCGCCCAGCGCGAACTGCACACCTGAGGCGCTGTTCGGCACCAGCTCCTCGTTGCTGGCCCCGCCGTAGACGATGAGGTCCACGTCGGCCGCCGGCAGCCCCGCGCACGCCAGCGCCCGCGCCGCGGCCACCGAGGCCAGCTCGATTGCCGGGACGTGCGAGACGCGACGCTCCTTCATCCCCGTGCGCGTGGTGATCCACTCGTCGGTCGTGTCGAGGAACGTCGAGAGGTCGGCGTTGGACAGGATGGCGGGCGGTACGCACGCGCCCCAACCGGTGATGGCGGCCCAGGTCATCGGCGTCGTCTCCTACCGCCGTCGGGTCTTCCGCCTCACCTTCCGTCGCGTCCCGCGCTTCGCGCCGCGCCGCGTGTGTCGCCGCGCCGTGCGCTTCACGCGCCGCGTCCGCCGCCGCACCCCCGGCTTCCTCTTCCTTCGTGTCGCCTTCACCGGTTCCGGCACGACCTGGATGTTGATCGAGAGCAGGTCGTGCTCGAACCACGCGATGAGCCGCCCGGTGAACTTCTCGGCGAGGTAGAACAGGTCGTTCGGCGTCTTCGGGTGGATGTGCGCGACGAGGACCCCGCCGGCGTCGGCCACCTGGATGAAGCCGCCGTCCGGCCGCTGCACGTGCTTCAGCCGCGTGCGCCGCTTGTTGGCCCAGTTCCAGGTGCTCGCTTGGCGGATCCGGGCGCGCAGCAGCTTGAAGGCGTCGGCGTCGCGGACGGGAACGGCTTGCAGGACGAGCATGCTCGGGCTGCCTCCGTGCTGGTTCGGATGAACGATGGGCCGGGAGACGCGAGAGGTCCAACGGAGACGCGTTGCCGCTACGGCCTAACCCTACCCTCGGAGCGAAGCGCCATCAATCCCGTGGCGGTCCGCGCGATCCGTGTGACAGGGTACGCCAGCCGCTCACAACGCACCCCGCGGCGGCTTCACGTCACGCCGCTGCAGCGCCTAAATTGCCCGGATGACCTCGCCCGCGCCCGATCTCTCCAAGCTCCGCATCGCGCGCGACACGCCGGCGCCGGGCGTGCGGCGTGCGCTCCGGCGCAACCTGATTCTCGCCGTCGTGGCGCTCGCGCTGGTGGTCGCGACGGTGCTCGTCGTGCAGCGGCGCGCGATCCCGACCGTGCAGACGCTGGTCGTCACCGCGACGAGCCAGGCCGGCGTCGGCGACGGAGGCGGCACGAGCGTCACCGCGAACGGTTACGTCGTCGCCCGCACGCGCGCCTCGGTCTCCGCCAAGGTGCCGGGGCGCCTCGCCTTTCTTGGAGTGAGCGAGGGCTCCTTCGTGCGCCAGGGCGACGTGATCGCTCGGCTCGAGAATGCGGACTATCAGGCGCAGGTCACGCAGGCGGAGGCCAACGTCGCGAGCGCGAGGGCCGACCTGCTCGAGGCGGAGGCGGATCGCGACAACCTGGCGCGCGAGGCGCGCCGGCTGCGCGACATCCGCGCGCAGAACGCGCAGCTCGTCTCCGCGCAGGAGCTGAGTGCGGCCGAGACGAAGGCCGCCACGTCGGACGCGCGCGCGAAGGCGCTCGCGGCGCGGATCGAGGCCGCCGACGCCGGGCGCCGCTACGCGCAGGCGAGCTTCGAGAACACCGTGATCCGCGCGCCGTTCACCGGCACGGTGCTCCGCAAGGAGGCCGAGGTGGGGGAGGTGGTGGCGCCCTCGGTGGGCGGCGGGCTCACGCGCGGCGCGGTCGTCACGATGGCCGATCTCACGACGCTCGAGGTCGAGGTGGACGTGAACGAGGCGTACATCGCGCGCGTCTCGCAGAACCAGCGGGCGCGCATCGCGCTCGACGCCTATCCCGACACGGCGTTCACGGGCCGCGTCCGGCAGGTCGTGCCGACCGCGGACCGCCAGCGCGCGACGGTGCAGGTGAAAGTGAGCATTCTGGACCGCGATCCGCGGATTCTGCCCGAGATGGGGGCGCGCGTGGATTTCATCGAGCCGGCCACGCTCGCGCGCGCCGGCGGGACTGCCGCGGGCGCCGCGGGCGCCGCCCCCCGCCTCCGTGTGCCCGCGGCCGCTGTTCGCGAGCGGAACGGCCAATCCGAGGTCTGGCTGGTGCGCGAGGGCCGTCTCGAGCCGCGCGCCGTGCAGGCCGGACCGGTCAGCGCGGGATTCCGCGAAATCCGCTCCGGCCTCGCCGGCGGCGAGCGGCTGCTCACGGGCGGCGTTGAAACCCCGGCCGCCGGCATGCGTGTTAAGTTGGCGAGTCCCTGACGACAGACCGTGGCAGGCGGCCGGCGCACGGCACGCGGCCGACCCTCGACCTTCGACTCTCGACTCTCGACTCTCGACTCTCGACTCTCGACTCTCGACCCTCGACCCTCGACCCTCGACCCTCGACCCTCGACCCTCGACCGATGTCCCTCGTCGAATTCCGCGACGTCCACAAATCCTTTCAGCGCGATTCCCAGCGCATCGAGGTCTTCACCAATCTCACGCTCGACGTGGAGCGGGGGAGCTTCACCGCGCTGATGGGGCCGTCGGGCTCCGGGAAGTCCACGCTGCTGAACCTCCTCGCGGGGCTCGACCGGCCGACGAGCGGCAGCGTGCGGGTCGCGGACGCCGAGGTGAGCGCGATGTCGCCGGGCGCGCTCGCGCCGTGGCGCGCGCGGCACATCGGGTTCGTGTTCCAGCAGCTCAACTTGCTGCCGGTGCTGACCGCGTTCCAGAACGTCGAGCTGCCGCTCCTGCTCACGAATCTCTCGCGGAAGGAGCGCGACGAGCGCGTGCGCGTGGCGCTGGGCGTCGTGGGACTCGACGACCGGCTCGAGCACTATCCGCGCCAGCTCTCGGGCGGCCAGGAGCAGCGGACGGCGATCGCGCGCGCGATCGTGGCCGATCCGACGCTGATCCTGCTCGACGAGCCGACGGGCCAGCTCGACGCGAAGAGTTCGCAGGAGGTGCTCGGGCTGCTCCAGCGCCTCAACACGGAGTTCGGCAAGACGATCGTGATCGTCACGCACGACGCGCACGCGGCGGAGCGGGCGGGTGTGGTGCTCCACCTCGAGAAGGGCACGCTCGTCGAGGCGCAGGCGCGCGCACGATGAAGTTCCTTCCGCTCGTGCTCGCGAACCTCGGCCGCCACAAGCGGCGCACGGCGCTCACCACGCTGAGCGTCGCGGCGGCGCTCTTCCTCTTCGCCTCGCTGCAGACGGTCGTGACGACGATCGCCGCGGCGGCGCAGTTCGGCAACGTGCGACGGATCGTCTCGATGAACGCGACCGGCATCGTGTTCCCCCTGCCGCTCGCCTACGCGAACCGGCTGCGCGCCGTGCCCGGCGTCGAGGCCGTGAGCTGGGCCAACTGGTTCGGTGGACGCTACGGCGACAACAAGCGCTTCTTCGGGCAGTTCGCGGTGGATCCCGCGTCGTATCTCGAGATGTATCCCGAGATGGCGGTCCCGGAGGACCAGAAGCAGGCGTTCCTGCGCGAGAAGTCGGCCGCGATCATCGGCCGGCGGCTGCTCGACGTCTTCGGCTGGAAGCTGGGCCAGGACATCACGATCCAGGGGACGATCTTCCCCGGCGACTGGACCTTCACCATCCGCGGCGTCTACACGCCGACCGATCCGGCGATCAACGACGACATGATGATCTTCCGGCACGACTACCTCGAGGAGCGCCTCGGCCGGCCGGGGATCGCGGGGTGGTACGTCGCGCGCATTGACCATCCCGACAACGCGGCGCGCATCGGCAAGGTGATTGACGACGGATTCAGGAACTCGCGCGCGCCGACCAAGACGGGCACCGAGCAGGCGTTCAACGCGAGCTTCGCGACGATGTGGGGCAACGTCTCGCTGCTGATGGGGACGATCGGACTGGCGGTGGTGTTCGCCATCCTGCTCGTGACGGCGAATGCGATGATGATGAGCGCGCGGGAGCGGATCGGCGAGGTCGCGGTGCTGAAGACCATCGGCTTCACCGACCGGCTGCTCTTCACGCTCGTGATGACGGAGACCGCGCTCATCACCTTCACCGGGGCCGCGATCGGCCTCGTCGGCGCGAAGCTGCTCTACAAGGGGACGAACTTCAACGCGGCCGGCTTTCTCCCCGGCTTCGACGTGACCCCGCGCACGTTCGTCGTCGGCGCGGCGATCGCCGTGCTGCTCGCGCTGGCGAGCGGGCTGATGCCCGCGCTGCGGGCCGCGCGGCTCCCGATCGTGAGCGCGCTGCGGCACGTCGAATGAAGATCCCGATCATCTACAACGTCCGGAGCGTGCGACAGCGCCCGGTGTCCACGGCGCTCACCGCGCTCGGCATCGCGATGGTCGTGGCGGTGTTCATCGCGATGCTGGCGCTCGCGAACGGGTTCCTCGCCGCCTTCGCGCGCACCGGGTCGGAGCGAAACGTGCTGATCCTGCGCCGGGGCGCCGACGCCGAGCTCTCGAGCGGGCTCGGGCGCGACGCGGCGAGCCTCGTTGCCGCCTCGCCGCATGCGGCGCTCGCCCCGGACGGGCGGCCGCTGGTGAGCCCGGAGGTCTACGTGCTCGTTCCGCTCACGCGCATCGGCACGGACACCAACGCGCTCACGAACGTCGTCGCGCGCGGCATCAGCGAGAGGGCGTGGGACGTCCGCGCGAACGTGACGGTCGTGGACGGCCGCCGCCCCGCGAGCGGGCGGTCGGAGATCTGCGTGGGCAGCAAGATCGTCGGCCGGTTTCCGGGCACCGCCATCGGCCAGTCCCTCCGCTTCGCGGGCCGCGACTGGACGGTGGTCTGCCACTTCACCGCCGGCGGCTCGGCGTTCGAGTCGGAGATCTGGGGCGAGAACGAGCAGTTCATGCCCGTGTTCCGCGGCGAGGCGTTCCAGTCCATCACGCTGCGCCTCAAGGACGGCGCGGCGTTCGAGGAGGCGAAGCGCGCGCTCGAGGGCGACAAGCGCCTCACGGTGGACGTGCACCGCGAGTCGGAGTTCTACGTCCAGCAGTCGCAGCTCCTCGGCCGCATCCTCAGGATTCTCGCGATGCTGATCACGAGCATCATGGCGGTGGGCGCGGTGTTCGGCGCGGTGAACACGATGTACGCCGCGGTCTCGGAGCGGACGAGCGAGATCGCCGTGCTGCTCACGCTCGGCTTTCACCCCCGGAGCGTGCTCGCGAGCTTCCTCGCCGAGTCGGCGATCATCGCGGCCGTGGGCGGCGCGCTGGGCTGCCTCATCGCGCTGCCGGCCAACGGCCTCGTCGCCAGCACCACGAACTGGGCGAGTTTCAGCGAGATCGCGTTCAGCTTCCGCGTGACGCCGGGCCTGCTGCTCGCCGGGCTCGTCTTCGCGGTGGTGATGGGCGTGGTGGGCGGGTTCTTCCCCGCGCGGCGCGCGGCGAAGCTGCCGGTGGTGCAGGCGCTGCGCTGATCTGTCGCGGCATCGCCGGCCGTCGTAGCTTGGGTGCGGAGTGCTTCCTCACGATCGGTTCCAGACGATCGCTTCCAGGCACCCGTTGTTCTCCGGTAAGGAGCCCACGATGCGACTCTCCCTCCGTCACCCGACTTCGGCCCTGTTGCTGTGCGTGGTCGCGGCCACGCTCTCCGCGCAGGCGGGCCCGCCCACCACCCCCTCGACGGCGCCGACCGCCGTCGCGAAAACGAACGGCAAGAAGGCGCTCACCATCCCCGACTACGCCCGCTGGCGCTCGATCGGATCGGTCGCCATCTCGGACGACGGCGCCTGGGCCACCTACGGCTACTCGCAGCGGAACCTCGACGACACGCTCTTCCTCAAGAGCTTCGCGACAGGCACCGACACGAGGATCCCGCGCGCGACCGGCCCGCAGTTCTCCGATGACTCGCGCTGGGTGGCGTACTTCGTCGCGCCGCCGGGCGCGAATCGCGCCGGGCGCGGGGGCGGGGGCGGGCGGGGCGGTGGCGCCGCCGGCGCCCAGGGTGGCGAGCAGGCGCCGACCACGAGACGCGCCGAACTCAGGAATCTCGCGAGCGGTGTGACGATCGGGTGGGACAACGCGCAGTCCATCGCCTTCAACAAGGGCTCGACGGCGCTGATGATCCGCAAAGCACGGCCGCAGGGCGCCGCCGTGGCGCCGGCGGCCGCCGCTGAGCCTGCGCCGGCCGGCGGCGGACGCGGCGGGCGCGGTGGCGCCGCCGGCGCGCCTCCCACGGTGGGGACCGACCTCATCCTCCACCACCTCGCGGACGGCGCCGACGAGCTCATCGGCTCGGTGTCGGCCGCCGAGTTCAACCGGCCGGGCTCGCTGCTCGCGTACACCGTCTCGTCGGCCGACCGCGACGGCAACGGGCTCTACCTGGTCGTGCTCTCCAACTGGTCGCGGCGCGCGCTCGACAACGCGAAGGCCGACTACGCGCGCATGACCTGGGACTCGTCGGGCACCGCGCTCGCGGCGCTGCGCGGTCTGGAGCGGCGCGGGTTCGTGGAAAAGGAGAATGCGCTCGTCGCGATCACGGGGCTCGACAGCGCGGAGCCGGCGACGGTCGTGCTCGGACCGGCGGGCGTAGCGGGGGTGCCGGACAAGATGGTGATCAGCGAGAAGGGCACGCTCACCTGGAGCGCCGACCGCGCGAAGCTCTTCGTCGGGCTCAGGGAAAACGAGGCACAGCCCGCCCCGGCGCGGCGCGACTCCACCGCGGAGGAGGACCCGGTCGGGAACGTGGACATCTGGCACTGGAAGGACGACTACATCCAGCCCGTGCAGATGGTGCGCGCGCAGCAGGAGCGGAACCGCACCTTCGTCGCGACGGCGCTGCTCGCGCCGCGGAAGATCGTGCCGCTCGCCGACCAGCGGATGCAGACCGTGCAGCTCACGCGGGACGGCGACTGGGGCATCGGCCGCGACGACAAGGACTACATCCACGACTGGAAGCCGCAGCTCGCCGACTTCTATCGCGTGAATACCGGCACGGGTGAGCGGACGCCGGTGCTCAAGGGTCAGGAGCGCGCGATGGGGCTCTCGCCCGACGGCAATTACTGGCTCTACTGGAAGGAGAAGCACGTCTGGGCGTACGACATCGCGAAGCACACGCACTCGAACATCACGGCCAAGGCGCCCGTGAGCTTCGTGAACCTCGAGGAGGACCACGTCGGCGAGAAGCCGGCCTATGGCGTCACCGGGTACACGAAGGACGGCAAGTCGGTGATCCTCGACCACAAGTTCGACCTCTGGCTCGTGCCGCTTGACGGCGGCAGTGCGCCGCGCAACCTCACGCGCGGCGAGGGAACGAAGAACCAGATCCGCTTCCGCTACGAGCGCATCGAGCCGCCGGACGACCCCACGGCGCCGGGCACCGCGCCGTTCCCGGGCGGCGGCGGGCGCGGCGGCGGCGGCGCCGGACAGGTGGTTGATCTCTCGAAGCCCGTGTCGCTCTCCGCCTTCGGCGAGACCGACAAGAAAGACGGATTCTACGAGCTCAAGGGCGACACGCTCACCAAGCTCGTGTACGAGGATCGCTCGATCGGTCGCGCGATCAAGGCGAAGAACGCGGATCGGATGCTTTTCACGCGCGAGACGTTCGCGGAGTTTCCCGACTACTGGGTGACCGACGGCAAGTTTTCGAACCCGACGCGCCTCACGAACGCAAACCCGCAGCAGGCCGAGTACAAGTGGGGACACCGGATCCTGATTGACTACAAGGATCGCGACGGCCACAAGCTGCAGGGAACGCTGGCCATCCCGGATGACTACAAGCCGGGCGAGCGGCGCCCGATGCTCGTGTACTACTACGAGAAACTCTCACAGAACCAGAATCGCTACGAAGTGCCGCGCTACGCCTCGGCGCCGCAGTACGCGGACTACGTGAGCAACGGCTATCTCGTCCTCCTCCCGGACATCTACCTGCACACCGGTCGCACGCATACCGATCACCGGGAGTCCGTCGAAGCCGCGGTGAAGCGCGTGGTGGAGCTCGGCTATGCGGATCCGAGGCGCGTCGGCCTCCACGGCGGGAGCTTCAGCGGGCAGGGGGGCGCCTACATCGCGACGACCTCGAAGGCGTTCGCGGCGGTCGCGATCCGCGCCGCGGCCGTGGACCTCATCGCCGACTTCAATCAGCTCTGGAAGTCGAGCGGCACGAGCCAGCATCGCTACGACATCCACGGACAGGGGCGCTTCGGCACAAACCCGTACGACAACCTCGAGCTGTTCATGGACCAGTCCGCGGTATTCCACGCGAAGACGATGGACACGCCGCTCCTGATCCTGCAGGGCACGAACGACGGCTCGACGGAATGGCTGCAGGGCGTGGAGTTCTACAACGCGCTCCGGTTCCTCGGAAAGCCGGTGATCTTCCTTTCATATGAAGGGGAGGCGCACGGCTTCCAGCGGTACGAGAACCAGTACGACGTGATGGTGCGGATGCACCAGTTCTACGACCATCACCTGAAGGGCGAGCCGGCGGCGGAGTGGATTGCCAAGGGCGTGCCCTTCCTCAAGAAGAAGACGCCGACGGGTGCGGCGGCGCAGCCGGTGCAGCTGATGGGTGGCGGTGCGGGGCTCGGCACGCCGATGACGGGCGGCGGGGGCGGCGGTGCTGGCGGGCGCGGCGGTGGCAGCGGGCCGCCGCCGAATCCGGAAGAGTAACGGACGACGGTCGGCCCGCCGCCGCTCGCGGAGCCGGCCCCTACGGCAACTCGCCGGCGCGGAACGCGGGATTCATTGCCGGCGAGATGCCGACGTCGTCGAGCACGACGGTGCCGAGGTACGTCCGGTCGAAAAGCAGCCGGATCGTCTTCAAACGGCCCGGCTGGAACTGCGGTGCCGCCTTCGCGAAGTCGGCGAGCGGCAGGACGTACGTCTGCAGCACGAGCTCGAAGATGTTCTGAAAGCGCGTTTCGTCGCGGCCCTGCCGGCGGTAGATGCGCGTCTCGAGCGGCCGGCGGACCGCGCCGAACCGGCTGAGCGGGAGCCGCGCCGCGTTGCCCGCCGCATCCACCAGCTCGACCGTCAGATCCAGCGGAATCGTGTCGGCCTCCTCCTTCTTCTTTGGCGGCGGCTTGGGTTTGGGCGCTGGCTTCTTCTTTGCCGAGTCCGCCTTCGTCGAATCCTTCTTCGTGGTGTCCTTCGCTTCCGCGCGCGTGCCCGGCTTGTCCTTGGTCGGCGCCAGCGACAGATAGAGCGCGCTCTGGTCGCTCACGCGCCACGCGCCGGCGAGCGTGTCCGGCAGCGTGATCGCATAGGACGCGGGCTTTCCGTACTTCGTCGTGTCCGTCCCCGCGATCCGGTTGTTCCAGCCGATCCAGACGCCGTTGTTGCGCTGGTCGTCGGTGCCGCGGCCGCGGAAGGGGAGGACGTTCTCCTTCCACGTCGCGAGACTGTCGTCGGCGATCGTGACGCCGCGCGCGGTGCCCGTGGTCAGGTCCACGTCCTCGTCGAACTCCGCGAGCGGACGATAGCCGTGTTCCTCGAAGCGCGTGACGTACATCGTCTTCGGGAACCACGCGCCCGCCGTCCGGTGGTCGCGGAACATCGGCAGGTACTCGCGCTTGCCGTGCAGCGTCGTCTCGAGAAACGCCGAGATGACGAGCTTGCCGAACTGCCGCTGCTCCTCGGGCGCGATGAGCGCGCGCAGGTCGAGCGAGCGACCGCTCCTGGGCCCGTTGTCCTTGTTGTTCCAGACGGTGTTCCACTGCCCGTGGTTCGCGCGGTACATATAGATGGCGGCCTTGAACCAGGGCTTGCCGTCCGTGAAGCGGAGCCGCTCGTAGGTGCGGAGCCCGACAAACGTCGAGACGTCGCCGTCGTGCGAGCCGTGAAGCAACAGGTAGTTCACGTTCTCCACCGGCACGAGCTGGCTCGACGGCCGGTACTGGCCGTCCACCGGCGCGATCGCGACGACCGCCCTGATGTTGAAGCCGAAGTCGAACTTCTGCTTCGCGTCGTCGGGGAAGTACTTGAGCCGGTTGAAGGCCGCGGCGTGTCCGACGGCCTCGCCGCCGCGCGAGTGCCCCATGATGGCGATGTTGTCGAGATCCACGCGATGGTGGAAGGGGCTCCCGGTGGAATCGTTGAAGCGCTTCCACTCCTGCAGGTGCTTGAGGAGAAGCCAGGCGCGGCCGTCGTTCTCGCCACTCAGGCCGTTGATGAAGTTCTCGTCCACGGAGACCAGGATGAAGCCGCGCGAGGCGAGCAGCTCACCGAGGTAGCCGTACCCCGGATCGGAGTAGTCCCGCGGATTGTGGTTGCCGTGCACGACGAGCACGAGCGGGAAGGGGCCGTCGCCCTCGGGATACCAGACTCGCCCGTTGAGCGGGACCTTCTTCATGTCGAAGCCCCAGTACTTCTTCCGGTCGTTCACCTGCGCGGGCTGGACGGTCGCGAAGGGGGAGATGTCCACCGGCCTCGTCTTGAGTTTGACCGAGTCGCGGAACTCGCTCCGCTGCTTGTCGGTGCCGGGGCCGTAGTAGAGCCGGAGCACCTTGAAGGGGCCGGCGTCCGCGGGGTTCGGGGCGGCGATCGTCTGGTGGGCGAGCACGAGGGGCGAGTCGTCCTTCGCGAGCTTCAGCGTCTGCGAGCAAGCCGCGATGAGCAACGGCGCGGCGAGCGCCGCGGCGAGCGCCGGCAGGGCGGGGGCGGTGGCGCGGAACGGCGCGCGCGGCGCGGAGCGGATCGGAGGACGAGGCATCGTCATCTCCACCGCACCGTCAGGCGGTGCGCCGAACGGGCGCCCTCGAAGGACTGCAGGGCGTAGTCGAGCTGGAGGCGATCCACGTTGACGGTGGCGCCAACCGCGACGGGCCGTTCGGCGCCGGTTTCGGTGCGCCGCGCACCCACGCGCAGCGCCACGGAGAGGCCCTCGATCCAGCCGTACCCCACTTCGATGCCGGCGCCCGGCGCGACCCACTTGTCGCGGACTGTCACCTGGCTGGCGAAGCCCAGGTCGAGCTGGCCGGCCTGTCGCTGTGCGGCCCAGGCGAGCGAGGTCTGGAGCGGCGCGGCGATGCGGCTCGTTCCGCTCTTCTCGCCGCGACCGATGTTCTGCACCGAGAGGCCCGCGGTTCCGACCCACAGCGCGTGGGCGAGTCCCACGTCGGCGAGGAAGGTGCCGCGGCGGACGCCCGAAGTGCCCGCCGTGCGCGCGCCCACCGTGCCCGCGACCGCGACGCCCGCGCTCGGCGTCGCCGAGATGAGGTCCTCCGCGTATTTCCCCGCGAGGCCCGCGCGGAATCCCTTGTAGGTCATCGCGCCGCCGGCGACCACGACGAAGCTGTGCGCCTCGACCGCCCCGCGCGTGGCGAGCACGTCCGGCGTGAACGGATAGGGAGTGCCGGCGCTCGTCCTGAACTCCACGGCCTGCACGCCCCAGCCGAGCGTGGTGGGGCCCACGGTGGCGGCCGTGGCCAGCGTCGCCATCGTGTTGCCCGACGCGTAGCGCCCGACCGACACGCCGAATCCGCTGCCGGCAACGAGCTGCGCCGGATTGTAGAAGAGCACGTACTCATCACGGCCGGCGACCCAGGCATTGCCGAGCGCGGTGGCGCGCGTGCTCGCGGGGAGGAGGAGCGCGAGCGGCGCGGCGTCCGGCGCCTGGGCGTGCACGGCCGACGTAACGACGAGAAGCGCGCCAATCAAGGAGGTTCGCATGCGCGAAGTCGGGGCGTGGAGGGAACGGAACTCATCGTTGGACACGTGAAGACCGCGGGAACGCAAAGCCCACCACGGAGGCACGGCGTTTACCACGGAATGCGTTTACCACGGAGGCACGGAGGTCCACGGAGGGCCGCGGAGGAATACGTGGGGGAACGACAGCCCGAGGGCGGGCTTTTGTTCCCCCAGGAAGTCTCCGTGGCCCTCCGTGGACCTCCGTGCCTCCGTGGTGAATTGGTTGCTGTTGTCGTTTCTGCGAGTTCTTCGTGCTCTGCGGCTGGAGTCGGCGGGTCGAACCCGGGAGTCCGCCAGCGTGTTGAGGTTGTTCCGCGGTCACGTCTCACTTCAGCGCGGGCGGCGCCGTCCAGAACCCCGGCGTCCCCTTCGCCTGCGCGGCGATCTCGCCGCCGAAGAACGCCGCGTTGAACACCACGCGGAACGTTCCCGTGGGTTGGCCGCGCCACTGCGGCTGGAACGCGAAGAGTATCACGTGTCCCCGCTCGCGCTTCACGTCGAGCGCCGCCGCGAAGCCCTGCATGTACTTGAGGCCGTCGAGGAAACCGGAGCGGAGCGGGGAGCCCTCCTTCTGGTACCTGGCCAGCACCGATCCCTCGAAGCCGTCGGTGGTGGTGAACACCGGGCTCCCGAACACGAAGACGTCCGAGCGCTCGGGCATCCCGGCCATCACGGGGTGCGTCGGATCGGTCGTCACCTGCATGATCGAGCCGCCCGTGAAGTACTCGGTGCGGGGGAGCCCCGCGACGACATTGCGGACCGGGAGCCGGAGCGCGCTGATCGCGCCGGTGGTCCCCTGATTCCACGCGACGATGGTCCCACCGGATTTCACGAACTCGTCCACGGCGCGCGCGCGTGCCGAGTCGGCGCGCGC
>DATEDF010000045.1:0-8497 GCA_035286465.1 Gemmatimonadaceae bacterium | reverse complement strand
GGACGTCGTCTATCGCGGAACCGTGGGCACGGTCACCGTCCAGGACGTGCGGGGCGTGGCGATGGACGACCGCTACTTCTACCTGGCGGACATGCTGGCCGGCAAGGTGTACGCGTGGCGCGGCCTCCCCTCGAGCGGATGTGCGCCGGCCGTGACGCTCGACCTGCAGGAGCCCTCGCGCCTCTCGAGCGACGGCACCTGGCTCGCCGTGACGCAGACGTTCGCGCACGCGGTGCGGCTCTACCGCGTCGCCACACTCGCGACGCAGGCGTCGGCGGCCGTCGTCGGCGGGCCCGGCACCTTCAATCTGCCGCAGTCCGGCGTCGTGGCGCGCGGCTCCCTCTTCATCGCGAATACCACGAGCAATCTGGTGCACGTCTGGCGAGACGCCGCCGATGCCGCCGCCGGCAGGCCGGCCGACGTCCTGCTCGGCGCGACGTCGGCCACCCCGGTGCCGCCGCCGCGCATCGGCCAGAACACGTTCTTCTGGCCGGGCGCGTCGGCCTTCGACGGCTCCTATCTCTGGGTGGGCGAGTTCAAGTTCTCCAACCGGATCGTGCGGTTCAGCGTGCGGTGAACTATCTGGCGGTTTCCACCTCGTCCTTCAGTATCGCCTCGCCCTTCGTGAGCCAGGAGATTCCGAAGGCCACAATGGCAATGGACTCCAGCCAGAACACCGGATCATACCGGTCGAGCCGCGATGCCGTGTCATCCGGAAGCAGGTAAACGAGGGCGACCAGCAGAATGCACATGCCCATCGCAAACGCGCACCCCCTGTAGACCCGATTCCTCTGCAGCTTCCTCCTTGAAGGGGATGTTTTCGGATCGGTCTTCGTGAACAGGAAGTACGAGAAGTAGATGAGGGTCAGGAAGAACAGCGTGGCGAACGCGAAATGGAGCTTCCCGACGAGAAGCGCATTACTCGTCGCCTGCGTGTCCGGCGCAGTTGGAAAGAGCGCCACGCCGATCGCGAAGACGCAGCCCAGGTCGCCGGCGATGTCATCGGCGCGCTCGTAGCCTCGGTATGAGAGGAGGAAGAATCCGATCGCGCAGAGCGTGCCCACGAGCGCATCTCGCATTCCCGTGTGGTAGTAGCTGCTGATCGAGCTCTGGATGCCGGTGCGAAAGATGAGCCAGGCGCCGATGGACACGACGAAGGGGAGTGCGACTCCCAGGATCCCGATGGCCTTTCTCAGCGCCAGGTAGGAGAAGACCAACGATCGTTCGCCCTGTGGCTCTTGTCCCATTCGAACCTCCGGCATCAATGCGCGGCCCCGGGAACGGCGTCGTCACCGCCGTGCGGCGCGTTGAGCATCTCAGGCGAAGTGCCCGAGCAGCGTGAGCGCCGTGCCGGCGAGCCGATCCGCCTTCGCCACGAGCGCGTTGATCTTCTCCGTCTCGGACGTCGCGCCCTTCACGATCTTCATCAGCTCGGCGAGCTTCTCGACGTCGGCCGGCTTCGGAAAGAGCTGCTTGACCTCGTCGTCGGTGAGGCGCGTGATGGAGGAGATCCGGCTCGCGAGCGCGTCGTCCGTGCGCGCCGCGGCGCCGGCGATCGCGGCGTCTATCGCAGTCCAGTCAATCGGTGGAGGCACGTGGGGGTCCTCGTGAAGGAGCGCGCTACTTCATCTCTTTCAGTTTCCTGAGCAGCTCCTCGAGCTTCTGGCGCTGCTGCTCGGCCGTTCTCGTCTTGTCGAGGATCACGGTCGTGATCTCGTCCACCTGATCCACGTAGCGGGGAAGCTGGTTGTTCGGGTCGAGCGTCTTGAGAATGCGCTGCTGCGTCTCCGTGGCCTTCGAGCCGGCCTCGAGCAGGCCCGTGAGCGTCGCGTTCACCGCGACCATCTGGTCGTAGTGGTCATTGAGCTTGCGGCTGATGTCGCGCTCCGCCTCGTCGAGCGGCGCGATGAGTTCCTGCCGCTTGGCGTTGATCCTGGCCTGGAGCCGAGGCCCGAGGCCGGCGATGAAGCGCACGCGTTCGGCGGGGTCGGTGCTCCGCACGACCTGCTCCCACGCCGCGGCGACCGCCGGCGCGTCGAAGAGTTCCTTGGAGAACCGGGGAACCCACTCCTCATTCACGAATCGGTCCACGGCGGCGCGCTTCTCGTCGAGGTAGAGGCGGAGCAGCCGCAGGTGAGACGCGCGCGTCTCCTGGATGCGGCTCGCGAGCTCGGCGGAGAGTTCGGGCGCGGCCCGGGGGATGGTGGCGCAGGCGGCCAGCGCGACGAGCGGGATGGCCAGTATCGAGTGCCACGTGCGCGACAGCGTCGCGAATCGGCGTGGCGTGGGCACAATCAAGCCACAGCGCCCCGGTCCGACGAGGGGACCGGGGCGCTGCGGCCGGTCGAGCGCACGAGAGGTGGGTGTCGCTGCTCGAGGCATTGAGTGGGGGCGTGGAACAAGGCACTACATATTGGGACGTTTCGGGAGAGTGTCAAGGGTGAGCGGAACGCCATCGCGCATGACGCGCATCAGGTCGCCCGGCCGGTCACCGAAGCAGGATGCTGGTGAGCGCCGTGCCGGTCCAGAAGAGGAACATCCACTTGATGAGCTCGGCCTTGAGGGCGTGAATCTCGCCCCGCAGCTCGGCGACACGCTGCTCGAGCTTCGCGTCGGCTTGCGCGAAGCGTTGCTCCCACTTCGCGTCAGACTGCGCGAAGCGCTGCTCCCACTTCGCGTCAGACTGCGCGAAGCGTTGCTCCCACTTCACGTCAGATTGCGCGAAACGCTGCTCCACCTTCGCGTCTGACTGCGCGAAACGTTGTTCCAGCTTCGCGTCAAACCGCACGAAGTTCGCTTCGTTCAGCTCCCGCAGGCTCGACTGGTAGGTGGCGTCCACGGCATTGAACCACTCGACGAGCTCGTTGGTGAGCTCGTCCCCGAATCGTTCGTAGAACTGGCGCGAGAGTTTCGCGGTGACGGGCATCCGATCCTCCACTGGCGGAACCGGACGCCAAGATAAGCGTACGCTCGGCGCGGGCCGTCATCAATCCCTTGCGGCACGGATCACGTTGTTGCCGGTCGCCCTCCGGCGCGGCCCGCCCCTTCCCCGTCGAACCCGTGCGCACGCTCGACGCGATCCACCTCGCGACGCTCGAGGTGCTGGGCGAGGTGCCGCAGCTCGTGACGGTCGTCACCCGCGATGCGCGCATGGGCGAGAACGCGCGGGCGATGGGGTACGGGGTGGAGTGAGGGGAGCGCCAGAGCGGGTACCGAAGGCAGTGCCTGTTCAGTTCAGCGGTCGCTCACGAACCGGGGCGCAGTACAGGTCCGTGAATATTAGTGGTTGCGTGAATGATATTCATTGCCTATATTCAACTCAAGATAGAACAACGGCTTAGGCATGATGTCAGAACACTCACCAGCGGCAGTATCGCCCCTTCCCCGCAGCGCGGCGGATGCCATTCGCCGCGCGGCCAGGGTCTTTCCCGTAATCGTGCTCCGCGGCCCGCGACAGTCGGGCAAGAGCACGGTCGCCGCCGCGTTCGCCCGCGACGACGGCCGGATCGTGGAATCCTTCGACGATCCGCGCACCTCGCAGGCCTTCCGCGACGACCAGGACGGTTTCGTCCGGCGCGGCAAACCGATGGTGCTCGACGAAGTGCAGCGCGAGCCCGGCGTGATGCTCGCCCTCAAGCGCGCCGTGGACGCGATGGGCACCCGGCGCCGGCCCGGCCACTACCTCGTGACCGGCAGCGCCAACCTGCTCCTGATGCGTCAGGTCGCCGATTCCCTCGCCGGGCGCGCCGCCTACATCAACTTGTGGCCGATGACGCGCCGCGAGCGGCTCGGGCGTGGCGCCACCGGACGGTGGAGCGCCTTCTTCGATTCGGTGCCGGAGGAGTGGCCGCGTCTCGCCCAGGCCGACGACGCGCCGCGCGACAGCTGGCGCGACCTCGTGCGACTCGGCGGCTTTCCCGAGCCCGCGCTCGCCCCGACGGACTTCCCCATCGGCCAGTGGACGAGCGCATACATCCAGACCTACCTCAATCGCGACCTGCGCGACCTCGCCGAGCTGGGCAGCACCGTGGACTTTCATCGGCTGATGCAGGCGGCGGTCGTCCGGCTCGGCAGCCTCACGAATCAGACGCAACTCGGGCTCGACGTGCAGCTCCCCCAGACGCGCGTGCGATCGTATCTCAATCTCCTCGAGATCTCGTTCCAGCTCGTGCGCCTCCAGGCGTTTGTGCTCGGACGACGCAAGCGGCTCATCAAGTCACCGAAGCTCTACTGGAACGATCCCGCGCTCGCGATGCACCTCGGCGGCGTGTCCGACCCTACCGGTGCGCACTTCGAGAATCTCGTGCTGATTGATCTGCTCGCGTGGCGCGAGACGCGCACCTCGTGGCCGCAGATCGGCTACTGGCGGACCTCCGCGGGACACGAAGTGGATTTCGTGATTGAAGCGCCGCAGCGTCTCCTTCCCATCGAAGTGAAGACCTCGCGGTCGGTCGCGCCCGGTGACCTCAAGGGCATGCATACGTTTCTGGACGAGTACGGAAAGCGCGCGCCGGGTGGACTGGTGTTATACGAAGGCGACGACGTGCGCGCGCTCGGCCGGAACGTGTTCGCGGTTCCGTGGTGGCGGGTGATGTAGCCGGAACTTGTTATCGGCGGTTTTGCTGAGTTATCCTGGCCGGCAGTAAACTGTTGATGATCAAGGAATTGGACGGCCGCGCCGCCTACTGCTGCGTCTGATTCGCCTTCAGGAACGCCCGAATCTCCTCGAGAATCGGGCCCCGCGCGGGCGCGATCACCTTCTCGGTCTGTTCCGCCGCCTTGCGCTCTTTTGCTTCGTCGGACGCACTCAGGTTTTCTCCCTCCACGTCGTAGGAGGTCGTCCACGACTTCGTGACGCTCGAGTCCGAGACCTTCTCCACCTTCCAGCTTTCGGAGACCGAGATGGTCAAGCTCTCCAAGAAGGTGGTCTTGGAATGCTCGTCATGCTTCAGCCTCCACTCGATCAGGAAATCGAACTCCGCCGGGTTCTTCTCCCATTTTGCCGCGGACTCCCCGGGACTCAAGAGCTGCGACTCCCGGACAACGAGGAGGGAGCCTGTCGAGTCGAGGAGGACGCGCTCCCGGAATGGCGGGCTGGCCTTTGCGGCCGCCTGCGACAGAAGGTCCAGGAACTGCGCGCCATCGAGGGCGATCTCGCTCACGCTGGTTCTGCGGACGAGGACCTTGATGACTGGGGCCTTTTCCTGGACGCAGGACAGGATGGGCAGGGCAAGGGCGGCGGTGACGATCGTCAGGCCGATCGCGCGAAGGAGACCTTTCTTCTTCATGAGATGCACCTCACGCGCCGCTGTGAGCGACCATCCCGCTCGTCGTGAGTTCGAGCACGCGCCGCGGGAGAATGGGATGCGTGGAGAGCACCTCGGCCAGCGACCGCCAGAACCCCGCCTCGGTCGTCACCTGCTCCGCAAAGATCGCCGGGTTGACCTTCTGGTGCACTCGCGTCCCTGCGGCCAGCGCAAGCAGGCCGGCGACGGCACCGTCGGTGTAACAGGCCGCTCCGTACCGATCGCACGTGAGCTCACAGCCGCGTGAATACGCCTGCCCCAGGAACGGTATCGCGCGACCGGGGAGGAACATCAGGTGCTTCCGCAGGTGACCGCGCTGGTGATGGGCCAGCTCGTGCGCGATCACGAACCCAACGGCGTCGTCCCCGTGCTCGCCGGCAATGTCAATGATCTCGGAGTAGAGCACGACGAACTCCCGGCCGAAGAAGCGCGTCGCGAAGGCGTTCAGCAATCCTCCCGCCTGTAGCAGGTAGATGTCCGGCAGCGTCGCCATCCCCAGTCGGCCCGCCGCGTCTCGAGCCATGTTGTGGAGATGCGGGAGTTGCTGCGGCGAAATGCGCACGCCGTTGCCCACGATGTGACCGAGCATCATCCCGCGGACCATCGCGTATATGACGAAGCCGAGGATCGCGTACCCGATGAAGACGCCGATGACCTGAGGCGCCGTGGAGATCGCCCCGAACAGCCCGATCAACAGAAAGCCATACACGATGAGGCTCACCGCCACCACGACGCCCTGGTAGGTGCGCTCCTTTGCGTGGATCAGGGCGTTGAGATCCGTGGGGACTGCGACGTGGGGACTCATCGGATGCCTCCTGCGAGCCGGCGGGGGTGAGGGCTGCCGAACCTGTGAGGCAACAACATGTGGCGTCCACGCCGCGAGCCGCCAATGCCCGGTCTTTCAGTTACCGGGCGGCGGCCTGAGTCGGGAATCAGACTCCGAGGCCCTTCGCGATTCGCCGCGGCAGTTTCTGCGTCCGTTTGGAACGTCGCGCAATGGACGGGTGACGCACTGAGCGCAGTTCGCGCTGATCGTTCGGGGTCCCGGCCGACCCCGTCATGCGCATCCTCCTCGATTACGAAGGCCGAGCCATCCGGCTCACCGCCGAACGGCGCGCGCACATCCCGGAACACCCGGAGATGCGGGCGCTCGAGCCGGCGATGGAACTCGCCTTGGCGCGCCCCGAGCGGGTGATTACCCCTCAAAGCGATCCTGCCGTTCGCCTATATTATCGTGATCATCCGGACATGCGGGTCGGTGGGAAGTACCTCTGCGTCGTGGTCAAAGCCCTTCGCGGCGACGCGTTCATTGTCACCGCCTACCTCACCGACTCGATCAAGCGAGGAGTGCCGACATGGCCGATCGCACACTGAGAATCTGGTACGACCGCGAGGCCGACTTCCTCGAAGTCACCTTCGACGAGCGCGAGGGGTTCTTTCGCGAAACAGCGAGCGACCAGGTCATGCGGAAGGTTGACGCCGAGGGAAACGTGCTTGGCTTCTCGATTCTGCGCGTCAGCGCGCTCACGCGTGCACCGCTCGAAGTCGCGCTCTGATGAAGTCCCGCGTTCGCGCGCGCTCCGGTCTGCTTCTGCACACGGGAGCACAACTCAAGCGATGAAGAGGCCCACCATGCGACTGACACGTTTCCTGATGCTCGCACTCCTGGCCACGACGGCCGGCGCCTGGCCCGATTCGGTCCGGGCCCAGGGCGACCCGAAGCCCGACATCACCGGGAAGTGGGCCTTCACCGTGCAGACCGACGCCGGCAGCGGCACGCCGACCGTGACGTTCAAGCAGCAGGGCGACTCGCTCTCGGGCCGCTACTCGTCCCAGGCGCTCGGCGAGCGCGATTTCACCGGCACGTTCAAGGACGGGAAGATCTCGTTCGCGTTCAGCGCCGAGGTGCAGGGCCAGCAGTTCACGATGAGCTTTTCGGGCACGATGGACGGCCCGGACGCGATGAAGGGGAGCGTGGACCTCGGGGGAATGGCGACGGGGACGTTCAGCGGGAAACGACAGAAGCCGTAGGCGCGCGAACGTTCCTTTCCCGCCGCCGTCAGGGCGGATGACGGGGCTCAGGGTGCCTCTGTCCCCTCGTTGAGCACGGCGAGGTAGCGCTCGTACACGAAGAGGCGATTCCGGCGCTTGCCGGTGAGCTCGCGTGCAATCCCGAGCTCCACCAGCAGCTCCATCGCCGACGAGACCGCGGGGAACGAGAGGCCGGTTGCGTCGCAGATCCCCGGCATGGACCGGATCGGTCGTGCCTTGAGCACCTCGTGCACCCGCAGCGCCGAGCCGGCACGGCGGCCGGACTCCTCGACTCGCGAACGGTCCGTCCGGAACATGTCCGAGAGCCGCTCAGCCGTCGCGACCGCTCCTGCCGCCGCCTGCTTGACGCCTTCCAGGAAGAATGCCAGCCACGCCTCCCAGTCTCCATCGCGACGCACCCGGTCCAGCAGTTCGTAGTAGGTCGCGCGGTTCTGTTTGAAGTGGAGGCTGAGATAGAGGAGCGGATCGCGCAGGACACCGGCGTGGCACAGCAGGAACGTGATCATCAGGCGACCGACACGTCCGTTGCCGTCGAGAAAAGGGTGGATGGTCTCGAACTGCACGTGCGCGAGTCCCGCCCGCACCAGCGCCGGCAGGCCGTCGTCCGTGGCGTGCAGGAAGCGCTCCAGCGCCGCCATGCACTCGGGTACGATCGTGTGCGGCGGCGGAACGAACGCCGCGTTTCCCGGGCGGCTGCCGCCGATCCAGTTCTGCGAGCGGCGGAACTCGCCGGGGCTCTTGCCGCTGCCGCGCCCGCGCGAGAGCAGCACGCCGTGGATCTCGCGGATCAGGCGATTCGAGAGAGGGAATCCCTCGCGCACTCGGGTCAGGCCGTGGTCCAGCGCCGCGACGTAGTTCGAGACTTCCACGACGTCGTCGAGCGGCACGCCGGGCGCTTCGTCGAGCTCGAAGAGCAGCAGGTCGGAGAGCGAGGATTGCGTCCCTTCGATCTGAGACGAGAGCACCGCTTCCTTGCGGACGTACGCGTAGAGGAAGAGCGACTTGTCCGGCAGCAGGGTCGAGACGCCGTCGAGCCGGCCCAGTGCGAGCACCGTGTCTTCGAGCGAACGCTGCAGATCACCCGTGAACGCGAGCGGCGGGACGGGCGGCAGCGGCGCGGGGACGAAGGCGCGGACCGA
>DATEDF010000044.1:0-6529 GCA_035286465.1 Gemmatimonadaceae bacterium | reverse complement strand
ATCCTGGGCGTGGCCGTGGGCGTCTTCGTGGTGGTGGTCATCTCCGCCGCCGTGCACGGGATCAACAACAGTGTGGCGCGCGATTTCGAGTCGGCGGGCCCGACGACCTTCTTCGTCATGCGCTTTCCGATCACGTTCGAGGCGTGCGACGGCTCGGGCGATACGTGCAAGTGGCTGAACAACCCGCCGATCACGTTCGCGGAACTGGCGGCGCTGCAGCGGCTCGAGTCGGTCGCGCAGGCCGGCGCGCAGCAGGGCTGGTCGGCCCCGGTGCGCTACCGCGACCGCGCGCTCTCCTCGGTCCCACTCGACGCCTACACGGGGAACTGGGCGCTCCTCTCGGCGCCCGAGATGATCGAGGGGCGCGCCTTCACCGATCAGGAGGCGCGCTCGGCCGCGCGGGTCGCGGTGCTCAACACGACGGCCCGCGAACGGCTGCTCGGCGACAGCGATCCGATCGGCAAGACGATCATGATCGGCGGCGGGCCGTTCGAGGTGATCGGGGTCTACAAGGACAACTCGAGCTTCCTCTCTGGCGGCGGCGATCGGCCGAAGATCGTCATGCCGATCCTCTCGATGCGGCGGCACGTGGGCGCCAACATCCAGTGGATGGGCGTGGCGGTGAAACCGAGCGCCGGCGCGCGCCCCGACGTGGCGATGGACGACGTCGCCGCCACGCTCCGCGCGATGCGCGGCCTCCGGCCGGGGCGCGAGTCGAACTTCGCCATCATCTCCCAGGAGAAGCTCTTCGAGGTGTACGACAAGATCTTCGGGATGTTCTTCCTCGTGATGATCGCGCTCTCGGCGGTGGGGCTGCTGGTCGGCGGTGTGGGCGTGGTCGCCATCATGATGATCTCCGTGACGGAGCGCACGCGGGAGATCGGCGTGCGCAAGGCGCTGGGCGCCACGCGCGGCACGATTCTCTGGCAGTTCCTCATTGAAGCCGTGACGTTGACGGCGACGGGCGCGCTGATCGGGCTCGTCGTCGGCTGGGGCGTCGCGACGGTCGTGCGGCGCGCCACGCCGATCGCGGCCTCCGTGCCGCCGGGCGCCGTGCTCGCCGCGCTCGTCGCGAGCGCGATCACGGGGGTGATCTTCGGGATGCTTCCGGCGGCGCGGGCGGCGAGGCTGGATCCGGTTGACGCGCTCCGTTATGAGTGAGAGGTGAGGCGTGAGGAATGAGGGGTGAGGAGTCGGGTGAAGCGTGAAGGGCGAATGGTGAGGAGCGAACGGAATGTGAGAGGTGAGGGGTAAGGCAGAGGGCGGCGAGCGACGCCACCTTATGCACTCCAACACCAGCCTTTCGCCGTTCGCCTTCGCCGTTCACCTTAGGTTCACCGTCACCGTTCGCCTTAGGTTCACCTTCGCAGTTCACAGCCTCTTCGCCCTTCGCAAACCCTTCGCCCTTCGCAAACCCTTCGCCCTTCACAGCCCCTTCGCCCTTCGCAAACCCCTCGCCCTTCACAAACCCTTCGCCCTTCACCATTCGCCCTTCACTCTTCACCCCACCCCTCACTCCTCACTCCTCACCCCTTGCCCTTCCTCGAAGCGATCAGACTCGCCCTCGACACCCTCCGCGTGCAGAAGCTCAAGAGCTTCTTCACGCTGCTCGGCGTGATGATCGGCGTGATGTTCCTCGTCGCGGTCTTCTCGATCGTGCAGGGGATGAGCGACTACGTGGAGCACGACTTCGCGGGCCGTCTGCTCGGCGTGAACACGTTCAACTTCCGGCGCCGGCCGAACTTCAACCACAACACGACCGACGAGCAGTGGCGGGAGTTCCAGCGCCGGCCGCGCATCTACGCCGCCGACGCCGCGCTCGTGCGGTCGGCGGCCCCCCCGGGGAGCCGTTCGGCGATCGTCAACCAGTACTTCCCCATCTATGCGGCGTCCCAGTACGCGCGGCCGCGGCAGGTCTTCGCGATCACGACCGAGCCCGAGTACTTCACCATCAAGCAGTTGAACGTCGAGAACGGGCGCGCGTTCGTCGCCCAGGAAGTGACGGCCGGCGCGCGCGTCATCGTCATCGGGACCGAGGTCGCGAGCCACTTCTTCCCCGATCTCGACCCGGTCGGCCGGGAGCTCCGCATCCGCGGGACGCCGTACACGGTGATCGGCGTGCTCGAGAAGCAGGGGTCCGTCTTCGGCTTCTCCCTCGACCGCTACGCGATCGCGCCCTGGACCTCGCCGCTCCAGCGGGTGATCCAGCCGCGAGGCGACATCCAGTCGCTCGTCGTGCAGGCCGCGAGCCGCGAGCTCATGCTCGAGGGGATCGAGGCGTCGCGCGAGCTGCTGCGGGGCGCGCGGCACCTTCCGCCCGGGCGGCCGGACAACTTCGCGCTGGAGACGGAGGACTCGGCGCTCGAGTTCTTCGAGGGCCTCAAGTCGAAGATGATCATCTTCGGCTCCGCGCTCCCCGCCATCGGCCTCATCGTCGGCGCGATGGTCATCATGAACATCATGCTCGTGGCCGTGGCCGAACGGACGCGCGAGATCGGCATTCGCAAGGCGTTGGGCGCGCGGCGGCGCGACATCATGTCCCAGTTTCTCGTCGAGGCGACGACGCTGAGCGTGGTCGGCGCGGCCATCGGGATCACGCTCGGGATCGTCTCGGCCAAGATCGTCGCGGCGCTCTCGCCCCTCCCGGCGAGCGTGGCGCCCTGGTCCATCGCGATCGGGCTCCTGCTCGGCGCGGGCGTCGGCATCGTCGCGGGCGTCTACCCGGCGAGCCGGGCCGCGCTCCTCGACCCGATCGCGGCGCTCCGGCAGGAATGATGCGCATCTTCGACCGCGTCACGATGGCGTTCGAGGGCGTCGGGATGGCCCTCGACGCGATGCGCGCCAACAAGGTGCGCGCGGCGCTCACGATCTCGGGCGTCGCCGTCGGCGTCTTCGTCGTCGTCGTGATGGGCGCGGTGGTGCACGGCATCGGCGAGAGCTTCGAGAAGGACCTCGACGAGTTCGGCGCGATGACGTTCCAGGTGCGTCGCCGTGGCATCAGCGTGGGCGGCTGCGACGGCACCGACGAGAACTGCCCCGACCGGCGCAACCCGCGCATCCTGCTCGGGGAATGGGAAATGATCCGCCGGCTCCCCGAGGTGCAGACGGCCACGGCGTGGATCTTCGGCGGCGCGCCGATGGCGTACCGCGACAAGTTCCTCCGCGGGGTCGGCTTCGACGCGCAGAGCGACGACTGGATCCAGACCGATCAGGCCGACATCTCCCCGGGCCGCTCCTTCACCAGGACCGAGCACGACGCGGGGGCGATGGTGATGCTCGTGAACGACTCGCTCAAGAGCCAGCTCTTCGGCGACTCCGACCCGATCGGCAAGGAAGTGGACGTGGACGGCCGGAAGATCACCGTGATCGGCGTCTTTCACACGAAGGCCGGGTTCCTCAAGACGATGGACGGGCGCGGCCCCGACCAGCCGCGCGCGATCCTCCCGATGATGACGGCGTGGCGTCACCTGAACGTGTGGCGCTCGCTCCTCATCATGGTCAAGCCGCGCGCGGACGTCCCGCAGGATGTCGCGATGGACGCGGTAATGGCCGCGATGCGCTCCTACCGCGGGCTGCGGCCCGCGCAGCCGAACAACTTCGCCCTCGTCACGCAGGACCGCATGCTCGACGTCTTCAATCAGCTCTTCGGCGTGATCTTCCTCGTGGGCCTCGGCCTCTCGGCCGTCGGCCTCCTCGTGGGCGGCGTGGGTGTCGTGGCGATCATGATGATCTCCGTCACCGAGCGCACGCGGGAAATCGGGGTGCGCAAGGCGCTCGGCGCCACGCGGGGCATCATCCTCTGGCAGTTCCTCGTCGAGGCGGCGACGATGACCACGCTGGGCGCCGCGATCGGACTCGTGATCGGGCAGGTGCTCGCCTGGGTGGTGCGCGCGAACTCCCCGATCCCCGCGTCCATCACCGTCAGCGCGATCGCGCTTTCGCTCGCCTCCGCCGCGCTCACGGGCATCGCCTTCGGGCTGATGCCGGCCGCGCGGGCGGCCCGGATGGACCCGGTGGAGGCGCTGCGATACGAGTAGGCGCAGCGCGCATTAGCTTTCCCGATCCATGCGCCTGGCCGACATTCTCGCGACCGCGCTTGGCGAGATGCGCGCCAACAAGCTCCGGTCGTTCTTCACCCTCCTCGGCATCATCGTCTCCGTCGCGTTCCTCGTGGCGGTCGTGGCGGTCATCCAGGGGATGAACGCGTACGTCAAGGAGAACATCGCCGACGCCCTGATGGGCACCAACGCGTTCCAGGTGCGCCGGATTCCGATTCAACTCGGATTCTTCGACGACGAGGCGTGGAAGCGCATCTCGCGTCGGCCGATGCTCAGCAAGGCGGACGCGGAGGTCGTGCGCTCGGCGCTTCCCGACGCGCAGGCCATCGCCGTCACCTCCGGCTTCCCGACGCCGCTCTCGGATGTGCAGTGGCGGAACCGGACGGTCGGCGACGTCACCATCCGCGGCATCGAGGCGCCCTACCAGGAGGTGCAGGACTTCCGGATCGCGCGCGGCCGGCCCCTCTCCGACCTCGACGTGCACCAGCGTCGCGCGGTCGCGGTGCTCGGCCACGAGGTGGCCGAGAAGCTCTTCGAGCACGTGGACCCCATTGGCCAGGAGGTGCGGCTCGGCGGCGAGCGGTTCGAGATCGTGGGCGTGGCCGCGTCGAAGGGGCGCGTGCTCGGCCAATCGTTCGACGCGTTCGCCCTCGTGCCGCTCACCCGCTACGAGATGCTCTACGGCCGTCTGGCCACCACCTCGATTTCGATCAAGATGCGTCAGGCGGCGGACGTCGCGCCCGCGATGGCGCGCGCCGAGGAGGCCATGCGAGTGGCGCACGGCCTGCGCCCCAGCCAGGAGAACAACTTCTCGGTCGAGACGGCCGACGCGCTCATGGACTTCTGGAAGAATCTCACGCGGGTGCTCTTCAGCGTGATCCCGGCCGTCGTCGCCATCGGAGTCGTGGTGGGCGGCATCGTGATCATGAACATCATGTTGATGGCGGTCACCGAGCGCACCCACGAGATCGGCATCCGCAAGGCGGTCGGCGCGCGGGCCCGCGACATCCAGCGGCAGTTCCTGGCTGAGGCGATCGCGCTCTCCATCGCGGGCGGGCTCATCGGCGTGCTCGCAGGATGGACCTTCGCCGAGCTGGTGGCCGCCACGTCCCCGCTGCCCGCGCGGATCACGTGGTGGTCGGTGACGATCGCCCTCGCGCTCGGGGCGAGCGTCGGCCTGATCTTCGGCGTCTACCCGGCGCGGCGGGCCGCGCGGCTCGATCCCGTCACCGCGATGCGTGCCGAGTGATCCGGCTCCTCTCCCTCGATCAGCTGCGCGAGAGCCTCGCCATCGCGCTCGACGCGCTGCGCGTGAGCAAGTTGCGCTCGGGGCTGACCATCCTCGGCGTCGTGATCGGCGTCGCCACCGTGATGACGATGGCGACGATCGTGCAGGGCATCCGCGACCAGATCCTGAACACGATCGCCGTCGCCGGCCCGACGACGTTCTACGTGATGAAGATCTTCCAGACCACGCCGGTCAATCCGGACCAGTTGCCGGCGCACATCCGGATTCGTCCCGACCTGCGCGCGGAGGAGGCCGAGCGCATCGCAGAGCTCCCGCAGATCCAGTACGCCGGCATCTGGTCGCAGATCCAGGCGCGGCTCGACTACAACGGCACCCGGACGCAGGCCGTGATCGTCTACGGCGCGGACGATCGCTTTCAGCAGATCATCGGCGGCGAGTTGCTGGAGGGCCGCGCGTTCACCAGGGCCGAGCTGCGGAGTGGCGCCGCGGTGGCGGTGCTGCAGGAGCGGCACGCACGGCAGATCTTCGGGCGCGAGAACCCGCTCGACAAGACAGTCCAGATCGGCGGCCGGCCGGTGCAGGTGATCGGGCTCTACCAGGAGCCCGCGAACATCTTCTCGCCTCCGGGCCAGGAGGTCGGCGCGATCCTGCCGTTCGAGTTCACGTGGCACGCCTACCGGATTGACAAGACCAACGCGCTCTTCTTCTGCGTCAAGCCGCGGGCGGGCGTCACGGTCGCCGACGCGGAAGACGCGGTCACGATGACGATGCGCGAAATGCGCCGCCTGCGGCCCGCCGACAAGAACAACTTCGACCTCATCAGCCAGGACCAGATCCTGAATGTGTTCATGTCGGTGACCGACATCTTCTTCCTCACGATGATCGTGCTCGCCTCCGTCGCGCTCATGGTGGGCGGGATCGGCGTGATGGCGATCATGATGGTGTCGGTCACGGCGCGCACCAGGGAGATCGGCGTGCGCAAGGCGCTCGGCGCCTCGCGCCGCGACATTCTGCTGCAGTTCCTCATCGAGGCAGCGACGCTCACGGGCGTCGGCGGCCTCTTCGGCGTGGCGGTCGGGCTGGCGGCCGGACGGGGCGTGTCGCGGCTCCTCAACGTGCAGGGCGAAACGCCCGTGACGCTCACGCTGATCGCGGTGGCCGTGAGCGTCGGGATCGGGCTCGTGTTCGGGGTGATCCCGGCGCGGCGGGCGGCCCGGCTGGA
>DATEDF010000043.1:0-8581 GCA_035286465.1 Gemmatimonadaceae bacterium | reverse complement strand
CTTCGACACCGTCACACGCTCTCCCGTCCACGAACTCGAGTTGCCGTTCACCTGCCGCACGTGAAACACCGCCATCGTGTACGAGCTGTCGTCCTGCCCCAGGACGTTCCCCTCGACCTTCTCCACGGCGGTGCCGAGTCGGTCCGAGAGCGCCGCGCGGCCCCGGTCGTTCAGGACGAGCTCCATCCGCACGCCCGTCGGCGCGGCCCCTTGCTGCAGGGGCAACGACAGGTAGCACCCCTGCAGCCACAGGCCGCACGCCGCGAGCAGCGCGCCGGGCTTCCGGCACCGTCGCATCAGAATCCGTATGTCCCCTTCGCGGCACTCGACGGTCCACCAAGCCCGCCGAGGTTGTAGAACGGCTGCACGCGCGCGTCCATCTCGACGTTCGGCACCGGCCACTGCAGGGCCGTGCCCTCGACCAGGTCGCCCCAGCCGCGGCTGTCGTTGAACCACTGCATGTAGCCGGCGAACGCGGTCTCCATGCGCTTCTCGTACTTCATCGCCTCGAGGATGCTGCCGCACCCGACGGTGCTGAACGCCGGCGGCTGCGGTACCTGCGGCACGCACCCCTGCGACGTGAACCCGCCGGCGACCTGCGGCGAGATCGCGACGGTCGCGCTGGCCGGCACGGCGATGGCCGGCATGCCGTTCCTCGTGCGCGACGTGTTGATCAGCGCCGTCGCCGCGGCGAGGTTGCCGGTGCGGATGTACCCCTCGGCGGCGAGCATGTCCATTTCCGTCCTGGACATGTGGACGTAGTCACCGATGCCGCTGTTGTTGCGGATGAACCACCAGCGGCTGTGGATGTAGTTCGACGTGCCGAACGAGTCGCCCGCGACGTCCTCACCCAGCGGCTTGTTGCGGAAGTACTTGCCGGGGGGAAGCGGCAGCGGAGAATCCGCCGTCTGTGCCGCGCGTGTGGCCCCCTGCGGCCATCGCTTGTCCGGCGTGATGAACATCCCGGCGCCGTCCCGCTGCCCGATCGGCGTCGCGATCCACCGGGCGTAGAAGCCGGACGTGTCGGTCATCCCGTAGTACATCGGCGAGATCTGCCCCCACCCCGCCGAGACTTCCATCTGCGAGCAGTCGAAGGAGCAGCTCCATCCCGTGGTCGGATTGATGGCGAGCTTGAAGTCCGCGCTGATGCCGGCCGTCGCGTCGGCGATGACCGCGTTCCAGTCCACCGCGGCGCGCTCCGCCGGCGTGCGGGCCACGCCGGCGCGGATCCGCGCCCGCTCCGACTTGACCAGCCGGACAAAGGCGTCCTGCGCCACCGCGTAGGTCAGCCACGTGGACGGCAGCGGGAAGCCGTTGATGCCGCTCGTCGCGTCGGCGCTCTGGGCAACGGCGAGCGCCGAATCCAGCATCTGCAGCGCCGCCTTGTTGACGTCGGCGTAGCTGGCGAGCGGCGGCACCTCGTCGCTGGGCGTCATCACCGTGACGATCGCCGACGAGTCGTAGCCGAACGAGAGGTAGCCGAGCGCGACGCCGTTCACGAAGAACCCGAACGCGCGGGCGCGGGTGTTCTGCGCCGGCGAGCCGAGCGTCCCGCCCCCCGTCACGAGGCGGTCGAGCGCCTGCACGCCCGTGGCCGCCGTGCGCGCGGTCTTGGAGAGCTGCTGGAAGTCGCGCTGGTTCCCGGTCTGCACCGAGTTGCCGCGGTCATTGAAGATCGCGATGCGGGGAATGGCCGCGCGCGTGTTCCCCCCGAAATTGGCGACCGAGGCGTACATCTCGAGCGCCATGTTGTGCGACTGCGTGCCGAGTCCCTCGGAGCTCCCGCGGATGCTGGAGTTGACCGTCTGGTAGCCGCCCGAGAGCACGCCCTCGATGCTCGCCGGCGTCGCGTACACGCGCACCACGTCGGGCGCGTTGTAGTTCTGGACCTGCAGCACCTCCTTCTGGCACCCCGCGAGAAGGAGCGCCAGCGGAGCGGCCGCGGTCAGTCGGAGAATGGTCTTTCGCATCAGGATTCCTCGTCCGAGTGGCGGCGGCCGTCCACCGGTTGGCGAACGGCCGCCACCTGCCGTTAGAAGGTGGACGTGAGCGTGAAGGTGAAGGTGCGGAGGTTCGGGAAGGTGAAGGCGTCAATCGCGTTGAGCGCGCCAGACCCCTGGTTGCCGCCGGCGAGCCCGACTTCCGGATCGAAACCGTTGTAGCGCGTCCACGTCTTCAGGTTCCGCCCGACGAGCGACACCGTCCAGTTCCCGACGCCGGCCACCTTGCCGATCCGATAGCCGACGCTCACTTCCCGGAGCTTCACGTACGACCCCTCTTCCACCGTCTGGCTGCTGGGGCCGAGAATGTCGTACAGGCCGCCGATGCCGGCGGTGTTCTCGAAGTTGTTGCGCCAGTAGTAGCCGAGGGGCTTCGCCGTCTCGACCGTCTTGTCGTACTGGTCGGCGTCGGCGTGCATGAAGTCGCCGAGCGACCACTGCCGCTCCTCGTTCCAGATGTTGTTGCCCTTCACGGCGTCCACGAGCACGTAGAGCGAGAGCTTCTTCCACGTGACGGTCTGCGAGAGCGACCACCGGTAGTCCGGAAGCGCCGCGCCGTTGGGCGTCAACAGCGCCGTCTGCGTGGAATCGCGCAGGATGATGGGAAGGCCCCACGACTCGTAGACGCCCCACGGCGCGCTCGCCGCCGGAAGTTCGGCCATCCACAGGTTGCGGGTGACGCCCTCCGTGAGCTTGTTCCCCGCGCCGACCCAGACGATGAACCCGTCGTCGTTCTTCTGCCACTCGAGCCCCGCGCCGCAACGGCTCTGGAATGCCGTGGGGAGCTGGTAGCACTCGGTGACGAAGCGACGGCCGTAGATCGTGCCGATCCGCTCGCCGAGGCGCACCTGGAACATGGACTCGGAGCCCTGCTGCCCGGCCGCGCTCTGGAAGTACGGCGTCACGCCGAGCTCGGTGATCTCGCTCCGCGTGGCGTCGTAGTTCAGGCGGGCCGACCACGAGAGGTCGCGACGCTCGAGAATCGGGACGTTGAGCGACCCTTCCCACGTATCGTTCTGCAGCGTGCCCGCGTTCCGCCACTGACTGTTGAAGCCCGCGGAGGCCGGCAGCGGCACGTTCAGGATCTGGTCCTTCACCACGCCGCGCGCGCGCGTCACGGTGAGGCCGTACTTGCTCAGGATCTCCGCGTCGAATCCGAACTCCATCTCCGTGGACACCTCGGGACGGAGGAACTTGTTGCCGAGGACGTTCGCGCTGAGCACACCGCCGGAACCGATCGAGAAGGTCTCGTACTGCTGCGTGGTGCTCGGGGCGTTCCCCGCCTGGCCGAGGGAGGCGCGCAGCTTGAAGTCGTTCACCTTCTTCGTCGCCGGCCACCACGGCTCCTCGGACACGCGCCACGCCAGCGACCCGCGGCCGTAGCTCTTCCAACGTTGCGACGCTCCGAAGCGCGACGAGCCGTCGCGGCGGAAGAGGCCGCCGAGGATGTAGCGCTCCTTGTACTCGAGGTCCACGCCGGCGAACAGCCCGAGCTGCCGCACCGAGTACTCGCTCGAGCTGACGGAGGGCGGGTTGATCCCGGCGCTCGTCGTGCGGAGTCCGGCCACCACGAGGTTGCTCACCGACTGGTTGTCGTCCTGTCCGTCCTGCTCCTCGAACAGCGTCCGGAGGGTGAAGCGCGCGTTGAGGCCCTGGATCAGGTCACGGCGCGCCGTGACGTTGAGCGACGTGTTGTAGGACTGGTCGTACCCGTCGCCGCGCGAGGCGAAGCCGAGACTCTGGGCTTGCGCCGTCGTGCGCAGCGCTCCGCGGTCGTTCAGCGTGCGATTCTGGTAGTTCGACCGGTCGTAGCCGAAGTTCCACTCGCCATCCAGCCATCCCGCCGGCTGCCACCGCACCGTCATCGAGCCCTGATACCGGTCGCTCTCGCTGTCAATGCTGCGGTTCGCCGGCGTGTAGAGCGGGTTGGAGTTCTGCGCTCCCTGGTTGGTGACGGTCGAGCGGATGAAGAGGCGGCCGAACTTGTCGCGCCGCAGCAGGTCCACGAACGCCGGCTGTCGGGTGAGCGAGAGGTTCGTCGTCGCGCCGTTGCCGTCCTGCCAGGTGCTGGCGTAGTACGCGCGCACCGCAATGGTCCAGTGTCCACCCAGCGTGTTGTCCACGTTGAGGCGCGCCGACTTGCGGCGGTACCCGTCGAGGAAGCGGATGGAGCCTTCCTGGTACAGATTGGCGACCGACGCGAAGAAGTTGGCGTTGCTGAACTTCCCGGCCATGTCGAGCTGGATGTTCGTGTAGGGGCCGTTCGTGATCGCCTGCGCCACCGGGTCGTACGTCGTTTGCCACCGGTTGACCTGGAACAGGCCGTGCGACGACACCTTGGGCGGCGCGGCGGCGATCCCGTGATCGGAGATGAACGAGACGGGCGGAAGCGAGAAATCCAGCCCGCCCTCGTTGACGCGCAGCCCCTCGGCGTAGATGTCCACCGTGCGCTGGCAGTTCTGCCGCGCCGCCACCGAGAACTGGTTGCCGTCCGTGTTGACGCACCAGCGCGTGTAGTCCTCGCTCGGGAGCATCGCGGTGGCCTTCGCCGACTTGTACTTGCCCTCGATGTCGCTCACGCCGCCCTCGAGGCGGGTCGTGAAGCGAATCCCCTCAGCCGTGGTCTTGCCCGACTTGGTCGTGATCTGGATGACCCCGTAGCCGGCGCGCGAGCCGTAGAGCGACGCCGCCGCGGCGCCCTTCACGACCTCGACGTTCTCGATGTCGTTCGGGTTGATCTCCTGCAGCCCCTGGCCGAGCTGCTGGATGACGCCATCCACGATGATCAGCGGCTGCTGGCCGCGACCCGCGGCATTGATGGACTGCGGGCCGCGCAGGATGATCGCCGGCGTGGAGCCCGGCCGGCCGGAGTTGGAGACGATGTTCGCGCCCGGCACCTTCCCCGCGAGCTGCGAGATCGCGTTCGACCCGGGCACCGGCATGTCCTTGTCGCCCACCTGCGCCACCGTGAACGGCAGCTTCTTCTGCTCCGTTCCCGCGGTGACCCCGGTGACCACCACCTGGCTCAGGCGATTGATGTCCTCCTTCAGCTCGAAGTCGAGCGTCCTCACACCCGGCGTCAGCACGAAGTTCACGCCGCGAGGCGCGAAGCCGATGGAGCGCACGCGCAGGGTGAGCGCCTGGCCGCTCACGCGCGCGCCCGGCACGACGATCGTGTACACCCCCTGCGCATTGGTGCCGACCGAGATGTTCAGCGCATCAATCGTGACGTTGGCGCCCATCAGGGGCTGCCCCGATTCGTCGGTCACCTTGCCGGTGATCGTCGCGCTCTGCGCGAGCGCGAGCGCCGGAGCGCCGACGACGAGGACCAGCACCGCGGTCAGCACCCACCGCAGCCGAGTACTGTTTCGCATCGCATCCCCTCTACGAAGAGTGAAGGAGTGATTCATCCGCACGACACTACCCGCGCGGAGCGCCGCGCATCACTGCGCAGCGCCGACAAGCTACGCCTCCACTCTGAGAGACGCTGCCGGAAAACACCCACGGTGCGGTGTTGCGCTAACCGGGATGTGTGTGGCCTTTCGCTGCGCTACCGGGCCGGTCGGATCATCACGACTCTCGCACGCGGCGTACCGCTTCACGCGTTACGGTCGTGCCCGGTCCCCGTACATTCTCGTGTAGATGACGATCGCGCCCCACGGCGCCCTGTCACCCCACTGCACCGCCGAATCCGTCGCCGAGAGGACGGCGAAGAAGTAGATGTCCGTCGGAATGACCATCGCGTACGGGCCGGCGGCCACGCCGTCAATGATGATCGCGAGGCAGCGGTTCAGGAAGCGCGTGGACTGGATGCACTCGCCCGGCCTGCCGATCCGGATTCCGGAGACCTGAAGCGAACGGAGCAGGTCCGTGAAGTCGCGATACTTCTCCCGCTGTTCGGCGATCTTGTCCGGCGGGTAGACTTTCCAGCCGTGTCGAACGGCATCCTCATAGGCCCGTTGATTCGGGCTCTTGCCCCTCTCGCCGGAGACCTCGACCGTCGGCAGCTCGGCGACGTCGGTGGGAAGCTGCAGGTCCATCTCCAGCGTGTCGGTGCGCGCGGCGCGCAGGAGTTCCGAGAACGACGGCTCGAGCCCGACCTTGCGCGCGACGACCCGGAACGGCTGCTCCGAGCTCATCGCGAGCGTGAAGCGGCCGCGTTCGTCGCTGACGGCCTCGACCAGCGTTCTCCCGAGCGAGTCCACCGCGGTGACCCGCACGCCGGGCACGACACGCGGCGTGCCCTGCACGCGCACGGTGCCACGGATGAGTTGCGCGTAGAGCGGCACGGCGCAGGCGAGCAGCACCGCGACTCGCACCGCGACTCGCACCGCCCGCGCCCCGAACGGGGCGAGGCAGCCGGCGGCTTTCGCCCCCGGCGGCCTCGCGTGCAACGCCCTCGAATGCTCGAGCAGCGGGTCTCCTATCGTCGCGTCACGGCGCCGTCGCCGGCGGCTGCTTGTCCATCCAGTAGTAGATCTTCGGCGTCGAGTTGGCGTTGGAGCCGGACGTGATCGCCGCCGAACTGCCGACGACCGCCTTCGAGTAGAGCATCGCCGTCGCCACCGTGCCCCCCTGCCCCGATCCGCCGATCGGATTGAAGAACGCGGTGCCGGCCGTGCCGGCGCCCATCGTCGTCGCCGAGATCAGCGCCGTCGTGCGATCGCCCGCCGCATAGACGCGCATCACAAACGCGCCCGTCGCGCGCTGCGCATACGCCGATTGCGACTGGAACGCCACGTTGGCGAAGGTCGGGGTCGCCGGAAGCGCCTCGGTCGCCGTTGTGGTCACGTACACGTCCACGTTGCCCAGGTCCGGGCCGACGTGCACGACGCGGAAGGCGACGTTGCCGGTCGTCACGGCCGGGAACGTGTCCACGGTGATCCACACCTTCTGCGTCGGCACGGCTCCAGAGCGCGCGTAGCCGACGTGCGTGAACGTGTAGTAGACGCCCGCCGTCAGGTTGACCGTCGTGTCCACGAGCACCGACGTCGTGGTCGCGAGGTCCAGCGAGTTGGGGAACACGCGAATGTGGCGCGGCCCGGTGGAGTAGCCCTGATAGCCGCCCAGCCCCTGCGCACGGAACGGCGTGGCGAGGAAGGGCCAGGAGTACTCGATCGCGTCAATCGGGCGGAAGTCCAGGGGGAGCGTGTCCCCCACGGCGTTGTAATAGCGCACGTAGGCGAGCGGCGGCACTCCGTGCGAGGTCGGGCTCCCGGACGGGTCTGCGGTGCACGCCGCGAGCGCTCCTGCGGCGGCGACAGCGAGGACGACTCGGTGCAATCTCATCTGGCTGGCTCCAGGCTCGATCGAGAAAAGTGGGGGGCAGACATCATGGCAATCGAATCACCGAGGGCGGGCCCGGCTCGGTGGGCGGTACGTCCTCCACGCCGCCACCCCCGAACAACAGCGACCTGCCGAAAATCAACGCAAGGACTCCAACCGTCACACCTCCCGCCACCAGCGTCGTGCGAGTCCGATTCAGGCGCCTGATCGAGTAGCCCGTGACCAGGTCCTTCCCCACGCTCACCCGCTCACCGTTCCACGTCGCGGAGCGGCCCCCGAGTTGCGTGATCCCGATGACGCTGATGTCGTACGCATTCTCGCTGACCTGCAACACCGTTCCTTCGACTCGCTCCACGGCGGGGCCCAGCTTGCTCGAGAGCCCCACGCGGCCCTGATCGTTCAGCACGAACTCCACCCGCTCGGCCACCGGCGGCGCGCCCTGCCGCATGGGCAACGATTCGTAACATCCCTGCAGCAGGAGCGCCCACGCGCAGAGCAGCGCGCCCGCGCGGCGCCGCCTAGAAACCGTACGTTCCCTTCGCCGCACTGGCCGCGTTGCCACCGCCGAAGCTGTAGAAGGCCTGGACCCGCGCGTCCATTTCCTGGTAGGGCACGGCGAACATCAGGCCGCTGTTCTCGGGGAGGTCGCCCCACCCGCGCGAATCGGTGTACCAGCACATGAACTGGCAGGAGAACGCGGTTTCCATCCGCTTCTCCCACTTCATCGCTTCCAGGATGGTGCCGCACGCCACCGAGTTGAACCCGGGCGCCTGCGGCACGCGGGGCACGCACGCCGATCCGCCCGCGATCTGCTGCGTGGCGCTCGTGATGGTGCCGATGGACGGCAAGCCGTTGCGCGCACGCGAGGCATCAATGAGCGCCGCCGCCTGCGCGTACTGGCTGCTCCGGATGTACCCTTCCGCGATGAGCATGTCCATCTCGATCTTGTTGATCGCGGTGTAGGGGCCGTTGTTGGCGGCCGCGCGAATCGGGTACCAGCGCCGGTTCTGATAGAACGAGAAGCCGTAGCCGGAGACCGGATTGTCGTCGCCCGCGGCCTGGTTCGCGAGGTACCGGCGACCTGCGAGCGGGAGCTTCGTGTCGTTCTGTTGATCCGCGCGCGTGGCGCCCTGGGGGAAGCGCTGGTCCGGCGTGCGGATGAGGTACCCGCCGTCGCGCGACGCCAGCGGCGTGGCGATGAAGGTCGCGTAGGCGCCCGACGTGTCGGCCATCCCGTACATCATCGTCGAGATGCCGCTCCACCCCTGGGAATACATCTGCGCCACGTCGTACGA
>DATEDF010000042.1:0-2285 GCA_035286465.1 Gemmatimonadaceae bacterium | reverse complement strand
CGGTCCGATCGGCGCCGGCTCGATCACCAAGCTCGTGCACAACTGCGTCGGCCGGGTGCTCACCGCGGCGCTGGCCGAGGGGTTCACGCTCGGCGTCAAGGCCGGCATGGACCCGCTCGCCCTGTTCGAGTCCATCCGCGACGGCGTGATCGGCCGCCGGCGAACCTTCGACGGGCTGATCGATCAGTTCCTGACGCGGACCTTCGAACCGGCGGCCTTCACGCTGCGGCTCGCCCACAAGGATGTCGCGCTGGCCACCGCCGTGGCGCGCGAGCTCGGCGTTCCCATGCGCCTGACGAATCTCACCCTGGACGAGATGACCGAGGCGCTGAACCGCGGGTGGGGGGAGCTCGACACGCGGGCCTTCACCATGCTGCAGCAGGAGCGCGCCGGCGTGAGGATCGCGGTCGATCCGGAGCGGTTGAAGGCCGCGCTGGTGAGAGGCAGTAGATCCGGGACGGAGGGGACATGAACGGCGACACCCGCGGATACGACGTGATCATCGTGGGCGGTGGTAATGCCGCCATGTGCGCGGCGCTTTCCGCCCACGAGGAGGGCGCCAAGGTCCTGATCTTGGAGCGGTCCCCGGTTCCCGAGCGGGGCGGCAACACCGCCTACACGGACGGGCTGATGCGTTTCGCGTATGACGGGGTCGACGATATCCGCGCTCTGGCGCCGGACCTGACCGCCGAGGAAGTCGCCATCAGCGACTTCGGCAGCTACACCGAGAGTGACTTCTTCGACGACATGGGACGGATCACCCAGTACCGTACGGACCCGGACCTGTGCGAGATCATGGTGAAGAACAGCAAGGCCACCTTGCTGTGGATGAAGCGCAACGGCGTGCGGTTCTTCCCCAACTATGGGCGGCAGGCGTACAAGGTGGACGGCCGGTTCAAGTTCTGGGGAGGCGCGACGATCGTCGTCGCGGCCGGAGGGCCCGGCTTGGTGGAGACGCTGTACACTGCCGCCGAGAAGCGGGGGATCGAGGTTCTCTACGGCGCCTGGGTGCGGGGACTCATCCACAGTGACGCCGGCGTGCTGGGCGTCGTCGCCCGGGTTGACGGCGAGAGCCGGCGATTCCTGGGCGGCGCGGTGGTGCTGGCCTGCGGCGGGTTCGAGGCGAACGCGGAATGGCGGACCCGGTACCTCGGACCGGGATGGGATCTCGCGAAAGTGCGCGGGTCGAAGTACAACACGGGCGACGGGCTGGCGATGGCGCTACGCGTCGGTGCGCAGCCCTACGGCCACTGGTCCGGATGCCATGCGACCGGATGGGAGCGGAACGCCGCCGACTTCGGCGACCTGGCTCTGAGCCCACAGTATCAGCGTCACAGCTATCCCCTCGGGATCATGGTCAATGCCGAGGGCAGGCGGTTCGTTGACGAGGGGGCCGATTTCAGGAATTACACCTACGCCAAGTACGGTCACGCCGTGCTGCGGCAGACGGGCCAGGTCGCCTGGCAGATCTACGATGCGAAGGTCAGCTCGTTGCTCCGAGAGGAATATCGCACCAGGCGTGTGACGAAGGTCCGCGCGGACAGCCTCGAGGAGCTCGCGGACCGGCTGGAGGAGGTCGACAGGGCGCAGCTCCTGAAGACCATACGCGAGTTCAATGCGGCGGTCACGACCGATGTGCCGTTCAACCCGAACATCAAGGACGGACGGCGGACCGCGGGGCTCGACATCCCGAAAAGCAACTGGGCGAATCCCATCGACACGTCCCCCTTCGAGGGGTACGCGATCACCTGCGGCATCACGTTCACGTTCGGCGGCGTCCGCGTCACGAACCAGGGGCAGGTGATCGATACCAACCACGACCCGATCCCGGGTCTGTTCGCCGCGGGAGAAATGGTGGGGGGCATCTTCTACGTCAACTACCCCGGCGCAACCGGGCTGACCAGCGGCGCGGTGTTCGGCCGGCTCGCGGGTCAGCACGCCGCTCGCTTCGCCCAGGCTCGGCGGACCGCGGCGCACGCGAGCATCTCCGCAGGCGAGAGCGAGTCATGCCGGCCGTAGAGCAAAAAGGAGGGTTCCGATGGCGCGAGCGTTGAGGTTTTCTGGGATCATCCCCGCCAATCTGCTGCCCTTCAAGCCCGATTACTCGATAGACGAGGCTGACTACCGCCGCCATCTCCGCTGGTTGGCCGACGTCCCGGGCGTCACGGGGATTACTGCGAATGGGCATGCCGCCGAAGTGTCCTCGCTCTCCCGGGAGGAGCGCCGGCGGGCGCTGGCCGTGGCGCTCGATGAAGTCGGGTCCCGCGTCCCCCTCATCGCCGGCG
>DATEDF010000041.1:0-4452 GCA_035286465.1 Gemmatimonadaceae bacterium | reverse complement strand
TGTCACGACGGGCGCCCCTCGCGCCCACGCGTAGGTGGGGTTCACGGCGAGGTCGAGCCATCCCCGCACGTTCACGGCGAGCGCGACGCCGATCGCGCGCTCTTCGGCGCCGTCGGAAAAGCGCATCTGCCCGGCGGCGATGCCGGTGTACCAGCGGAACGTCTTCGCGCCGCCGTCGTCGGGTGCGGGAGTCTTGACCGTGGTGTCGGGCGGCGTCTGCGCGGCAGCCACGGAGCTCACCATGAGCCCGAGCGCTAGCGAGAAAAGTGATCGCATGTGGAGATCCGGATGAAGGAATTCGGGGCGTATGGCTGATCGAGATACTGACGGGTCGCGCTCGGCGCCGGTCACGCCGACGCAACTGGGACGGCGTTCGAGGAGCCGCATCGGGCGCGCTCTCGGCAACGACGACGGCGCGGCACGAACGCCCGCTCAGAAGATCAGAAGAACAGTCGCACCCCGCCGTTCACCGTGCGCCCTTCCAGCAGCGACCACACGTCCGTCGTCCAGCGCCCGCCCTCGCCGCGCGCGCTCAGCACGAGCGGGTCCACCCGCGTCTGGCGCACGTCGAGCAGGTTCTCGCCATTCACGAACCAGCGCACGCGTCCCATCCGCCGCTCGGCGAGGACGCCGAAGACGACGTATGGGCGGCTCTCCGGGCGGAACGGGTTGCCCTCGAGGCGCTGGCGCCCCGTGTAGTAGAGCTCGACCCCGATCCGGCCGCGCTCCTCGTCCTCCACGCTGGCCACTGCGCCGACGGTGTGGCGCGGGATGAGCGTCGCGTCGCGGGTCGTGCCGGCGAGTGGCCGCGCGTCGTCCCACTCGGTGGCCCGCGTGTACGCGTAGCTCACCGTCACGCGCGCCGGCCCCCGGAGCAACCTGCCGATGACCTCGAACCCCCACGTGCGCGTGGGGATCGGCGCGTTCTCGAGCCGCAGCCGGCGCGCGCCCGAGGGCGTCGCGCCCGTGTCTTCGACCGCGTGTACCGCGCCGTCCACGCGCGACGCGAACAGCGTCGCATTGAGCTCGACGCGGCCCGAGCGCGTCTCGAGCGGGCCGCCGAGGTCCACGGAGGCGCTCGTCG
Organism: Gemmatimonadaceae bacterium; assembly: GCA_035286465.1. Classification (GTDB taxonomy): domain Bacteria; phylum Gemmatimonadota; class Gemmatimonadetes; order Gemmatimonadales; family Gemmatimonadaceae; genus Fen-1231. The sequence continues at coordinate 3,368 of DATEDF010000041.1, read as the reverse complement.
CGCGCTCGGCCACGAGGAGCCCGAGGGGGCGCAGCGGCGAAAGTCCGGTCACCTCCGTCTCTTCCGTGTGCGGCACTGGAGCGAACGATCCCCGGCCTACGGAGAACCGCGCGGTCCAGCCGGAGGCCGCTTCCGGCGCGCGCAGCAGCACGGAGAGGCGCGGACTCACCACGCCGCCGTAGCGGCTGTGCGCGTCGTACCGAGCGCTTCCCGAGAGCACCGCCCAGCGCGCCGCGTCCACGTCCACCTGGCCGAAGAGTGACGGGGCCCGGAAGGTGTAATCGAAGCCCGGGACCGCTCGATTCTGGTAGTCGTCTTCCTGAACGCTCGCGCCCGCGACCCACGTCGTCCGCCCGCGCGGGAGCGCCGCCGCGATCTCGGCGAACCACGTGCGATGCGCGTCGCGCTCGAGCACGGTGCCGATGCGATGCCGGTGCCGCTGTTCCATCGCCGATGCGCGGGCGCTCACGACGTCGCCCGACGCGCGCACCCACCGGCCGGCGAGGCCCGCGTCAGCTCGCACCGTCCCGAGTCCCTCGGCGAACGCGCCTCCGTCGGGCGCGAGGCGCCCGGGCATCGTGCCGCCCTCGCGCTCCTCGATCGTCACGCCGGCGGTCGCGAAGAGCGAGCGCCGCGCGCGGTCGTCGAAGAACAGTCGCGGGCGCACCACCGCGCGCCGGTAGCCGGGCATGTCGGCCCAGCCGTCCCCGTCGAGGTCGTTCCGCGACTGCCGGTGCGCCGACGCGAGCAGCGTCGTGCCCCAGCGCGATCGCGCGCCGAGCGGCGCACCCAGGAAGAACACCGCGTCGCTGCCACCCCGGGTCGTCTGGTTGAGCAGCAGCTCGCGCCGCGCCTCGTCCGCCGGCCGGCGCGAGACGAGGTTGATCACGCCGGCGAGCGCGGACGCGCCGTAGAGCGCGGAGGCCGTCCCCTTGATGATCTCCGCGCGGCCGAGATCCACGGGAGGGATCTGGAGCAGGCCGAGTCCGCCGGCCGACCCGCCGTAGAGCGGCAATCCGTCGGCCAAGAGCAGCGCGTAGCGGCCGCGCAGCCCCTGGATGCGCACCCCCGCTCCGCCCAGCGAAGGCGAGGTCGTCTGCACGCGGAGTCCGGACGTCTCGTTCAGCATCATCGTGATGTCGCCCGGCGTCATCGCGCTCTTCTCCGCGACTTCCTCCTGATCCACCACCTCGACCCGGAGCGGCGTGTCCTCGATGCGGCGCTCGGCGCGCGTCGCGGCCACGACGATCGTCTCGGCGGTGTGCGCCAGCTCGCGCATCGCGACCACCACTGCGGTGTCCTGCCCCGCGCGGAGCTGGAGCGAGATCGTGTCGGGGGCGAGGCCGAGCCGGGTGACGACGACCGTCGAGGGGCCGGGCGCGAGACGGAGCACGAGGCGGCCCGACGCGTCCGTCTGGCGGGCGGGAACGCCGGCGGTCCGCACGATCGCGGCCGCCACGGGCTGCGAATCGCGCACGACGGTGAGCCGGAGCGTCGCGAGCGTGTCGCCGCCTTGCGCACGGGCGGGCGCCGCGGGCGCCGCGGGCCCCGCGGGCCCCGCGAGCGCGACAGCCGGTGCCAGCGCGAGCCCGATGGCCCAGGCGAGAGGGCTTGCGTGTGGCCGGGGGGCGCCCATATTTAGTGTGTCCTAACTTTCATCTTGTGCTCTTCCTAATGCACGGGGGTCCCATCACCGGAAAGATGTCCGCGAGGGCGGGGATTTCGCACGCGGCCGCCGGCGCCGCGCTCGTGGCCGCCGCGTTGGTGGCCGCCGCGTTGGTGGCCGCCGCGCCCGTCGCGTGCGGCCGGTTGATGACGGAGCCGCCGCTCGACGCGGACGTCCTCGACGCGCCGATCGCCGGGCTCACGCAGGCCGAGCTCGCGACGTTCGCGCGCGGCGACGCCGAGTTCGGCAGACCCTTCGCGCCCAACACCGGTCTCGGACCCATCTTCAACAACGTCTCGTGCGCGTCGTGCCACAGCGGCGATGGGCGCGGGCGGCCCGAGAACGCCCTCCGCCGCATCGGCAGCGCCAACGACGGGTTCCTCGCCTCGCTGGGCGGCCCGCAGATCCAGGACAAGGCGATCGCCGGAGCCGACCCCGAAACGGTTCCGTCGGGCGTCGCCGTCTCGCTTCGCCTCCCGCCGCCGGTCTTCGGCGTCGGTCTCATCGAGGCGATTCCCGACGCCGCGATCCTCGTGCTGGCCGATTCCCTCGACGCCAACGGCGACGGGATTTCCGGCCGGCCGAACTGGGTGACGGGCGCGGACTACGTGCCCGCGTACGAGCGGGGCGGCGGCGCCGGACTGCGCCTCGGCCGGTTCGGCCGCAAGGCGCAGACCCCGACGCTCCTCCAGCAGACGGTGGAGGCGTATCACCAGGACATCGGCATCACCTCGGATTTCCGACCCGTCGAAAACCGGAACCCGCGCGCGAGCGCGCCGACCGAAGCGGCCGATCGCGCCGGCGATCCGGAGGTCCCGGCGGCGACCGTGTTCGCCGTGGTGCAGTACATCCGAACGCTGGCGCCGCCGGCGCCGGGAGAGGCGACCGCGCAGCGCCTCGAGGGCCGCCTCCTTTTCGACCAGCTGCGCTGTGCCGGTTGCCACGTCACCTCGCTGACGACGGGGCAGAGCAGGGTCGCCGCGCTCGCCAATCGGCCCGTCGCGCTCTACTCCGACCTCCTCCTGCACGACATGGGCGATGCGCTCGCCGACAACCGTCCCGACGGCAGCGCGGACGGGCGGGAGTGGCGCACGGCCCCCCTCTGGGGGCTGCGTCTGATGCGACGCTTCCTCAACGGCGACGCGTTCCTCCTGCACGACGGTCGGGCGCGATCCGTGGACGAGGCCATCCGGTTGCACGGAGGCGAGGCGAAGGCCTCGCGTGACGCGTTCCTCGCGCTCACGAGCGCGCAGCGCGCGGCCCTCCTCGACTTCGTCGAGTCGCGATGAGCGGAGCGACGATGCGAACTGCGGCGGGCGTCACGGGCGTCGCGGGCGTCGCGGGCGTCGCGGGCGAGGCGGGCGTCGCGGGCGCGCCGATGGAACGGCGCCGCTTCGTCGGGCTCTGCGGCCGCGCGGTCACGTTCGCAACCGGCGCCGCCGGCGCCGTGCTGTCGTGGTCCTCTTGTGCGAGCGTCGCGGTGCGTCCGGTGACGCCGACGAGTGGCCGTGTGCGCCTGAGTCTCGCCGACTATCCCGAGCTCGCGGCGCCCGACGGATCGGTGATGATCCGGCCCACAGGTTGGGACGATCCGATCTACGTCCTCGCCTTGGGCGACCGCCGCTTCACCGCGCTCTCGCCGATCTGCACGCACCGCGGGTGCACGGTGGAGATCCAGGGCGCGCGGCTCGAGTGCCCGTGC
>DATEDF010000040.1:0-3390 GCA_035286465.1 Gemmatimonadaceae bacterium | reverse complement strand
CCCAACTTCCACGGTTTGAGGACCGGAATGCCGAAATTCCGGGGAGTTACGCAGGTGTTAAGTCACTATCGGCTGGTCGTCCAGGTCTTCACGGGCTTCATGATCTCGGGCGAGATCTGGAGGACGCGATAGATGTCCCGGTGCACGTCGTCCGGGGTGGACGCCTTGCGGATCTTCAGGATCCGGCCGTCAATCGCGGGCAGGACCACGGTCGCCACCTGGTGGGTCGAGAGGTGCTCCCGCAGCGTCGCCCACGAGGTGTGCCACCCGTGGTCGAGACAGCGCTTCTCGATGGCGACCAGCAGATGGTAGGCGAGCACGCAGAGGAAGATGTGGGTCTGCACGCGAGGCTCGAGGTGGTGGAAGATCGGGCGCTCCATCAGCGGGCTCTTCAGGGCCCGGAAGGCCGCCTCGACGCGCGTGAGCAGGATGTAGAGGTGCCAGATCTCGTCGTCGGCGAGATCCTGCCGATCCGTCTTGAGCAGGTAGGTCCCGTCGAGGGCGATGGCCGCGGTCTTTTTCTCCGTCTGTTCCGTCCAGCTCACCGTGCGCGTCGCCGCGTCGTACGTGAGGGCGTAGTAGCGCGCCACCCGTGGGTACCGCTCCTTGAGCCGGCCGATCGCCTCCTGGACCTTGCTGGGGTCGCGCAGGCGGCCCTGCGCGACGCGCGCTTGGAGGTTGCGGAGATCGGCCAGCAGCCGCTGCTCGTGCGTGTCGCGGATCGCCCGATCCTTCTCGATGCGCGCCGCGCTGCGGCAGAGGATGTGCACCTCGTCGCCGACGGTCTGCCGCTTGATGAGCACGCGCGTCTTCTTCTGGCCCGGATTGCGCGGCGAGGGCACGCGGATCACGTCAGTCCAGTCCGCATCGGCGGCGAACGCCTCCTGGTGGGCGCCGCGTTCCGGATAGCGCGCGGCCACGAGGTAGTGATGGCCGCGCGCGCGGATCTGGGCGAGGTTCTGCGCGAAGGCCATGCCGCGGTCGACCACGACCGTCGCGCCGCCCCGGCGCCCCGTCCGTTCCTCCAGCCGCGTGAGCATGTCCTCCACCGTGGTCTGGTCGTGGCGATTGCCGTCGAAGACTTCGTGCGCCTTGGGGAAGCCGTCCCGGTCCAGGACCAGCCCGATCACCACCTGTTTGCAGTCCGGGCGGTGATCGCGCGAATAGCCGCGCTGGGCCTGCGGGTTGTGCGGGCAGCGTCCTTCGAAGTACGTCGACGTCAGGTCGTAGAGGTAAATGGTGTCGTCCAGGTTGAACAGCGTACGTTCGCGGGCCGCCAGGGCCTGCTCGATCCGCGCGCGCTGCGGATGCAACCGGTCGAGATTGCGATACAGCGCTTCGTCGCTGAGCGCGGTGAAGTCCGTGCCCAGGACGTCGGCCAGCGCCGTGCGCCGGATCCAGTCGGGCATGGCGTGTTCCGCGGCCGGCTGCACCAACCGGTTCAGCGTCATCACTTCGCTCAGGAGCTGCGCGCGCCGACTCAACCCGGCGTCGGCGAGGATCGTGTCCAGCTGCAGCAGACGCCACATCTGATGCCCCACGTGCACCGGCCCGGCTTCCCGTTCGTCTTCGAACGTGACACGGTCGGGATCGATCGTGAGGCCCGGGCCGCGGGGGCGCGGGGGACGCGCGCGGGCGGCGAGCGCCTCGACCGTGGCATCGGGCACGAGGGCCGTTTGCCCCGCGAGCGCGGCCTGAAGCCGCCGCGCCGTGCCGAGCCACGTATCCTTCGGCCCCGGCGCCAAGGCGCCGAGCGAGCAGATGACGCGCTGGCGGGGACCTTTCGGGGTCGCGACCGATTCGACGAGGAGATAATTCTGGTAGGTCTTGTCGCCGACACGCCGGGTGGTACGGCGGAGATACATGCTCCTGGTAGCGTGTCACTATCGAGTCATAATCGTCAAGGTAAATCGCCTGGAGACTTAGTCACTATTTTGGCCTCACGCGTGGGTCACCCACGACATCACGCACACTTACGGTGCGGCGACCGCGGGAATCGGCCGTTTCGTCCGCGGCAACCGTGGAAGTTGGGCTAGGAGCGCGTCGAAGTCACGGTGGCGCGAGCGCCGGCTCCGCCGGCGCAATCGGTCCTGGTGGAGGTTTCGGAGGGGGCCTCGACGGCCCCCTCCGACGAAAACTAGAGCAGCCGGTGCTTCGTCGCGTACGCGACCGCCTCGAGGCGGCTGTGCACGCCGAGCTTGCCGAAGATGTTCTGCACGTGGTTCCGGATCGTCGCAGGGCTCACGTGGAGCCTCTCCGCGGCGGACGCCGTGTTCGTCCCGCCGGCCATGAGGCGCAGCACCTCGAGCTCGCGCCGGGTGAGCGAGCTGGCCGCCTCGGGAGCGGCGGTGCCGGGCCCGGGTGCCGAGAGCCGCTCGTGGACCAGGGTCAGGAGCTCCTTGGCCGCGGTGACGTCGCGGAAGAGATGGATCGCCATCGGACCGTTCTTGCCGTTCGTCGGCGCGGCGAGGATGCTGATGTTGAGCCAGATCGGCTTGCCCGCCTTCGTCTGGGTACGCATGTCGAACGACTGAATCGGCTCCGCCATCTTGACGAGCGTCATGACGTGGCAGCCCTGGTAGCACAGGCGATTGTCGTTGTCGTCGCGCCCGACGAAGATGTCGCAACACGCCCGCCCGAGCGCGTCGCGCGCCGAATAGCCGAGAACCTTCTCCGCCGCCCGGTTCCAGAGCACGATGCGCCCGTCGGTGCCGATCACAAAGGCACCGTCGCCCGCGCGGGCGAGGGCTTGATCGAGTGTCGCTTCGCCAAACGGTGCCATGACTTTCATCCCCCACGGAGCTGGAGTTGGAGCAACCTCGATGGCCGCCTTCGCGCTCCCCTTGGGCCCGAACGCGATGCGAGGTCCGTGCCATATCAAGAGGTCCACTTTTTCAGCCAGTTGCACTAGTGCTCCTTACTCCCAGTCCACCGATGTGGGGCGTGCTTGTCCCACTCACCTAGTCCACGCGCCTCAGTCTGCCCCATCCCCGGGGGTCTTCCAGCGCCGCCCGGACGACTCGCTCGCCTGCCCGGCTGCGCCCTTGGGCCGTCCGCGCCGAGCGCCGGGCGCGAGCGCGGGCCCGCCCGACCCTCTCGACGAACTCGGCATAGTCCTCGGGGAAGAGCCGCTCGAGCGCCGTCCGGATCTCCCGCGCCAGCGCCGGGCTCCGACCTCCGGTGGAGACCGCGATCTGCAGGCCGCCACGGCGCAGCACCGAGGGAAGGATGAAGTCGCACTCCGCCGGCCGGTCTACGACGTTCACCGGGAGGCGTCGGCGCCGCGCCGCCGCGGCCACCGCGCCGTCCGTCGCGGGAATACCGGTCGCGGCGATGACGAGCGCGGCCTCGCGGACGTCCCGCGTCTCGAACGGGCGCGGCCGGTGGACG
>DATEDF010000039.1:0-38064 GCA_035286465.1 Gemmatimonadaceae bacterium | reverse complement strand
GCGCGCGCCGGACGTGCGCGCGCCGGTGGTGCCGCCGCCGCTCGATCCGCGCACCGGTCCCGCGGGCGGGCGGCGTGTCTACAGCCTCTCCTTCGCCGCGATGCTTTCCGAGGAGCGGGCGAACACCCTGGCGGCGTCCATCCGCGTGGACGGGCACCCCGTGCGCGTGGTGCCCGGGACGCGAGACGGCACGCCGGTCTTCCGCGTCGTGTACGGTCCGTTCTCCTCCCGCGAGGAGGCCGACCGTGCCGGCCGGCGGAGCGGGCTGCCCTACTGGGTCTACCAGGGAGCACCGTGACCGCGCGGGTCTGTCGCGCGGCCGTGTCGTGACACCCGCGGCCGCGCGGTCGCCGCGTGCGTCGTCGGACTCGACCGAAGTCGTAGCGGCGACGGCGTCCCCGAGTGCAAATTCGTTCGTCCGGGCGCGTGGCTCCTCGCCGCCCGCGCTGTGCGGCGTCGCGCGGGCGCGGCGCGCGAGGCCGGGGCGCCACCGGTCGTGGCCCTTCGAACGGGGAGTCCGTCCCAGGTGCGGCTGACCAAACTCGAGTTGCACGGCTTCAAGTCGTTCGCGGATCTGACCGACATGCGCTTCGACACGGGCGTGACGGCGATCGTCGGCCCCAACGGCTGCGGCAAGTCGAACGTCTCCGACGCGGTGCGCTGGGTGCTGGGCGAGCAGCGGGCGCGACTGCTCCGTGGCGCGAAGATGGAGGAAGTGATCTTCCAGGGCTCCTCCGCGCGGCGGCCGGTGAACCTCGCAGAGGTGTCGCTCTTCTTCGAGAACGACGACGGCCAGTTGCCGGTCCCGTTCAAGGAGGTGGTGGTCACGCGCCGCCTCTCGCGCGCCGGCGAGAGCGACTACTTCCTGAACCGCGCGCCCTGCCGTCTGCGCGACATCCACAATCTCGTGCGCGGCACGGGGCTGGGCGCCGACAGCGGCGTCGTGATCGAGGCGCGGATGATTGATGCGCTCCTCTCCGACCGCCCGGACGACCGTCGCGAGCTGTTCGAGGAGGCCGCGGGTGTCGGGCTGTATCGCGACCGCCGGAAGACCACCGCACGGAGCCTGGAGCTGACCACCGCGGATCTCGCCCGCCTCGACGACCTGTTGAACGAGGTCGCGAGCCAGGTGCGCTCGCTCGCGCGCCAGCGCAAGCGCGCCGAGCGTCACGCCGAGATCACGACCCGGCGCTTCGCGGTGGAGCTGACCCTCGCCTCTCGCGAGATGGCGGCGTGGAAGGACGAGCTGGCGCAGCTCGGCGAGCGGCTGGCGGCGCTGCGCGATCGGGCGCCCGAAGGGGAGCGCCGGGTGCGCGCCGCGGAGGCGGCGCGCGACTCGGCGCACGCCGCGCGGGCCGCGGCCGACTCGACGCGGCAGGAGCGCGCGCGGACCGTGGCCGACGCGCGGGAGGCCGCGCTCAGGCTCGAGGCCGAGATCGCGGTCGCCGAAGAGCGACAGCGGAATGCGCTCACCCGCCGCGCGCGCGCGGAACAGGAGCGCAGCGAGGGCGCCGCGCTCGGAGAGCGCGTGCTCGCCGAGTGGGAGGCCGCGCAGGCGGAGGAAGCGGAGACCGACGCCCTGCTGCGCTCCGCGGTGGACGCGCTGCAGCGGCGCGTGGGTGACGAAGAGGAGGCGCGCGGCCGCGTGGCCGTCGGGCGCGAGGCGCTCGCGCGGGCGGACGCCCTCGCGCGCGAGCTGCGTGACCGCCTGCGCCGCGGCGAGCTCGAGCAGGAAAGCGCCGGGCGCGAGCGGGACGAGATCGAGGAGCGAGGCGGTGCCCTTCGTGCCGAGCACGGCCGGCTCGCGAAGCAGCTCCGTGCGGCCGAGCACGACCTTGCCGGCACGGATGCCGCGCTCGGCACCGCGCGGGGCGACGCGGCGAAGGCCGACGCCGCGTTGGAGGCCGCGCGCGCCGCCGCCCGTGATTGGCGCGAACGCGACGCCGCGGCGCGCGCCGAGCTGCGGCGCGTCGAGGAGGAGCACGCGGGTCTCCAGGGCAAGCTCAGCGCGCTCGAGGGGCTCGAACGTGAGCGCGTCGGGCTCGCTCCCGCCGCCGCGCGCCTCCTCGAGGACCGCGATCAGTTCGGCACCGGCGCCATCCTCGGTCCGCTCTCGGACTTCATCGGCGCCGACGCGGACACCGCGCTGCTCGTCGAGCGCTTCCTGGGGCCCTCGGTGCACGCCGTGGTCGTGCGCGACCGCGCCGCGGCCGACGCGGTCCGCCGCTGGCACGAACAGGTGAACCCCGGAGCGCTCCTCCTCCTCCCGCTCGACGCGCGCGCGGCCGACCGGGAGCGCGCCGAGCCGGGCGAACTCGCGTCGCGGGTGCAGACCGAGGGTCCCGTCCGGGTCTGGGTACGCTCGCTCCTCGCGCACGTGCGGGCGCTCGACGGCGGCGGCGCCTTCGTGGACGCGCGCGGCGCCGTCTGGCTCCCGGGCACCGTCGCAGGCACCGGGCCGCTCCGCCGTCGGGCCGAGCTCACCGAGCTGCGCGCCGCGGCGACGACCGCGGATGCCGAGCGCGCCACGGTGTCCGCCGCGTCGCGGGCGGCGGCCGAGGGGCTCCGCAAGGCCGAGGACGCCGTGGCCGCCGCGGCCGATCACGCGACGCGGGCGCACGAGCGTGCCGAGCGCGCCGCCGTCGCGCGCGGAGAGTCCGAGGGCGCGCGCCAACGCACGGCCCGCGAACTCGACGACGGCGCGTCGCTCGCGGCCCGGCTCGACGAGCGCCGCGCCGAGCTCTCCGCGAAGATCGCCGACCTGGTCGCCACCCACGAGCGCGAATCCGCCGCGCTCGGCGCCGCGGAGCGCACGGCGACCGCCGCGCGCGAGGCGCACACCGACGCGGAACGGCGCCAGGACGCCGCGCGCGAGGCGCGCGCCACCGCCCAGGTAGCGCACGCGCAGGCCGAGGCGCGCCGCGAGGTGGCGGCGGAGCGCCGCGAACGCCTCGCGCGCGAGCGGGCGAGCGCGGCCGAGCGGCTCTCGGCGCTCCAGCGCGAGCTTGCCGCGCTCTCCGAAGACGACGCGGCGCTCGCGCGGCAGCAGCAGGCGTGGAGCACCGATCTCGCCGCGCGCCGCCGCGCACTCGCGGAAACGGAGGCCACCCTGGGCGCCAGCGAGGATGCGGTGCGCGCGGCCGACGGGGCGCTGGCCACCGCCGAACACGCGCTCGACCGCGTGCGCCAGGAGGCCGCGGCGCTCGCGGACGAGTTGCACCGCGCGGAGCTGCGACACACCGAGCTCGACGGCCGCCGCACCGCCATCAAGGAGCGACTCGAAGCGGAATGGCGCCGCCCGCTCGAGACGCTCTTCGCCGAGTACGCGCCCGTCGAGGCCGACGACGTCGCGCTCCGCGCCGAGGCCGCGCAGCTCCGTGCCCAGCTCGAATCGCTCGGCCCCGTCAACCCGCTCGCGATCGAAGAGCACCAGGAGGAGGCCGGGCGGCTCGCGTTCCTCGAGGGTCAGCGCGACGACCTCGCCAAGGCGCAAACCGCGTTGCAGCAGGCCATCCGGGAAATCGACGTGACGGCGCGCGCGCTGTTCCTCAAGACGTTCGACGAGGTGCGCGCACACTTCCGCCACATCTTCCTCACGCTCTTCGGCGGCGGCGAGTGCGACCTCCGGCTCGAGAACCCCGAACTGCCGCTCGATTGCGACATCGAGATCCACGCCTCGCCACGCGGCAAGAAGACCCAACGCATCCATCTCCTCTCGAGCGGCGAGCGCGCCCTCGTGGCCCTCTCGCTCCTCTTCGGGATCTTCCTCACCAAGCCGAGCCCGTTCTGCCTCCTTGACGAGGTGGACGCGCCACTCGACGACGCGAACATCGGGCGGTTCGTCAAGATGCTGAACCAGTTCAAGGTGCACACGCAGTTCATCGTCATCACGCACAACCCGCGCACCACGACGGAGGCGGCCGATGCGGTCTACGGCGTCACGATGCAGGAGCCGGGCGTCTCCTCGCTGGTGAGCGTGCGGATGCGTGGCCCGGCGGTGGACGGCGCCGAGGCGGCCACCGCCGCGCCGGCGTGATGGTGCGCGGCGCTCGGGCGCGCCGCGCCGGCGGATCGCCCGGCCTCGCAACGCGCGCGGTGGTCGCGGCCGCGATGCTCGCGGCTGCGATGCTCGGTGCGGGCGCCCCGAGCGCCGCGCGCGCCCAGTCCACGAGCGGCGCCGTGGCGATCACCGGCCCGGCAGGCAACCCGATTCGCGAGGGAAACCCCCGCTTCGTCCTGTCCACCTCCGGCTTCCTCCCCGCCGAGCTGCCGCTCCAGCTCACGCTCCAGCTCTCGACTCGCGCCGACTTCAGCGCGCCACTCCTCGTGGATACGACCGTCACCGGCTCGAGCGCGACGATCATCGTCCCGCGGCTCCTCCCCGAGCGCATCCAGCTCTGGTGGCGCGCACGGGCGCGCACGGCGCAGGGCGCGCTCTCCGTCTCCGACGCGCAGGGTCCGCGTACGACGCCGTCGTGGCTCACGCTCATCGCGCCCAACGGACTCAACGGCACGACGGTGGACACGAAACGGCCGACCTTCCTCTGGACCAGCGCCGCCGTGCTGCCGCCGCTCGCGCCCTGGGCCTACCACCTGTTCATCACGCGCTCGGCCGACGGATACCCGGTGTTCAACGCCACGCTTTCCGACACCGTCTACACCATTCCCATCGAGCTCGAGTCGAACACGTCATACCGCTGGTACGTCGTCGCGCGGCTCGCGACCGGCGACAGCACGCGCACCAACAGCTTCGAGAGCTTCGTCATCCTCGACCCGGCCTCGCCGATCGCGACAAACCTGTTCCAGAGTTTCCCCAATCCGTTCCCGAACGAGCGCGTGGCGACGACCTGCATCTGGTTCGACCTGGCGCGCCAGGCGGAGGTGCGGCTCGACGTGCTCGACATCCGCGGGAACCGCGTGGCCGGGATCCTCCCCGGCCGCGGCCTCGGACCGATCTTCCCGCCCGGCCGCTACGGTCGCGCCGCCGTCGGCAGCGACTCGGGGTGCGATGACCGCCTCACCTGGGACGGCAGGGACGACGCCGGCCGGTTCGTGCCCAGCGGGGTGTACCTGATCCGGTTCCGGGGAGATGGAGTCACGATCAGCAGAAAGGTGCTCTTCAAGGGCAGGGACTGACCAGCAGGGACTAGGGACAAGTGAGAGGAACCGGGAACAAGGAACCTCATTCAGGGAACAGGCGGAGGTTGAGCGCACCCTGACTCCCTCGCCCGTGCCCTCGATGAAGTGCCATGTCCCTTGTCCCTCTCACTTGTCCCTTGTCCCTTCAGTTGACAGTCCCTTGTCCCTGCCGTTCGCGTTTATATTTCGCTCTCGCACCGATCCTCTCCGAGGGCTGCCGATGCTCGTCGTCATGTCTCACCAGGCCACACCAGCCGACATTGAGCGGGTCTGCGAGACGATCCGCTCGATGGGGTACACGCCCGCCCCGATGCCGGGGGCTCAGCGCACGGCCGTGGGACTCGTGGGGAACGACGGCGCGGTGGACGATTCGTTGATCGCCGAACTGCCGGGCGTCGCGCAAGTCATCCACGTCTCGAACCCCTACAAGCAGGTGTCACGCGAGTGGAAGCCCGAAGACACCGTCGTCACGATCGCGCCGGGCGTGAGCTTCGGCGGTGAGGACGTGCCGGTGATCGCGGGCCCCTGCTCCGTCGAGTCGGAACGACAGATCGTCGAGTCCGCGCGCGTGGTGAAGGCCGCCGGCGCGGTCGCGCTTCGCGGCGGCGCGTTCAAGCCGCGCAGCTCGCCCTACTCCTTCCAGGGACTCGGCCAGAAGGGGCTCGAGTTCCTCGCGCTGGCGAAGCGGGAAACGGGGCTCGCGATCGTGACCGAGGCCATGGACGACGAAGGCGCGCACCGTGTCGCCGAGGTCGCCGACTGCCTCCAGGTCGGTGCCCGCAACATGCAGAACTACTCCCTGCTCAAGACAGTCGGCCGCATCGGCAAGCCCGTGCTCCTCAAGCGCGGGATGGCGGCGACCATCCAGGACCTGCTCCTGAGCGCCGAATACGTGCTGAACGAGGGGAACACGCAGGTCATCCTCTGTGAGCGCGGCCTCCGGAGCTTCGACACGACGTCGCGCAATCTGTTCGATCTCACCGCGATCCCGATCGTGCACCAGCTCTCGCACCTGCCCATCATCGCCGATCCGAGCCACGGCACCGGCCGTCGCGACAAGATCCTGCCGATGTCGCGCGCCGCGATCGCGGCGGGGGCGGACGGCGTCATCATCGAGGTGCACCCGCAGCCCGACAAGGCGCTCTCCGACGGCGCGCAGTCGCTGAACCCCGAGCAGTTCACGGAGCTGATGCGGGCGCTGCGGCGCGTGGCGGACGCGGTGGACCGGCAGATCGCGGGGGCCACGGCAGGCGTGGCGTGAGGGGGCTCCGGACGTCACACGTCGGACGTCAGGCGCTGCGCGCGGCAGTGCGCGCGGCAGTGCGCGCGGCAGTGCGCGCGGCGGTGCGCGCTGCTTTCGCTTCGGCGGCGCTCGCCTCCGCGCTCGGCGCGCAGGACTCCACGGGCGCCCTGCTCGACCGCGCCGTGCGGGAGTACGCCTCGATCCGCACCGTGCGCGCCCCGTTCGAGCAAACGCTCACGAATCCCAACACGAACTCGACGCGCACGGCGAAGGGCGAGTTCTTCCAGCGGGGGCGCTCGCGCTTCGCGCTCCGGTTCAGCGATCCCGCCGGCGACGCCATCATCAGCGACGGTGAGGCGCTCTGGGTGTACCTGCCGAGCAGCGCGAAGGGGCAGGTGCTCAAGATGCCGCGTGAAGCGGGCGCGGGACTCGACTTCCTGACGCAGCTCCTGACGGCGCCGCGCGAGCACTACGCGGTGTCCGTGCTTGGCGACGCGACGGTCGGCGCGCGTGCGACCGCGGCCTTCGCGCTCACGCCCAAAGGCGCGACCGCGCCGTTCACGCGGGCGACCCTCTGGGTGGGCCGCGCGGACGCGTTTCTCTGGCAGGTCGAGACGGTCGAGCCGAGCGGCCTCGTGCGGCGCGTGCGGTTCACCGCGATCCGCACGAACGTCACCCTGCCGCGCGACGCCCTGACGTTCCGCGTGCCGGAGGGCGTCCGCGTGATTGATCAGGTGGCGCTGCTCGGCGGAAAGCCCTAGCCGCTCCGCGTCCAGATCATGATCAGTCCGCACCAGCTGTCGGTGCGGGTCAGTCCGTACTCCAGCGGAATCGTCGCCGGACCCGCGAAGACCTCGATGCCGTGAATGTCGTTGGGGACGACCTGGTCAATCTCGAAGTTGTCGGGGAACACTTTGCCGTCCATGCCGATGCGGAGGACGCACGGCTGGAGCACGCGCGCCGACCTCAGAGCGGGTTTCCGCCCGCGCGTCGAAATCGGGAACATCACGCCGTTGCTGTCCGCCATCTTGATCCCGGGGATGTTCATCAACATCTCACTCGTGCGCACCGGATTCCGCTTCACGATCTCCTCGCGTGTGATGAAGGCCGAGCCGTCGCGGAGGAGTCGCCGCCGCTCGAACCCAGCGAGTCGCGGGACGACCGGCGCCACTGCCTCCACGCGCACCGTGTCCAGCCAGGGCGGCGCCAGGCGCTCGATCGTGATGGCCACCGGCGTTCCACCTTTGCGCGCCGCCGGAAGTTCGAGCGACCCCGGGCGGAACCCCACCCGCTGCACGTGGAGCGTCGCGGCCAGAGCGGGAAGACCGTAGATCCGGAAGACGCCGTCGTCGTCGGTTACCGCGGTGCGCTCGACGCCGCCCGCGCGGGCGCGCACGAGCACGTCGGCCACCGGCTCGCCCAGACTGTCGCGCACGACGCCGACGATCGCGGGCGCGGGCACGCCCGCGGTGGCGCCCTGCGCGGAGACCGGGCGCGTGCCGCACAGGAGCGCGCCGCACAGGAGCGCCGCGCACCCGAGCGCCGCGCGCGCGCCCCCCGCCCAACGAAGCCGTACATTTCGCCGTACTCTCATCGTACCTCTCATCACGGAGCCGTTGACATGTTGTTCGCACTCGCTGCCCGACGAGCGCTGCAGGCCGCCATCGCCGTCACCGCTCTCGCCGGCGCGCTCCCCGCCCAGGAGAAGGTAGACGTCGCGACCATCGAGCGCATCAAGGCCGAGGAGATGCAGCGCTCGCAGGTGATGGACATCATGAGCTGGCTCACCGACGTGCACGGCCCGCGCCTCACCAACTCCCCGATCACGAAGCGGGCCGGGGACTGGGCGATCCAGACGATGAAATCGTGGGGACTCGCCGGCGTCCAGTACGAGACGTGGGGTCCCTTCGGGCGCGGGTGGTCGAGCGAGCGCTTCAGTGCGCAGATCGTCGCGCCGACCCCGGCGCCGCTCATCGCCTACCCGGGCGCGTGGACGGTCGGCACCAATGGCCCCGCCACCGGTGACGTCGTGCGCGTCACGCTCGACTCCACGCGGGACCTCGACGCCAATCGCGGCAAGCTCCGCGGCAAGTGGGTGATGCTCACCGCGCCACCCCGCGTCGCGGCGCACTTCGAGGCGCAGGGTGCCCGGCTGACGCAGGACGCGCTCGACCAGATGGCGCTCGCCGAGCCGCCTCCGCCGCCCGGCGGCCGCGGGGGCGCCGCAGGCGGGCGCGGAGGCCGCGGCGGCGGGCCACCGCCCGGCGTGGTGGACGGCGCAACGCGCACGAAGTTCCTCGTGGAGGAGGGCGCCCTCGGCATCCTGCAGAACGGCGGAGGCGGCACGCCGATCGGCACACCCGTCGCCGCCCTTGGCGGCCGCGGCGCGACGGCGGCGAACCGCGACTTCGGCACGGTGGGTGTGGGCGGCGGCGGCAACCGCGCCGCGGACGCCCCGCCGAGCGTGCCGGTGATCGTGCTCTCCGTGGAGAACTACGGCCGCATCTGGCGCATGCTCGAACGCAACGTCCCGGTCACGGTCGAGATCAACTCGCAGGTGAAGTTCCACGATGCGGACCTCAACACGTTCAATATCGTCGCGGAAATCCCCGGCACCGACCCGCGACTCCGGGACGAGGTCGTGATGATCGGTGCGCACTTCGACTCGTGGCACTCGGGCACCGGCGCCACCGACAACGCGGCGGGCTCGGCCGTGATGATGGAGGCGATGCGACTCCTCAAGGTCCTCAACCTGCAGCCGCGCCGCACCATCCGCATCGGGCTGTGGACCGGCGAGGAGCAGGGGCTGCTCGGCTCACGGGCCTACGTGCAGAAGCACTACGGCGCGGCCGGGAGCCCCACGAGCGAGCATGCCCGGTTCTCCGCCTACTTCAACGTCGACAACGGCACCGGGAAGATCCGGGGCGTCTATCAGCAGGGGAACTTCGACGTCGCGCCGATCTTCAGCGCCTGGATGCAGCCGTTCAGCTACCAGGGAATGCGGCACCTCACCATCTCCAATACCGGCGGCACCGATCACCAGGCGTTCGACGGCGTCGGACTCCCCGGCTTCCAGTTCATCCAGGATCCGGTGGAGTACAGCACGCGCACGCACCACACGAACCAGGACGTGTACGAGCGCATCCAGGAAGCGGACATGAAGTTCAACGCCGCGGTGGTGGCGGGCTTCGCCTGGCAGGCGGCGCAGCGGGACGAAAAGCTGCCGAGGAAGACGCCACCGCGACCGCCGATTCCCTGACCTGCAACGGCAAGTAGGCGGTCGACCGTAGGCGGTAGACCGTTCACGTATGCAATGCGGCCCGGGGCTCGGCGCCTCGGGCCGCAATGCATGCGTCAACGGTGAACGGTCTACGGCCTACGCTCTTCTCGCTGCTGTGCTTCACCGGCCCCGCCCGCCCGCCCGCCCGCCTGCGCCACGCGCTGGAAGAGCACCTCCGGCGCCCCCGCGCCGGCGAGCAGCTTGACGGCCCGGGCGATCACCGGATCGGTGTGCACGAAGCGCCGCTGCGCCCCGGGAACACCGAAGGCCTGGCGCGCGACCTCTTGTCCGAGCACGCGGTCAATCGCGTCTCGCGCGTCGTCGAAGACGTCGCGCGGCACCACGAGGTTCTTCGCACGCATCGCGTCCCAGAGGCCGGCGCGCATCGCCGCGGTCACGGGAAAGAGTTCCGGCGCTCCGAGCCCGCCCCGTCGCGCGATCTCCCCCGCGTACGCCGTCAGCACCGCGCGGAACTGCGGCACGCGCGCGCCCACGGCTTCGATCCAGCGCCGCTCGACCGGCGAGACCACACTGTCGCCCGCGACGACGTCGGGCACGATGCCCCCGCCGCCCACCACCTTGCGTCCCTTGTCCGTCGTGTAGCGCGGCCGCGTCGTATCGGCGAGCGGTGCGTCGGCGCGCCCGATGTGCGGGCGGTCAATGCTCCGCCCCGCGGGTGTGTACCAGAGCGCGTTGGTGAGCTTGACGGCCCCGCCGCCCTCGACCGGGATGACGATCTGCGCACTCCCCTTCCCGTAGCTCGGCCGCCCGAGGACGATCGCGCGGTCGTGGTCCTGCAGCGCGCCCGCGACGATCTCCGCGGCGCTCGCGGTGAAGCCGTTCACGAGCACCGCGACCGGGAGCTTCGGCCACCGCTGCGACGCGTGATCCACGAACGAGGCGTTCGCGGACGGCAGGCGGCCCCTGGTCGAGACGATCCTCTGCCCCTCGTCGAGGAAGAGATCGGCGACGGCGACGCCCTGCGTCAGCACGCCGCCGGGGTTTCCGCGCAGGTCCATCACGAGCGACTTCGCGCCCGCCCTGACGAGCGAGTCGAGCGTGGATTCGACCTCCAGCGCCGTGGAGTCGGTGAATGAGGTGATCGCGAAGTAGCCGACGCCGTCGGCGAGCACCGTGGCGCGCGCCACGGCGCTGACGTGGATGTCGCTCCGCTCGAGGGTGAGCGTGACCCGCGCGCCGCCGAAGCGGCGCTCCACGGCGAGCCTGACGGTGCTGCCGAGCGGCCCGCGCAGGGCGTTGCGCGCCTCGTCGATCGTCCACCCTTTCATGGACTGCCCGTCCACCTCGACGAGCCGGTCGCCCTGCTGAATCCCCGCGCGCTCGGCCGGGAGGCCGACGCGCGTCGAGGTGACCGTGATCCACCCATCCCGGATGTCCACCGACATCCCGACGCCGCGGTAGCTCCCGCTCGTCACCTCACGAAGGCGGCGCAGCCGGTCGGGTGGGAGGAACGCCGTGTTCGGATCGCCAAGCTCGCTCAGCAGGCCGAGCGCGGCGCGGCGATAGAGCTCGTCGGTCTGCACCGAGTCCACCCAGCTCTCGCGCACGCGGCGCATCACGCCGTCGAGGAGGCGCTCGCCCTGGGCGGCGGACAGCCGCGAGGCGCCCGCCGGGAGCGCGAGCCCGCGCCGCAGGAGCCAACCGCCCGTCAGGAGTGCGACGACGAGCAGCGTCAGCACCGCCGCCAGCCGCACGCGCGTCACGCGACGGCCCCCACCAGGGCACGCAGCTCGCCGAAGCGCGACGTGATCGCGTCGAGAACCCGCGCCTCCACCTCGCGCTCCGAGCCCGCGGCGTCAACCGCGACGATCGGTCCGCACTCCTCGTGTGTGCGCTGCCACTCCGGTGTCGTGAACGCGGCGAACGCGCGCTCCACCTCGTCGTGGAAGGCGTCGTCCGACAGCTCGATCCGGTCACGGCCGCCGCGGCGCCGGGCGCGCGCGAGCCCCTCGCTGGCGGAGAGCGTGAAGAGCAGGGTCAGGTCGGGGACGAGCCCTTCGGTGGCGATCAGGTTCGCGGCGCGCACGTCCGCGCTCGGGAGCTCGCGGCCGGCGATCTGGTACGCGTACGTCGAGAGGAAGAAGCGGTCGAGGAGCACGACGACGCCCGCCGCCAGCGCGGGCCGCAGCTCACGCGAGACCAGCTCCGCGCGCGACGCGAGGAAGAGGAGCGCCTCGGCGCGCGGCGAGACGTGCGAGGCGGGATCGAGGAGGACACGGCGGATTTCGTCGCCCAGCGGCGTGCCGCCCGGCTCGCGGAAGGCGCGGTGCGCGATGCCCCGGCGCGCGAGATGGCCCGCGAGGCGGTCGAGCTGCGTGCTCTTCCCCGCCCCTTCGACCCCCTCGAAGACGATCAGCCGTCCGCGCGCCATGGCACTCACCCCAGCGTGATGATCGGGCTCGCCGCGCCCTTCCGGATCCCGTCGAGGATCCACTGGTTCACCTGCAGCATCACCTTGTCGAAGTTCTCGTTGGCGACCACCACGCGCTGATAGGTGGCGTTGGTCTGCACTTCGCCGAGGAGGCGGTCGAGCTCCCGCTCCATCTCCGGCGTCGGATGCTCGCCCTTCTCGATCATACGCTGCGCCTCGTGCCGCAGTTTCTCCATCTGCTCGAGCGTCGTCATCGTCGCCGGGTCGTCGCTGAGCGACTCGTTGGCGCGCTTGACCGCCTGGTACTCGCTGCTCTGCCCGATCAGGCGGCCCAGCTCGAGGGCGCGCTCATTCAACATCACGACTCCTTGCGTCGGGCCACGAGAAACCGCTCGCGGCCGGTCAGGTCCCGCCGAATCTCCACGTCGCGCCAGCGCCCGACTCCGGTCGCCGCGTCGCGGGCGAGGCCGGCGCGCCGCGCGTCCACCTCGAGCACCAGCGCGCCCCCCGGCTCGAGGACGGCCGGCGCGTCGCGCACGAACGCACGAATGGCCGCCATGCCGTCTTCCGCACTGAAGAGGGCGAGTGGGGGCTCCCAATCACGAACGCTCGACGGGAGGTCGCCCGCTTCCGCCGGCGAAATATACGGCGGATTGGCGACCACCGCGCTCAGGCGCTCACCGTGGAGCGGCGCGAGCAGGGAGCCCTCCCGGAAGTCCACGACGGCCCGGCGCTCCTCACGCAGCGCGCCCAGGTTCCGGCGGGCGACGGCGAGGGCCGCGGGCGAGACCTCCGTGGCGATGACCCTGCGGAAGCGCCCCTCGGCCGCCAGGGCAAGCGCGATCGCCCCGCACCCGGTGCCGACGTCGGCGACCTCGCCCTCGCCCCGCGTGAGCGCGAGCACGATGTCCACGATGAGTTCGGTCTCGGCACGCGGGATCAGGACGTTCGGGTCTACGCACAGCGTCAAGTGGCGGAAGCTCGCCTTCCCCACGGCGTACTGGAACGGCATGCCGCGCCCCAGGCGCGCGGCGGCCTCGCGGATCGCGCGCGTCGTCGCAGCGTCGAGCTCCAGCGATGGATGGGCGCTCGGCCAGAACTTCGGCTGGTCGAGGACGGCCGCGATGAGGTCGCGCGCGTCGGCGCGGGCCGGGGGTATGCCGGGGCCGGCGAGCTCGGTGGCAAGGTGATCGAGGAGGTCCGAGAGGATCATGAACGTTCAGCTTCCACCACCGAGCTGCTCCTCCACGCGCGCCATCTGGTACGCCTGGATCAACGCACCGATCTCCCCGTTCATCACGGCGGGCAGATCGTGCGTCGTGAAGCCGATCCGGTGATCCGTCACGCGGTTCTGCGGAAAGTTGTACGTGCGGATCTTCGCGCTCCGGTCGCCGGTGGACACCTGCGACCGCCGGAGTCGCGAGCGCTCCGCCTCCTGTTCGGCAACCTTGAGGTCGAGCAGCCGCGCGCGGAGCACGTCCATCGCCTTCAGCTTGTTCTGGAGCTGGCTCTTCTGGTCCTGCTGCTGCACCACGAGCCCGCTCGGCAGGTGGGTGATGCGCACGGCGGAGTCGGTCGTGTTCACGCTCTGCCCGCCGGGTCCGCTCGCGCGAAACACGTCAATGCGGAGCTCCTTCTCCTCGATCCTGAGGTCGATCTCCTCGGCCTCGGGAAGCACCGCGACCGTCGCGGCCGACGTATGGATGCGCCCCTGCGCCTCGGTGGCCGGGACGCGCTGCACGCGGTGCACGCCGCTCTCGCCCCGCATCTGGCCGAACGCGCCGGCGCCGTGCACCTCGAAGATCACTTCCTTCACGCCGCCCAGGACGCCCTCGGAGAGCGAGAGCAGCTCGATCTTCCAGCCGCGACGCTCGATGAATCGCGTGTACATGCGCCAGAGATCCGCGGCGAAGAGCGCCGCCTCGTCGCCGCCCGTGCCGGCGCGAACCTCGACGATGCAACCCCGTTCGTCGAGCGGGTCGCGCGGGAGGAGGAGCGGCTTCAGCTCCTCTTCGAGGCCGCGGACGGTGGACGTCAGCCGGCGGATCTCCGCCTCGGCTTCGCGGGCCATCTCGGGATCGTCCGACGACGCGAGCTCGCGGGCGGAGGCCAGCTCGGCGTCGTACTTCCTCAGTTTGTCGGCGCGTTCGACGACCTGGGTGAGTCGCTGGTGCTCGCGGCCGAGCGACGCCAGGAGCTTCGCGTCGCGGACCGTCTTCGGATCGAGGAGCGCCCGTTCGACGGCCGCCGCGCGCGTCACCGCATCGGCGAGGAGGTCACGAAGCGCCAAGATCTACGCAGGCTGCTGCGTCTGCCTGGAATAGCGCTGGCGGAACCGCTCCACGCGGCCGGCGGTGTCCACGAGCTTCTGCTTGCCGGTGAAGAACGGATGGCAGGCGGCGCAGATGTCGAGGTGGATCTCGTGCTGCGTCGAGCGTGTCTCGAACGTATTGCCGCACGCGCAGGTGACCCGCGCGGTCGCGTAGACGGGATGGATGTCGGCTTTCATGGGAGACTCGAATCGGGACCGGAAGCGAGCCAAGAAGTCTAACCGGCCGGGCCCGGAGTTTCAAGGAAGCAACGCGTTGCGGCGAGTGATGTTACACCCCGAGGTGCAGGATTGCGAGCCCCAGAGCGCGTGCTGAGCACCGGCGGCGCGTATCAGCGGCCGGCGTGGCTCACCCCCGTGGCGTGGTCACCCGCTTGAATGGGGGATAGTCGCGCATCGGGAGCCAATCACCGAAGTAGTGAATCCGGCTCCGGATGTTGAAGCCCTGCCCCTGCGTGATGGACTCCTCGAGGAGAGCGATGGCTTCGTCCCAGTGCGCGCGGCCGAGGTTCGCGGTGATGGCCGCGCGTTCATACGTGGGCGTGCCCGTGAACTCCCGGGGCGAGATGGAGGCGAGCCATTCGAGCTCGCGCCGGACGCCGGCCGAATCGCCCCGAAGGGCGAGGATGCGCCCGATCTGCCCTCGATAGCGCACCTCCCTGGGCTCGCGGCGCGACAGCTCCCGAGTGATCGCAAGGGCGTCGTCGTCGCGCCCCAGCGCGTGGTAGGTGATCGCGGCGCGGAAGGGGACCTGACCGGCCCAATCGCGTCCTCCGCGACGGCTGTCGAACCACGCTTCGGCGCGTCGAAGAATGCGACGCCCCGCCTCCGGATGACCGTGCGCGATGAGATCCTGACCGACGATGAGGAGGATATCGCCGCCGAAGCCGAACATCTCTTCGCCTTTCGCGGCGGTCGCCAGCTCGTCGAGCAGCCGGTCGAGCGTGGCCGTGTCGCCGAGCGCGGAGAGTGCGAAAAGCTCGCGACGCAGCAGGGCGGAGCTGTTGGGAGCCGTCGCTCTTGCCTTGCGCGCGGCCGCGCGTTCCGCCCGGTGGTCCCCCATGAAATGCTGCAGATCGGCCACCTGCGCCCAATAGCGTCGCTCAACGGATACACCGAGCGAATCGGACCCCCGGCGCGTCTGGTACCACTCGGTGGCGACCGCGATGGCCGCAGCGGGCCGATTGATGTCGGCGAGGTGCCGCGGCATCTCGTCGAGGAACGGCGAGTTCGGTTGAAGTCGTCCCAGCCGGCGGAGCGCTTCGATGGCGCTGTCGCTGATCCCGTTCGCGCTCGTGAGGATGCACTCGGCCAGCGCGCTCTCGAACAGGGTCATCCGGTCGCGCGCGCCGCGAACCCACGGGACGATGCTGTCGAGCGCCGCGACCACCCACGGATAGTGATACGACCAGGTGAGGCGCACGCCGCGCCAGAGCCGCGGCTGCACGAACGCCGGGTCGAGCGCCGACGCCCGCGTCAAGCGGCGCTCGATGGCACCGATGAGCGCCGTGTCAACGGTGGCACCGAGCGCGGGGTCCGACCTGCCCATGAGCGCGACGGCGGCTTCGAACTCGCGGAACGCCGCGAAGCTCGGCGGCTCTCCGAGCGGAAGCGCCGAAACACCGAGGAAGGGCGCGGAGATGAAGCCGACGCCGGAAAGCACGTGATCGGCCGCGATGCTGAGCGCGTCGAGCCCTGCGGCGCGCGGCACACGCACGGGAGCGAGCGCACGCAGGAGGGTTCCCGTGCGACCGTCCACGAGCCGGAACTGCACCTGGATGCTGTCGCCCAGGACGTAGAGCGCGCCCGTGACGACCGTGCCGGCGCCAGCCGCACGCGCGAGCGCACGCAGATCGCCCTCCGATGCGGTCGGGCTCGCGGCGCCCGGCGCGCTGGCCGCCCTCACCCAGGGCATCTGCGCGAATCCCCTCGTGACGACATCGGGCGTCATCGCGGCGAGCGGCGCGAGCGATGGGTCGCTGGAGGCGAGTGCGGGGGGGAGCACGAGCACCCGCGCGGGGTCGAGCGTGGGCGCGCGCCGATCCACCACGACCCACGTTCCTGCGACGATCGCGATCAGCACGCTCGCCGCGGTGACCGCCAGGCGTGTGCGCCTCGTCCGCTTCGCGCGCGCCGCAACGCCGATGGGCCCGGCGGCCCTCTCCGCAGGCAGCGTGCTCGGCGCCGGCGTCGTCACGTTCTCCAGTTCACGCATGACGTCGTCCGCGCTCGCCGGGCGATCGCCGGGCGATTTCGCCAGGCACGCCTGCACGAGCGCCACGAGCGTCGCGGGTGTGTCCGCGCGTTTCGCCGCGAGCGACGCCGGAGGCTCCGTCAGGTGTGCGCGCAGCAACTCGCTCGGCGTGCGGCCCTCGAACGGCGGCGCGCCGGCAAGCATCTCGTACGCGGTCACGCCGAAGGAGTAGAGATCGGCGCGCGCGTCCACGTCGGGATCGCCGGCCGCCTGCTCCGGCGCCATGTAGGCGGGCGTGCCGATCGCGGTGCCGAGCTGCGTCAGCGTCGCGCCGCCGGAGACGGTACGGGATGCCGTGATCGCCTTCGCGATCCCGAAGTCCGCGACGACCGCGCTGCCCCCCGGTGATCAGGATGTTGTCGGGTTTGATGTCGCGGTGCACCACGCCCTGTGCGTGGGCGAACGCGAGCGCCTTCGCCACATCGCGGAGGATGCCCACGGTGTCGCGCACGGGGAGCGCCCCGTCGCGCGCGAGCCGCTGGCGCAGCGATTCACCTTTGACCAGCGGCATCGAGTAATAGGGCAGCCCGCCGGAGTCGCCGGCGGTGAGCACCGGCACGATGTGCGGGTGCTGGAGCGCGGCGGCGAGCCGCACCTCGCGCGTGAAGCGTTCGACCGAGAGCTCCGCGGCCAGCTCGCTGGGCAGGATCTTCACGACGACTTCGCGCCCCAGCGCCTGGTCACGCGCGACGAACACGCGCGACATCCCGCCACCGCCGAGCTCACGCTCGATCGTGAAGGCACTTCCGAGCGTAGCCTGGAGTTGGTCTCGAATGTCCATCGGTTCTTCCGGCGAAGGACCGCGCGAAGCAGCGCCCTAAGGTAGGAGCCGTATGGTGCGCGAGCCAGAGGCGCCGGCCACGCGGAAGTGCCGCCGGTCCGTCGTCACGATCTCGCGTGCGTCGAGGCGCTCGGCGGTGGCGATCACCGTGGCGTCCGCGAAGCCGAGTGGAAGGTCGAGGTAGCGGCGCATCAGCGCGTCGGCGCGAGTGACATCCTCCGGTTCGAGCGGTTCTACGGTGAACTCGCCGTCAGCGACGGCGCGCACGAAGGCGAGCTCCGCCAGCGAGCTGATCCGCGTCTGAAGGAGGTGCGCCACCTCTGGCAGGATGCTCACCGGCAGAACCACCGATTGTGTGTTTGCACGCCACCACGCGGTCACGCGCTCGTGCCACGCGTCGCTCGCGTCAATGAGAGCGAAAATCGCGCCGGTGTCGGCGACGACCGTCACGCGTGCGGGTCGCGCCAGAGCAGTTCGTCCACGCGCGCCGACGTGTCGCGAGTGCCGCTCGAGAAGCGGCCCGCGATGGACGGGAGCGAACCCTTGCCCGAAGGCTCGGCGACATAGCGGCTCATCGCTTCGCGCACGACGGTGGCGAAGCTCACACCCCGGGTGCGGGCGAGGCGCTGCAGACGTCGCAAGAGCCGGTCGTCGAGGAAGATCGTCGTGCGTTTCATGGCATATATATTACATAGTACATATGCCACCGACAACCCCGCGCATTCCCCGCGGCGTCCCGGGTGGCCCGAGCGCTCGAACAGCCCTACGTTTGACCGCGCAGTTCGTCCCCCGGAACGACAGCCGGTTCCACTCGACGATGCCACACGATGCCGACCACCGCGCGCCGTCCGCTGCCCCACTCTCCCGGCGCGACTTCGTCGCCGCGACCGGCGCTGCCGCCGTGGGCGGACCGCTCGCGCGGCTCCTTCCGCCTATGCCGGCGCCGCAACCGATGAGCACGCGGGAGTCGCCCGAGCCGGCGGTGCAGGATCCACGTGCGCTCTCGCTCATTGACCTCGCCACGGCGATCCGCAGCGGGCGCCTGACGAGCGAAGCGACGGTCCGCGCGTACCTCGATCGCATCGAGGTGGTGAACCCGACGCTGAACGCCGTCGTGCAGCTCCGCCGCGATGCCGCGCTCGCGGAGGCGCGCATCGCCGACCGCGTGCCGATGGAGAAGCGTGGCGCGCTGCACGGCGTGCCGGTCACCATCAAGGACTCGCTCGACACCGCGGGGATCATCTCCACCGGCGGCACCATGGGCCGTGCCTCGTACGTCCCCGCCGAGGACGCCACCGTCGTGAAGCGCCTCCGCGCGGCCGGCGCGATCATCCTCGGCAAGACCAACACGCCCGACGTCACCCTCGCCTTCGAGACGAACAATCTCGTCTACGGACGCACGAACAATCCCTACGACGTGTCGCGCACGAGCGGCGGCTCGAGCGGCGGCGCGGCGGCGATCATCGCCGCGGGCGGATCGCCCCTCGACATCGGGAGCGACACAGGCGGGAGCATTCGCGTGCCGGCGCACTTCTGCGGCATCGCGGGCCACAAGCCGACGGCGGGGCGCGTGCCGCGCACCGGGCACATCATTGACTACACCGGCCCGATCGAGAGTCTCACGCACCTGGGCCCGCTCGCGCGGCGGGTGGACGATCTCGCGCTCGTGCTCCCGCTCATTGCCGGCCCTGACGGCGTGGACCCGCACGCGCCGGCCGTCCCGCTCGGCGACCATCGCAAGGTGACGGTGCGGGGGCTCCGCGTGGCGCACTTCACGAATCTCGGCGCGCTCCGGCCGACGGTGGAGACAGCGAGTGCGGTGGAGGGCGCGCTGCGCATCCTCGAAAAAGCGGGATGCAGGTTGCACGCGATCGAGATTCCGGGCGCGGACGGCATCTACGCGCTGTATACCGGGCTGATGTGGAACGACGGCGGCGCCGGCGTCCGGCGCATTCTCGAGCGTTGGGGCACGACGCAGTCACCGCTTTTCGACCGCATCGGGACTGCAGCGAACGACTCGAGTGGGGATGTCACCGCGCGCTACGAGCGGTGGGATCGCTACCGGTCAGAGCTGCTCGGCCTCTTCGCCGATTACGACGTGATGGTCTGCCCGGTGTACATCGGCCCCGCACCCGCACACGGCACGTTCGCGCGGCCAAGTGCGGCATACACGCAGCTCTTCGATCTCACGGGGTGGCCGAGCACGGTGATTCGTGCGGGCACCTCACCAGAGGGATTGCCGATCGGCGTCCAGTGCGTGGCGCAGCCGTGGCGGGAGGATGTGTCACTGGCGGTCGCGCGGCATCTCGAAACGGCCTTCGGCGCGTGGCCAGGGCCGGTGATCGGCTAGGGCAACACTATTTCTTCGTCGCCAGCGCCATCCGTTCCTTGAGTTCGTCGAGCCAGCCGAACACGACCACGAGGCGCTGCTGCTGGTCGCCCCGGCGGAGCATCAGGAACTGCCGGCCGTCGGGCGTGACGTCGAACTGCCGGATCGAACCAAGGCCCGTGAACGTGTCGGTGAAGAGCGTGTCGCGCCTCGCCACGTCGAACCGGGGCGCGAACGTGAGCGCAGCCGCCATCATCCGGCCACCCGAGCGATAGAAGAGGGTGCGACCGTCGGGCGCCCACACCGGTTGCAGACCGCCCTCCGTAGACACCTGGTGCCTTCCCGAGGTGCCCTCGATCGGCGAGACATACACCTCTGACTGACCCGATTCGTCGGACACGTACGCGAGCCACCGCGCATCGCGCGAGAAGGTGGGCGAATACTCGGACGCCTCGCCGTTCACGAGCGGACGCGCCTTGGACCCGGAGTCCAACGGTTCCAGGAAGATGTCGCGCCGACCGGACGGCCCACTGGCGACGGCGAGGGCCACTCCGCGCGGTGACATGGCGAACGAGAGCACGGCCTTGTCGCGCGTACGAACGGTATCCGGCGCGCCGCTCCCGTCCGACGCCTGCCATCGAATGGAGACTCCGGCGCTGTCCTGGTGTGTCCAGGCCACGCGGCGCCCATCGTGACTCCATTCTGGTCGTCTGCTGCTCCCATCTCTCGTGAGCCGGAAGAGCGTCCCGGAGGCGATCGTGAGGATCCAGACGTCAGTCTTGGCCGCGCTTCCTTCTTCGCCGATCGTGAACGCCAGGCGATCTCCCGTCGGCGAAAAACGGGGATCGGAGAAGCGCCCCGTGGCAGGCAGGAGCGGCCTGACAAGTCCCGTCCGGTCCACCAGGACGAGTTGCTGCTTCGCCTGCCCTTCCACGTACGCAAGCACCCCGGTCCGAGCGACCGACAGCTCGGTCGCGCCGCCGCTCTTCACGACGACGTCTTCGAGGATGGTCACGGCGGGACCCGTCACGCGCAGCGCGCTCGCGTCGAACGGAGCGGCCGCGACACTGCCTTCCAGGTGCCCGAACACGAGGTGTCCCGAGGCCACGTGTCGCGCGTTCGATCCTTGCAGCCCGAAGTGCACGACCCGGCCGTCGTCGAGTCGCGCCGCGGCGAGCGTCGCGCTCTGCACGCTGCCCTTCTGGACTTCGAAGAGAACGGCCCGCCCGCCGGTCAGGACCTCCGGCCACGTGTGGGCCGTCTCTCCGGCGGCGGAGTCGAGCGACGTGAGGCGCGCGGGCGAGCCGCCGGCCGCGCTCACCGTCCAGAGACCGGCACTCCGCCGGCCCCCGATCTTCTCGAGTACGATGATGTCGCGTTCGCCCCAACTGTAGCGGGTCACACTATCGGCGATGTTCACCGCAGGACCGCCGGAGAGCGGGATCTTCTTCAGCTGATTCTGGACGACGAACGCGAGCCACCTGCCCTCCGGGGAGAACCGGGGCTGAACGGCGCGCTCGGTGCCCGGGATCGGTCGTGCGTCCAATTCGTTCAGTCTTCTGCGGAAGAGCTGCGCCGAGCCGGTGCCGCCGACGTACACGATTTCGGTGCCGTCGGGAGAGATGACGATGTTCTGGCCGCCGACGTCTTCGCGCGGCTGCGACGCGTCGGCGAGCGCGAGCGCGAAGCGAGCGCGCGGCGCGGGGGGCGCCTCGACCCTCCGGAGCCACCCCCACGCACCCAGCGCGATCGCCGCCGCAACCACGCCCCACTTGGCCACAGCAAGCAGCTTCGCCTTCGGAAACGAGATCGTGAACCGGATCTCCTGCCCCGCCTTCCCCGCTCCCACCGCTCCGGCCACCGGCGCGGTTGCATAGCCGCCTCCGAGCGCCTGTGCGAACTCCTTCGCCGTCGCGAACCGGTCGGCCGGCAGCTTCGCCAGCGCCCGCTCGATCGCCGCCTCCACGTGCAGCGGCACCATCTCCCGCGTCGCGCGCACGCTGCGCGGCTTGTCGGTGAGCACGCGCGCGATGATCGCCTGCGCGGTGGTCCCGGTGTGCGGCGCCTCGCCGGTGAGCATCTCATAGAGCACCGCGGCCAGCGAATAGAGGTCGGTGCGGCCGTCTATCGCCCGATCACCAGTGGCCTGCTCGGGCGACATGTACTGCGGCGTGCCGAGCGAGAGCCCGGTTTGCGTGATGCGATTCCCGCCCGCGACGGCCACGGCGAGCGCGATCCCGAAGTCCGCGAGAACCGGCTCGCCGGCCTGAAAGAGGATGTTCTCCGGCTTGAGATCCCGGTGGATCACCCCGTGCGCGTGTGCGTACTCCAGCGCGCTCGCGATGGCGGTGGCAATGCGGATGGACTCGTCCACCGGCAACTGTTTCTCGCGATCCAGCCGCGCGCGCAGCGATTCGCCCTCCACGTACGGCATCACGTAGAAGAGCAGCCCCTCCGCTTCGCCGCTGTCGAACAGCGGCAGGAGGTTCGGGTGCTGCAGGTTCGCCGTGACCTTGATCTCGGCGAAGAACCGCTCGACGCCGAGCACCGCGCCCAGCTCGGGCTTCAGGACCTTGAGCGCGACGTGGCGCTCGTGGCGGAGGTCGCGGGCGAGGAACACGGTCGCCATCCCGCCGGCGCCGATCTCGCGCTCGACGTCGTAGCGGCCGGCAAGCGCGGCGTTCAGTTGGGCAAGGGCGTCCGGCAAGTCGCTACTCCAGGCGTGAATCGCACATACAGTACGGCGCTTCGGGGCGAGCGGCCAGCCGGTCGGCACTTCACGCATCGCGCACGCGTGGATCGCGCGCGGCCTGCTCCCGCCGCCGCCGGTTTGACAGAGGTGCCCGAGAGGCCGTAACTTGGCCACCGACCGGATGTTGGCCACCGGCTCCCCCTCCTGATGACCGCCACCGCCGATTTCCTCGCCACCGTCCCGCTCTTCAAGTCGCTCGACGGCGCGGAGCTCGCGAAGTTCTCCGAACTTCTTCGCGAGAAGAGCTACCCGAAGGGGAGCGTCATCCTGTTCGAGGCCGACCCGGGTGACGCGCTCTTCATCGTCCGCGCGGGGCGCGTGAAGGTCGTGCTCGTGGCCGAGGATGGGCGCGAGGTGATCCTCGGCATCCTCGGCGTGGGCGAGTACTTCGGCGAGCTGTCGCTCATAGACGATCAGCCGCGCTCGGCGCACGTGATCGCGATGGAAGAGGCGACGCTCCTCGTGCTGCGCCGCGATGACTTCCGGAAGCGCGTCGAGGACAGTCCGAGCGTCGCGTGGTCGCTCCTGGCCGAGCTGTCCCACCGGCTGCGGCGCGCCGACGGGCAGATCGGGTCGCTCGTCCTGCTCGACGTGCCCGGGCGCATCGCGCGAATGCTCCTCGACACCGCCGACGAGGGCGGCGGGCCGCTCATCGAGCGGCCGCTGACGCACCAGACCATCGCGCACATCATCGGCGCGAGCCGCGAGACGGTGTCGCGGGCCATGCGCGAGTTTCAGGACTCCGGATGGATCTCCACGGAGCGGCGGCGCATCCGCATCACGGATCGCGCCGCGCTGGAGAAGCGCTCGCGCCAGCGGGCCTGAGGGCGCGCCGTTCGGACGCCCGTGACGCGCATCACATCCAGGCCGTGACCACTCGCCTTTCGTTCGGGGGCGCCCGGATGCTATTCTGGTTCGTGTCGAGCACGACCCGATGAGCTTCCGCGTGCAGTTCTGGGGCACGCGGGGCTCGATTCCCAGCCCCGGCCGGAGCACGGTGCGCTACGGCGGCAACACACCGTGCGTCGAGGTGCGGACGACCGACGGCTGGCTGGTCATTCTTGACGCCGGGACCGGCATCCGGGAACTCGGGCGCACGCTCATCGAGCGGGCGAACGGGGCGCCGATCCACGGTGACATCTTTCTCACGCACGCGCACTGGGACCACATTCAGGGGATCCCGTTCTTCGCGCCGATCTTCCAGCGCGGGAATCACTTCACCATCTGGGGCTCGAAGACGCTCGAGACCAGCATTGACCGGGTGGTGCGGGACCAGATGTCTCCGGTGGTGTTTCCGGTTGCGTTCGAGGAGCTGGACGCGACGATTGACTTCCGCAGCATCGCCGAAGGCGAGCGATCGGCGGGGACGGGATACGAGGTGACGGCGATGGAAGTGCGGCACCCGGGCGGCGCGCTGGCCTACCGCTTCGTGGAGCCGCGAACGAAGCCGGCGGCGCTGGTGTACGTCTCGGACAACGAGTTGGGCCATTCGGAGCGGTACACGACGCCCACCGGGTGGCGCGAGCGGTTCGTGGCGTTCGTGCGCGACGCCAGCGTCCTGGTGCACGACACGACGTACACGACGGAAGAGTACGATCACCATCGCGGGTGGGGGCACTCGACCTACCGCGATGGCGTTGAGTTGGCGCTTCAGGCGGGGGTCGGCACGCTGGTGCTCTTTCACCACGAGCCCCGACGCACCGACGAAGAGGTGGACCGGCGGCTGGACGAGTGCCGGGCGCTGGTGAAGGAACGCGGGGGCACGCTCGAGGTTGTGGCCGCCGCGGAAGGGCTTAGCTTGACGGTATAGCTGCGGGGCTGCTTTCCGCCTTCTGCTTTCTCTTTTGGAGGTTGCCATGAGGTTGCACAGGTTCTTGACCGCCGTCGCGGGGCTCGCGCTCGCCGGAGCGACGGCACTGGCGCAGTCCAAGCCGACCGTCGCGGTGCTCTACTTCAACAACGGCGCGACCGGCGCGGCGAACGCGGAACTGGCGCCGCTCTCCAAGGGGATCGCCGACATCCTCATCCAGGAGATGTCCGTGAACACGGGGATCCGCGTCGTGGAGCGCGACCAGCTCCAGAAGATCCTCGAGGAGCAGCGGCTGTCGCAGGCCGGCAACATTGACCCGGCGACGGTGGTGCGAGTCGGGAAGCTGCTCGGCGTGCATCACATGGTGACGGGTGGCTTCATCACGAACCGCACGAACGACATGAACCTCACCGTACGCTGCTTCAACGTGGAGACGGGCGAGGTCGAATTCGCGACCAACGGGTTGAACAAGATTGACAACCTGTTCGTGCTCGTGAACAGCGTGGCGCGGAAGATCAACACGGGGCTCAAGCTCCCCGAGATCCCGCGCCAGGTGGGGGAGGCGCGCGAGAAGGCGGCGGAGAAGGTGCCCTACCAGGCGGTTATGCTCTATTCGCGCGCGCTGATCGCGAAAGACGCGGGGAAGAAGGACGAGGCGGTGCAGCTCTTCAAGCAGACCCTCGCGAAGTTCCCCGAGTACGAGGCGGCGAAGAAGGAACTGGCGAAGCTGGGTGCCTAGCGACGACTCGCTCCGCGGTCATACGTTTGCCCGCCGGCCGTCTCGCCGGCGGGCTGACGGTTTAAGGGACTCACGCAGATGAAGCCTCTCGTTCTCACCTCGATCGGCCGCGCGCTGCCGGCCCTCGACGCGCTCACGGCCACCGACGGCGTCGAGGTCAAGCGCGTGCCGCTCCTCCCGGCGGCCTCGGCGCTGGACGCCGAGCGGCCCACGGTGGTCCTGCTCGACCGCGCCCTGGCGCAGAGCACGGGCGAGGAGAGAGCGCTCTTCGCGCAGCTCGCCGAGCAGGCCGCGCTCGTGGGCCTTGGAGAGCGCGGGGAGACGGAGCCCCCGGACGCGCTGCCGGGCGCGCTGCTGGCCGCGTTCATCGCCGCCGACGCCCCCGCGGCCGCGGCACGCGTGGCGCTGCACGGCGCACTGCGCCACGCGGCCGCGCTCGTGGCGGCGCGCAAGGCCGCCCGCCTCGAGGGGCGGAGCGCGAGCGACCTCCACGAGCTGACGCGCATCGGCGTCGCGCTCTCCACCGAACGCGACCTGCTCGCGCTGCTCGAGATGATCCTGAGCGAGGCGCGGCGCATTTCCACCGCCGACGCCGGCTCGCTCTACCTCGTCGAACGGCCGGAGGACGCGCCCGCCTCGCTCCGCTTCAAGCTCACGCAGAACTTCACGCTCCCCAACCTGCCGTTCAGCGAGTCCCAGATTCCGCTCGACCACGGTTCGCTCTCGGGATACGCCGCGTCCACGGGAGAGCCGCTCATCATTCCGGACGTGTACCTCCTGCCGGAGGACGTGTCGTACCGGCAGAACCGGTCGTTCGACGAGAAGTTCCACTACCGCACGAAGTCCATGCTCGTCATCCCGATGCGCACGCACCGGGACGAGGTCATCGGCGTGCTGCAGCTCATCAACCGCAAGCGCTCGGCGGACGTGCGCCTGACCACCAACGAGATCGTCGAACGCGAGGTGTTGCCGTTCGACCAGCGCGCCGTGGACCTCGTGGGCGCGCTCGCGTCGCAGGCCGCGGTGGCGATCGAGAACAGCCGCCTCTACGAGGACATCGAGCGGCTGTTCGAGGGGTTCGTGATGGCGTCGGTGACGGCGATCGAGTCGCGCGACCCGACGACGAGCGGCCACTCCTCGCGCGTCGCGACGCTCACGTGCGGGCTCGCGGAGGCGGTGGATCGCGTGGGCGCGGGGCCGTACCGCGCGCTCCAGTTCTCGCGCGAGCAGATGCGCGAGATCCGCTACGCGGGGCTGCTCCACGACTTCGGCAAGGTGGGCGTGCGCGAGCAGGTGCTCGTGAAGCAGAAGAAGCTCTACCCGAGCGACCTCTCGATCATCAAGCACCGTTTCCAGTTCCTCCTCCAGCGTGCCGACCTGCAGTACGAGCGCGAGCGCGCCGAGTACCTGTTCACGCACGGGAAGCACAAGTACGCGGACGTGCTTTCCCAGCTCGATCTCGTGCGCCGCGCCGAGCGCGAGGAGCTGCAGCGCTTTCTCGACTCGATCGTCCGCGCCAACGAGCCGACGATCCTTCCCGAGGGCACCTTCGAGGAACTGAGCGAGATCAACGCGCGCACGTTCGTGGACTTCGACGGCATCGAGAAGCCGCTCCTCTCCGACGAGGAGCTGCGCTACCTGATGATCAACAAGGGCAATCTCGACCAGCGCGAGCGGCGCGAGATCGAGTCGCACGTGACGCACACGTTCCGGTTCCTCGAGCACATCCCGTGGACGCGCGAACTGAAGGGGATTCCCGAGATCGCCTACGGCCACCACGAGAAGCTCAACGCCACCGGCTACCCGCGGCAGGTGGGCGCCGAGGCGATCCCCGTGCAGACGCGGATGATGACGATCTCCGACATCTACGACGCGCTCACGGCGACCGACCGCCCGTACAAGCGCGCCGTGCCGCCGGAC
This sequence comes from Gemmatimonadaceae bacterium, assembly GCA_035286465.1. GTDB lineage: Bacteria > Gemmatimonadota > Gemmatimonadetes > Gemmatimonadales > Gemmatimonadaceae > Fen-1231. The sequence continues at coordinate 11,096 of DATEDF010000039.1, read as the reverse complement.
CGCGCGGTCGAGATCCTGCACGACGAGGCGAAGGGCGGCGCGCTCGACCCGGCGCTGCTCGACGCGTTCGTCGAGGCCAAGGTGTTCGAGCTGGTGAAGCCGGAGCCGGCGCGGCGGCGGTCGCCGTCGGTGGCGATGCACGTGCAGAAGGGATGAACGGCAAGGGCGAGTAGACAGCGATCAGCCGTCAGCTGTCTGTCGTCAGCTGACGGCTGACAACAGAGAGCTGACAGCCGTTCACTTCGTTGTCCCGTATCCCCCTCCGCCGGGCGTCTCGATCGTCAGTACATCGCCCGGCGCCAGCTCCCGCCGGCACTTGGCCGGCAGCGGCTCCCCGTTGAGCAGGTTCCGCCCGGGCAGGCCGTCGGCACCGCCCAGCGCGCCCTTCGGCGCTCGCGCGCGCCGCTCCGTGAGCAGCGTGACCGTGCACCGGTCGAGCACCTGGTAACGCCGCACGACGCCGTCGCCGCCCCGGTGCGCGCCCGCGCCCCCCGATCCGCGGCGCACGGCGTACTCCACGATCTCGATCGGGTAGCTCCGCTCCAGCGACTCGATCGGCGTGTTGCGGGTGTTGCTCATGCCGACGTGCACCGCGCTCGGGCCCGGCCCCCGCGCGCTTGCGCCCTGCCCGCCGCCGAGGGTTTCGTAGAACGTCCAGCCATCGCCGCCGAAGGTCACGTTGTTCATCGTCCCCTGTCCCTGCGCGGGCACGCTGACGCCGGCGTCGGCGAGGGCCGCGAAGAGGAGGTCGGTCACGCGCTGCGACGTCTCGACGTTGCCCGCCGCCACGGCGGAGGGCCAGCGCGCGTTCAGCAGGCAGTCGTCCGGCGTCACGATCGTGATCGGCCGCGCGATTCCCTCGTTGGTCGGCACGTCGTCGTCGAGGAGGGAGCGGAGCACGAAGAGCGCGGCGGCCCGCGTCACCGCGAGCGGCGTGTTCACGTTGCCGCGCACCCTGGGCGAGGTGCCCGTGAAGTCGAGCGTCAGCCGTCCTCGCGCGATGGTGAGCCGCACGGCGAGCGGCACCGGTGCGTCGCTGGCGCCGTCGCCCTCGAGGAGATCTTCCGCGCGCCCGGTGGCACGGCCGATCTCGGCGAGCCGGGCGCTCGCGCGCCGCTCGGCGTAGTCCATGAGCGCGTCGCAGGCGCCGCGGAGGGGCGCGGCGCCGGTGCGCGCGACCAGGGCACGCCAGCCGGCGGCGCCGGCGGCGCACGCGGCGCGCTGGGCGGCGAGGTCGCCGCGGCGCTCCTCCGGCGTGCGCACGTTCGCGAGCACGACTTCGAGGATAGCCGGGTCGGGGACGCCTCGTCGCTCGAGGCGCACGGGCGGCAGCACGATCCCCTCCTGCACGAGCTCCGTCGCGCCCTGCGGCATCGAGCCCGGACTCATCCCGCCGACATCGGCGTGGTGCGCGCGTACCGCCGCGAAGCCGGCGACCTTCCCGCCCAGGGCGATCGCCTCGACCATCGTGAGGTCGGGAAGGTGCGACCCGCCGTCGTACGGGCTGTTGAGCAGGAAGACGTCCCCGGCTCGCGGCGTGCGCGCGATCACCGCCCGCACCGACTCGGGCATCGCGCCGAGATGCACGGGGATGTGCGCCGCCTGCGCGACCATCCGGCCGCGGGCATCGAAGAGCGCCGAGCTGGCGTCGCGCCGCTCGCGGATGTTCGGCGAGAGCGCGCCGCGCTCGAGAACCGTGCCCATCTCCTCGGCGATCATCGAGACGGCGTGCCCCATCACCGCCAGGGTGAGGGGATCGAAGCTGCCGCGCGGGCGGCGGCTCACGCGCGCTCCAGGAGCCAGCCGCCGATCGCGAGCGCGCGCGCGGTCCAGCCGCGCGCGACGACCATCGTGGCGTCCGCGAGCGTGATGACGCGCGGGCCGCGCACGGCGCGTGGCCTGGGCGCCACGGCGCGGAAGCGCACCGGCACCCGCGGCCCGTGTGCCGCCACGCGCACCGCCACGATCTCTACCGGCCGGTCGAGCGTGAATCCGTAGCGGCGCTGGTGCGCCCGGCCGAAGCGCGCGGCGAGCGCCGCGCCGCCGTCGCCGGGCGTGCAGGAGACGTCCAGTTCGTGCCCCTGGCCCTCGTAGCGCACCCGGGCGTGCCACCGGAAGCGTGGCGCTCCGCGAGCCCCGCCGCCCCGCGCGTGGCGTGGCGCGCCGGGCGCCGCGCCGGGCGCCGCGCGCTCCGCGAGCGCCACGAGTCGTGCGCGGAACCAGGTTGCGTCCACCGCGGTCGCATCGCGCATCACGCTCGCCGCGGCCTCGCGCCGCGTGGGGGCAATCGCCAGCCCCAGCGCGCTCAACACGCCCGCGTGCGGAGGCACGAGGATCGTGCGCATCCCGAGCAGTTCCGCGAGCGCGCACGCGTGGAGCGGTCCGCCGCCGCCGAACGCGACGAGGGTGCACGCGCGCGGATCAATGCCGCGCTCGACGCTCACGCGCCGGAGCGCGCGCGCCACGGCGGCGTCGGCGATCGCGATGATCGCTTCCGCCGTGCGCTCCGCTGGGGCGCGGAGCCGCTTCGCGAGCGCGGCCACCGCGGCGCGCGCCGCCGGGGCGTCGAGCGTCACGCCGCCCGAGAGCTGCGCGGCGTCGAGCCGGCGCAGCGCGATGTGCGCGTCGGTGACCGTCGGCTGCGTGCCGCCGCGACCGAACGCCACGGGGCCCGGCACCACGCCCGCGCTCCGCGGCCCCACGCGCAGCGCGCCGCCGTCGTCCACCCACGCGATGCTGCCACCGCCCGCGCTCACGGTCTCCACCAGCACGCGCGGCAATGCGATCGGCACGCCGGCCACGCTGCCGCCCGGCTCCACCAGCGGCTCGCCGTCGAGGATGAGCCCTGCGTCGGCGCTCGTGCCGCCGATGTCGATCGTGAGCGCCTGGGAGAGTCCCGCCGCGCGGAGCACCGCCGCGGCCCCGACCACCCCGCCCGCGGGCCCCGAGAGCGCGAGCGCGGCGGCGGTGCGCGACGCCTCGGCCGAGGAGCGCATCCCCCCACCCGACGTCATGACGTCCTGCGCCGGGAAGCCGAGCGCCGAGAGCCGCGACCCGAGATGCGTGAGATAGGTGGCGACGCTCGGCCGCGCGTACCCCTCCGCCACCGCGGTCGCGGTGCGCTCGTACTCACGGATCTCCGGAAGCACGTGGGCGCCGCGCACCACGTCCACGCCGCGCACGCGCCGCGCGATGGCCGTCTCGAGCGCGCGCTCGTGCGCATCGTCCTCGTAGGCGTGCAGGAGCGAGACCACGACGATCTCAGGCGCGAGCGCGGCGACCGCCGCGGCGACGCGCTCCGCCTCTTCGGCGGAGAGTGCAACGCGCACGCCGCGGGGCCCGCGGCGCTCCTGCACGCGCACCACGCGGGCGGGGTCCACCAGCGGCGGCGGGTGCTGCGCGGCGAGATCGTAGAGCGCGGCGCGATCCTGGCGGCGCAGCTCCAGGAGGTCGCTCGCGCCGCTGGTCGCACAGAGCACGACGCGGGCGCCGCGCCGCTCGAGCAGGAGATTGGTGACGACCGTCGTGCCGTGCGCGACGCGGGTCATCTCGGCGCCGCCCGCCCCGAATGCCGCGAGCGCAGAGGCGACGCCCTCGCTCTGGTCGGCGGGCGTCGAGAGCACCTTGCGGGTCGCGATGACGCCCCCCGTGCCGACCGCGGCGAGGTCGGTGTACGTCCCCCCGACGTCAATGCCGACGGACCAGCTCAGGCGCCGCCTCCCGCGCGCGCGCGCGTCGCGCGCCAGAGCGCAAGGGCGAGCGCGCCGTGGATGGGGAGCGCCAGCGCGAGGAGCGGCCGGTTCTCCTGCGCGAGCGACGGCACGAATCGGAGCGCGAGCGCAGCGAGCGCGCACGCCGTCGCCAGCACGGCGAGCGCACGGACCGCCCGCCGGAGGCGTTCGCGCGCCGGCCACGCGAGCGTGAGCGGCACCAGTACCGCGAGCGCGAGCGACACCGGCGTCGCGAGCAGCACGTTCGGGTTCTGCCCCATGAAGACGTGCCGCGTGAAGAGCCCGGCGGCGAGGAGCAGCAGCCCGGAGACGCCCGCGGCCGCGTGCCACCCGACGGCAATCACGCCGATCCCCCACCGCGCCGCCGCGGAGCGTTCGGCGATCAGCGCGAGCAGGAGAAGCATCGCCGCGACGCCGAGGCCCGCGGCGAGCGCGGGCCAGAGGAGGTCGGGCGGCGTCGTGCGCTCGGCGTATCGGTCGTCCAGGACGAGCTGCCGCTCCGCGCGCACCAGGGGAGCCACCCCGTCGGCGCCTCGGACCCGCACCTCGCGCAGCAGCGCGCGCACGCGCATCGGAACGAACATCTCCTCCCACGCGGAGATCGTCGCGTCCGCCCGAGGGCCGAGCGCGAAGTCCATGCCGAAGTTGAGCAGAGGATGCGCCGCGGCGAGCCGCAGCGTCTCCCCACGGAAGCTCACGCCGTGCTCCAGCGCAGTGACCTGGCGCCTGATCGCGCCGCCCAACACCAGGTCGAGCACGTCTCGAACGCGCGTCGAGCAGTTGTCGAGATAGTAGTCGTAGCGATACCAGCGGTTCTCCTCGCGCGCGTTCCACCGGATGAAGCGCCAGAGCGAATCCGCCTGCACGCGCGTGAGCGCGAGTTCCTGCTCCACCACCCAGCGTCCGTCGCGGCGATAGGCGTCCACGAGCAGGGTCGTCGGAAAGCCCTCCATCCAGTAGCGCGTGTCTCCCGTGAGGAATCGCTGGAGAAAGCGCGGCTGGCTGAAGTCGAACATGCCCCAGTTGTACGCCGAGTCCATCCCGGTACGCAGGTCGTGCACGCGAATCGAGATGTGCCCGAACCGCTCGTACACCGCGCGTCCGGGACCCATCGTCAGGACGGAGATGACGAGTGAGTCACCGGCCGGCTGAGCGGCGAGCCGTCCGGCGCCCAGCGCAAGGCAGAGCGCGAGGCCCGGCGCGAGGCACTGCGCGAGGCGCTGCGCGAGGCACTGCGCGAGGCACTGCGCGAGGCACTGCGCGAGGCCGGGCGCGAGACCGACGCCGATCGCTTGCGCGCGGGCGCGGCAGCTCACAGGCGGATCTCCTTGCCGTCTTCGGCCGCCTTGTAGATCCCCTCGAGGCCCCGGTACACGAGGAGCTGGTCGTCCGGCGACACGTACGGGGTTTCTTCACGCAGCACGGCGAGGAAGTGCGCGAGTTCGGCGCGGTACGACTGGATGAACGGGCTCTCCCGTTGCGACGCGCCGCTCGGCGAGACGTCGGTCGGGATGCCGTTCAGCTCCTTCACGATGCGCAGCGGCGACAGCCGTGCGCTGCCTCGCGTGCCGAGCACCTCGAACCACCATCGGTCCCCCTCACCCACGTAGCGCCAATTCACGTCAAGGGTGACCGTGAAGCCGTCGGCGCACTCGGCGAAGACGAAGAGCGCGTCCTCGACGGCGTTCGCCCCGCGGGCGCGGTCCATCGTCGCACTCACCCGCAGCGGCTGCGGGAAGTTCGCGAGCCACGCCGCGAGGTCGAGGAGCGGCAGGCCCAGCTCGAAGAAGGCACCGCCGCCCGACTCGGCGCGCCGCATCCGCCACGGCACGACCGTCGAGTGCAGTCGGTAGGCACCGGCCCGCACCGAGTGCAGCGTGCCCAACTCGCCACCCTGGATGAACGCACGCAGCGTCTGCACCTCGCTCCGGAACCGGTGATTGTTGGCCACGAACACCTTGCGGTCCGCCTTCTTCGCCGCGGCCAGGATGCGCTCGACGCCGCGCGAAGTGAGCGCGAACGGGCGCTCGCAGAGCACGTGCAGGCCCGCGCGCAGCGCACTCAGGGCGTGCGGCTCGTGCAGGTGATTCGGCGTCGCCACGACGGCCGCGTCCAGCGCCTCGCCCTCGAGCAGGTCCTCGATGTCGCCGAAGGTATCGGGGACGCTGAAGCGCTGCGCGAGAGACCGGGCCTTCCCGAGGTCGTTGTCACAGAGGGCGACGATCTGCACGCCGCGCATCTTCGCCAGGACGGGGAGGTGCGCCGTCTGCGCGATGGCGCCGAGGCCGATGACGGCGATGCGAATGGGAGGGCGCGACGTGCCGCCCGCGGGACTCGGTCTCACCTGCCGCTCCGACTGAGAGTGCTGCCGTGGCCCACGCTCGCACGCCGTCCGAGCGGGTCAGTTCGCCGGCCCGACCGTCGTGCCGGGGTAATACGTCGCCAGAATCGCCCGCGCCGACTGGCCGGCGCGCGCGCGGCCGATCGCCCCCCATTGGCAGAGGCCGACGCCGTGACCGTAGCCGTTGCCGCGAACGACGACGCGCGCAAGCGAGCCGTCACGTCGCGACTCCGACTCCACCGAAAAATAGGTGCTGTTCAGCATCTCGCCACCAGGCGTGCGCAGCACGTAGCGGATGTCGTTCCCCCGGAGCTGGTACGCGCCGCGATCCGTGCGGATGAGGAGGCGGCCGACGCGCCCGCTGGGTGTGCGCGACTCGATCGCGACACCCTGTACCCGGCCGGGCCCGGCGGCCGGCACGGACGAGTAGCTCCGCAAGTACGAGCGGACCGCGGCATCGAGGTCGTCGGCCGTCAGCGTGCGCGTCCAGGCAAAGCGCGGCGCGATGTCACAATAGTGGCGGCTCGCCGTCCCCGGCACGCGGTCGCTGACGCGCCGCAGATAGGGCTCGCCGTCGGTGCGCCATACCTCGTCGGGCTCCGCGGTCTGGCCGCCGCAGGAGGCGGAATAGGGCGCGTTGACGACGCGGCCGCCGTACCTGAGGACGAGGCCGGCGGTCGCCTGCACCGCGCGGTCGGCGAAGGGACGTTCCGCGTCCGCACCGCCGTAGACCTGGTCCGTGACACCGCTCAGGACATCGTAACTGGCGTTGCGCGACGCGCTCCCGTCCACGGCGGCGAGCCGCACGTGCACGTAGCTCCGCGCCGCGATGGCCTGTGCCTCGACGGCGGCCTGCTCGCTCGGGGCGCGCGGGCCGCCGATCTCGAGCGGCACCACGCCGCGCAGGTAGTCCTCCACGGGGACGACGTTGACGATCACCATGCCGGAATCGCTCGCGATGACCCGGAGCGCGCCGCGATAGCGCCGGCCGGCGAAGACGCCGAAGGCGTCGGTCCCGTCCACGCGAAGCGTCAGTTGCCCCTCGGTCCAGGGCGTCGCTCCGCTCCCCCCGCGCAGCGCGCGCAGCTCGCGGCCCCGGCGCTGCACGGTCCACGCGTCGGACGCCCGCGCGCGCACCAGCACCGCGTCGTGGGCGTCGAAGAGTCGCCACGCCCCCGTCGCCGTGAGCACCGCGCCCTGCGCCGCGGTGGCGAGCGCCACACGCACGTCGCGGATCCCCTCCGTGCGAAGGCGCGGCGCCTCAACGCGCTCGATGGGCGGTGGCTCGGGCGGCTTCGTCGTGTCCGCGGCCCGGGACGGCGCCGCGACGATCACCGGCGGGCTCTCGTCCTGGCGCACGCGCTGCGTGACGCACGATGCCCCCGCCAAGACGAGCGGTGCCAGGCGCGCGAGGGACGTGAAGCGTACGGCGAGCGGCAAACGGCGGCGGCGGACCTTCGGGTGGAGCGAGCGCAGCGGGGAATCGCCGCTCACCGGCCGAAACTCCCGGCCGCGGCGAGCGGGAGGTGGCGCGAGCGCGGAAGGGGCGTCGGCGCGCGACGCGGCGCCACGACGCCGAGCACGCGCGCCTCGAAGTCGTAGTCGTCCACCACGCCGGTGACCTCGACCTCCACGAACGACCCGGCTGGCGCGTCGGCGTCCAGGCGCGTGACGCCGTCAATGTCGTCCGCCTGCCAGGGGAGCCGCGCGGTGGCGCCCCGCCCGTCGCCGACCGCGGCCCCCGCGGCCCCCGCGGCGCGCTCGACGAGCGCGCGCACCCGCTCGCCCACGCGGGTCTCATACCGCTCCTCGGTGATCGCGCGCTGCCGCCCGGTGAGCCGCTCGAGGCGCTCCCGCTTCACGCCCTCCGGGACGTCGTCGGCGAGCCGCGCGGCGTGCGTCCCTTCCTGCGCCGAGTAGGTGAACGCGCCGACGCGCTCGAAACGCATCTCCTCGAGGAAGTCGAGGAGACGGGCGAAGTCCTCATCCGTCTCGCCGGGAAAGCCGACGATGCAGGTGGTGCGGATGGCGAGCGCCGGCACGGCGTCGCGGAACCGCGCGACCTTCTCGCGGATCGTGTGGCGGCGCTCCGGCCGTCGCATGCGCTCGAGCACGGCGTCCGACGCGTGCTGGATCGGCATGTCGAGGTAGCGCACGATCCGCGGCTCGCGCGCGATGACCTCGAGGAGGCGGGGCGTGATCCCCGCCGAATAGAGATAGAGGTTCCGGATCCACGGGATCGTCGTCTCGCGCACGAGCGCCTCGAGCAGTTCCGGCAGGCGCGCACCGCCCGGAAGGTCGCGGCCGTAGTGCGCGAGGTCCTGCGCCACGAGGTTCACCTCGCACGCGCCCTGCAGCTCGAGGAGCTGCGCCTCGCGCACGATCTCCTCGAGCGCGAAGGAGCGGTGCCGCCCGCGCATCAGCGGAATGGCGCAGAACGCGCAGCCGTGGTCGCACCCTTCGCTGACCTTCAGATAGCGAACGTGCGGCGTGTCACCCGCATAGGCGCGGACGCCCGGGTGCGCGCCGACGGGCGCGCCGAGCAGCCCGCGCTCACGGAGCCGTGGCACGAGCTGCTCCGTTTCGGACGCGCCGAGGAGGAGATCCACCTCGGGAAGCGCCTCCGCGAGCTCCGCCTTGTGGCGCTCGACCAGGCAGCCGACGGCGACCACCGCCCGCGCGGCGCCGTCGGTCTTGAGACGGGCGGCCTGCACGATCGCGTCGATGGACTCGCGCTTCGCCGCGTCGATGAAGCCGCAGGTGTTGACGACGACGAGCTGGGCCAGCGCCGCGTCCCGCACCTCCTCGGCCCCGTGGTCGAGCAGCGCGGCGCGGTAGCGCTCCGAATCCACGGTGTTCTTGTCACAGCCGAGCGTGACGACGGCGAACTTCACGACGCTGCGATGTGGAATGTCCGAGGTGGAACGGTCCGCACGCCGCTCATTCCGCATCCCGCAGTCCGCATTCTCCGTGCTAGCCGAGGTAGCTCTCCAGCGCCCGCGCGCGCGAGACGTGCCGGAGCCGCGAGAGCGCCTTCTCCTTGATCTGCCGCACCCGCTCCCGCGTGATGTTGAGCACCTCGCCGATCTGTTCGAGCGTCATCGGTTCGGCACCGTCGAGCCCGAAGTAGAGCCGCAGGATCTTCGCCTCGCGCTCCTTGAGCCCGGCGAGCGCCTCGTGAATGGACTCCGTGAGCGCCTTGTCGAAGGTCGCCTCGTCCGGAGTCGGGTTCATCGTGTCGGGCAGGTAGTCGAGGAGCCGGTTGTCCTCGCCCGGCGACATCGGCGCGTCGAGCGAGAGGTGCGTCTGCGAGATGGACATCGTCTTCGCGACCTCCTCCTCGCTCAGCTCCATCCCCTCGGCGATTTCGGCGTGCGTCGCCTCCCGGCCCAGCTCCTGCAGCAGCGCACTCGCGCGCTTGCCGATGCGGTGGAGGGTGCCCGCGCGGTTGAGCGGCACGCGCACGATGCGGCTCTGCTCCGCCAGCGCCTGGAGGATCGCCTGCCGGATCCACCAGACCGCGTACGAGATGAACTTGATCCCCTTCGTCTCATCGAACTTGTGGGCGGCACGAATGAGGCCGAGGTTCCCCTCGTTGATGAGGTCGCTCAGCGAGACGCCCTGGTTCTGGTACTTCTTCGCGACGGAGACGACGAAGCGGAGGTTCGAGCGGACGAGCGTGTCGAGCGCCTCCTGGTCGTTCGCGCGGATCAGCTTCGCCAGCTCGACCTCCTCCTCTCGCGTGATCAGCGGGAAGAGGCTGATGTCGCGCAGGTATTGGTCGAGCGATCCTTCTTCGTACGAGTGGCGCTTGTGCGGCAGACCTGCCATGCGTGCCCCGCTCCAGCGAACAGAGATGTTGCGTCGTCCGGAAGCCCTGCGACGGTGTGCTCGCTCGACTCACCCGGCCAGTTGAATGTGGGGCGCGCGCGGCCGCGACGGAAGGTCAGGGCCTGTCTAGTGCACGCGCTCGCCGAGGCGGCGCCACCGGATGTGCGTGATCCAGTCGAGCGCCGTCGTGCTGTCCGGCGTGTAGCTGTAGTAGACGAACAGCGGGCGGCCGCGCACGAGTGAGTCGGGCACGAAGCCCCAGTAGCGGCTGTCGAGCGAGTTGTCGCGGTTGTCGCCGAGCACGAAGAAGCGCCGTTCCGGCACGACGAGCGGCCCCCAGTTGTTGCGCGAGGGACGGTACGCCGTGCGCGCCACCGCGCGGCGCACGAGATACTCCCGCTGCCAGCGAAACTCTTCGCCCGCGGGATCCATCTCGGGCTCGGAGTGCGTCACGTACCGCTCGTCCTGGGGCGCGCCGTTCCGGACGAGCACCCCGTGCTCCATCTGCAGCGTGTCTCCGGGCAGGCCGACGAGGCGCTTGACGAAGTTCTTCGTCGGGTCGTCGGGCCACTGGAAGACGATGACGTCGCCGACCGCGGGTCGGCGCACCGCGGGGAGCCGCTTCCCCGTGAAGGGCACTTCGGCGCCGTAGACGAGCTTGTTGACGAGCAGAAAGTCGCCCACGAGCAGCGTGCGTTCCATGCTGCTGCTCGGGATCTTGAACGCCTCGACCAGGAACGCGCGGACGAGCACGAAGAGGAGGAGCGCGAGCGAAAGCGACTTCGTCCACTCGAAGAGCGCGCGGAAGAAGGTGCGCGCGGCGCGGCGCCCCCGCGTGGACGGCGGAGCGGACGCCGGTGCGAGGGCCGGTACGAGGGCCGGTGCGGGCGGCGGCTGAGGGTCGAGCGGGTCAAGGGTCACAGGCATTTCATTAAAGCAACTACAGGGACAAGGAGCAAGCGAGAAAGACAAGGGACAAGGCGCCGCAACGAGGGCACAGGAGGCGAAGGGGTCCGTTGGTTCACGAGCAGGTCCACCGCGCCGGATGATCCGCGCTCGGCCTGGCATAGCCGATGCGCGGGAGCACGTCAAGCGACGCGAGCACCAGCCCCCAGAGCACGAGGAGCAGCGAGAGGGTGTGCCCCTTGGCCGCGCGGTGCCGCCACGTCCAGATCGCGCTCCAGACGCCGGCG
>DATEDF010000038.1:0-29988 GCA_035286465.1 Gemmatimonadaceae bacterium | reverse complement strand
CGGGGGGCGGGGGGCGGGGGGCGGGGAGGGTTACGGCAACGCGCGAGGCGGGACTCGAACCCACGACCTTCGGCTCCGGAGGCCGACGCTCTATCCAGCTGAGCTACTCGCGCCCGGTTGACGGCTCACCGAGTCGGGACGCTGCGAACGGCGGGAACGCCGGGCCGTCCGGCTCGGCCGCTCCCCGGTGAGGAGTCGTAAAGTACCCGGTGAGGTGGCTGGAGACAAGCAACTGCACACCGTCACTTTTGCGCCAGGCTTGACACTCTCCGCGATGCGCACAAATCTGTGCAGGTTACAAGGTTGCTCGACGCGTCCCATCCCGCTCGCTTCCCCGATGCGAATCACCGCGCTCGTGCCCGACAGTGCTGTCCGCGAGATCGAGCGCGCGCTCGGGGCGGAGCACGAGCTGGCGCGCCCGAGCAGTGCGGCGGCCGCGGCGCGGAGCGTGTTCCAGCGCGAGTGTTCCGCTCTCGTGCTCGACCCGGGCCTGCTCAGCGACGCGGAACTCACGGAGCTCGTCCCGACGCTCAGGCAGAAGACCGTGCCCGTGCTCCTTTTTTCGGAGCTGCGGGCGGCCTCGGCGCGCCGCATCGTCGAGGCCGAGGCGCTGGGCGCGCACGAGCTGGTGCTCCGGGGGCAGGACGATACCGTGGAGCTCCTCGCGCTCCGGCTCGGTGCGCGGATCAGGCCGTCGGCGCCGGCACTCCTCCTCAGTCACGCAGCGAGGAGCTTGCACGGCTTGCCGGCGCCGCTGCAGGCGGCCACGGTGGGGCTCTACGGAAGCGGTCCGCCGCCGCGCTGGGTCAGCGGACTCGTGGAGGCGTGTGGCATTCCGCGTCGCAGCGTGGACCGCTGGATCGAGCGCGCCGGCATTCACGGCTCGGCCATGCTGCTCGACACCGCGCGCCTGGCGCACGTGTGGGAACCGCTCGTCGAGCGTCGGACAGCCGCTACCGAAGTCGCTGAACACTTCGGCTACTCGTGTGTGCGCCGACTCGTGACGCACGCCCGCCGCATCGTGGGCGTCGCGCCCGTGGACTTCGCGGCAGAACTCACGCGGGAGACGTTTGCGCAGCGGCTGGCCAGGAGGTTGCTGACGCGCTGAGGCGCGGCTGTCCGCTTCCGGGACTCGGAATCCCAACCCCGCGCGCCGCCTCGCTGTCGAACCAGCGGGCGAAACCCGCTAACGCCCCGTCCGTACGGGAGTTACAATCGGGCCGCCACGGCACGCCCCTTGCCCTGTCCCCTCCTTAGTGAATGGACGGGCTCCACTCTTTCCGCATTCGGCATCCCGCCTCCCGCATCCGAGATGGATATCGCCAGGGCCCCCCGCAAGAAGACCGGCCGCAACATCGCCATCGGCGCCGCCGCGCTCGCGCTCGTGCTCATCACCATCGCGCTCTCGCGGCTCAAGCCCGCGGCGCCGACGGTGGAGATCGCCACCCTGATGATCGACTCCGTGCGTCGCGGCGACATGGTGCGCGAGGTGCGAGGGCCCGGCACCCTCGTGCCGGAGCGCATCCGCTGGATCACGGCGCAGGCCTCCGCGCGCGTGGACCGCCTCGTCGCGCAGTCCGGGCAAACGGTCTCACCGAACGACGTGCTCCTCGAGATGTCGAACCCGAGCGAGCAGATCCAGACGCTGCAGGCCGATCAGGCACTCAACGCCGCGCGTGCCAACCTCGTGACGATCAGGACGAACCTCACGAGTCAACGGCTTTCGCAGGAGGCCCAGGTCGCCTCCACGCGCACGCAGTACGTCAGCGCCACGCAGGAGGCCGCCGCGGCCGACTCGCTCGTCAAGGTCAGGCTCATCTCGCCCTTCGACTACAACAACCGCAAGGCGGCCGGCGAGGAAGCCACCACCCGACTCCGCATCGAGCGCGAGCGGCTCCAGATCATGACGCAAGCCGCCGACTCGCAGATCGCCGTCGAGTCCTCCAACATTGACCGGCTCAAGGCGATCTCCGACTTCCAGCACGCGCGCCTGCAATCGCTCCAGGTGCGCGCGCCGGAAGGCGGCGTGCTCCAGGACCTGAACCTCCAGCTCGGCCAGTGGGTGCCCGAGGGCACGACGCTCGCGAAGGTGGTGCAGCCGGGACGGCTCAAAGCCGTGCTCCGGATCCCGGAGTCCCAGGCGAAGGACGTGCAGATCGGCCAGGGCGCGACCATTGACACCCGCAACGGCATCATCGCGGGTCACGTCGCGCGCAAGGATCCCTCGGCCGTGCAGGGGACGGTCACCGTGGACGTCGCTCTCGACGGCGCGCTCCCCGCGGGCGCCGTGCCGGACCTTTCGATTGACGGCACGATCACGATTCAGCGGCTCAAGAACGTGGTCTTCACCGGCCGGCCGGCCTCCGGCGCGGGGACCGGCACCGTCGGCCTCTTCAAGGTCGTCGAGGGTGGAGACGCCGCGATCCGCGTGCAGGTGGTGCTGGGCGCCGCCTCCGTGAACACCGTGGAGGTCGTTCGGGGACTCCAACCGGGCGACCGCGTGATCCTGTCGGACATGTCGCAATGGGACAACGTGGATCGGGTGCGGCTGAAGTAGCGGGTGAAGGGCGAAGGGGCAGTGCGAAGGGCGAAGGGACAAGGCGAAGGGCGAAGGGACAAGGCGAAGGGCGAAGGGACAAGGCGAAGGGCGAAGGGATAACGCGAAGAGCGAAGCGTACCTGAACTCGCGGAGAACAAGATGGCCACCAACGGCGAGCCGCTCATCCGGCTGCAAGGGATCAAGAAGATCTTCTACACGGATGAGGTGGAGACGCACGCGCTCTCGGACGTGCATCTCGAGATCAGGCAGGGCGAGTACGTGGCGATCTCGGGTCCGTCGGGCTGCGGCAAGACGACGCTGCTCTCGATCCTGGGCCTCCTCGACACGCCCAGCGAGGGTGACTACGCCCTTGACGGCAAGCCCGTCGCGGGCCTGAACGCCGCCGATCGCGCGCGAGTCCGGAATCGCCAGATCGGGTTCATCTTCCAGGCCTTCAATCTGATCGGCGATCTCACGGTCTACGAGAACGTCGAGCTGCCGCTCACGTACCGTGGGATGAGCGGCCAGGAACGGAAGGAGCGTGTGAACGCCGCGCTGGAGCGCGTGGGGATGTCGCACCGCGCGAAGCACTATCCGGCGCAGCTCTCCGGCGGCCAGCAACAGCGCGTCGCGGTCGCACGCGCGGTCGCGGGTGACCCGGCGATCCTCCTGGCCGACGAACCGACCGGGAACCTCGACAGCGTGAATGGCGAGGCGGTGATGGAGCTGCTCCGCGAGCTCAACCGCAACGGCGCCACGATCTGCATGGTCACGCACGATCCGCGCTACGCGAAACACGCCGATCGCGAGGTGAACCTGTTCGACGGGCGCGTGGTGGACGAGCAGCAGCAGGCGGCGCACGCGTAGCGCGCGGAACGCGCGCCGGGAGATCCGCGATGGACACCCTGCTCCACGACCTCCGCTACGCGCTCCGCTCCCTCGCGCGGTACCCCGGATTCACGGCGGCGGTCGTGTTGACGCTGGCGCTCGGCATCGGCGCCAACACCGCGATCTTCAGCGTCGTGGACGGCGTGCTCTTCCGCCCGGCGCCCTTCGCGGACCTCGGTCGCGTGATGATGGTGTGGGAGACCGACCGCGCGAGCGGCACGACGCGTGAGCCCGCGGCGATTCCCGACTTCCGGGACTTCCAGCAGCGCGCGCGCGGCTTCGAGACCATCGCCGCGCTCGTGCCGACGGAGGCGAATCTCACGCGGGAGGGTGCGGATCCGCGCCGGCTCCCCGCGCTCGGGGTGAGCCGCGAGTTCTTCTCCGTCACCGGGCTCCGGCCGATCGAGGGCCGGACCTTCACCGCGGAGGAAGACCGCGCGGGCGGGCCGCGAGCGGCGCTCATCAGTGAGGCGCTCTGGGCGGAGCTGTTCACGCGCGACAAGGGTGCGATCGGGAAGACGATCCGCCTGAACGACGTCGAGTGGTCGGTGGCCGGCGTGCTTCCCCGCGACGCCGACTTCGGCGCGCTGCAGATCCTCGGCGCCGCCGCCTACGGCCGCGGTTTCGCCGAGCGCGGTGGCCGCGTACGCGTGGACGTCTGGCTTCCGCTGCGCGCGAGCCCGTCGGCGTCGCGCGACAACCATCCGATTTTCCTCCTCGGCCGGCTCGCGACGGGCGCGACGCCGGCGACGGCACAGCAGGAGATGGCCGCGATTGCGGCCGACCTGGAGCGGACGTATCCCTCGAACGCCGCTCGCGGCGCGTTCGTGGAGCCGCTGGAGCAGGTCGTGTTCGGCCCCGTGCGGCAGCCGCTCTACGTGCTGCTTGGCGCCGTCGCGCTCGTCCTGCTCGTGGCGTGCGCCAACGTCGCGCACCTCGTGCTCGTGCGGAGCGCGGGGCGAGTGCGCGAGGTCTCGGTGCGCACCGCGCTGGGCGCCGGCGCACGGCGGCTGGCACGGCAGTTCCTGGTCGAGGGCGCCGTGCTGACGCTCGCCGGCGCGGCGCTCGGCGTCGTGCTCGCGCTCTCGGGACTCGAGACGCTGCGCGCCCTCGCCCCGGCGACGATTCCGCGCGTCGAGAGCGTCGGCCTCGATGTCCGCGTGCTCGGGGTGACGCTCGCCGTGAGCGCGGCCGTCGCCCTGGCGCTCGGGCTCCTCCCGACGTTGCAGGCGCGGCGGCCCGACCTGCAGCGCGCGCTGCAGGGAGAAACGGGACGCGGGGCCTCGCCAGGGCACGAGCAGCGCCGGCTCCGGTCGCTCCTCGTCGTGTCGGAGCTCGCGATGGCCGCGATGCTGATGGTCGGCGCGGGGCTCCTCATCAAGAGCCTCTGGCGGCTGAGCGCCGTGGACCCGGGCTTCGCGGCCGCGGGCGTGCTCAAGGCGGAGTTCCAGCTCCCCACGAGCCGCTATCCGCAGGACTTCTCGAAGTGGCCGAACTGGCCCGAGCGCCGGCGCTTCAACGACGAGCTGCAGGTGCGGCTCGCTGCGACGCCGGGCGTGCAGGCCGTCACGCTCGCCGCGGCGAACCCGCTCGACGCGGGGTTCACCAGCTCCATTCGCGTCGTTGGGCGCGAAGCCGAGGCGCGTGGGTGGCCGGAGCCCTCGGTGCGCAACGTCAGCGCGTCCTACTTCTCGACAATGCGGGTCCCGGTCCGGGAGGGCCGTGCGTTCGAGCCGTCCGACGCCGTGTCGAGCGCGCCCATCGTGGTCATCAACGAGGCGGCGTACCAGCGGTACTTCGCCGCCAGGAACGCGATCGGACAACGGATCAACCTGTGGGGCGCAAACCGGACCATCGTGGGGATCGTCGGCAACGAGCGGTTCAAGGGACTCACCGAGAGCGCCCCACCGGCGGTGTATCTGCCGCTCTCGCAGGCGCCCGTCGCGAATGCGGTGCTCGTGCGGACCAGCGGCGACCCGGCCGCGGCGGCGGGCGCGCTCCGCCGGGTCGTGCGCGAGCTGGATCCACTCCTCCCGCTCTTCGGCGTGGAGCCGCTGACCGAGACGATCGGGCACTCGATCGCGCAGCGGCGCTTCACGATGCTCGTGCTGGGCGCGTTCGCCGCGGTCGCGCTCCTGCTCGCGGCCGTCGGCGTCCACGGCGTGCTGAGCCATGCGGTGGCCCGGCGCACGCGGGAGATCGGGATCCGGATGGCGCTCGGCGCCGATCCGCGCGGCGTGCGCGCGCTCGTGGTCTCCGAAGGAGCCGCGCTCGCCGGCGTGGGGATCGCCGTCGGCCTCGCCGCCGCGCTCGCGCTCTCGCGGCTGCTCACGACGCTGCTCTTCGGCGTGAGCGACCGGGATCCGGCGATCTACGCCGGCTCCGCGCTCGCGCTCGGCGCGGTGGCGCTCGTCGCGACGGTCCTTCCTGCGCGGCGGGCGGCGCGGGTGGATCCGATGGAGGCGTTGAGGTCGGAGTGAGCCGAGGGTCGAGGGTCGAGAGTCGAGGGTCGAGCGATGGCAGACGTGAGACGTGGGACGTGAGACGGGCGTTCCTATGGTCGCGTTGCGGCCGCGAGGTGGCGCTCGTTCGCCGCGTCGAGCAACGGAACGGTGATGCGATTCCCGGCCGCCGCAGCAGATTGTGGTGGACTCCGACCGCCTGGAGACGCGAATGGGGGATTTCAAGCAGCTCGTTGTCTGGCAGCGCGCGAGGGCACTCGCGGTGGATCTGTACGATCTGACGGCCACTTTCCCCGTGTCGGAGCGCTACGGACTCACGTCGCAGATCCGACGCGCCGCGGTTTCGATTCCTGCGAACGTTGCCGAGAGCACGGGGCGCCGGGCCGACCGTGACCAGGCGAGATTGTATCAGATCGCGATCGCCTCTTCACGGGAACTCGAGTGCCACCTTCTGCTCGCTCGTGACCTCTGGATGATTCCGACTCAGAAACACGAGCACTTCGCGGCGATCCTGGACCAGATCCAGCGAATGCTGACCGGGCTCAGTCGCTACTCGAGGCGCAGTGCGCACGTCTCACGACCCATGCCCCCAAACTCTCGACCCTCGACCCGCGACTCTCGGGTCCGGAAATGATCGCGCTCCGCAACGTCGAGAAGGCCGTTCCCACGGCTGGCGGCCAGACCTTCATCCTCCGCCGCATCACGCTCGACATCAGGCAGGGCGAGTTCGTCACCATCATGGGCCCGAGCGGGGCGGGGAAGTCCACGCTCCTCGCCATCCTCGGCATGCTCGACGGCGCGTGGAGCGGCGAATACACGCTCTTCGAGAACGCCGTCCACGCGCTCGGCACGAAGAAGCGGGTCGCGCTGCACAAGCAGTACGTCGGCTTCGTCTTCCAGCAGTACCACCTGCTCGATGATCTCACGGTCGCCGAGAATCTCGACATCCCGCTCAGCTACCGCGACATCAGGAAGTCGGAGCGGCAGGGGATCGTCGCCGACACGCTCGACCGGTTCGGGATCGTCGCGAAGAAGGACCTCTTCCCGAACCAGCTCTCGGGCGGCCAGCAGCAGCTCGTGGCCGTCGCGCGCGCGCTCATTCACAAGCCCGCGCTCCTGCTCGCCGACGAGCCCACCGGCAACCTGCACTCGGCGCAGGGGAAGGAGATCATGGAGCTGTTCGGGACGCTCAACGCCGGGGGCACGACCATCGTGCAGGTCACGCATTCCGAGACGAACGCGGCGTACGGACACCGGATCATCAATCTCAAGGATGGATGGATCGTGTGACCGCGAATGCGGAATGCGCGATGGCATTCCAGCATTCCGCATTTGAGCGCCGCATCGCAGTTTAGACCGATGCCTGCGCGCGTGCTGGTTGCCGACGATGACCGCGACGTGCTCGAGGCCCTCCGTCTGCTCCTCAAGGGCGAGGGCTACGAGGTCGAGACCGTCACGAGCCCCGCCGGCGTCGCCCAGGCCGTCACCGCGCGCGACTTCGACGCGCTCCTGATGGACATGAACTACACGCGCGACACCACGGGCGGCGCGGAAGGGCTCGACCTGCTCACCCGACTCCAGGGTCTCGACGCGACCCTCCCGGTGGTCGTGATGACCGCGTGGGGCAGCATCGAGGGCGCGATCGAATCCGTGCGGCGCGGCGCGCGCGACTACGTCGAAAAGCCCTTCGACAACGCGCGGCTCCTCCACGTGCTCCGCACGCAGGTCGAGCTGGGGCGCGCGCTCCGCCGGAGCCAGCGTCTCGAGAGCGAGAACCTCGCGCTCCGCGCCGCGGGTGCCCCCACGCTCATCGCGCAGTCGGCCGCGATGCAGCCCGTGCTCCGCCTGATGGAGCGGATCGGCCCGTCCGACGCCAACGCGCTCATCTCCGGCGAGCACGGCACGGGCAAGGAGGTCGTCGCGCAGTGGCTCCACGCCGCGTCGCCGCGCGCCGAGCGGCCGATGGTGACCGTCAACCTCGGCGGCCTCGCCGACGGCGTCTTCGAGAGCGAGCTCTTCGGCCACACCCGGGGCGCCTTCACCGACGCGAAAACCGACCGCATCGGTCGCTTCGAGCTCGCCGACGGCGGCACACTCTTCCTCGACGAGATCGCGAACCTCTCGCTGGCCCATCAGGCGAAGCTCCTGCGCGTGCTGCAGTCGGGTGAGCTCGAGCGCGTCGGGTCGTCGAAGACGCGGCGCGTGGACGTGCGCATCCTCTCCGCCACGAACGCCGACCTGCGCGCGGAAGTCGCCGCGGGACGTTTCCGGGAGGACCTCTTCTTCCGGCTCAACACGGTGGAGCTCCACCTGCCGCCGCTCCGCGAGCGCCGGGACGACATCCCGCTCCTCGCGGCGCTCTTCCTCGCGCGGCACGCCGAGCGCTACCGCAAGCGCGTGGCCGCCTTCCACCCCGACGCGATGCGCGCGCTCCTCGCGTACGCGTGGCCCGGGAACGTGCGCGAGCTGTCCCACGCCCTCGAGCGCGCGACGCTTCTCGCCGAGGGTGACGCCGTGCGCTCCGCGGACCTGTCGCTCCACGGAAGCGGCGGCGACGCCGCGCCGCGCCTCGAGGAGATGAGCCTCGAGGAGGTTGAGCGCGTGCTGATCACCAAGGCGCTCGACCGCCACGGCGGCAACGTGACCCTCGCCGCGAAGGCGCTCGGCCTCTCGCGCAGTGCGCTCTACCGGCGCCTCGAGCGCCACGGGCTGTGACTCGGCTCGCGGCGAGGGAGGGGGCGGGGTCCTCCACGCGACGCGGCCGGACTGAGCGCAGCGAGGGAGAGCGTCGCGTGGAGGAGCCCCGCCCCCGACCGAGCGCCAGGTCGCCGCGCGTTCCATGACTTCCCACGAGCGCCAGGTCACGCGCCTCGCGCTCGCCGCGCCGCTCCCGGCGCTCGCCGTCGCGCTCTGGCTGCTCTGGCGGGGAGACTTCGCCGCGCGCGCGCAGTGGACGCTCTCCCTGCTCCTCGTGGGCTCCTGGCTCGCGCTCGCCTTCGCCCTCCGCGAGCGCGTCGTGCGTCCGCTCCAGACGCTCTCGAACATGCTTGCCGCCATCCGGGAGCAGGACTACTCGCTCCGCGCGCGCCGCGCCGACGCGAACGACGCGCTGGGCCTCGCGATGCTCGAGGTGAACACGCTGATGGACGAGCTGCGCGAGCGCCGGCTGGGCGCGCTCGAGGCGACCGCGTTGCTGCGGCGCGTGATGGCCGAGATTGACGTCGCCGTCCTCGCCTTCGACGACGAATCCGGCGCGCTCCGCGTGGTCAACGCCGCCGGCGAACGCCTGCTCGGCCAGAGCGCCGAGCGGCTCCTTGGCCGCCGGGCAGCGGAGCTCGGGCTCGCCCAGTGCATCACGGGCGAGGCGCCGCGCGTCGTGGAACTCGCCCTGGGCGGCCAGCGCGTGCGCTGGGAGCTGCGCCGCGGCGCCTTCCGCCAGGGCGGCCGTCCGCACCAGTTCGTCGTCCTCGCCGACGTGAGCCGCGCCCTCCGCGACGAGGAACGGCTCGCCTGGCAGCGCCTCGTACGCGTGCTCGGTCACGAGATCAACAACTCGCTCACGCCCATCCGGTCGCTCGCCGAGCGGCTGCGGGAGCTGCTCCAGCGCGCGCCGCGGGACGGCAGGGCCCCGAGCGGCGCGAATGGCGATCTGCGCGAAGACCTCGAGCGCGGGCTCGGCGTCATCACGTCGCGCAGCGAAGCGCTCACCCGCTTCCTCGCGGCGTACACGCGCCTCGCCAGGCTCCCGCCGCCGCGCCTGGGCCCGGTGGACGTGAGTGCCTGGGTCCATCGCACGGCGCGCCTCGAGACGAGAATGCCGGTGACGATCGTCCCCGGCCCGCCGGTCATGCTCCAGGCCGACGGCGACCAGCTCGATCAGCTCCTGATCAACCTTGTCGTGAACGCGGTGGACGCCGCGCTCGAGACGAAGGGCGGCGTTTGCGTACGCTGGGCGCGCGCGGGCGCGCGCTTCGAGCTGGTGGTCGAGGACGACGGCCCGGGGCTGCCGGGGACGGCCAACCTGTTCGTCCCGTTCTTCACGACCAAGCCGGGCGGCACCGGGATCGGGCTCGTGCTCTCACGCCAGATCGCCGAAGCGCACGGCGGCACGCTCACGCTGGCCGAGCGCCACCGCGCGCGCGGGAGCGAGGCGCGCCTCGTGCTCGCGTGCTGAAGCGGAGGCGCGCGGCGGCGCCGCCCGCCTCGGCGTCGAGGAGCGCGCCCGGCACGTCGGTAAGCACCTCGACGTCGGCCCCTTCCGCGAGCGCCGCGCGCACGAGGGCTTCGGCTTCCCGCGCCTCGTGCGAGAGCGCCGCACTCGAGAGGAGGAGGAGATCCACCGCGCCCAGCTCCAGCGCGCGCGCGACCGCTTCGCGCCCGAGCGCGGCCCGGCCCTGCTGTCCCGCGCGGTCCACGAGGTCGCTCACGAGCTGTCGCTGGCGCCCGGCTCGCGCGGTCGCGAGTGCCTCGCGCGCGAGGCGGAGGATGACGGCCGGCGTCGCGTCGGCGTGGAGCGCGGAGGCGATGCTGGTGCGCGCCGCGAGGGTCTCGGGGAGCGCGCCCGCGAGGCGGGCCACCGCCTCCGCCGCGCCGCCGAGGAGGACGTACGTGCGGTCCCCCGCGCGCATGCGCACGCGGCCCGCCGCTTCGGCGATGAACCGATCGGTCGCACTCCTCGTCTGACGCTCCGCGGCGTCCCGGCGCGCCTCGCCCCGCGTCCCGGGATGGAACCCCTGCCGCGGCGTGCTCCCCATGTGCGGACCGACCTCGACGTGCGGGTGCGACTCCACGACCTCCAGCTCCCGGAGATCGAGTCCCGCGAGCGCGTGGATCACCGCGCGGTGCTGGTCGGCGACCACCACGATGGCCGGGCCGGGATCCGCCGCGGCGAGATACGGGAGGATCCGGAAGCCCCGCTCCCACGACACCGACGTCGGCACGCTCGAGGGGAGCGCCTCGGTGTGCACGTCCCCGCTGACGCTCGAGAAGCCGGCCCAGCCGTGCGCGCCGAGCATCGCGCCGGCCGGCGGCAGCTCCTGCAACAGCCGGCCGGCGCACGCCTCGAACGCTTCGCGCTCGGCGCGCATCGCCTCGTGCAACGACGCGCGCACGCGAGCGAGCTCGTTTTCCAGTGCGACGCGCCAGTGGTGGCGCTCCGCGGGGTCGGTCGCGGATCCGTCCACATAGACGCTCAGCGTCTGCACGTCGTGATGCGCCTTCACCAGCTGCAGCACCTGCCGGGCCACCGACATGCGCGCCTCCCCGTGGAGGTTCCGACGCCGCTATCCCGACCTCGCAAAGCGCCGGGCAAGGGCCGCGACGAGCCTGGTGCCTGGCATGGTTCCCTCCCGCGGACTGGTGCGCCTCGCAATCCAGCATAGGGTCGAGCACATTCTCCGTCAGTCAGGCGACCGGGGGCGCGGCGTCGTCCGTCACCTGACGCGCAACCGAACGCGCGGTTGTTGGTGATTGCCCTACGCGGGAGAGCGTGTCTCCCGACAGACACGCGGCGCGTGCGCGGCGCACCTTGCACGTGCGACGCGTGCGGAGGAGGGACGATGAACCGACTCTTCGACGACAGGCGCGACGCGGGCCGGCGGCTCGCCACGCTGCTCACGCCGTACGCGGGGAAGGCGGGGCTCGTGGTGCTCGGCCTGCCGCGCGGCGGCGTGCCCGTGGCGTACGAAGTGGCGCGCGCGCTCGGCGCCCCGCTCGACGTCTTCACCGCGCGCAAACTCGGCGTGCCGCGGCACGAGGAGCTGGCGATGGGCGCCATCGCCACGGGCGGCGCGTGCGTGTTGAACGAGGACGTCATCCGCCAACTCGGGATCGCGCCGTCGGAGGTCGAGCGCGTGCGCGCAATGGAGCGGGGCGAACTCGACCGCCGCGAGCGGGCGTATCGCGGCGACCGCCCGCCGCTGGACGCGCACGGGAGCACCGTCATCGTGGTGGATGACGGGCTCGCGACCGGCGCCACGATGCGCGCTGCGGTGACCGCGCTCCGCCAGCAGCGCCCCGCGAAGATCATCGTCGCCGTGCCCGTGGCGTCGTACGACGCGTGCGCCGCGCTGCGCGCCACCGCCGACGCGTGCATCTGCGCCGCCACCCCGCCGGCGTTCTTCGGCGTCGGGGCGTGGTACCGCGACTTCTCCCAGACGTCCGATGACGAAGTGCGCGCCCTGCTCGACGACGCGGCCCGCCGGCTGCCCGAGGACGTGGTCGAACACGCCGCACATCCGACGTGAGGGCCGGCGACGACGTTCGCCGCGTCCCGCTCGCCGGCCCGCGCGCTCCCCGAAGCGGCGCAACCGCCGGCAACCTCGAGCGGGGGTATCAGCGGCTGTGGATCCGGATGCGGGCGTCAACGACCCGGCAGCCTTCCCCCGGCGCAAGCGCGAGAATCGGATTCAGGTCCAGCTCGGTGATTTGAAGGAGCCGCTCGACCATGAACGAGATTCGAAGCAGCACCTCCTCGATGGCCGCGACATCGGCGGCGGGGTGTCCCCGGTATCCTTCGAGCAGGCGGTAACCGCGGATCTCGCGGACCATCTCGGCGGCGTCCCTGTCCGTGAGGGGCGTCACCCGGAACCGGACGTCGCCGAGGATCTCCACGTGAATGCCGCCGAGCCCGAAGCCGATCAACGGCCCGAACAGCGGATCATCCGTGATGCCGGCCATCAGCTCGACGGCACCCTTGATCATTGACTGCACCAGCACACCGTCCATTTCGCCGAGCTGATCCCGGGCGGCCAGCGCATTCCGAATGCCGTCGAACGCGGCGCGTACGGCGGCGGCATCCCCGAGATCCAACCGCACGAGATTGCCTTCGGTCTTGTGCAGGATCGTGTGCGACGCGAGCTTCGCCGCCACGGGGAAGCCGATGTGCTCCGCGATCTCCGCGGCTTCGCCGGCTGTTCTGGCGACGCCGCCGCGCGCCTGCGGAATCCGGAAGGCCTCCAGCAGCGAGCGCGTCTCGTCGGCCGTGAGCCATCCGCCATCTCGAGCTTCCTGGGCGGTCCCCACGATCCCGCGTGCCCCTTCTTCATCCACGTCGTCGAATGCCGGCACGATCCCCAGCGGCTGGCGTCGCCACTCCGAGTACGACGTGATCTTCGACAGGACCGTCGCCGCGGACTCCGGAAAGGAATAGACCGGGATCCGCTCGTGTTCGGTGCGGAGCGTGGATCGCCGGGCTTCCGCTGTCATCATGCAGGCAAGCACCGGCTTGCCCGCTCCGCTGTTCGCTCGCGCGGTCCGCACGCCGTCCCGGATCGCGGCCGCCACGGCGGGCGAGTTGTCCCGGTCCACCGGAATGTAGATGATGATCAGCGCGTCGAATTCATTCGACGCGAGCATGGCTTCAATCGTCCGGCGATAGCTGTCCGCGCCGGCCGATGCGATCATGTCTATGGGGTTGGACACGCTCGCGGTCGGCGGGAGGAATTGCCGGAGGATCCGCTTCGTCGCGTCCGACGGCTCGGGGATCGTCAATCCGCTCCCCTCGCACACGTCCGTGCAGAGTATTCCCGGCCCGCCGGCGTTGGTGACGATCCCGATCCGGCGCCCGTCCGGCAGCGGCTGACTGCCGAGGGTGGCGGCGATGTCGAACATCTCGTCGAGTGTATCCGCACGGATGACACCGGTCTGCCGGAACAGGGCATCAACGGCCACATCGCTCGACGCCATCGCGGCCGTGTGCGAACCGGCTGCGCGGCGGCCGGCGCTCGTGCGTCCCGACTTCACCGCCACGATCGGCTTGGTGCGGCTGACGCGCCGCGCGATGCGCGCGAACCGGCGCGGGTTGCCGAACGACTCGAGATAGAGCAGGATGACGTCGGTATTGTCGTCCACTTCCCAGTACTGAATCAGATCGTTGCCTGAAACGTCCGCCTTGTTGCCGACACTCACGAAGGTCGAGAGCCCGAGATCACGTTCCTGCGCAAGCGCGAGGATCGCCAGACCGAGCGCCCCGCTCTGTGACGACAACGCGAGGCGGCCCGCCGGAGGAAACACCGGAGAGAACGACGCGTTGAGCTGCACCGCCGGATCGGTATTGAGCAGGCCCATGCAGTTCGGACCGACCATGCGCATGCCGTAACCGCGCACACGTTCGAGCACGCGCTGCTGAAGTGACCGGCCCTCCTCGCCCGTCTCGGAAAACCCGGCCGTGATGACGACCAGCGCACGCACACCGCGTTTGGCGCAGTCGTCCACCGCGTCGAGGACCACGTCGCGAGGGACAGCGATGATCGCCAGGTCCACCTGCTCAGGCAGTGTGGCGGCCGACGGACACGCGCGAATCGATCCGACGACCTGCGCGTTCGGATTGACGGGATAGACCGGACCCTGGAAGCGGTTGCGCAACAGCGCGTCGAGAATGCGATGGCCGATGCCCTGGGGATCGCGTGACGCGCCGACCACGGCGACGGCGTTCGGTCGGAAGAAGGGGCGCAGCGAAGCGGCCGTGAACACGCGGTCGCGAACCTCCGAGACTTGAACGCTGGATGCGGTGGGAGCGACCGCGAAATCCACTTCCACCAGTCCGCTGTCAGCGGTCTCGCGAAGGGGGAAGCCCGATCGCCGGAAGACCTCGATCATGCTGCGGTTGTCCGCCTCGGTCACCGCCCAGAAGCGGGTGAACCCGTGCCGGATGGCGAGCAGCGCAAGCCGCTCGAGCAGTTGAGTGCCGAGGCCCCGACCCTGCAGTTGATCGTCAACCGAGAACGCCACCTCGGCGGATTGCGCATCGCGGGCGATGTAGGTCGCCGCCCCGACGATGGTGTCCCGATTGCTCGTCCGGCGCGTGACGACCAGCGTCAGCAGATGCTCCGGCTTCGAGCAATCGCAGAACGAACGCACCAGTTCGGCCGGGGGCTCCGCGAGCGAAAAGAACCGATGGCGACGCGACTCGGGAGACAACCGGGCGAAGAACTCCTGCAGCGCCTGACCATCCTCGTGCGCGGCGAGCCGAATCGTCGCCGTCGAACCATCCCGGAGGATCACCCGGCCCCGGTCAATCGCATCCTGGTACGGCGTCGGAATGTACAGCGGATGTGCCATCAAGCCGCCTCGCTCAGCCCCGTCACTCGTGCTCTCGGCAGAAATATCGTCGGTTGCACGACACCACAGGAGCTCGGCACTCGGACGCCTTCGCGCGCGTCGCGGCGTGCCCCGGTGAACGCGATGCGCGTGCCGCGACGCCTACGTCGCGGCCGGCAGCAACCGCGCGCTCGGTTGCGCGTAGGGTGCACGCCGACGCGACGCTCGCGGTCGCCTGACTGACCGCGCGTGTGCGCGCTCTCATGATGCGTTCGCTGGTTCTCGTCGGCGGCAACTCTCCGCTGAAGATCACTCCAGAGAGTAACCCGACGCTGGAGAACATCTCATGGTTCCGTTGATCGTCGTTCTGACCGTCGTCGTCTTCCTCCTCGTTGACTTCGCCCTTCGCACCGCGCTCACCAGACGACAGGCGACCCGGTTGCTCCGGGAGCGCGCCGCGGCACTGGACATCGGCCTCAAGCTCGAGTTCACCGACGAGGCGCCGAGCCTCAAGCGGGTCACCGTCGAGAATCCGAAGGCGAGCATCCTCGCCGTGGACGACGAGCCCGTGGTCCTCGACAGCTTCCGGCGGATCCTGGTGCTCGAGGGCTACTCGGTGGACACCGTGGAGACGGGGCCCGAGGCACTGGGCCTGGTCCGCAAGCGCGACTACGACTTCGTCTTCACCGACCTGAAGATGCCCGGCATGGACGGTCTCGACGTCACCAAGGCGGTCAATCATCTCCGGCCCGACATAGACATCGTCATGATCACCGGCTACGCCACCATCGAGTCGGCCGTCGAAACGATGAAGTACGGGGCCAGGGACTACGTGCAGAAGCCGTTCACGGCCGAAGAGCTGGCGGCCCTCGTCCACAAGCTCCTGCTCCGGCGGCAGGCGCGAATCGAGGAGCAGGCGCCGCCGACGGTGCACCTGGTGACCGCGACATCCGGTGAGTCGCCCTCGCCCAGGGTCATCAATGTTCCGGGGGGCGCCTATGTCGCTCCTCAGCACACCTGGGTGGGCGTGGAGATCACCGGCGAGGCCCGCGTCGGCCTCGATGACTTCAGCTACAAGACGCTCCGGGGAATAGACAACATCGTCTTCCCCCGGGAGGGTCAGAAGATCTCGCGAGGGGACACCCTCTTCTCCATCCGGAGTGGCGACCGGACGCTCGCCTTCCCTTCGCCATTGAGCGGCGTGGTTTCGCGCGTCAATCACGAGCTCACCTACCACCTCGACCTGCTGCCGGTGAAACCGTTCGGCGGCGGGTGGATCTGCCGCATCGTGCCGGGGGAACTCGCCGAGGATCTTCGCCGGCTCAGGATCGGCGCCGACGCCATCGGCTGGTACAAGGAGGAAATGGACCGGTTCCGCGGCAAGCTCAAGGCGCTTCACCCGGCTTCCGCGGCGAACGAAAGGGCCGCGGGAAACGGGCACGAAGCACAGGCCTGGAACGCGTTCGCCGCCTGCTTTCTCGAGAGCGCCGTCTAGCAGGTTGCTACGATCGCCCTTCAGAGGAACAGACCTATGGATCGACGGAACTTCCTGACGGTGGCCGGAACGGCCGGCATCGGGCTGTCCGCCGCCACGCTCGGCGCCTCGGAGCCCCAGCCACCGTCCCCGGAGTTCTTCGGCGTCCTCGTGGATACCACGACCTGCATCGGCTGCCGCGAGTGCGAAAAGGCCTGCGCGGTGGAAAACCACAACGAAGTCCCTGACGTGGACCACGACAACGCGCTCGACACGGTGAGGACGACGAGCGAAAAGTCGTTCACCGTCGTCAATCGCTATGAGACGTCGAAAGGGGAGATCTTCGCCAAGAAGCAGTGCATGCATTGCTGGCAGCCCGCGTGCACCGCGGCCTGCCTGACCAACGCGATGTACAAGACCGATCAGGGCCCCGTGATCTGGCGGTCCGGGAAGTGCATGGGCTGTCGCTTCTGCATGGTCTCCTGTCCGTTCAACATCCCGAAGTTCGAGTACTCCGCGTGGAATCCGCGGATCCGGAAGTGCGACCTGTGCTGGGAGCGGCTGCAGCAGGGAAAGAAGCCGGCCTGCGTTGATGCCTGTCCCACCGAGACGCTCATCTTCGGGCTGAAGCGGGACCTGATCGAGGTCGCTCGCAAGCGCATCTACGATAATCCCGAGCAGTACACGCACCGGATCTACGGCGAGCACGAAGTCGGCGGGACCGGCTGGCTCTATCTGGCTGCCGTCCCGTTCGAGGAGATCGGCTTCAGGACCGATCTTGGGACTACGCCTTTTCCCGAGTACACCAGGGATTTCCTCTACGGCGTGCCGCTCGTGCTCTTCGGCCTTCCCGCTCTCCTGCTCGGCCTGAACCTCATGGCCGGCGACGACACCGAGCCGTAGCGGAGAGGCCACGATGGCGACCACGACCCGACCGGATATCCGCGCCGAGTTCGCGAAGTTCAGCCGCTTCTTCCTTTCCGAGCTGAAGCCCAAGGGGAAGCTGCTCACGCCCTTCAATGTCATCTCCATCCCCGTGATCCTGCTCGGGCTCGGACTCCTCGTGGTCCGCTTCACCCGGGGTCTCGGCGCGATCACCAATCTCTCGCAGGACACGCCCTGGGGCTTCTGGATCGGCTTCGACGTGGTGACGGGCGTCGCCTTCGCCGGCGGCGCCTATGTCATCTGCTTCGCCGTGCACGTGATGAAGATGGAGAAGTACCATCCGCTCGTGCGGGTGACCGTGCTCAACGGCTTTCTCGCCTACGTCTTCTACGCCGGCGCGCTGGTCCTCGATCTCGGGCGGCCGTGGAAGATCATCAATCCGATCATCGGCAACTCCTTCGGCTACAACTCGGTCCTCTTCCTCGTGGCGTGGCACTTCATGCTCTACATGATGGCCGAGTTCCTCGAGTTCTCGCCGGTCGTGGCCGAGTGGCTCGGCTGGAGGCGCGTGCGCCGCTTCCTGACGTCGCTCACGCTGGGCGCCGTCATCTTCGGCATCACGCTCTCCACGCTCCATCAGTCCGGGCTCGGCGCCCTGTATCTCATGGCCAGGCCGAAGATCCACCCGCTCTGGTACTCGGAGTTCATTCCCATTCTCTTCCTCGTGTCGAGCATCTTCGCCGGCCTCGCGATGATCATCTTCGAGGGCACGATCAGCCATCGCGTCTTCGGAAGCCAGATGGACGCGAAGCACCACAAGGCTTTCGACCGGATGATCATCGGGCTGGCGCGCGGCGCCGCGATCGCCATGTTCGTCTACTACTTCTTCAAGGCGCTGCTCTTCATCCACGAGCACCAGTGGACCCTCCTCGGCGACTTCTGGGGCGCCTGGTATCTCCTCGAAGTCGTGGGCCTCGTGCTGGTGCCCTGCGTGATGTTCGCCTACGGAGCCAGAAACGAGGACCTGCGCGTCATCCGCGTGGCCGCGGTGCTGGCCCTGCTCGGGATCCTCCTCAATCGCCTGAACATCACGGTCATCGCCTTCAACTGGAACCTGCCGAACCACTACTACCCGTCCTGGCAGGAGATCGTGGTGACGCTGATGGTCGTGTTCTCGGAGATCTGGGTGTTCCGGTGGGTGGTGCTGAGAATGCCGGTGATGCGGGAGGCGCACGAGCTCCCGGCGCGCTCAGCCGATCTTGCGCCGGTCCCGGCGGCGACGTAGCGGGCCCGCTGAGCGGAGCGACGAATGGAATCCTTCCGATACGTCAACATCTTCGAGACCAAGGGCCTCGAGTACCTGCTGCTGATCATCTTTCTCGTCCTCTTCGTCCTCTTCGTGCGCTATCTGAGGAAGAGCGAGCGGAAACCGGGCGGGTTCGGGGGAATGGAGTCGTCGGGCGGCACGCGCCCGGGCTCGCGGGCGGGCAGGGACGAGCGACGGGAGTGAGCGGATGCGCACGCGCATCGGCACGCGGCTGATCCTCGGAGCCGGTCTCGCCAACGCGCTGGTGATCGGCGTGATGGCGGTGGTCATCGTGCGGCAGCACACCGCCCAGCTCGTGTCGGAGCGGACCCGCAGCGCCAACCAGCTCGGCGAGACCATCAAGGGCAGCCTGCACTTCGACATGCTCGAGAACCGGCGCGACGACCTGTACCGGCAGATCCGCGCGATCGGCGAGCTTCAGGAGGAGGGCATCCGGAAGGTCCGGCTCTTCAACAAGGAAGGGCGGATCATGTTCTCTTCCGACGCGAGGGAGATCGGCCGCGCCCTCGACAAGCGCGGCGAGGCGTGCTATGCCTGCCACGCGGAGGGGCGTCCGCTCGAGAAGCTCGACATCCGCGCCCGTGCGCGCCTCTTCCGCGCGGGCGACGGGACGCGTGTGCTCGGCATCATCAATCCGGTCCCGAACGAGCCCTCCTGCTGGAGCGCCTCGTGCCACGCCCACGCGTCCACGCAGAGCGTGCTGGGCGTGCTCGACGTGAACGTCTCGATGACCGAGGCGGACCAGGAGATCGCGCGCAGCCGCGCCGTGATGGCCGCGCTCGCGGTGCTCGCCATCGTGGTGAGCAGTCTCATCCTCTGGTGGCTGAATCGCGTGCTGGTGCTGAGGCCGGTGAAGGCCCTCGTGGACGGGACGCTCCGCGTCGCCGGCGGCGATCTCACCACGACGATTCCGGTGACGGCGCAGGACGAGCTGGGCGACCTCGCGAAGGCCTTCAACGCGATGACCCGGCGCATCGCGGAGACGCAGCGGCAGCTCGCCGCAGCCGACAAGCTCGCCTCGGTGGGACGGCTCGCCGCGGGCGTGGCGCACGAGATCAACAACCCGCTCACGGGGGTCCTGAGCTACGCCTCCGTGCTGAAGAAGCGGCTCGGACCCGATGGAGAAACCGGCAGTGACCTGGACGTGATCGTCCGGGAGACGATCCGCTGCCGCGACATCGTCAGGCAACTCCTCGATTTCGCCCGCCCCACGCCGCCCGTGCGCTCGCCGACCGACCTCAACGAGGTGGTGCGGCGGGCGGTGTCGGTCGTCATGGCGCAGTTGAATCTGAACAAGGTGAAGCTCTCGCTGGACCTCGGCCAGAACCTCCCCCCGGCGGACGCGGACGCGAATCAGATCCAGCAGGTGGCCGTGAACCTCTTCCTGAACGCCGCGGACGCCATCGGCCAGGACGGGGGCGAGATCCGGGTCGCCACGCGGCGCCACGAGGAGGGCGGTGCCGGCGCGGCGCTCGAGCTGAGCATCGAGGACACGGGGCGTGGCATCCCGCCGGAGGACCTGCACCACATCTTCGAGCCCTTCTTCACCACCAAGGGTTCTCGCGGCACGGGGCTGGGCCTCGCGGTGACCCGCGGCATCGTCGAGAGCCACGGAGGCCGCATCGGCGTCCAGAGCGAACCGGGCCGGGGCACCCGCTTCATCGTGCGGCTTCCCGTGAACCACGCCGGCGAGGGGAACGCGGCAACGCCCAGGACGAACCACGCCACGGAGACGGGCACCGGACCGCCGCCGTCGTCATCCTGACGTTCGCGGCCTTCGCCCCAGCCGGCATCGCGGTCCGCTCGTGAGGCGCGGCGATGCGCAGAGAGCCCTTCGCGACGCGAAGGGCTCTCTGTCTGTCAGTCTGTCAGTCGGGGCGACTGGATTTGAACCAGAGACCTCCTGCTCCCGAAGCAGTGGGCCGGCGGGTGATGGCGATTGCGTGTTGTCGCCTCATGTCTCATTCTCAGAGGAGAAACGCTATTGCGGTCGATCAACTCTTCTGATGCAGATTGGCTCCAGTTGCTGACACAGCGCTGCCACTGGGCCGCGGCGTCGAAGAGCCCAGCGCGACAGCTGGCCGGAATCTGCCGATTCGACCCAGGACTGCTGAGAACGCTCGAGTCCCGTGGAGAAGCTTATGACTGGCCTTGACGCGGTTTGAGCCACCGCGCAAGCTGCAAACGACTCAGCGCGCGAGATTTCAACGCGCGGTTCTGTCTCACAGCCCTGGTGTGATCGCCTTGTCAGGAATCTGCTCGCTGTCAGCAATCTGGAGTTGACCCGGCTTCAGTCGCCAACCCACACTCGAGGGACCAATGAAACTTCAGGTGAAGAAGAGAACGGACGATCACGGTGACGCTGCTCGCAGCCACCGCGTGGATCGCGATCGCTGCCCGCAGCCCTGAGCCCGAGTGTGTGAAGGCGGCCGCTTGGGTTACTGAACACCGCTCGACGCTGCCGGCTTCGCTGGCGGAAATCGCGAAACTCCCGATGGCGTATCGGCGTGCAGCGTTCGCCGCTCTTCCCGGCAAGGTGCAGGCGAGTCTCTGGCGTGACCAGCTGCAGGCGCTCCTCGCGCCCGTTGCCACGTTGACGCCAGTTCAGGCGCAGATCCGCCGTTCGGTGGGATCGACTCTCACTGTGCGGCAACAGGCACTGCTTCGCGAGGCGATCGAGCGATTCGATGAGTTCACGGAGCCGACGACCGGTCGCGCCGCCCTCGTGGACTTCTCGCGGAGGATTGACTCGATCTTCGAAAAGAGGTTCCGAGTCGCCGTTTTCGGAACGCTGGGTCCTGGGCAGACTGCCGTTGGCAGCCTGCCGTCGGAAGAGCCGTCGTTCAAGACCGCTGGGATCGGACTCGGCCTGAATGGCTTCGCCGCTCGGCTCTGGGCGAAGACGAGGTTCGCGAAGAACTCCGCCACGCGCGCGGCATGCGTGTGCAACGTCGAGGTGCAGGACTGCTACTACCCCGGCGGCTGCGAGCCGTACTACACCTTCCATTGCAGCATGACCGAACAGGGTTGCGGTCCCTTCTGGCTCATGGAATGCAACGGAGGCTGCAACCTGTAGCCTCCGAGCGTCGGAACCCGAAGTGCGGCGCCGCGCGCGGTCCCCATGGACGCGCGCCGCGCTGAGGCTGCGTGCCGCTCACTCGTTCTACCGCAAGGACTCCGGCGCGCTTGATCGCCTCAATACGAGGACTCGCATGATCAGCGCGGTCGCGATCGGGATGCGGAAGCGCTCCGGCTCGGAGAACCTGTTCTCTGAACTCGCTCGAATCCGCAACAGGTGATCGCGCGGCACGCCGCAGACGCGCCAGCGTCCATGGGCATCGCTTGTGGTCTCCAGTCGATCGGTCGAGAGCACGCCGGAGGCACCGGGCTCCGTGACCAAACGCGACCACCACTCCACCGTGACTCGAGCCCCCGCGGTCGGCTGCGCAGACTCGTCAACGACCGTTCCGAAGAGCATTGCCGCGCCTCGACGGCTGGTCTCGGGCCCACACGCTTTGCTCACGACTTCCTCTCCCGTCGGCAACTTCATGGTGTCAACGAGCGCGCGCGGGGTGTCCGAGACCTCGACCTGGCGCTCACGAGCCCCGACTCCCAGCGCCTGAAGCTGAGGCGTGGTGAAGCGCGCCACGTAGCGACCCGGGAGCACGGCGTCTATCCGCACCCTTCCAGTCGAATCGACCGCCGACACATAGTTGGTCCCGACCAGCTCGACCGTCGCACTCCCGGCCCTCACCAGCGAGTCGCCCGAGAGCACGATGGCCTCGAAGGCCCGCGCATTCACCGAGTACAGGACGGAAGCGCCTCGCCGGGCCGAGACGACCTCGCCTCCCCGGACGTGAATGGCCGTCAGCATCTCGCGATCCTGCGTCCGCACGCCGGACGTGAGAAACCCTCCGAGGCGCCGCGTAACGACCGGCATCCGGATGTGCCAGCGGCTCACGATCCAATGACCCGTGGACAGCCGGGCGAACTCAAGTCGCCCCCCCGCTCCGGCCTCCGCGACCGCGGAGGACACGCCCGTGTACGTGTACTCCAGGAGCCTGAGTTCCGCCGTTTCGCGATCCAGCCAGAACGTCCCGGCGATGTCCGGGAGGGCGCGGGCGCCGGCCGGACGAAAAGCGACGCCAATCCAGGACGCTCTTGACTCACCGCCGGGCTCCACCTGAAAACAGTGTGCGGCAGCAAACGAATCGGAGAGGAGGACCGCTGCGTCGGGCGCCTGGTACACTACGCCCTGAGCGTCGCGCGTCACATACCCGACACGAGCCAGCGAATCGGCAGGCAGGCTGACGAACGGCGAGGAGGACAAGCCCTTCCGCTGTTGCTGCGACTGCCTGCGTACCGAGCGCCCCGTGCTATCGAGTACGCGGTCGTAGACGACCCAGGTGGCTTCCAGGAGCGGCCGAGTCCTCGCAACCTCGAGCGCGCCAAGCGCCTTCGACGCTTCGCCCCAGAGTCGGGCGACGAGTTGACCGGAATCGGTCCGGATACGGCAGGTCCGCGGTTCGCTGACCACCAGTTTCGGCAGCGTGATCGGGCGATCTTCCAGTAGCACCCGAAGCGGCGGGTGCTCCCCTTCGCCGACATCCAGCCGCCCCAGCGCCGTGGGCCGGTGTCCGATGCGAAGCGCTCGGAGACTGTACTGTCCGACGCCTGGGAGGGTCAGGGCGAACTCGCCTCGCTCTCCGGTCAACGTGCGAGCGACGATTCGCCCGCCGGGATCGCTCGCCTCCACGAGCACCCCGACCGCACGCGACTGACCGTCGGGCAAGTAGAGCTCGCCGCGTACTCGCTGCGCACCGACCGGCGACGCGCACAGCGCCACCGCTAGAAAGGCCAGCCGAAGTCGATGTCGTCGCATGGTCGGGCCGAGCGCTTGAACGCTGGGCAATTGTGAGTTTCACGATGCCGCATCCGCGCTCGAAGGGCAACACGCGGTACTTGCAGAATCGCGCCCAGTGTCTCGAGAGCGCTCGAAACGGCTCAAGGTCGGGTCTCCGTCCGGAAACAGGACGCCCAGCGGTCAGGACAGGGAATCCAATCACGCTGCCAAGAGGATGGAGGTGAGCGGGGCTGGCGGCCAGCCGCGCGCCGGCGGGTAACGCCGCTGCGGCGGGTGCCAGCGGGCAAGAGGCCGCCCGAATCTTCCCGAGCGAACCGCCAGGACGGCGCAACGACTCTCCCCTTGAGCGTCCTCCGCTGACACAGCGCTGACACGAGAAGCGGCCCGGCTCGCTGGTCAGAACCGGGCCGCTCTCAACCTCTTGATCAAGAGCTACTTACTCAGTCGGGGCGACTGGATTTGAACCAGCGACCTCCTGCTCCCGAAGCAGGCGCGCTACCGGGCTACGCTACGCCCCGAAGAAGAGGGACACGTGAGAGGGACAAGGGACAAGGACAAGACGGCGAAACGCGCTCGGAGGGACTCGAACCCCCAACCTTCTGATCCGTAGTCAGATGCTCTATCCAATTGAGCTACGAGCGCAGTGGCGAGCCAAGAAAATTAGGAGGCGGCGAAGGGCGAGTCAATCGCGAATGTGAGCGGTGAGCTGCAAGGAAGCGGGGAGCGGCGAGATCGAGAGGCGAGCAGCGAGAGAAAGCGGCGAGCAGGGAGCCACGCGCTCCACACTCGCCGCTTTCGCTCGTCGCTCCCCGCTTTCTCTGGCCGCTCCCCGCTCGATCTCGCCGCTCGCCACTCCCTCTCAGCTCCCTCCTGCTTTCAGCGCTGCGTACCGCACTCCCAACACCCCACCCGTCGGGATCTCCACCTGAAAGTCTCCCACCCCCCCGGCCGCCACGTTCGCCACTGTCGCGGTCTGTTTCCCGACCACCGCGCCGTCCTTGCCGAGAAACTCGAATTCGATCGTGAACGACCGCGCGGCCTTGCCGTGATTCTCCACCTGCCCCATCAGGACTGTCTTGTCGTCCATCCGGTCGAACTCGGTGTACACCAGCTTGTGCGGCATCTCGTCGGCGATCTTCCCGTAGTAGGCCACCGAGTCAATCAGCACCTTCTTCTTCGCCGGGTCCCTCTCGGCATCGCTGAGCGCCTTGAACGCGAAGGCATAGAGCATCCAGTTGTCGCCGTTGCTCGGGTCCAGCTCCACGAGGCGCTTGATGACCGGTATCATCTCCGGGGACCGCTTCGACTCGTGCAGCATCGCCGCGAGGTTGTAGAGATAGTCGCGTGAGTAGGAATTCACTTTCGCCGCGGCCTCGAACATCGCCACCGCGTCGGCGGTCCTTCCGCACTTGGTGGCGACGACGCCCGCCTGGGCGAGCGTCACGTCGCCGTACTTCGCCGTCGCGCCCTTGACGACATCAACCGCGCCGCACGCGAGCGCCGTGTCGCTCGACTGCGTCGAGACGTAGGAGATGCCGGACAGCGCGAAGGGCGTCTCCTTCACCATCGGATACTCCGTGATGAGCGCGAGGTACGCCTTCGCCGCGCTGCGGAACTGCAGGGCCTGGGCCGCCTTGTCCGTCTTCTTCTCGGCGTACTCCTGCTGGATGCGCCCGAGCGTGAAGAGGAAGTTCGCGCGCACGGTCAAATTGAGCGTATCGCCGGCGAGTTTCTCCACGGCGAGCTGGAGATTCGAGATCGCGCCGGCCTCGTCGTTCCGCTCCTTCGCCACGCGCCAGAGAATGTCGTACGTCTGCGCACCGTTCTTGTAGAGGATCAGCGCGCGCTTGGCCAGCTTCTCCGCCGAGTCGTGCTGCGACGCGCCCATCACCCGGTACGCCGCCTGCACCAGCTCCTGATACGGCTTGAACTCGCGCCACTGGCTCGCCTCGCCGAGGCAGGCCGGCGTGGGCTTCCCCTTCTCGACGATCGTGAGGAGCGAATCAATCCCGACGATGAGGTCCACGGTGGCGGTCTTGTCCCCGGGGAGCCCGAGATTGCCGCGCGTCTGCACCTCGCCGTACGCCGCGGCGAAGACGTAGAACTGGGCGAGCAGATAGTCGCGGCCCAGCGCGTTCGACTTGTTGCGGTCGTCGGAAAGCGCCTTCATCGCGTCGCGGATCGCCTTGAGGGCGTCCTCGGGCTTGGTGGCGCCGATCACCTTCTGCCGCTGGAGGTAGGCGATGCTGAGCGGCGACGGCTGCATGATGTCTATCTCGCACGCGGCCGGCTGCTGCGCCGCGGCCGCAGGAGGATTCTGCGCCGCCAGCGGGAGCAAGGGCATCGCGATCGTCGCGAGGGAAACGGCCCTGAGAAAGCGGATCATGTGGGACCTCGGTAAAGGAGCACGGCGGATGGGCGGTACAAGACTCGAACTTGTGACCTCCACGATGTCAACGTGGCGCTCTAACCAACTGAGCTAACCGCCCGACAGAGGGACAAGGGACCAGGATGAGGGACAAGGGACAAGGATGAGGGACAAGGGACAAGGAGGCGGCAGGGAACGGGAGACAGAGTTCCGCCGTCCCACCTGGTGCTACCAGCTTCAAGAGCGGGAAACGGGACTCGAACCCGCGACCCCAACCTTGGCAAGGTTGTGCTCTACCAACTGAGCTATTCCCGCATCGTGAACGAGGCGGGACGGCCTCGAAGTCCCTCGGAGCCCGGTCCGCCTCGGTCCCGCGTCGCCGGCCGCACGTCCGCGGCCGTCCGCCAACCGCCATCTGATCACTGCCGTCCGTCCAGG
This sequence comes from Gemmatimonadaceae bacterium, assembly GCA_035286465.1. Lineage (GTDB taxonomy): Bacteria > Gemmatimonadota > Gemmatimonadetes > Gemmatimonadales > Gemmatimonadaceae > Fen-1231. The sequence continues at coordinate 3,704 of DATEDF010000038.1, read as the reverse complement.
CGATGGAGGCGAGGGGAATCGAACCCCTGACCTCTTGAATGCCATTCAAGCGCTCTCCCAACTGAGCTACGCCCCCGCCTCGGCCCGCGTTGTGCCCGTGCCACGCAGGAGTCATTCCACTCCTCCGGCTCCTCCAGCGGCACGCCCAAACCCGGCACGCCTCCCGCGGCCGACAGGAACCAGAAAAACTATTCCCGGGTAAAAGACGGGTCAAGCCGCAAGTGTTGAGTTTTCGACGGTTGCGCGCTATTTTCTAGCTCCTTTTGTCCTTCGGTTGCCCTCAGGAACGGTCCGGAGCGCAGGCGAGGGACTCACGAGCGCGACGCGCGATGCGGCCAGCTGGTTCCGCGCCGCGGCGGCGCGCCCCGGCCTTGGGGAGGCGGCGGCACGATGACACGACCACGTGCCAGGCGTGCCAAGCGCGTTCAGCAGACGGAACGCACTGCTGCCGCACCGACCCGGGACAACAATTCGAAGAACCGGCCCGCCGCGCCCACGCCGGCGGCCGGAACGAGGAATACCCGAATGCCTGTCGTCGAAGCCAAGCCGCTCCGCCGCCGCCGGAGCGCTCCCGCGGGGATCGCGCCGACGGAGCCGGAGCGCGACATCCTCGACCAGTACCTCTACGAGGTCAGCACGTACCCCCTCCTCAAGGGGAACGAGGAGATCGAGGTCGCTCGCAAGATCCGTGCGGGCGACGCGGACGCGCTCCAGGAGCTGGTCAAGCGCAACCTGCGTTTCGTCATCTCCGTCGCCAAGAAGTACCAGAACCGGGGCCTCCCGCTCATTGACCTGATCGGCGAGGGGAACGTCGGGCTGCTCACGGCCGCCCGGAAGTTCGATCCCGACCAGGGCGTGAAGTTCATCTCGTACGCCGTCTGGTGGATTCGCCAGGCGATCCTCTCGTCGCTCGCGCGGCAGGGGCGCACGGTGCGCGTGCCGCTGAACCGCACCGCCGACCTCTCGCGCATCATCAAGGCGAGCGAGATCCTCCGGCAGAAGATGCGCCGCGAGCCCACGCCCGAGGAGCTGTCGCAGCTCACGGGGCTCAGCGTGGACGTGGTGCAGTCGCTCGCCGCGCTCAACACGGGCGACGTGCGGCTCGACGCGCCGATGGACCCCGACGGCGACCGGTCGCTGATCGAGCGCTTCGTCGCCGACGAGATGCCCGACGCCGAGGAGGAGGCGATGAACCGCTTCCTCACGGACGAGATCGAAACGGCGCTCCGCACGCTGCCGCCGCGCGACGCCAAGGTGCTCAGGCTCTACTTCGGGCTCGAGGGCGGGCGCGAGCACACGCTCGAGGAGATCGGCTCGATGCTCGGCGTCACGCGCGAACGCGTGCGGCAGCTCCGGGATCGCGCGCTCAAGCGGCTGCGCGAAGGCGACGTGGGACGGGCGCTGGGGTCGTTTACGGGGTGAACGGCAACGGCGAGTTCACGGTGGACAGTCAACAGTAGACAGTCGGCAGTTCACCGCTCACGCTCCTTCCGTAACGCAGACCGTCAACTGTCAACTGTCTACTGTTGACGGTGAACTCGCTGTTGTCGTCGGCCTTCTCAGTACCCGTCCCGCGTCCATACCGCGATCACCCCGCACCCGCGGTTGAATCCCCCGAACTGCGGCGGAATGGTGCCCGCGCCGGAGTAGACCTCGATCCCCGCGAGCTCGCGGGGCGACGGAAGCAGGTCAAGGTTGAACGGCGTCGGCAGCGGCACGTTGTCGAGGATGACCTGCATCGGGCACGCCCCGAGCATCGGGTTGCCGCCCTCGCGCCGGCTCAACGCGTAGTGCACCGGGATGGCGCTCAAGTAACTCGTCGTCACGTTCACGGAGAGAAACCGGCGAAACAGCTCCGTCGCGAATACGCTGTTGCGCTGCTCGATCTCCTGCTGCGTCAGGAACTGCCCGGCCCCGAGTTTCCGGCGGTATTCGAACTCCATCAGTCGCAGCGACTGCCGCTTCTCGGTCACCACCACGGGGTCGAGCGTCGTCACGAGCTGCTCGAGTGTGTACGAAAGGCGGAGCGTGTCCGACACCGGCACCTGCACGATGGCGGAGGTGGGGCGATAGCCCAGGCGCCTCACGATGACGAGGTACTGTCCCGGCGGCACGTCCACGATCCGGAACCGGCCGTTCGGTCCCGTGCCGAGCCGGAGGTTCGTGCGCAGAATGGCAATCTGCGCGCCCTGAATCGGAGCGAGATTCGTGTCGCTCACGACGCCGTCAATGACGCCGAGCGCACGCCTGGTGCGCGCCGAGTCCGCCGCCGAGCCGGGAAGGCCCGGGCGGACCTGCTGCGCACGGACGGGCGCCGGCACGAGCGCCGTCAGGCCGGCGAGCGCGAGCGGACCGAAGAGGAAGAGGCGGATTCGACTCATTGAAAGCAACTAAACACACTTCGGAGCAGGCCGGAAGCCGCGAGCCGCGAGCCGCGAGCCGGGAGGCGGGAGGCAAGAAGCCGGAAGCAGTCCCTCGCTTCCGGCTTCCCGCTTCCGCCTTCCCGCCTCAGCTCACGGCGCGCAGTTGTTCTGCCCGTTGGGGCCGAGCAGATCCCCCGTCGCCTTCGCGCGCACCAGGCACTCGGCCTGCCCGATGGGGATCACGACGGCCACGAAGTTCTTGTTCGGGCCTGACGCGACGTCGAGGGGAAGGAGGTTCAGCTTCTTGTACCGCCTCATGTCCACCCACCGGTGTCCTTCCATCATCAGCGAGTACCGCTTCTCGTACAGGATGCCGGTGATGATCGCGTCGTCGGACGATGCCGCCGTCAGCGTGGACGCCGGCAGCCCGCCCGAGTTCACGCGCACCTGGTTCAGGTCCGCGATCGCGCCCGCCTTGTCCCCCGTCGCGAGCTTCGCCTCGGCGCGGAGCAGGATCAGTTCTTCATTTCGAATGATCGCGATGGACGACGTTTGCGCGGGCCAGATGCTGTAGCCGAGCGTGGAAGTCGCGCTCGTCGGGCCGTCCACGGTCACCGGGCCGGTCCGCGCCGGGAGCCCAGTGCGCACCTTCGCGGTGTAGCGGTCGTCGGGCTGGCCGTTGGCCTTGAGCTGCGCGTCCGTCTGGATGGACATGTGCGCGTACAGGTTCGTGTTGGTGGCCACGGCAAAGCCGTTGGGCGAGTCCGGCGAGACGCCGTAGGTATGGTACACGCCGACGTCGAACGCGGCGCGGGTCGTGGCCGCCGCGTTGAGGAACGAACCCGCGAGCGCCGTGAGCGCGCCCTGCCACGCGGCGGTGCCGCCGCCGGACGTGGCGTAGTACGCCGACGCGCGCGCCCGTATCGCGCGATTGAACTGCGCGAACGTGGCCGGCGTGTTGAACCCGGCGTAGCCCGGGCCCAGCGTGAACGGGAATGCCGCGCCGCCGGCCGCGAGGTTCGTCGCGGCCGCGTCGTACGTGCCCAGGATGAACTTGTACACCGAGTCGCGGGAGACGAAGGGCGCGAGGTCGGCGGCGTTCTCCTTGATCTCGGTGATCGCGCCCAGCGTGTCGTGCGCCGAGACGATGTGCAGCAGCATCGTCGCCTCGATCGTCTGCGCGAGCCCGAGCGCCGCCGCCTTCTGTGCCGCGTTGAGCGTCGTGCTGTTGTTGACCGTGTTCTTGAAATTGAAGATGTCGCGCAACGTGCCATACTCACCGCCCCAGATCCCCGTGGAGAATCCGGTCGGGTCCAGCTTCTGCACGCCGCCCACCACGAT
>DATEDF010000037.1:0-26393 GCA_035286465.1 Gemmatimonadaceae bacterium | reverse complement strand
TCCCGAAAGGAACGCATAGGTCGCTCCCTGAGGAACCGACCGTACCGTGCCCTCCCGTGGAGGAGTACCGGCGTAACCGACCGCACCCGAGCGCGAGCAAGCAAGCCAGAGCACCTCGCCACCCGTCGGCCGGAATGACGTCACGACCGTTCCGCCGGCATCGAAGACGGTCATTCGCTGCTGCGGCGGATCCCACACGAAGAGGGTGTCCTTCGCGCACTGACCCATCCAGAGCACGTAGCGGAACTCGCCCGGACCCTGCCCGGCCCGGCCGACGGTCTTCGAGAGCTGCCCCTTTGCATCGAAGAACTTGAGCCCGGGTTGGCCACCGTCCAGCACGACGAGCGCGCCGCTGCTCAAGCGCGTGGCGCCGAGCGCGACCCCGAACGCGACATCGCCCTTGTCGTTCACGCCCTTGATGTCGAGCACGGGTGCGGCATCCACCGTCCACCGCGCCTGCGCGCCCATCGGCGCGGCAGAGAACAGGCTGCAGCCGATCACCACGAGTCCACGCACGACGCGCTTCATGTCCGTTCTCCGTTGTGAGGCGCGGCTCACAGGTCCGAGCACGACTTGTTGATCGTACCACAATTCCGGCAGATCAGCTTGCAGAAGCGCCACTCGAGCGCGTACGCGCCGCAGACGTCGCAGCTTGCGTCGGGCGCGGGGCCGTCGGGCTGGCGCCGCGGATCGCTCGCAGGCCGCTCCCGGCTTCCAGCTTCCGGCTCTGCGTTACTCAAAGTCCAGCGCCAGGTTGAGCGCCGGCGCGCTGTGCGTGATGGCGCCCACCGAGATCCGGTCCACGCCGGCCTCCGCGATCGCGCGCACGTTGTCGAGCCGTACGCCGCCGCTCGCCTCGGTGATGCTCCGCCCCCTGGCGATCGCGACGCTCTCGCGGAGCGCCTCGAGCGGCATGTTGTCGAGGAGCACGCTCTCGGCGCCCGCCTCGACGGCGGCGCGCACCTGCGCCGGCGTTTCGCACTCCACTTGCACCGGCATCCCCGGCGCGTGCTCGCGCACGCGGCGCACGGCGAGGGCCACGTCGCCATCCACGGCCGCGAGGTGATTGTCCTTGATCAGCACGGCACTCGCGAGGTCGGCGCGGTGGTTCACGCCACCGCCGCAGCGCACGGCGTATTTCTCGAGCCGGCGCCAGCCGGGCGTCGTCTTCCGTGTGTCCATGATGGCGGCGTGCGTGCCGCGGGCCGCGTCCACGAACCGCCGCGTCGTCGTCGCGATCCCCGAGAGACGCTGCAGGAAGTTGAGCGCGGTGCGCTCGGCCGCGAGCAGACCGCGCGCGTGGCCCGAGACGAACAGGACGGTCGCATCGCGCTCGACCGTGCCGCTGTCTTCGGTGTCCACGCGAATCTCGACGCCCTCGTCGAGCAGGCGGAACGCCGCGAGCGCGAGCGGGACGCCCGCGATGATCCCCGGCTCGCGCGCGACGAGCCGGGCGCGCGCCCGCCGCGTCGTGAGAATCGTGGCGATCGTCGTCACGTCGCGCGACGCGGCGTCCTCCTCGAGCGCGTCCTGCACGAGCGCGACGATGCTCGCCTCGGTGAGCGGGAACCGCAGCGCGCCCGCCGCGTAGTTGGGAGGCGCGAAGGGCGTGATGCGGCGCGGCGGATGGTTCTCGCGCGGGTCGGTCATTCGCCGGGATCCACGCCGGGGCCCGGTGGCGTGCCCGGCACGCCGCCGCCGGTGGCGACCATCCGCTCGATCGCGAGCCGCGCCCGCGACGCGACCTCCGCGGGGACGGTGATCCGGTGCTGCATCCGCTTCAGCGACTCGATCACCCTGGGGAGCGTCGTGACCTTCATGTACGCGCACGACGCGCGCTCGTTCGCGGCGTAGAACGTCTTCGACGGATACGCGCGTCGGAGCCGGTGCAGGATGCCCACCTCCGTGGCGACGATGAACGCCCGCGCGCGCGATTCACCGGGCCGCCGGATCATCCCTTCGGTCGAGAGGATGTGCACGCCCTCGGGATCCACGTCGCCCGCCGAGACGGCTTCCACGACGCTCGTCGCGCAGCCACACTCCGGATGGATGAGAAACTCGGCCTCCGGATGCAGCGCGCGCTGCAGCCGGATGTTCTCCGGGTCAATCCCCGCGTGCACGTGGCACTCGCCCATCCAGACGTGGATGTTCCGCCGGCCCGTGACGCGTCGCACGTGCGCGCCGAGGAACATGTCGGGAAGGAAGAGAATCTCCCGCTCGGGCGCGATCGCGTTGACGACCTCGACGGCGTTGCCGGAGGTGCAGCAGTAGTCGCTCTCGGCCTTCACCTCGGCCGTCGTGTTCACGTACGCGACCACCACGGCGCCCGGATGCTCGGCCTTCCACGCGCGCAACTGCGCCGCGTCAATCGTCGCGGCGAGCGAGCAGCCGGCGGCGAGGTCGGGGAGGAGCACGGTCTTCCTGGGCGAGAGCATCGCGGCGGTCTCGGCCATGAAGTGCACGCCGCAGAAGACGATCACGTCGGCCGCGGTCCGGGCGGCCTCGCGCGACAGGCCGAGGGAGTCCCCGACGAAGTCGGCGACGTCCTGAACCTCGGGACGCTCGTAGTTGTGGGCGAGGATCACCGTGTTCCGCTCCGCGGCCAGGCGGCGGATCTCCTCGTGCAGCTCGGCGAACGCGTTATCCTGCGGCTGCGGCGCGGACGGGGCCATACCGTATCTTAGCCCAGCGCGGGGTGCCGGGAAGAGCGCCCGGGAAGAGCGCCCGGGAAGAGCGCCCGGGAAGAGCGCCCGGGAAGAGCGGTGCGGAGACTACGGCGTGCGCCGCCGGTCGGGCCAGATGATCTTCGGGTGGTGCACCTCGGGCTGCGTGCGCGCGCGAACGCCCGGGGCGGACTGCACCGGGACGCTCTGCGCCGCCGGTCCGCGGGGCGGCACGTAACCGAAGAACGCGCTCAGCTCGGCGTCCCGCTGGCGTGGCCGCGGAGGCGGGGACCCGCCGGACGTGGGGCGGCTCCCGTTCCACGAGCCGCCACCCGAGTGACTCGGCACCGTAGCGCGAGCCGTCATCGGTGTGCCGGGCACGATCACGAACGGCCCGACAGCGGTGACGCGTGGATGCGCCTCTCTGATGCCCGCGCTCGACGCGCCGACGCCTCCCCCACCCCATCGCGGGGGCGCGTGCTGCGCGCAGAGCGTCACAGCGGCGACGACGAGGAGCGCAACGGCGAGCGCGACGCGGCGAGTGTGAGTCATGGGTGAGGGCTCCTACTCGAGTATACGCCGCGAGAGGGGGAATGTTCACGTCGCCGGGGGCGACGGCTCGCGGCGCGTGGGGCGACGGCTCGCGGCGTCGAGGGCACGCGTGGCAGTCCCCACGACCCTACCATTCGATGTGCATCCCGCGCCACTTGCGCTTCTCGCGCGGGAAATCGCGGCGAAAGTGCCCGCCGCGCGATTCCTTGCGCAGGAGTGCCGCTTCGGCGATCAGGAGCGCGGTGTCGGCCAGGTTGCGCTCCTCGGTCGCGCCCTCGGGGAGGCGCTTCGCCAGATCGGCGAGCGCCGCGATGCAGAGGCGGAGCCCCTTCGAGTTCCGGGCGATGCCGGCGTGGTCCCACATCAGCGCGCGGATGGCGTCGGCCGCGACCTGCGCGGCGCCGCGGTCCTGGAGCGGCGGCACCGTCCACGGCTCGAGGCGCGGCGGGCGCGGGAGGCGCGACAGCGCGACCATGTCGCGCGCCACGCGTTCGGCGAAGACGAGCCCCTCGAGCAGCGAATTCGAGGCGAGGCGGTTCGCGCCGTGCACGCCCGTGCAGCTCACTTCGCCGCAGGCGTAGAGCCGCTCGAGCGTCGAGCGGCCCGCCAGGTCAGTGACGACGCCGCCCATCATGTAGTGCGCGGCGGGCGTGACCGGAATGCGATCCTTGCGCGGGTCAATGCCCCGCGCGCGACAGACCGCGAAGATCCCGGGAAAGCGGCGCGCGAAGGTGCGGGCGATCTTGCGGGCGTCGAGATAGACGAGCGCACCCGACTGCCGCTCGCGGAAGATCTCGCGCGCGACGATGTCGCGCGGCGCCAGCTCCGCCAGCCGGTGGCGGAGCGTCATGAAGCGCTGGCCGCGCTCGTTCACGAGCACCGCGCCCTCGCCGCGCACCGCCTCGGAGATGAGCTGCAACGGGTTCTCGGGCGTGTCGAGCGCCGTGGGGTGGAACTGCACGAACTCCATGTCGGCGAGCGTCGCGCCCGCGCGGTGCGCGATGGCGTAGCCGTCGCCGGTGGCGACCTCGGGGTTCGTCGTGTAGCGATAGGCCTGGCCGCACCCGCCGGTGGCGAGGACGGTCGCGTCGGCGACGATCTCGACCGCGCGACCCGAGACGCTCGCCTTCACGCCGGCGCAGCGGCCGTTCACCACGATCAGGTCCAGGGCGCGCGCGCGCTCGAGCACCGTGATGCGCGGATGGTCGCGGACGCGCTCGATCAGCGCGCGCGCGACTTCGGCGCCCGTCTGGTCGCCGTGCGCGTGCACGATGCGCTTGCGCGAGTGCGCGGCTTCCTTGCCGAGCGAGAGCCGGCCGAGCGGGTCGGTGTCGAACCGCGCGCCGATGGACGCGAGATCGCGCACGCGCTGCGGCCCCTCGGCGACCAGCACCGCCACCGCGGCGGCGTCGCAGAGCGCGGCGCCCGCGGCGAGCGTGTCCCGGCGGTGCAGCTCGGGCGAGTCGCCCGCGCCGAGCGCCGCGGCGATGCCGCCCTGCGCATAGGCGGTGGCGCTGTCGAAGAGCGAGCGCTTGGTGAGCACCACGACGTCGCCGTGCCCGGACGCGCGCCACGCGCTGTGCAGGCCCGCCACGCCGGACCCGATCACGAGAAAGCGCGTGCGGATGCGATCCGCCATGCACGCAAGATAGCGCCCCGCGCTTCGCCCGAGCCGCTCAGCGAGCCGCACACCGAGCCGCCCGCGCCTTGCCGTACCGGGTTCCCGCGGCGATTCTATCCCCTCGATGCGCAAGCTCCTCGTCTTCGTCGGCGTGCTGCTCGCCGCGCACGTCGCGCTGCTCTTCGTGCGCCCGTCGGGCGCGGCCGGGGCGCCGGCGGGAGACGCGCTCGACGTCGGGATCGTATTCGACCTGGGCGGGCGCGGCGACAAGTCGTTCAACGACGGCGCCTGGATCGGCGCCGCGCGCGCTGCGCGGGAGTTGGGTGCGCGCGTCCGATTCGTGGAGCCGGGCGAGGGCTCCGACCGCGAGGCGGGGCTCCGGCTCCTCGCGGCGGAAGGAATGGACCTCGTCATCGGCGTCGGGTTCATCTTCACCGACGACCTGACGCAGCTCGCCGGGGAGTATCCCGGCGTCGCGTTCGCGGGCGTGGACTACGCGGTCGCGATCGGGAAGGACGGCGCGCCCGTGCCGCCGCCGGCGAACCTCGCCGCGCTCAAGTTCCGCGAGGAGCAGGGCTCCTTCCTCGTCGGCGCGCTCGCGGCGCTGCTCTCGCGCGACACGAAGAAGGTCGGCTTCGTGGGCGGGATGGACTCGCCGCTCATCCACAAGTTCGAGGCGGGGTACCGCGCGGGCGTGCAGCGGGTCTGCGCCGACTGCCAGGTGATCGCGCAGTACGCGGGCGTGACGCCGGAGGCGTTCCGCAATCCGGGACGCGGGAAGGAACTCGCGCTCTCGCAATACCAGCAGGGGGTGCACATCATCTACCACGCCTCGGGCTCCACGGGGCTCGGGGTGTTCGAGGCCGCGCGCGCGATGAACAAGTTCGGCATCGGCGTGGACGCGGACCAGTACAACGAGGCGCCGGGCCACGTGCTCACCTCGATGGTGAAGCGCGTGGACAACGCCGTGTTCGACGTGATCGCGCGCGTGAAGGCGGGGCGCTTCCGGGGTGGCATCTCCCAGTTCGGGCTCGCCGAGGACGGCGTCGGGTACGTGTACGACGCGCACAACCGCGCGCTCATTCCCGACGCGGTGCGCGCGACGCTCGAGACGCTGCGCGCGGACATCATCGCGGGACGCATCAGCGTGCCGTCCGCACGATGAGAACTCCGAGGGAGGAGGGAGGAGTGCGGAGCGTCGTGAAGAGGGCGGAGAGAGAAGTGCGGAGCGTCGTGCGAAGGGCGAAGTGCGCATCGTCGTGAGGAGGGCGGAGTGACGAGTCCGGCGGCCTCCGTCCCCGCCGTGCGCATGACCGCGATCGAGAAGCGGTTCGGCGCGGTGCGCGCGAACCGCGGCGCCAACCTCGAGGTGCGGCCGGGCGAGATCCACGCGCTGGTGGGCGAGAACGGCGCGGGGAAGTCCACCCTGATGCGGATCCTGAGCGGGCTGTATCCGTGCGACGCCGGCACCATCGAGGTCGGCGGGCGCGACGTCACGGGCTGGACGACCGCGCGGGCGATCTCGGCCGGCGTGGGGATGGTGCACCAGCACTTCATGCTCGTGCCGACGCTCACGGTCGCGGAGAACGTGGTGCTCGGGCGCGAGCCCGTGAGCGTCGGGACGTTCGACCGCGCGCGCGCCGTGCGCGACGTCGAGCAGTTGTGCGAGCAGAGCGGGCTCCGCGTTCCCGCGGACCGGCTCGTCGCGGATCTCTCGGTGGGCGAGGCGCAGCGCGTCGAGATCCTCAAGACGCTCTATCGCGGCGCGCGCATCCTCCTGCTCGACGAGCCCACCGCGGTGCTCTCGCCGCCGGAAGTCGCCGAACTCTGGAAGGTGCTCGCCCGCGTGCGCGACGCGGGGACGACGATCGTGCTCATCACGCACAAGCTCGACGAGGTGATGGCGGTGAGCGAGCGCGTGACGGTGATGCGGCAGGGCGAGACCGTCGCGCGGATGGCGACGCGGGAGACGACGCCGGAAGCCATCGCGCGCGCGATGGTGGGACGCGACGTGGATCTTTCCGTCCGCGAAGAGCGAAGGGCGAAGGGCGAAGCGGGAGCGCCCGTGCTCGAGGTGCGGAACCTCGTGGTGCGCGGCGCGCGCGTCGAGCGCGCGGTGCACGACGTGTCGTTCGCCGTCCTGCCGGGCGAGATCCTCGGGATCGCGGGCGTCGAAGGGAACGGGCAGACGGAACTCGTCGAGGCCATCGCGGGGCTGAGGCCCGTGACGAGCGGGAGCGTCCGGCTCGGCGGCCTCGACGTGACCGCGCTCGACGTGCGGGCGCGGGGCGACGCGGGCCTCTCGCACATTCCCGAGGACCGGCACCGCCGCGGGCTCGTGCTCGAGTACGCGGTGGCCGACAACCTCATCCTCGGGCGGCAGCACCACTTCGCGGCGCGGGGCGTGCTCGACCGCGCGCGGATCGCGGAGCACGCGCGCGCGCAGATCGCGGCGTTCGACATCCGGCCCGCCGACGCCGCGCTCCCGGCGAGCGCGCTCTCCGGCGGCAACCAGCAGAAAGTCGTGATCGCGCGCGAGCTGTCGCGCGGATTCACCGCGCTCCTCGCCGCGCAGCCCACGCGCGGCGTGGACGTGGGCGCGATCGAGTTCATCCACGGCGAGCTGCGGAGGGCGCGCGCCGAGGGGAAGGCGGTGCTCCTCGTCTCCGCGGAGCTGCGCGAGGTGCTCACGCTCTCCGACCGGATCGCGGTGATGTACGGCGGGCGGCTCGTGGCCGTGATGCCGCGTCACGAGGCCAGCGAGGCGGTGCTCGGGCCCTGGATGACGGGCGCGAAGCGCGAGACGGCGGCGTGAGCGAAGCGCGAGGGCGGCTGCGCGCGACGTTCGAGGAGGCGGTGCTCCCGCCGCTCGTGGCGGTCGTCGTCGCGCTCGTCGCGGGCGACCTCCTCATCCTCGCGTACGGGCAAGCGCCGGGCGCGGTCTGGCGGATGCTCCTCGAAGGCACGTGGGGGAACGGCTACGGCTTCGCGCAGGTGCTCTACAAGGCGACCACGCTCACCTGCACGGGGCTCTCGGTCGCGCTCGCGCTGCGCGCGGGCCTCTTCAACATCGGCGCCGAGGGGCAGCTCGCCGCCGGGGGCTTCGGCGCGGCGCTGGCGGGGCTGGCGCTCCCCTCGGGCACGCCGGCCTGGCTCGCGGTGAGCGTGTGCGTGCTCGCGGCGATGGCGGCGGGCGGCGCGGTGGGCGCCGTGCCGGGCGTGCTGCGGGCGAAGTTCGGCGCGCACGAAGTGATCGTGACGATCATGATGAACTTCGTCGTGCTCGCGCTGCTCAACTATGTGGTCGCCTCGAAGCTGCACGTGCCCGAGACGCTGCACACGAGCACGGTGCGCGCCGGCACCGTGCCGCGCCTCGCGGACACCGTCGCCGCGTTCCACGGATCGGCGGCGAACTGGACGATCGTGATCGTCGCCGCCGTGACCGTCGCGCTGGGGTGGTTTCTCTTCCGGACGAAGGCGGGGTACGAGCTGCGCGCGGTGGGGCTCCAGCCGATGGCGGCCGAGTACGCGGGGGTGCGCGTGGGCGCCGTGTGGCGGCGCGCGCTCACGCTCGCCGGCGCGCTCGCCGGGCTCGGCGGCATCAACTTCGTGCTCGGCTACAAGGGCTACTACGAGGAGGGTTTCACCGGCGGCGCGGGGTTCCTCGGCATCGCGGTGGCGCTCGTGGGGCGCAATCATCCGCTCGGCGTCGCGCTCGCCGCGCTCTTCTTCGCCACGCTCTCGCAGGGCGGGCTCGCGATCAACGCGATGGTGCCGAAGCAGATCGTCGAGGTGCTGCAGGGGATCGTGATCCTCGCGGTGGCGACGGCGGTGCCGGAGGTGCGGCGCCTGCTCGTCTCGGCCGCCGCGCGCGTGGTGGCGCGACCGGCGCCGCCGGCCGCGGGCGGGAGCGCCGCGTGAGCGCGCTCCTCTTTCTCGCGCAGACCGTCCGCATCGCGGTCCCGTACCTCTTCGCGGCCGCGGGCGGCGCGATCGCGGAGCGCGCGGGCGTGGTGAGCCTGACGCTCGAGGGCTTCATGCTGGGCGGCGCGTTCGGCGCGGTGCTCGGCGCGCACTACTCCGGCAGCGCCTGGGTCGGGATCGTGTCGGGCATCGCCGCCGGATTGTTCCTCGGGGCGATCCACGCCGCCGCGAGCATCCGGTTCAAGGCCGACCAGGTCGTCGTCGGCGTGGCGATCAACCTCTTCGCCGTGGGGATCACGCGCTTCTTCCTGCAGCTCGCGTTCGACTCGAGCTCGAACTCGCCGCGCGTGGCGGGCTTTGCCGGCTTCGGCGGCGCGGCGTCGGGCGCTGGCGCCGCGTTCCTCGAGAACCCGCTCGTCTGGCTCGGGCTCGCGGTGATGCCGGCGCTGGCGTTCGTCATTCACAAGACGACCTTCGGGCTTCGCGTGCGCGCGGTCGGCGAGCACCCGGAGGCCGCGGCGAGCGTCGGCGTGCCGGTGCACCGGGTCCGCTACGTGGCAGTGCTCTCGTCGGGCGCGCTCGCGGCGCTCGGGGGCGTGTACCTCGCGCTCGACCAGCACCAGTTCACCGATTCGATGACGGCGGGCCGCGGGTTCATCGCGCTGGCGGCGGTGATCTTCGGCCGGTGGGATCCGCTCAAGGCCGGCCTCGCGTGCCTGTTATTCGCAGGGGCGGAGACGCTGCAGATCCGGCTCCAGGCCGCGCAGCTCATTCCGTCGCAGTTCGTCGCGATGATCCCGTACGTGCTCACGATCGTCGCCGTCGCGGGCGTCGTGGGCCGCTCGACTCCTCCCGCCGCGCTCGGCAAGACCGGTGAATAGCCAGCGCGCCACCCCGGCCGCGCGTACGTTTTCAAGCCGGACGTCGCCGTTGCCCTCGCCTCTTTCGCTCGCCGCTCGCCTCTCCCTCTCGCCTCTCTTGGTTGATGGGTAAACTCGTCGTCCTGATGGTCACCGCGTTCGTGGACATGATGGGAGGACTCATCGTCTTCCCGCTGATCCCGTTCTATGCGGTGAAGGTGATCGGGCACGGGCCGCTCTGGCGGGCGCTCGACGCGGTCGGGATGGGCGGCCAGGGCGCGGTGGTGTCGCTCCTCGTGATGATGTTCGCCGTCGCGCAGCTCGTGAGCTCGCCCTTCTGGGGACGCTTCTCGGACCGCGTGGGTCGGCGCCCCGCGCTGATGGTCGGGCTCGGCGCGTCGGCCGTGGCGTACGTGATCTTCGCGTTCGCGGGCTCCCTCGAGCTGCTGCTCGTCTGCCGCATCGTGCAGGGCGCGGGCGGCGGCACGGTGGGCGTCGTGCAGGCGTACGTCGCCGACGCCACCAAGCCGAAGGATCGCGCGAAGGCGCTCGGCTGGCTCTCGGCGGCGACGAACGCCGGCGTCGCGATCGGCCCCGTGATCGGCTCGTGGATGCAGGGGTTCGGGGTGAGCGCCCAGGCGCTCGCGGCCGACCCGACGCTCAAGTTCCGGGGACCGGGACTCGCGGCGGCGCTGATCGCCGCCGTGAACATCGGGTTCGCGTGGTACTTCCTGAGGGAATCGCACGACGCCGCGGCCGCGCACGCCAGCGGGAAGAAAGTCCGGCGCTCGGGCGAAGCGGTGTGGCGCGTGGTGTCCCATTCGGGCGAGCCGGCGTCGCGCCTCATCTGGATCTACGGCATCACGATGGGCGCGTTCCAGGGAATGACCACGGTGCTCGCGCTCCTGCTGATGGAGCAGTTCGGCGTGACCGAGAAGACGATCGGCTACTTCTTCGCGTACGTCGCGGTGATCGGCGTGGTGACGCGCGCGCTCGTGCTCGGGAAGATGGTGGAGTGGTTCCGCGAGGTGCGGCTCTCGCGCCTCGGGATGGTGATGCTGGCGATCGGTCTGGCCACGATGCCGCTCTCACCCTCGATTCCCGTGTTCGCGGCGACCGTCGCGCTCGTTCCGCTCGGCACGGCGTTTACCTTCCCGTGCGTGACGGGACTCCTCTCGCAGATCGTGCCGCAGCACGAGCGCGGGCTCTACATGGGCGTGCAGCAGACCTTCGGGGGAATCGCGCGCGTCGTCGGCCCGATCTACGCGGGCTTCGCGTATGACTACCTCGGGCACGGCGTGCCGTTCTACACGGCGGGCGTGATCGTGCTGATGACGATCTCGCTGGGTGTTGGGATGGAAGATTTCGTGGGTGAGGGGAGAGGAGTGAGACGTGAGGGGGTTGGTGAAGGGTGAAGGGCGAATGGTGAGGGGAGAGGAGTGAGACGTGAGGAGGTGGGTGAAGGGTGAAGGGCGAATGGTGAAGAGTGAAGAGGGTTCACCCTTCACCTACCCTTCGCCCTTCGCCATTCGCCCTTCACCCTTCACCCGACTCTTCGCCCCTCACCCTTCACCCTTCACTCGAGGTAATCAGCCTCACCCCCCGCTGGAACGTGAAATAGGCGTACGCCCACTCGACGAGGACGATCGCGCGATTGCGGAATCCCACGAGGTACATGATGTGCACGAAAAGCCAGAGGAGCCAGGCCGCGTAGCCCGCGAACCGCAGGTTGCCGAAGACGGCGACGGCGCGATTGCGCCCGATGACGGTCAGTTCGCCCTTGTTGACGTAGCGGTAGGGACGCGTCGGTTTTCCGTCGAGGAGGCGGAGGAGGTTCCGCGCGGCGTGCGCGCCCTCCTGGTTCGCGGCGGGCGCGACGCCCGGGACCCACGATCCGTCTTCGCGCCGCACCGCCGCGAGGTCGCCCACGACGAAGATCTCCGGGTGCCCTGGCACCGAGAGGTCGGGCGCGACGAGTACGCGGCCGGCGTCGTCCAGCGGCGCGCCGAGTGACGCCGCGAGCGGCGACGCCATGTTCCCCGCGGCCCAGAAGACCGCGCGCGAGGGGATGAACTCCGACCCCACTCGCACGCCGCGCGCGTTCACGTCCGTGACGACGGCCCCCGTGCGGACCTCGACGCCGAGCGCTTCGAGGTCGGCCCGCGCGCGCGCCGAGAGCGATTCAGGGAAACTCGGCAGGAGGCGCGGCCCGCGCTCGAGCAGGATGACCCGGCTCTTCCGCGTGTCCACGCGCCGGAAGTCGCGCGGCAGCGCTCTCCGCACGATCTCGATCATCGTGCCGGCCAGCTCCACGCCCGTCGGTCCGCCCCCGACGATGACAAACGTCGTGAGCGCGTCGCGCTCGGCTGCATCGTCCGTGCGCTCGGCGCGCTCGAACGCGAGGAGGAAGCGGCGGCGAATCTCGAGCGCGTCCTCGAGTGACTTGAGGCCCGGCGCGAACGGCTCCCACGCGTCGTGGCCGAAGTACGCGTGGCGCGCGCCGGGCGCGAGGATGAGATAGTCGTACGCCACCGGCGCGCCGCCGTCGGCCAGGCGCAGCTCGCGCCGCGCGGGCTCGACCGCCGCCACGTCGCCGAGGAACACCGTGACGTTCGTCTCGCGCCGCAGGATCCACCGGATGGGCACGGTGATGTCGCTCGGCGCGAGCCCCGCCGTCGCCACCTGGTAGAGCAGCGGCTGGAAGACGTGGTGGTTGGTGCGGTCAATGAGCGTGACGTCCACGGGCTTGCCGCGGAAGTGCTTCGCGGCGGCGAGGCCGCCGAAGCCGCCGCCGACGATGACGATGCGGGGTGGAGTCTGATTCGGCACCCCTCGAAACTAGCGCCTGAGGTCAACGCCGGGATGCGGGCTGAAGTGGCCCGTTCTGGCCGGGACGCTTGCCTCCGGCGCGCGCCGATGGCGATGTTTGGATTGAGCCGCACCACTGTGCGGCCCGCCCGCATTCCTGGCCGCGTGAGGACGCGATGGCGCGACGGCTGATCGTGCTCATCCTGCTCACCGTCTGTGTCTTGTCACCGACGGCATCGTCCGACGCCCAGCCGAGGGCCTCGGTCCGGCTGCTGGGTGTCTTCGACGACGCGACCGGTCAGCCCGTGGTCGGGGCGGCCGTGGTTGATCTCACGAGCGGTACAACCGTCGTCACCTCGGCTACGGGCACGGTTTCGCTGGCCCATCTGGCGGCCGGCACGACGATCCTGCAGGTGCGCAAGATCGGCTACGAGAGCAGGATGGTGACGGTTTCCGCGAGCGACACCGTGTCGGTCACCGTGGTGCTCCGGCCGTTCGGGCAGCCGCTGCCGAAGATCGTGACGAGCGCACCGGCGCCCGTGTCGCCGCGACTCGCGGCCTTCGAAGAGAATCGAGTCCGGGGGTTCGGCCACTTCATCACGCGAGAGCAGCTCGTGCGAATGGAAGGCCATCTCACCAGCGACGTCTTGCGCACCATACCCGGGCCGCGGCTCATACAGAATCGGCGCCAACCATCTGAATGGTACGTCGCTTCGACTCGACCCAACCTGTCGCTCCTGCGAAACGGTCCGGGTGGAACGTGCTACGCCGCGGTCATCGTGGACGGGATCTTCGTGTACCAGGGCGCCGACGGTGAACCTCCGTTCAACATCAACAGCATCCCACCCGACCAGATCGCCGGCATCGAGTACTATGCCGGAGGGGCGACGATGCCGGTCCGGTACAATTCGACGAGAAACGCCTGCGGCCTCGTGGTGATCTGGACGCGATAGTCGCCGTTGCGGGCGTGCCGGAAGCGGACGGAGAGACGGCCCGCCGGAGGCAAGCTTCGTTGCCCGGGAGCCGGCAACCCCGCGATCACCGAATCGCCGTCCCCACCTCGAAGTCGAACAGCGTGCTCTTCCGCAACTGATAGTACGCCACCCAGTACCCCCGCATCGCCTGCACGTACGCGTTCAGCGCCTGGTCCTTCTCGTTCTGCGCCAGGTAGAGGTTGTCCATCGTGATCCGCCCGATCACGTAGCGGTTGTACGCCACCTCGAACCGCTTCTGCGCCACGGTGTCGGCCTTGGCGGAGATCGTCAGCGTGCGCCGCGCCTGCGCGAGCTGGAGCGCCGCGAAGTGCGCATTGTGCACGGCCTGCGCCCGGCTCGTCTGGGCGTTGCTCTTCGCCGACTCGCGGTCCGCCTTCGCCGCCGCCACCTGCTGCGAGTGCGCCCCCCACTGCCACACCGGGATGTTCACGCCGAAGGTGAGCTGCCGCGCGTCGAGCAGGTTCTTGTAGACCTCGGGCGCCGTGCCGGCCGTCGCGTTGTAGCCATAGCTCGCGGTGAGCGTCCCTCCCGGCGCGGTGTTCCACCTCGCCTCGCTCACCGCGCGATCGCCCGCGACGTCGGCCAGGTCGGCATCGCTCATCGCCGCGACGTTGCGGCGCGCCTGCTCGACCGCCAGCGCCGTGTCCGCATTCACGTCGGGCACCCGGGGGGAGACGGTGATGTCCACCGGCGAGCCGGGCGGGAGGTTGAGCGCGATGCGGAACTGCGAGAGCGCGCGATCCCTGCCGAGCCGCGCGTCCTCCAGCGCGGCGCGCGAGCGGAGCAGCGCCAGCTCGCTCTGGAGCAGGTCGTTCTCGCCGATCTTCCCCACCTCGTAGCGCCCCTTGTTGAGGGTGAACAGGGTGTCGTTCGTGGCGGCGTTCGCCGTGGAGTTCCTGAGCGCGAGCGTCGCGGCGTAGAGGTCGAAGAAGGCGCCCGTCACCGCGACCGCGACGTCCTCCCGTGCCTCGAGCCAGCGCCGCTCCGCGGACTCGTACCGCAGCTCCTGCTGCCTGGTGTCCCAGTGCTGCGCGTTGGCGCGGAGGATGGGCTGCGAGATGCCGACCGAGAACGGCGTGGAAGACCAGCTCCGGAACGACTCGGTCCCGCTCCGCTGCACCTGGCTCAGGCCGGAGTTGAACGAGAGCGTCGTGTTCGTCCACGGGATCCGCTGGAGGATGCTCGCCGTGAGCGACCCCTGCGTCTGCGTCACCGAGCGGTAGAGGATCGAGCCGTCGGGCTGCGTCACCGGGGTGATCGAGCTGCTGTAGGTCGGCGCGGTGCCCGTGATCGAGAGCCCCGGCCGGTACTGCGCGTCGAACACCCGGTCGCGCGCGCGGGCCGCGTCGCGCGCGCCGAGCGCCGCGCGCGCCGGGAGGCCCTGCCGCTGCGCGAGCCCGATCGCCTGCTGCAGCGTGAGGGTCTGCTGTGCCGCGGCGGGAGCGGCACAGAGGGCGGCGAGCGCGCACGGCGCCGCCGCGAGGAACAGCCTTCGCGTTGTCATGGGATCACTCGTATCGGAGACAGACCACCGGGTCCTGCTTCGCCGCGCGCCAGGCGGGGACGATGCCGAAGGCGAGCCCGACGCTGAACGAGACGCCGAAGGCGACGATCACGGAGAACGCCGAGACGATCGTCTTGATGCCGGCGAGCTTTTCTATGCCAACGCTGAGCCCGCCGCCCACCAGGATCCCCGCCACGCCCCCCGCCACGGAGATCATCACCGCCTCGGCGAGGAACTGGAAGAGGATGTCCTTCTGCGTGGCGCCCATCGCGCGGCGCACGCCGATCTCGCGGATCCGCTCGAGGATGGACGCGAGCATGATGTTCATGATCCCGATCCCGCCCACCACGAGCGAGATGGAGGCGATCGCGCCGAGGACGATGTTGAAGATGTTGCGCGTCCGCTGCTCCTGCTTGAGGAGCAGCTCGGGCACCGTCACCTCGAAGTCCACCACGGTGTTGTGCCGGCGCTGGAGCATCCGTTGCGCGACGTCGGCGACGGAGGGGACGAACCGCGCCTCCGAGACGCGCACGATGATCCGGTCGAGCTGGTTCATGTTGCGCTGCTCGGCGCGCTGCTCGGGGTCTTCGTTGGTCGCCTCGTTCCCGGTCGTGACGCGCATCTTCGACGCCGCCTCGATCTCCGCCTGCGTCACCAGCGCCCGGTTCCGGTACTGGAGGAGCATCGTCCGGACGGGGATGTACACGTCCATGTTCGCGTCCCGGATGCCCAGTCGCTGCGCGGTCTGTCGGCTCACCGTCCGGTCGGCGAGGACGCCGACGACGTTGAGCCAGGAATCGCCGACCTTGAGGGTGCTGCCGACGGCGCGCTCCGTGGTGAAGAAACGCGAGCGGACTCCCTGGCCGATGATGGCGACGGGCCGCCCCAGTCGCACCTGGTCGCGCGTGAAGCGATGCCCCTCGGCCAGCTCGAGGTTCATCATCCGGAAGTACTCGGTGTCCACCGCGACGAGCTTCCCCGACCGGCGCCGGCCCTCGCGCGTCAACGTGGTGTTGAGGACGATCTCCGCGCTCGTGGCCTCCACCTGCGGGATGACCCCGCGGATGGCCTCGGCGTCGGCGTAGCTCAAGCCCGGGGAGAAGCGCTTGACCTCCTTCTTCGGCGCGTCCTTCGCCTCCTCCTCCTTCTGCTCGACGAGGGGCGCGACGATGACGTTGTTGGAGCCGAGGAGGCGCATCTGCGCGAGGATCTCCTGCTCGGCGCCGCGGCCGATGGCGAGCATCGCGATGACCGAGGCGACGCCGAAGAGAATGCCGAGCGAGGTGAGACCGGCGCGCAGCTTGTTGTGGCCGACCGCCTCGAGCGCGGTGCGCACGGAGAACACCGCGTGCGCGACGAACAGCCCGCGGAGGCGCGCGAGCGACTCCAAGCGGAACCGCACGGCGGGCTAGCCCTTCCTGGCGGGCGGACGTGCGGGCGCGGAAGCGGGAGCCCCCTTTGCCGGCGGAGGCGCCGCCGGAGGCGCCGCCTTTTTCACCGGGATCTTCTTCGCGCCCGCCGCGGTATCGCTCGCTTCCACCTTCGGCACGGTGCTCGCTCCCTGGAGGCGCTCCAACGGAAGCTTGTCCCTGTCCGGCGGCGGTGAGAGGAGGACGCGATCGTCCTCGCGGAGCCCGCGGCGCACGACGACCTCGTCGTCGTTCATCGGGCCGGGCTCGACCTCCTGCTTCACGACACGCACACCGGTGTGGCGGAAGACGTACGACACGCCGCTGTCGGTCATCAGGGCCTCGAGCGGGATGCTCAGCACATTCTTGCGGGCCAACGTCTCGATGGCGTTCCCCGTGGTCATTCCGGGCCGGAGCGTGGTGTCGGGCTTCTCGACGTTCAGCTTCACCTCGAAGACCTTCGCGTCGGAGTTGGGGCGCTGCTCGCCGACGTTCGCGACGGCGGTCACGACCCCCGTGAGCTTCTTGCTCGGGTCCGCGTCGAGCGTGATCTCGACCTTCTGCCCGACGGCGATCTTCCGGACGTCTATCTCGTTGATGAAGGTGACCGACTCCATCGTCGTGAGATCGGGAAGCGTGGCGACCGTGGGCTCCCAGGGGCTCACCATCGAGCCGACGGCGCGTTTCTTGCCGTTCCAGTCCTTGAGGTAGATGACCATGCCGGGCGCGGGGGCGTGGATGGTGAACTGGCCCATCACCTCCTGGATGATCTTGAGCTTGTTCTTCTGGCGTTCGAGGTCGCTGCCGACCTCGCGCATCTTCGCCTTCGCCTGCTCGGTCTTGGTCTTGATGTCGAGCGAGTCCTGCTTCAGCGCGCGCTCTGCCTTCTCGAGGTCAATCTCCGCCTGCCGCTGGACGCTGGGCGCCTCGAACTTCGACTGGTCCTTGTTGAGACGCTTCTCCTCGAGGACGAGCGCCTTGGTGCGCATGTCCTCGCGGGCCTTGGAGAGGTTGAGCGTGGAGTCGAGGGAGGCCTGTTCGTTCTGGGCCATCGCCTTCTGGAGCGTGAGCGAGACGTCGGCCATCTTGGTCGCGAGCATCGAGCGGTCGAGCTCGGCGACGACGTCGCCCTCCTTGACGATGGTGCCCTCGGGAACGATGGACTGGATTTTGACGTTGTACGCCTCGGCCTGCACCATCTGCTGCGGGCCCGTGATGTTGACGAACTTCGGGGCGCGCAGCTCGCCGGAGGACTTCACGGTGACCCGGAAGTCGCCGCGCCGCACGCGGGCGACGACGGCGTCGTCCGCGGGGCCGGCGCCGCCGGCGACGCGCCAGATGACGGGAACGCCGACCGCGACGAGAGCGACGACGACGACGAACCAGCGGGAGTGGAGGAAGCGGGAGAGCATACGCCGCCTGGTAACGAAGTTGCGGGAGCGCCTATCTGCTGTAAGACACCGTGGCGAGCGCCGCGGTTGCGCGCGAAATCAGTGTAGTACTTGACTGATACAGTGGAGCAGGAAGCGCCGTCCGTCAAGGGCGCGCCGATCAATGCGGGATTCGGTGAGAGGGCACAAGACACGTCACCAACTCGTAATGCAAAGCTGACCGGGGCCTAATGGCTGAAAGATGTCCGCGGTGACGCAGGCGTCCCTGCGGGCGCGCTGCGTGTGCCCGCGCGCCTGGCCGACGTCCGCCGGGACCGGAGCATTGCTCCCCGCTGCTGCGCCGCAACCTGCCGACACGGTTACGGCGCGCGGCGCCGCCGTCTTGACATGTGCAGCACATGTGCTGCATGTTCATCACATGCCGAAGATGATCCAGGTGCGCCACGTCCCCGATGCGTTGCATCGTGCTCTCCGCGCCCGCGCCGCGCGGGCCGGCATGACTCTCTCCGACTACCTGCGGAGCGAATTGGCGCAGGTGGCCGAGCGCTGGACCGTTGACGAACTCCGCGAGCGCCTCGCCGCTCTCGAGCCGGTGCGCCCGCGTGAAACCCCCGCCCGCGCCGTGCGGCGCGAGCGTGACCGACTGTGATCGTCGCCGACGCGTCGGCGATTCTCGAGGTGCTGCTGCAGACGGACGCCGCGCCACGGGTGGAGGCGCGGCTCTTCGCGCCAGGTGAGTCGCTGCATGCGCCGCACCTTCTCGACGTCGAGGTCGCCCAGGTTCTGCGTCGCTACGCTGCCCGGCGTGAGCTCACACCGCCGCGCGGGCGCTCAGCACTCGAGCTCTTGGCGCGGTTCCCGATCACCCGCTACCCGCACGCGCCGCTTCTCGACCGCATCTGGGCGCTGCGTGGCAATCTTACGGCCTACGACGCCGCCTATGTCGCACTGGCTGAGGGCCTGGGCGCCACACTCGTCACGCGAGACGAGCGGCTCGCGTCGGCCTCCGGGCACCGGGCCCGAGTAGACGTGGTCTGAGTTGCCCCTCCCGGGATCGAACCAGGACTCTCCCGATCCGGAGCTGGACGCCGTGGGCACGCGATCGGGGCGAATCCGCCAGTCGAGGTCACTCGCCGCCTGCGGGGCCTTGACGGGCCGGGACAAGGAGCGCACTGTATTGTACTACTAATACACTTGGCGGACCCGTGATCTCGTTGCGTTCCGTGCACTACCGCGCGGGCAAGCACTTCTCGGTGGACCAGCTCGACATGACGGTGCCCGCCGGGGCGATCTACGCCTTCATCGGGCCGAACGGCGCCGGGAAGACGACCACGATGCGGCTCATCCTGGGCCTGCTGAGGGCGAAGCGCGGCACGATCGAAGTGCTGGGCCACCCGATGCCGCGCGCCGCGAGAGTGGCGTTGGCGCGCATCGGCGTCGTGCCGGAACGGCCGCACGTCTATCCGTCGTTCACCGTCGAGGAAGCGATGCGGTACCACGCCGCGTTTCACCGCGGCTGGGACGCAGCGTTTGCCGCGAAGCTTCTCGCGCAGTTCGAGCTGCCGGCGCGCCAGCCGGTCGGCTCGCTCTCGAAGGGGCAGACGGGGAAGCTGATGGTGCTCCTCGCCCTTGCCCAGAGTCCCGAGGTGCTCGTGCTCGACGAGCCGACGGACGGCCTCGACCCCGTGGTACGGCACGAGGTGCTCGAGGCGCTCTCCGGGTTCGTCGCCACGCGCCGGGCAACGGTGCTCGTCTCGAGCCACCTGGTGCACGAGCAGGAACGGATCTGCGACTGGGTGGGCGTGATGGACCACGGGCGACTCCTCGCCGAGCTGCCGATGACGGAGTTCCGGAACGGGATCAAGCGCCTGCGCGTGCGCGTGCGTGTGGCCGTGACGGATGCGGCGCCCAGCGGTGCCGCCACTCCGTTTCTCACGTTGACGCGCCGGCCGCTCGGTGGCGGCGCCGAGGAGTGGCTCGTGCGGAACTGGGAGCCGTCCATGCACTCGTGGTTCGCGTCGGCGGGCGTTTCCCTGCACGAGGTGATTGACCTCGATCTCGAGCAGGCGTTCATCTCGTTGTTGAAGGCGGCCCGCAGCGCGTCCCCGGCGGCGCGCGCGGCGCAGGAGGCCGCCTGATGTTCCGCGCCATCCTCTGGTCCCAGTGGAAGTGGAGCCGCGGATACCTCCTCTTCTCCGCGCTCGCGAGCGTGCTCCTCGTGATCGGGGTGCTGCGCGGGCAGATGAGCTTCGACGGCGCGGGGGAGTACCTCATCCCGGAGCTTCTGAATCGCTCGCGAAGCTTCGGCGTGTTCTTCCAGCTCCACGCGGCCGCGGTGGCGCTCGGGCTCGCGCTCGCCACGTGGAACAGCGACACGCGCACCCAGCACGTGTATGCCCTGCTCCTCCCCGTCGCTCGCGCACAGTACGTGACGTGGCGCTTCGCGGCCGGACTGTTCCTGCTGGCGCTGCCGGCGGTGTTTCTTGCCGGCGTGACCGCCGCCGGCGGATGGATCGTGCCGATCCCGAACGTGCTCCACGTCTACTCGGTCGGGTTCGCGTTGCGGTGGTTCGTGGCGGCGGCCACCGTGTACGCGGTGCTCTTCGCGATCGTGAGCGCGAGCCCCAGGATCGTGAAGGTCCTGCTCTACGGGATGCTCCTCACGCTGGTGCTCGACCTGCTCTACGGTGCGACGATGGACCATGCGCACCGCCCGATGCTCTTCTCGGTGATCCAGTGGCTCTTCTCGCCGAGGAGCCCGTACGCCCCCTTCCTTGAAGGGTGGATGCTCATTGATGTCTGAATCGGCGATGCCTCGTGCGATGCGCCGCACCACCGGTACCGCGCGTGTCGCGCTGCTCGGCCTGCTGCTCACGCCGTCGCCGGCGCGGGCACAGAGCACCGCCGAGCTGCTGGCGCTGAAGGCGAGGACGGAAGCGGAACTCGCGTCGTTCGACCGGCGATCGGCGACGGAGGCGAAGGTGGCGGCGACCGCCGCACCGGCGCCGGCCGCGAAGCCGGCTCCGGCCGTGCTCGACACTCTGCGCGTCGAGGGCGTCTCGGTCGTCGTGACGCACGACGCGGCGTCGCTGGTCCGGTCGGCGGTCGCGGGCATGGCGGCGGACGTGCGGCGGGCGTTCGGGGATGCGGGCGGACGCACGCTCGCGCGCACGTCGGTGCTCGCGTCGCTGCGGATCTTCCCGAACCAGACGGCGCGCGTGCGGCGCGGCGCGCTGTCGCTGGTGGTGCGCGTGGACACGACGAACCTCTCGTTGCCGCAGGATCCCTGGCCGGCGGACTCGGCCGACGTCGCCCGGAACTTCGGGCTCGCGATCAGCCGCGCGCTGCACGCGTCGCTCGACGCCGGCATCCGGAGCTGGGTGAGCCCGCCCCGGGCGCCGGGCCGGGACTCGGCCGTCTTCTCGGAGCGCGCCTTTCGACTCGCGGTCGCAACCGGGTCGAGCGCCGTGCGGCGCTGCCTCGCCGGCGACGACAGTGCCTGCGTGAGCACGCTCGGCCTCACGACCGTGGCGGATCCGCTGCACGCGTGGTACGACGCCGGCGACTATCCCGACGTCGTGAAGGCCCTCAGGAACCTGCGGGGAATGCTCGAGCACCAGCTTGGCACCGGCACCTGGCTCGCGTGCACGTCGAAGCGCGAGCGTGACGCGTGCGCCGCGGCGGTCGCGATCATTCCCGCGACAGCGTACCAGCCGCCGATGCCCGACGACGCGCGGGTGATGCTGCTGTTCGCGGCGCTCGAGCGAGGAGGCGCAGGGGCCTTCGACCGGCTGGTCGCGGACAGTGCGTCGCCGCCGCTCGCGCGGCTGGCACGCACGGCCGGCGTCTCGCCGGCGGAACTGCTCGACGCCTGGCGCGCGCGACTCACGATCTCGCGCCCGCGGAAGGCGATGCCGACGCCGGCCATCCTCGCGGTCGCGCTCGCCTGGATCGCCGGCGCGTTCGCCCTCTCGTTGCGGAACACGCCGTGGAACTGACGGTGCGCAACTGGATCGCCGCGGCCGTGCTCGGCACGGTGTTCCTCGGCGTGGTGTTCCGTCCGGCCCCGCAGCCCGGGCGCTTCCAGATGAACAGTGCCCTGCGACAGCGGATGGAGCGCGACCAACTCGTCGGGCGACTGCGGACGCTTGATCGCCGGCTGGAGGCGAGGCGGTCCGCCGACTCGATCCAGGCCGTGGTGCGCACCGTGCGAAGCGGCGCGGACCCGGTGTTCGACTCTCGCATCCCCGTCGCTCAGCGCGAGGCGATCGCACGGCGGGCGCACGCGCTGCCGGCACTGGTGCCGGGCACCGTCGAGCGGGTGGCCTTCGTCGTGACGATCGCCGACCGGTCCGACGTCTCGCGGTTGAGAGGATACCTGCTGTACATCCTTCCGGACCGCGGCGCGAGCGACCGGTGCGTGGTGGTGCTGCGCGTTCCCGTGCGGCACATCGAGCGCATGACCGTCGTGCAGCGCGATGCCGCGACGACGAGCATGCTCCGCACGGGGATTCCCGGCTTTCCGAAGGTCGAGGACCTGGGTCCGTGCGGGTTCTACGCTGCGTTCGGGCCGCCGTCGGCGCAGGTGGCCCGAACGCTGAGCGCGCAGGGATGGCTCGTCGCGAGCAGCGGCTATTCGCCCCAGGCGCGGCTGCCCGATTCGCTCTGGGCGGCAACGCCGTTCGCGCGGCAGATGTTCGGGGTGTACGAACGTGCCGACGGGATCATCGCGTGCGCGGCGGGCCGGCTGGAAGCGTGCGCGGCTGGCGTGCTCGGCGCCGGGTTCGACCCGACGGCGCGCTTCGGCCCGGGTGGCGTGCTCGCGCCGCCGACCGACGTGTTCGCGTCTCAGCGCGCCGCCGTCTGGCGCGGGAACGCGACGCTGCGCGCGCGCTTTCTCGACCACCTCGCGCGGTCGCTCGGGCCGGAGAAGTTCGCCCGCGTGTGGCGCGGGCCGAGCGAGCTGCCGGCGGCGTACGCGAGCGTCGCGGGCGAGCCGTTCGCGGTGTACGTGCGGCGCTGGCTGCGCCGGTCCATCGGCCCAACATACGTCGGCGCGATCGTGGTGCCGCGCTTCGTGCTGATGGGGCTGGCCACGATGGCGGCCGCACTCGCGGCGGCCGCCGCGATCCACGTACGGCGAGGAGTCGCGTGAGGGGGGCGATCGCCGGCTCGACCAGCCCGTCGTGACGGTCGTGGCGGTGCCGATCCAGGTCACGCCGACGAAACGACCCTGACGTGAATCGCTCAGGGCCCGCGGACCCCTGGCCGAAAAGTGTCGTGATGGGAGTCAGAATGAGACACCCCCACCTTGTGCCGCCTGTGGCAAGCTTCTAGGCGTTAAGCAGTCCCGCAAAACCGAGGCTCACCATCGGAACTGTGCTCACGTCCCGCGCGCCCCGCGCCGCCGCGGTGGCGGCGAGCGCCGTCGCTGCGCACGGCGTCATCGTCCTCATCGGCTGGGCGATGGCGTGGCCGCTCCTGGTGCGCCCTCCGCTGGATTTCATCCCGATGGCGCCGTCCACGGCACTCGCGTTCCTCGTGCTGGGAGTCGCGCTGTTCGCGCGCGTGGTGTGGGAGCGCAGCGCAGGAGTTCGCGTCACGGTTTCGGTGCTCGCGTGGACCGTGGCGCTCGCCGCGTTCGTCAACCTCGCGTTTCCGGCGCGGTTGGACGAGCTCCTCGGTGGCGCCGGCGGCGACTTCGGACGCGTGCAGCTCGGCGTCATGTCCCCCGTCACGGCCGGAGCGTTGCTGGTCCTGTCCGCCGCCCTCGCGCTGTACGGTCTGCGCACGGCCTACGCGAGTGTCGGCGCGACGCTGGCCGCACTGGTGGGAGCCACCGTCACGCTCGGCTACGCGTACGGTTCCCCGCTGCTGTACGGCAGCTCCACGATTCCGGTCGCGCTTCCCACGGCGCTCAGTCTGCTCGTGCTCGGGTCGGCGATCGTCGCGGCCGCCGGGCCGGACGTGTGGCCGCTGAGGCCGCTCACCGGTCCGTCGCCCCGCGCCCGCATGCTGCGGGCCTTCTTGCCGGCGACCGCCGGCCTCGTCGCGTTCCTCGGCCTGCTCGACGCCCGGTTCGGCGAGGCGCTGGGCGCGAATCGCGTGCTCGTCACGGGGTGGATCGCCATCGCGGGAGTGACGCTCATGACGGTCCTCGTTTCGCGCCTGGCGCGTCGCATCGGATCGGATCTCGATCGAGCGGAGGCCGACCGGCACCGAGCGGAACGTCGGTACCGCCGGATCTTCGACGAAACCGTCGCCGGTGTGGCGACCACCACGCTGGACGGCCGCATCATCCTCTGCAACGACGCCTTCGCCCGCGCATTCGGGTTCGAGTCTCCAGAGGAGCTGATGAAACTGCCGGCGGCCACGCTTTACCGGGAAGCGGATGAATACGAGCGCGTGCTCGCGGAGCTGCAGAAGAGCGGACAGCTCAGGAACGTCGAGCTCGAGATGCGGCGCCGCGACGGCAAGCCGGTCTGGATTCTCGCGAACCTGACGCTCCACGACGAGGTGGCCGGAGAAGCGCGGATCGAGAATACGTTCATTGACATCAGCGACCGGAAGACGCTCGAGCAGCAGCTCTGGCAGGCCCAGAAGCTCGAGGCGCTCGGGAGCCTGGCCGGCGGCGTGGCCCACGATTTCAACAACGTGCTGACGACGATCATCGGCAATGCCGACCTGATGCGTCAGGACCTCCCGCAGGACCACCCGCACTCGGGCGGGGTGGACGAGATCCTGAAGGCGTGCGGAAGCGCGACGGCGCTGACACGGCAGCTCCTGACGTTCAGCCGACGCCATCCGTTCGAGCCGAACGCCCTGCGGCTCGACGACAGCGTTCGAGACGTGGAGAAGATGCTGCGCCGATTGTTGGGCCCCGACATCCGGCTTGAAACGGCCGCTGATGAACGGCTGGCCAGCGTATGGGCCGACAAGACGCAGGTCGAGCAGATCGTGCTCAATCTCGCGGTGAACGGGCGGGACGCGATGCCGAACGGCGGGACGCTGACGATCGAGACGCGCAACGTCCGCTTCGACGAACCCCACGCCGTCGAGCAGGGAGAGCTGCCGGCGGGAAGTTACGTCCTCCTCTCCGTCAGCGACACCGGCACCGGGATGGATCGTGAGACGCTGGGGCACCTCTTCGAGCCGTTCTTCACGACGAAGGAAAAGGGGAAGGGCACCGGCCTCGGGCTCGCGACCGTGTACGGCATCGTGAAGCAGAGCCGAGCGTACATCTTCGCGTTCAGCGAGCCGGGCGCCGGGACGACCTTCAAGTGCTACTTCCCGGCCAGCGACGCGAAAACGGTGACCGCCGTTCCGCCGGTCGCTGCCCCCGGCGTCGAGGGTCAGGAGACGGTCCTGGTCGTCGAAGACGACGCGCCGATCCTGGCGCTGATCGTGACCGCGCTCGAGCATCAGGGATATCGCGTTCTTTCCGCCGCGGACGGCGAGACGGCGACGCGCATCGCGGCGACCCACGATGGCGTGATTCACCTGGTGCTGTCGGATGGCGTCTTGTCGGGCATGCGCGTGCCGGAGCTGCTGCGCCGGCTGCGCGCCGAGCGTCCGGAAACGAAGATCCTCCTGATGTCGGGCTATTCTCAGGAGGCCGTGTTCCAGAAGGAGATCATCGAGGCCTCGACGGCATTCCTGCCCAAGCCGTTCACGCCGCGGCAACTGGGCGCGAGGATCCGCGAAGTCCTCGACCGGCCGGTTTCGTGAGGCGAATGCGGCCCGGGGTCAGCCCGGGCCGGCATTGGAAGAGCGGTCCCGAGTCGCATCACGCCGACTGAGGAACGCACCCGCCGTGCTCGCTCTCTTCGTGATCTGCTCGGCGTACGCGATGGTCGCGCCGTAGCGCGCCGACACCGTCCGCGCGCGTGATGCAGCGACGCCTCGCAAGGATCGCTCCCGCTTCGCGGGAGAACGTGACTGGAGGATTGGAGTGAGCCACACCAGTTCGCCCTTGGCTATTATTCAGAGATCGCGAAACGAGCCTCCGATGACGCAGCACGTCATTCATTCAGACCCTGAGATCCTGGGCGGCACCCCTGTCTTCCTGGGGACCCGCGTGCCCTTTCACGCCCTGATGGACTACATCGAGGGCGGCTATACGCTCGATCAGTTCCTGGCCGACTTCCCGTCCGTCACCCGCGAGCAAGCGCTCGAGGCTCTGGAGTACGCCAAAGAGGTCACGCTCGCGGATGCGCGTTCTTCTGGATGAGTGCGTCCCGATCCAACTGAAGCGGGAGTTCGTCGAGTTCGACGCGCGGACCGCCCGCCCGGGACAGTTCATCGCGGTGGGTGGCGCGCGATGACAAAACGCCTCGTTCTTGCGTGCCTCGGACTTCTGGCAGCGTCAAGCCACGCCTCCGCTCAGTCCGGCCGGCCGTGGACGATCGCGGCCGGGCCTGCCGTTCTCTGGACGGAGAGTACCCCGAACTACGGAACGGTCGGCAACAGCGCAGGCGGTCTCCTGCGCGCCGACATCCAGCTTCGGCGGTTCGAGAAGTTCAGCGTCGGCATTGGCGCACACGCGGCACTGCTTCGCAATCTGGAGGCCATACAACGGTACTGCACGCAGTCTTCCTCATGCGATGAGCGGCTTCAGCCGTACGTCCGGTATTTCGGCGGAGTTGGCCTCGCCGTGCAGTATGGCT
>DATEDF010000036.1:0-2163 GCA_035286465.1 Gemmatimonadaceae bacterium | reverse complement strand
CGCGACGTAAACTCCTGCGCAAAGTCCAGCATCTTCGGCAGCACCTCGGCACGCGCGTTGCGACTCAAGGCGCGCAGGGCGCCGAGGTGGTCATCCCGGTACACGGTCGGGATGATGACGCGGTGCTGCCCACCCGCGATCAGCTCGGCGTTCATCATCACGCGCGCCAGACGGCCGTTCCCGTCAACAAAGGGATGGACTTCGGCGATGAGAAACATCACGAAGGCGGCGCGCGCGAACGGCGCGTCGAGCGCGCGAAGACGCTCCAATCCCTTCTGCAACGTGCCACGCACCAGCTCCGGTGCCACGAACACCGTATTGCCCGCGCGGTTGGGCTCGGTCTTGAATTCGCCGGGCGCCGCTTCCGGCCGATTCGCCAACATGGTGTGATGGCGACGCCGGAGCAGGGCGAGAAACGACTCCAAGTCGTCCGCGTCTCTCGTGGCGCTGTGGGTCATCTCCTCGACATCCGAGAGCAGACGGTAGGTCCCGAGCACGTCGTGCGCATCCTCGGGCCGGCGGGCGGGGATCCGGCCCTGGAACACGATGTCCGCCGCCTCGTCAACCTCGAACACGGTGCCTTCGATGTAATTGGAGAAATAGGCGTCGAAGAACGCCTCGTTCTCGAAAGAGCCGGCCGGGCGTGGCCGATCCACGACCGGCCAGCCCCTGAGCTCACTGACCAGTGCATCGAGGAGAGGAAGCCGGTCGGAATCGTAAGGGAGGCCGGCCACACGCGCCGCCGCGGCGGCGCCCGCCAGGGGTCCCGTCCGACTAGCGAGGAGCCTGCCGATGATCTGCTCCAACTGTGCCAACTCGCGGGCGAGTCCCAGCGAGGGAGCGACTGCTTTTGCCCTGTCGCGTAGATCATTCAGCGCTTTCTCTCCCGACACGCGGAGGATCCGCTCGAGCCGGTCCTCCAGCTCCGCGCGGTCCAGCACGCGCCTCGGTCCGCCTCGCCGACGTGCCGGCGTCAGGTTCTCGAGGTATGCGCGGGCGGGCGATGCTAGCCACAGCGCGTTGCCATAGGGGGCGTCACCGTCGGCCGGTCCGGGACCACGCACCATGCGCACGGTAACCCCCGGGAGCTTGAGGGTCCGCGGGTAGGGGCCCGTGATGAAGACGCCGCCGTCCTGCGTGGGCTTGAGCTCGACAGCTGTGCGCTGGCTGATCACGGCGCCGGGAAATAGCATCCCGACCACGTCCCAGAGGTTGCGCCGGATGACGGCTTCCGGAGCGTCGTTGACGCGGCTGGTATAGAGACGGGGCGCAATCTTCTTGAGACGCCCGGCCGCGACGTCGCGCGAAAGCCGGTAGGAGATCTCGCGGTTGCTGAGCACGATCTCCGGCACAGCCTGCTGACTTTTTCGGCGTACTGCCACACGCAGCTCCCAGAACGCAGATATTTTCTAATTTAGAGAACGTCTGGGCAGACTTTGTCGACCAATAGCGCCCCTGCGAGCCCTCGTCCGGCCCTCGTGCGCATACTTTTTGTGTCTAACATGCAGTCTATGCATACCTCTTGAGTTTAACAAGTGAACCTTGATTGCCCCCTCTCACCGCGCAGGAGGACGGCGTCTAGCGCACGGCGTGCCCCATTTCCATGCGACTTATGGCGGGTACAAGGTCTCCGTCGAGGTGGAAACCGGCATGGTTCATGGTACATTCCCCCAGCGGGCGCTCCGACACGTTCTCGAGTGGGCGGCGCTTCACAGAACCGAATTGCTGACCAACTGGGAATTGGCTCGGCAGGGCAAACCGATGGAGCGCATCGCGCCCTTGGAGTGACGGACTATGGATTACGACGTCATGGAAGCCCGGTACGTTCGCGACTATGTGGTCTGGCTACGGTTCCGCGATGGCACGGCCGGCGAGGTGGACCTCGGGCCGGAGCTGTGGGGAGAAGTGTTCGAGCCGCTCCAGGACGTCGAGTACTTCAAGAGGTTCTCGGTTCACCCGGAGTTTCAAACCCTCGTCTGGCCGAATGGCGCCGACTTCGCCCCGGAGTTCCTCCACGACGCGGTGCGCGTGAAGGCATGAGCCACCCTTTCGGCACGTTTGTGCCCGAGCACCACCTGGGTCGCGTGTACGTCGAGGTCGGATACCAACTGTTCAGCGACCCGGACACGGTTCGCGGGCCGGATGTGAGCTTCGTGTCCCGCA
>DATEDF010000035.1:0-6530 GCA_035286465.1 Gemmatimonadaceae bacterium | reverse complement strand
GCGCTCGGCCTGGCATAGCCGATGCGCGGGAGCACGTCAAGCGACGCGAGCACCAGCCCCCAGAGCACGAGGAGCAGCGAGAGGGTGTGCCCCTTGGCCGCGCGGTGCCGCCACGTCCAGATCGCGCTCCAGACGCCGGCGGTGACGAGCGTCGCGACCGCACCCAGGTAGCCGACCATCCCGAGCCCGCAGCGCGCGCCGTACGGCCAGAAGACGATCGCCACACCGAGCGCCACAGCGAGCGCGAGGCGGGCGAAGACGCCGAGCGAGCTCGTCGTCTGCTGCACCGCCTCCACCGCCGCGCGTTCGCCGGGTGACCGGGCGGCTTTCGCCGGGAAGAGCGCCTCGTCCGACACCGACTCGAGTTGCCGGTCAATCTTCCTCAGCTCGGCGTCCCAGTTCCGCCCGCTCATTCGTGCTCCCGCGCCAGTCGGTGGCGCTCGATCTTCTTGTAGAGGTTCGACCGCGGCATCGCGAGCACGCGCGCCGTCTCGGCCACGTTCCAGTCGTGCTGGCGCAGTTTGACGAGGAGGAACGCGCGCTCGGCCGCGAGCTTGAACTCCTCGAACGTCCCGGACTCCTCGAGCCCGCCGAGCCCGCCCGGCGCCGCGGAGCGGGCGCCTACGAGGCGCTCGACGTCGGAGAGCGCGATCCGCGGGCCCGTCGAGAGGATCAGCAGCCGCTCGATCGTGTTCCGCAGCTCGCGCACGTTGCCCGGCCAGTCGAGCTGCGCGAGGTGTTCGATCGCCCCCTGATCCACGCCGCGCGGCGCGACGCTGTCGTCGCGGGCGAACAGCCGGAGAAAGTGCTCGATGAGGAGCGGGATGTCCTCCCGCCGCTCCCGGAGCGGGGGGACCTGAATCGGCACGACGTCGAGGCGGTAGTAGAGGTCTTCGCGGAAACGGCCGGCGGCGATCTCGTCCTCGATCCGCTTGTTCGTCGCGGCGATGACGCGCACATCCACGCGGCGCGACTTCGAACCGCCGATGCGCGTCACCTCGCCGTCCTGCAGCACCCGCAGCACCTTGGCCTGCGCCGCGAGCGACATGTCGCCCACCTCGTCGAGAAAGAGCGTGCCCCCGTCGGCCTGCTCGAACTTCCCCGCGCGGTCGACGATCGCGCCGGTGAACGAGCCCTTCATGTGGCCGAAGAGCTCGCTCTCGATCAGCTCGCCCGGGATCGCGGCGCAGTTCACCTCGACGAACGGCTTCTTCGTGCGCGCCGACCGCCGGTGCAGCGCGCGCGCCACCAGTTCCTTCCCGGTGCCGTTCTCGCCCGAGATGAGCACCCGGGCGTTGGTGGCAGCGACTTTCTCGATCCCGTCAATGAGCGCGCGGACCGCGTACGACCGGCCCACGATCTCGTAACGCGACTCGATCGTCGCGCGGAGACGCGCGTTCTCCTCGGCCAGGTCGAGCCGCCCGATCGCGTTCCGCAATGTCACGAGAATCCGGTCGGTGTCGAGCGGTTTCTCGAGGATGTCGTACGCGCCGAGCTGCGTCGCCTCCACCGCGTTCTGGATGGTGGCGTGCCCGCTGATCATCACGACGATCGCGGCCGGGTCCTTCTCGCGCAGCCGCCGGAGCGTCTCGAGTCCGTCGAGGCCGGCCATCTTCACGTCGAGGAAGACGAGCGCCGGGCGCCACTGCTCGTAGAGCCCGATGCCCTCCGCGCCGCCCGCCGCGCCGCGCACCTCGTACCCCTCGAACTCGAGGAGCTGCGTGAGTGCCGCGCGAATGCCCTGCTCGTCGTCCACGACCAGAATGCGGCGGCTCACGGCACGTTCTTGTAGAGCGTGACGCGGCCCTTCCCGACCCGCACGTCCGCGAGCGTGCGCGGCACCTTGACCAGCACGGCCTCCGGCGCGTTCGCCGAGTCGCGTGCGGTGCCCGCGACGCGCGCGATGAGCCGGGGGATCGCCGCCGACGGCAGCCGCAGCTCCCCGATGGCAACCTCGTCCACGACGAACTGCGCGCGCCCGGGCCTGAGCACCTCGAGCCGGCCGCGAAGGGTCAGCGTTTGCCGGCCGGTGATCACGCCGCTGAGCGGGCCGAGCGTCTTCGAGCCGCCCAGCTCCGCCACGCTCGCCCGGGCGCGGAGGTAGAGGCGGTCGTCGCGCGCCAGCGCCTCGGCGCCGCTGGCGCTCGCGCTCAGGCTGGCGAGCACGGAGTCGAGAAGGAACGCGGCGAAATCGCCCGCGGCGACATTCACGTAGACGGGTCCGCTGCGCTCGGAGAGTCGCTCCGCGGCGGCGCGTCCGCGCGCGGC
This sequence comes from Gemmatimonadaceae bacterium, assembly GCA_035286465.1. Taxonomy (GTDB): domain Bacteria; phylum Gemmatimonadota; class Gemmatimonadetes; order Gemmatimonadales; family Gemmatimonadaceae; genus Fen-1231. The sequence continues at coordinate 4,262 of DATEDF010000035.1, read as the reverse complement.
GGCGGCCGGCGTGAGCGGCTCCCACGCGGCCTCCGCCACCGGCGGCGGCGGCGCGACGAGGCGCGCGCGCAACGCGGGATACCAGGCGTCGTGCGTGAACCACGCCGCCGCGGCGAGGAGCAGCGCGAGCGCGAGGCAGCCGAGTTTGCCAAGGCAGGAAAACATGACTACGGCCGGGCGACGGGAGACGAGACGGTGGTGCGCTCCCCCTCCAATACTTCAACGGCCGCCGGTTCGTTTCGCTCGTTGAGCGAGCCGGAGCGGTACCCCCGCAGATCGAGCTCGATGCGCGCGAACCCGGCCGCGGCGACCGCGCCACGGATCGCGCGGCGCCCCGCCTCCGTACGCCAGTGCGCGAGCGCTTCGCGCGACAGCTCCACGCGCGCCGTCTCTCCGTAGTAGCGCACGCGGAGGTCGCCCGTGACACCGAGCGAGCGGAGCGCGCGCTCGGCGGCCTCGACCTTCGCGAGGCGGAGCGGCGTCACCTCCGTGCCCCAAGGAATGCGCGACGACAGACACGGCGACGAGGGCTCCGACCAGGTCGGGATCCCGCGCGCGCGCGACCGCTCGCGAATCTCGGCCTTCGTGAAGCCGAGTTCGGCGAGCGGCGAGGCGACGCCATGCTCGGCGGCGGCCCGGCGGCCGGGGCGGTGGCCGGCGAGGTCGTCGGCGTTCGTGCCGTCCACGACGACCGCCAGCGCGCGCGCGCGCGCGAGCGGCGCCAGCTTCGACCAGAGCTCCGTCTTGCAGAAGTAACAGCGGTCGGCCGGATTCGCGGTGTAGCGCGGGTCGCTCAGCTCCTCGGTGTCGAGCTCGAGCACGGGAATCCCGAAGCGGTCGGCCACCTCGCGCGCGCGGGTCCACTGCTCCATCGGGTAGCTCGCGCTGCGTCCGATCACCGCGAGCACGCGCTCCGGCCCGAGGGCGTCCCGCGCGACGCACGCGAGGTACGCCGAATCCACGCCGCCACTGAAGCCGATCAGGGCGGAGCCGCGGGTGCGAAACCACTCGTGGAGAGCGTTCTCCTTGTCGGGCGGCGCGGCGCGCATGTGCAGAAAACTAGCGTGAACGGAACGGCGGGGAGGGGTGCACGCCGGCCACGGACACGCAGCACGGTATCCGCTCGAGCGAGAGCGGCGGATGAGCCGGCCGCCGAACCGCGGCGCGCCCTGACCCAGGCCGGCCACCCGCCTTGCGGGGGCCGCCGCCGCACCCTAGCGTCGAGTCATGCCACCGACCGAGACGATCCTCGTCGTGGACGACGACGAAGCCGTGCGCCGCGCGCTGGTGAGGCTCCTGCGCAGGGCGGGATTCGAGACGCTCGAGGCGCGCGACGGCTCCGAGGCGATCCACATCTTCGCCGACCGTGCGCGCGAGATCACGGCGGTGACGCTCGACCTCGCGATGCCGACGACCAATGGCCTCGAGACGCTCACGATGCTCTCGGCGTACGCGCCCAAGCTGCCGATCGTGATCGCGACGGCATACGGCCCGCCGGACATCGTGGAACGCAAGCCGCACAAGCCCGGCCTCGGATTCGTCCAGAAGCCGTTCCCGGCGGAGGCGCTCACGCGGGAACTCCGGCGCGTGATTGACGAGATGAAGGGCGCGTCGTCGTCAGTCTGACGGCCGACGGACGTCGCTCGCCTGGTTCGCTCGGTACCTGACTGCCTCCGCCACCGCCGAGTCGGCCACCTCGGCCACGCCGTCCAGGTCGGCGATCGTGCGCGCGACGCGCAGCGCGCGGTGGAACCCCCGGGCACTCAGGCCGAGCCGCGTCGCGGCCTGCTCGAGAAGCGCTCGCCCGACGTCGGTGAGGCGGCCCTCGGCCAGAAGCCACCGCCCGGGCGCTTCCGCGTTCACGTGCACGCCGCCCAGGGTGAGATAGCGCTCGCGCTGCCGCTCGCGCGCCGCCTCCACGCGCGCGCGGACCGCCGCCGAGGACTCCTCCCCGTTCGCCGCGCCGAGCGCGGCGAGCGAGACCGCGCCCACGTGCACGTGGAGGTCAATGCGGTCGGCGAGCGGCCCGGAGAGGCGCGTGCGATAGCGCTCGATGTCGGCGGCGGAGCAGCGGCAGGCGCCGTTCGCGTCGGCCGCCTTGCCGCAGGGGCAGGGATTCGCCGCGCCCACGAGCTGAAAGCGCGCGGGGAACGCCACCGCGTGCGCGGCGCGCGCGATCACGACGCGGCCGTCCTCGAGCGGCTGCCGCATCGCGTCCAGCACGTGCCGCGGCAGCTCCAGCACTTCGTCGAGGAAGAGCACGCCGCGATGCGCCAGACTCACCTCGCCGGGCCGGGGGCCCGGACCGCCGCCGATGAGCCCGGCCATCGAGACCGTGTGGTGTGGCGCGCGGAAGGGTGGCGTGAGGCTGGGCAGGGTGCCGGGCGGGAGAAGTCCGCCCACCGAGTGGACCGCCACGACCTCGAGCAGTTCGTCCTCCGTGAGCGCGGGCAGGATGCCCGGAAGTCGCCGCGCGAGCATCGTCTTCCCCGCCCCGGGCGGGCCCACCATCAGGAGATTGTGCCCGCCGGCGGCGGCGATCTCGAGCGCGCGCTTGGCGACCGGCTGGCCGATGACGTCAGCGAAATCGAGCGCCGCGTCGAACGCCGCCATCGGGGCCGGGGCCTGCGCGGCGCGGGGCAGCGTGTTGGCCCGGAGCGCGTCCACGAGCGCGCGAAGCGTCGGCGCGGTCGAGAGCCGCGCCTGCGTCACGAGCCCCGCCTCCGCGGCGTTGCTCTCGGGGATCACGAGCGCGCGCGCCGCGCCGCGCGCCGCCCTGCGGGCGAGCGACAGCGCGCCGCGAATGGGCCGGATGGCGCCGTCCAGCCCGAGCTCGCCCGCGACGAGAAGACCGGCGAGCGCCGCCGCATCGAGCTGCCCCGTGGCGACGAGCAGGCCGAGCGCGATCGGGAGGTCGAAGGCGGTCCCGTCCTTCCGGACGTCGGCCGGCGAGAGATTCACCGTCACTCGCCGCGACGGCAGGTCGAACCCCGAGTTGGTAATCGCCGCCGTGACGCGCTCGCGCGCCTCCTTCACCGCGCTCGACGCCAGGCCGACGATGGTCCACATCGGGAGCCCGGCCGCGACGTCCACCTCGACGGTGACGTCATAGGCCTCGATGCCGAGGACAGCGGCGGAGCGGACGGCGGCGAGCACCGTAGAAGGATGGCGGCCGCGCCGGAATTCGCGTCACCACGCGAACGCACGCGTGAGCGAAACCACGCGCGGCAGCGACGACTGGAACGGGCCTCGCTCGCGCTCTAGCTTGAGGCCGATGCCCAGCGTGAGCAGGATTCTCCTCGCGGCGATCGTGGCGAGCGGCAGCGGGCTGCGCGGCCCCGCGCCGGCCGGCCAGTCACCAGCGGCCGCCGCACCACGCCCCGCCGAGCCCGCGATCGCCAGCTACGTCTCCGCGCGCCTCAACGGCAAGCCGCTGCCCGTCGCCGACAAGGCCACCGACTCGACGGGAGTGCAGTACCTCATCGAGTTCGAGGAGCTGATCCTCACCATCCGGCCGAACCACGAGTTCCGGGCCGCGCTGCGCTACCGGCAGACGCTCGCCACCAAGGGCGAGCGGCTCAGCCAGGATCCGATCCGGAAGATGACGGTCTACGGCAGCTGGTCCGCGGCGGGGAACGCGCTCCGCTTCGTGCCCGACCCGAAACGCGGCGGCGGCGGGCTCACCATCCTCGCCGGCACGTTCTCCGGCGCACGCATCGAGGTGCCGTTCGACTACCGGAACGGGACCGTGACCCGCCGGGCAAGAGTGCTCCTCGTCAGGGACGACAAGATCTTCTGACGGCGGACATCATACGTCTGATGTCTGACGGCTGACGTTCGATGTCCGCCGCCTGCGGTCTGCCGTCTGCCGTTAATCCGGCTCCGCGTGCTCGAGCGTCCAGCGCGCGCTCGTACCGCACACCGTACACGCCGCGCGGCCGGCCCCGTAGAGCACCATCTCCGCCTCCGCACCACACGTCGGGCAGACGGCTTGCACGGTATGGAGCCCTTCCGTGGGGATCCCGTTCCGGACCAGGCGCGCGACCATCGCGTTCGGCTCGACGGCGCCGAGCGGGCAGAGCTTCCCGGTGCACCGATCGCCGATCTCGAGGCAGACGACTTCCTCGTCGTGCAGCGTGGCCTGCCCGTCGTGGAGCGGCGCCTCGGTGATCATCACCCGCACCTGGCGGTCGCAGGCGCTGCAGAACAGCGTGGCGCTCTTCATCGCGTCCTCCTCAGTCAGGTCAGCGGAATCACGTCCG
>DATEDF010000034.1:0-2857 GCA_035286465.1 Gemmatimonadaceae bacterium | reverse complement strand
CGGCGCGCGCCTCGCGCTCGACCTCCGCGTGGACACGTACATCTATCCCAGCGTGAACATCATCGGCCGCGTGCGTGGCACCGATCCCGCGTTGCGCGACGAGGTGGTGCTCTACAGCGGCCACCAGGACCACGACGGCGTGCGCTTTCCCGTGGACGGTGACTCGATCTGGAACGGCGCCGACGACAACGCGACCACGGCGGTCGCCCTGCTCGCCATCGCGCGCGCGTACGTCGCGCAGCCGCCCAGGCGCACCGTCCTCTTCGTCTGGCACGGCGCCGAAGAGCGCGGGCTCCTTGGCTCTCGCTGGCACGCGCTCCATCCCGTCGTGCCGAGGGAGAACATCGTGACCGTCCTCAACGCCGACATGATCGGCCGCAACCACCCGGATTCACTTTCCCTGCTCGGATCGCAACCGCCGCACCGGAACTCCACGCAGCTCGTGCAGTGGGCGCTCGACTGGAACGCCAGGGAGATTCGTTTCCTCGTGGATTCGACCTGGGACCGGCCGTCACACCCTGAGGGGTTCTACTTCCGCAGCGATCACCTGCCCTACGCGCGGCTCAACATCCCCTCGCTCTATTTCACCTCGACGCTCCACTCTGATTATCACACTCCGAAGGACGAGCCCGACCGCATCAACTACGCCAAACTCCGCCGCGTCGCGCAGTGGATGTACCTCACCGGCTGGAGCGCGGCGAACGCCGCGCAGCGGCCGGCCCTCGACCCCGCCTTCAAGCTCGAACGCTGAGTAATTTCCCCTCACGCCGCACCATTTCCCCAGCACCCATCACCTGCACCCCTCACCCCGCACCAAGCAGTCTATGCCCCCTCACCTCGCCGACCCCGACCACAACCCCTCCTTCACCCGCGGCATCTTCTTAGGCGAGATCCGCGAGGACCTCGTCTTCCCCTTCCCCGTGCTCACGAAGGACGAGAAGGAGAACCTCGCCGCGGTCCTCGACTCCTTCCGCGCGTGGGCCGCCGAACACGTGGACGCCCGGAAGCACGACCACGACGGCCGTTTCACCGACGAGGCGCGGAAGGGGATGGCCGACCTGGGGCTGATGGGCCTCAACATCCCCGAGGAGTACGGCGGCTTCGGCGCGAGCGCGATGATGTTCTCCCGGATGTTCGGCGAGCTGGGCGCGACCGATCCGGCGCTCGCCGTGTACTTCGGCGCGCACGCGTCCATCGGCTGCAAGGGGATCATCCTCTTCGGCACCGACGACCAGAAGAAGCGCTGGCTCACGAAGTGCGCGACGGGCGAGCTCGTCGCCGCGTTCTGCCTCACCGAGCCCGGCTCGGGCTCCGACGCGCAGGCGATGCGGTGCACCGCGGTGCCGGGCGCGGACGGCAAGAGCTACACGCTGAACGGCCAGAAGATGTGGATCTCGAACGCGGGGTACGCGGGCGTCTTCACCGTCTTCGCGAAAGTCCCCGTCGAGGAGCAGGGGAAGAAGAAGCAGCGCGTGACCGCGTTCATCGTGGACGCGCACGCCGCCGGCGTCTCGCTCGGCAAGATCGAGGAGAAGATGGGGATCAAGGCGAGCGACACGCGCACGGTGACGTTCGAGAACGTGCGGGTGCCGGTGGAGGACCGGCTCGGCGACGTCGGCCAGGGGTTCAAGATCGCGCTCGAGATCCTGAACTCCGGGCGGCTCGGGCTGGCGGCCGCGTCGTCGCGCGGCACGCGGGCCGTGATGGACCTCGCGCTCGCGCACGCGAAGCAGCGCCAGCAGTTCGGCCGCCCCATCGGCTCGTTCGAGATGATCCAGCGCAAGATCGCGATGAACGCGGTGGACTGTTACGCCTCCGACGCCGCGTGGATGCTCACCGCGGCGATGATGGACCGGGGCGGGATTGATTTCTCGCTCGAGACGGCCACGTGCAAGATCTTCGCCTCGGAGCTGGCCTTTCGCGCGGCCAACGACGCGCTGCAGATCGCCGGCGGGCTCGGCTACTCCAAGGAGTATCCGTACGAGCGATGCGTGCGCGACGCGCGCATCAACCTGATCTTCGAGGGGACGAACGAGATCCTGCGCGCGCTCATCGCGCTCTCCGGGCTGCAGCAGCCGGGCGAGCACGTGAAGGCGCTCGGGCAGGCGTTCCGCGACCCGCTCCATTCCATCGGCGCGATCGGGTCGTTCATCGCGGGCCGGGTGAAGAAGCAGCTCGTGAAGCCCGACCTCACCCGCGCGCACGCGGCGCTCAAGGACGAGGCCGGGATGGTGGAGAGCGAGGTGCACGACCTCGCGCTCGCGGTCGAGAACGCGCTCATCGAGCACGGCAAGAACATCATCGAGCGGCAGTTCCTGCACGAGCGGATGGCGAACGCCGCGATGGACATCTACCTGGCGGTGGCGGTGCTCTCGCGCGCGACGGCGGCGATCGAGCGCTCGGGGAGCCCGGAGGCCGCCGCGCTCGACCTCGAGAACGCGCGCATCTTCGTGCCGATGGCGATGCGGCGGGCGCGGCGCTGCATCCGCGCGCTCGGGCGGAACCAGGACGCGCGGCTCAAGGGGATCGCGGAGCGGGCGGTGGAGTCGGGGGAGTTGACGCTGGGGACGCCGACGGACGCATAGCAACGGCGGAAACCGTAGGCGCGGCCCATTGACACGTCGCATTATCATGATAAACCGAAGTGCTGTTGCGACGAGCACTCGACTTCCCGGGAGGTCGCCCGACAGTCTCTCCCTCCGGGGGCCGCGGCAAGACGGCTACCTGCCGCGCCACTACCTCGCGGCTGACCCCAGGCGGCTGCTTCGCGCCTACGTGGACGATTACCTCAAGGAGGAAATCGCGGCCGAAGGCGTGACCCGCAATCTTCCGGCCTTCGCCAGCTTCCTCCACGGCG
>DATEDF010000033.1:0-24827 GCA_035286465.1 Gemmatimonadaceae bacterium | reverse complement strand
CGGCGAGATGGCTCCGGCGGATTCAACGTCATCGGGTTCGGCGCGCAGCAGAACACGGCAGCGAGGATCGAAGTGCGCGCGATCGGCGCCGACTCCGTGGAGCTCGGGCCGCCGTATACGTTCGGGATCCGGCTCGACCGCGGCGGGCAGATCACGCGCGGCGATGGCTCGAAGACCACGCAGAAGCTCGTCGCGACCGTGCTTCGCGACGTGGAGGTGGATGCGATCGCGGCCGCGTGGGCGGCGAAGGACGCCGCCGGGCAGGCCATCGGCATCCTCTCGACACGCGACAGCGTGAGCGCGGACATCGGCGGCGCGCACATTGTCATCAACTACGGCCGTCCCGCCAAGCGCGGGCGCGAGATCTGGGGGAAGCTCGTCCCCTTCGACACGACCTGGCGGCTGGGCGCGAACGCGGCCACCCAGTTCAAGACCGACAAGGATCTGGACCTGGGCGGCGTGACCGTCCCCGCCGGCTCCTACACGCTCTGGCTCTATCCGACGGCCGGCGCTTCGTACCTCATCGTGAACAAGCAGGTGGTGGATGCGCGCGGCGTGCCGCTCTGGGGGACGAACTGGGACCCGGCGCAGGACCTCGTGCGCGTGCCCCTCGAGCAACACATGAACCTCCCGATGTCCGAAGAGCGGTTCCGGATCTTCTTCCAGGGGGACATGCTGATGTTCCACTGGGACAGGGGCGGTTACGGGGTGAGAGTGCGCGTGAAGTAGCAGCCACCGTTTTCGCCGGGAGTCCGCGCATGCCTGCGTCACACGCTCACGAACTGCACGCCGCCGGGCAATCCATCTGGCTCGACTACATTGACCGCGCGATGCTCGCCGACGGCGAGCTGGCGCGGCGCATCGCGACGGACGCGCTCACGGGGATGACGTCGAATCCGACGATCTTCGAGAAGGCGCTCGCGCAGGGGACGGCCTACGACGCGCAGCTTCGCGACGTGGCCGGCGACCGCACGGCGTGGGCGCTGTTCGAGCTCGTCGCGACGGACGATGTGCGCGCCGCGTGCGATCTCTTTCGCGGCGTCTACGACGCGACGGCGGGCGCCGACGGCTTCGTCTCGATCGAGGTCTCGCCGGGCGCGGCGCGCGACGTGGAGGCGACGGTCGCGGAGGCGCACCGCCTCTGGGCGACGGTGAACCGCCCGAACGTGATGATCAAGGTGCCCGGGACGCGGGAAGGCGAAGTCGCACTGCGCCGGCTCATCGCGGCGGGCGTCAACGTCAACGTGACACTGCTCTTCTCGGTCGCCACCCACGCCCGGATCATTGACGCGTATTGCGCGGGGCTCGAGGACAGGGCGAAGGCCGGCGGCGACGTGTCACGCGTCGCGAGCGTCGCGAGCTTCTTCGTGAGCCGAGTGGACACGGAGGTGGACAAGCGGCTGCAGAAGATCGGCACGCCGGAGGCCCGCCGCCTGATGGGCGAGGCCGCGGTGGCGAACGCGAAGCTCGCGTACGCGCTCTTCCGCGAGCGGTTCAGCGGCCCGCGCTGGGGCGCGCTCGCCGCGAAGGGGGCGCGCGTGCAACGGCCGCTCTGGGCCAGCACCGGCACGAAGAGCCAGGACTACTCGGACGTGAAGTACGTCGAGACGCTGATCGGCCCGGACACGGTCAACACGCTGCCACCGGCCACGCTCGCGGCGTTCCAGGACCACGGCCGGGTGGCGCGCACCGTGGACCGCGACCTTCCCGCGGCGCGAGACACGTTCACCGCGCTCGCCGCCGCAGGGGTGGACCTCACGGAGGTCACCGACCAGCTCCTGGTCGAGGGGCTCGCGAGCTTCCAGAAGTCGTTCGACGGGGTGATCGCGGGACTGGAGGCCAAGGCCCGAACGCTGGGCCGCGCGGTGGCCGCGAGCCGGTGATCCGGAATGCGGGATGCCGTCCATGACCGACCCCCGCACGAAGGTCGTCGGCACCCTGGGCCCGGCGTCGTCGAGCCCCGAGGTGATTCGCGGGCTCATCGAGGCGGGGCTGGACGTCGCGCGCATCAACTTCTCGCACGGCACGCACGACGCGCATGTGCGCGCGATCGGCGCGGTCCGCGCCGAGGCGCAGGTCGCGGGGCGTCCCGTCGCCATCCTCGGCGACCTGCAGGGTCCGCGCATCCGCATCGGTGAGCTGCGCGAGGCGCTCGAGGTCGCCGACGGCCAGCGCCTCGCATTCGCGCCACAGGTGCGCGCCCGGCCCGGCGACGTGCCCGTCACGTACGAGCACCTCGCGAGCGACGTCAGATCCGGGGGCCGCATCCTCGCGGACGACGGCCTCCTCGAATTCGAGGTCCTCGACGTGCAGGGGGACCGCGTGTTCGTGCGCGCCGTGCACGGCGGGGCGCTCAAGCCGCACAAGGGGCTGAACCTCCCCGGCGTCGAGGTCTCCGCGCCCTCGCTCACGGAGAAGGACAGGGCCGATCTCGCGTTCGCGGTCGAGCAGGACCTCGACTACCTCGCCCTGAGCTTCGTGCGCAAGGCCGAGGACGTGCGCGCGCTCAAGGCGCTGCTGCCGAAGGGTGTGCTCGTCGTCGCGAAGATCGAGAAGGACAGCGCGCTCGAGCGCCTCGAGCAGATCCTGGAGGTCACGGATGCCGTGATGGTCGCCCGGGGCGACCTGGGCGTGGAACTTCCGTTCGAGGAGGTGCCGCTGGCGCAGAAGCGCATCATCGGTCTCGCGAACCGGTACGGTCGCCCCGTGATCACGGCCACCCAGATGCTCGAGTCCATGGTCGAGCACCCGCGCCCCACGCGCGCCGAGGCGAACGACGTCGCCAACGCCGTCCTCGACGGCACCGACGCCGTGATGCTCTCGGCGGAGACGGCCACGGGCGCCCACCCGCGGCTCGCGATCGAGGCGATGCGCCGCATCGTCCTGGCCGCCGAAACGCTGCCGGTGGCGCGGGGCCTCGGGCTCGACCGGCTGGAGCCTGGGCAGGCGTCCACGGAGGAAACCATCGCGTCGGCCACGGTGACCGCCGTACGCGTGCTCGGGGCGCCGGCGGTCGTCGTCCTCACGAAGAGCGGCTTCAGCGCGCGCATCGTCGCGGCGCGGCGCCCGGGCGTGCCGATCGTCGTGCTCACCGACCGGCCCCGCACGCATCGGCAGCTCGCGCTCGTCTGGGGGGTCGTTCCCGTCCTCGTGCCGCACGCGGCCACCTACGAGGAGATGGCCCGGACGGCGAGGCAGGTGCTCCTCGAGCGGAAGCTCGCGCGGTCCGGCGACCGCGTCGTGGTCACCGCGGGCGTCCCGTTCGACGTGCCCGGCACGACCAACATGCTCAAGGTCGAACAGGTGTGAAGCTGATCTTCCTGGGTACCGGAACGAGCTTCGGCGTGCCGCAGATCGGGTGCGACTGCGGCGTATGCCACTCGGCCGACCCGCGCGACAAGCGCACGCGCGTGGGCGCCTTCGTCGAGTGGAAGGGCACGCACCTCCTCATTGACACGCCGCCGGAGCTCCGCCTGCAGCTCATCGCGGCGGGCGTGCACCGGGTGGACGCGGTGCTCTTCACCCACGACCACGCCGACCACACGCACGGGCTCGACGACATCCGCGCGATCTCGGTGCGCCGGCCGTCGCCACTCCCGATGTACGGGCCGGCCGAGGCGCTGGCGGGTCTCGCGCACAAGTTCCCGTACATCTTCGACGACACGATCCGCCCGCTCCCGGGCACCGCGAAGCCCGAGGGCACCGCGCGGCCGCTCGAGAGCGGCACGAGCGTGCGCATCGGCGAGGTGGACGTCTTGCCGCTCGAGGCACCGCACGGCAACATGCGCGTCTTCGCGTACCGCATCGGACCGTTGGGGTACGTGACCGACGCCAAGGCGCTCCCCGATGAGGCCTGCGCGCGGCTCGCCGGCGTGAAGGTGCTCGTGCTGAACGCGCTCTTCCGCACCGAGCATCCCACGCACCTGAGCTTCGGCGAGGCAATCGCGACCTCCCGGCGGATCGGCGCCGAGCGCACGTACCTCACGCACCTCACGCACCACAACGCGCACGCCGACCTGGATGCGGAGCTGCCGGACGGCGTCTTCGCCGCGTTCGACGGGCTGCAGGTGATGGTGGAGGGCGCGTGACGCTGCGCCTCGACTTTTCGCGGATGATGGCGCCGCCCATCCCCTCCGGCGCGACGGAGGCGGAGTGGAGCGAGCTCGCCGCGCGCTTTCGCGACGTGCACGCCGCCGTCTCGCGCGATGCCGGGCGCGGGCGCTTCGGCTTCCTCGAGCTGGAAGCGCAGGCGGCCGAGCACGCGCGCGTCGTGGCGTTCGCCGACTCGACGCGGAGCCGCTCCGACGACGTCGTGGTGCTGGGCATCGGGGGTTCCGCGCTGGGCGCGGTCGCGCTCCGCACGGCGCTGGGCGGCGCCGCGCGCGGTCCGCGCCTCCACGTGCTCGACAACGTGGACCCGGCGCCGATCGCCGCGCTGCTCGCGCGCCTGGATCTCTCCCGCACGTTCGTCTGCGTGATCTCCAAGTCGGGCACCACGGTGGAGACACTGGCGCAATACGCCGTCGTTCGCGCGGCGCTGGAGCGCGCGGTCCCCTCGCCGGAGCGGCACATCGCGTTCGTGACCGACCCCGTCGTTGGCCCGCTGCGCGAAGCCGCGCGGCGCGAGGGGATCCCGGCGTTCGAGATCCCCGCGAACGTGGGTGGGCGCTTCAGCGTGCTCACGCCGGTCGGAACCCTTCCCGCCGCCCTCGCGGGATACGATACCGCCGCCCTCCTCGCCGGTGCCAGGGCGATGCGGGAGCGCTGCGCAACGGCCGAGCTGGCGAAGAACCCGGCCGGCGTCTTCGCGCTCCTCCAGTGGCGCGCGCACCAGCGCGCGGGGCAGGGGATCCACGTGCTGATGCCCTACGGTGACCTGCTCCGCGACATCGGCCCGTGGTTCGCGCAGCTCTGGGCGGAGAGCCTGGGCAAGGTGGACGAGGACGGGCTCAACGTCGGGCCGACGCCGCTCGCCGCGCGCGGCGCCGCCGACCAGCACAGCCAGCTCCAGCTCCTGATGGAAGGGCCGGCCGACAAGACCGTGACCTTCGTGCTCCCGGGGAGGGGCCCGGACGACCTCCGCGTGCCGGACCGGCCGGATCTGCCGCCGGCCGTCGCGCACCTGCGCGGGCGCACGCTGGGCGAGCTGCTCGCCGCCGAGTGCCACGCCACCGCCGACGCGCTGGCGAGCGCGGGCCGCCCGAGCATGTCGCTCGCGCTCGACGCCGCCGATGCGCACGACCTCGGCGCGCTCCTGCTGCTTCTCATGAAGGCAACTCTTAATGCAGGCGTAATCTACCGGGTGAATCCGCTCGATCAGCCCGGGGTAGAGCTGGGCAAGCGTCTGGCGCGCGAGGCGCTGGCAACCGGACGGCCGGATGCGGTCGCCGACCCGCGCTGGAGTGTCTGACGACGGCCACTCGCCGTTGATTCGCTCTTCCGAGAGGGACAAATTCCGTCATGGCACCCGCGCACGCCCTCCAACGGATTCTGGGTCCTGCCGCGTCGGTCGCCGACGCGTCGGTCACCGTGCGCGATGCCGCGCTCCTCGCCTCGTCGCGGATGGACGAGCTGGCGCGCCTCGCGGTGTTCGGGGAAGCGGCCGAGCGGGAGTGGGCGCGCTGGGCGCTCTGGGAGCTGGGCCAGGCCGTCGGCGTGCGTCCGGCTTCGATCCACGACCTCTACATGGCCCGGGGCCGTGGCGAGATCCACGGCTTCACCGTCCCGGCGATCAACGTACGCGGGATGGCCTACGACACGGCGCGCGCGATCTTCCGGACGGCGAACACGCTCGAGGCCGGCGCCTTCCTGCTGGAGATCGCGCGCTCGGAGATCGCCTACACCGATCAGCGGCCAGCCGAGTACGTCGCGGTGATGCTCGCGGCGGCGCTGCGCGAGGGGTTCCGCGGGCCGCTCTTCATCCAGGGTGACCACTTCCAGGTGAACGCGAAGAAGTACGCGGCCGACGCGGCCGCCGAGGTGCAGGGCGTGAAGCAGCTGGCGCAGGAGGCGGTGGCCGCCGGTTTCTTCAACATTGACCTCGATACCTCGACACTCGTGGACCTGAAGCACGAGGCGCTCGACGCGCAGCAGCGACTCAACTTCGAGACCGGCGTCGCGCTCTCCACCTGGGTGCGGTCGCTCGAGCCGCAGGGCGTCACGGTTTCGCTCGGCGGAGAGATCGGCGAGGTGGGGACGGCGAACTCGACCGTGCCGGAGCTTCGCGCTTTCATGGGCGGCTACAACCGCACGCTTGCGGCGAACGCGCCGGGCACGATCGGGCTCTCGAAGATCAGCGTGCAGAGCGGCACGTCGCACGGCGGGGTGGTGCTCGCCGACGGGGCCATCGCCGACGTGAAGCTCGACCTGAACACGCTCGAGGAACTCGGGAAGGTCGCGCGCGACGAGTACGGGCTCTCGGGGGCGGTGCAGCACGGCGCCTCCACGTTGCCGGACTCGGCGTTCCACCACTTCCCGCGGACCGAGACGGCGGAGATCCACCTCGCGACCGGCTTCCAGAACATGCTGTACGACGAGTTGCCCTCCGCGCTCCGCGAGGAGATCTACGGCTGGCTGCGCACGAACGTGGCCGACGAGCGGAAGCCCGGGGACAGCGACGAGCAGTTCTACTACAAGACGCGAAAGAAGGCGCTCGGGCCCTTCAAGCGACCGCTCTGGTCGCTGCCGGAGGAGACCTCCGCCGCGCTCGCGCGCGCCTACGACAAGAAGTTCGAGTTCCTGTTCACTCAGCTCGCCGTGGGCGGCACCGCCCGCGCCGTCGAGCGATTCGTACGGGCGGCGCCGATGCACCGCGCGCCGCCGACCGGCGGGGGCGCCGGCGTGCCGGCGGCTCCCGACGACGCGGACGCGGGCGAATAGCGCCCGAAGCCCGAAGCTCACCGCGCCCAGGGCGTTGCCGTCCGCGGCGCTTCAAAGACCCCGAGGAGGAAGTGGCAATGCGCAGATTCACCATCCTGGCCGCCGTGCTCGCGCTCGTCGCGTGCGACCGGTCCAGGCCCGAGCTCGAGAAGACGCTGGCGCAGGTCCAGCAGATCTCGGCCGAGAAGGACTCCCTGCTCAAGGACGTGATGCAGACGTCGCAGTTCATCGCCGAGGTGAACAGCGAGCTGGCCAGAGTCAAGAGCCGGAACGTCGGGAAGCCGACCGTGGGGAAGGCCGGCGAGATGGAGAGCACGCTCTCACCCGCGGAGCAGCGCGAGGCGATAAAGACGAAGGTGAAGGAGATGACCGACCGGCTCAACGAGAGCGAATCGCGGCTCGCGGCCAGCCGCAAGCGCGTCGCGGACCTCACGAGCAACAACGCCGCGCTCGCGACGCAGCTCGCGGCGTACGACTCCACGATCGCGGCCTTCAGGACGATCATTGACAACCAGAAGAGCGAGATCGCCTCGCTCACCGAACAGGTGGGCGTGCTCACGGGCGAGAACGTCCAGCTCAAGGCCGAGAAGGTGCAGCTCACGACGGAGAAGACGGCGCTCTCCGCGGAAAAGGAGCAGCTCACCGTCGAGCGGAACACGGTCTACTACGTGATCGGCACGAAGGACGAGCTGCTGAAGAAGCGCCTCATCGAGCAGACGGGCGGCACGCTCGGCATCGGGAAGGCGCAGGTGCCGGCGCGCGACCTCAACCCGGCCGAGTTCACCTCGATAGACAAGACCAAGGTGATGGAGATCGCGTTTCCGGACGCGGACCGCGCGTATCGCATCATCACGCGGCAGGACGTGACGGCGCTCGAGACGGCGCCGGACAAAGGCGGCCGGATCAAGGGCGGGCTCAAGATCAGGGACGCCGAGAAGTTCTGGGCGGCCTCGAAGTTCCTGGTGCTCATTCGGTCGTGAGTCTCGGGCGGTACGCACGCGGGGTCTGGACCAAGGGAGCGGAAGACGACGCGCTCTTTCTCGCCGGCGGGGTGGCGTTCAACATCCTCCTCGCCGGCGTTCCCTTTTTCCTCCTCCTCGCCTCCGGCATCGGCTACGCGCTGAACAAGCCGGTGGAGGCGTCGTCGCGCGCGGTGACGGAGTTCGTCCAGAACCTCCTCCCCGCGACGTGGACCGGCGACGGCTCGCTCCTCGATCCGCTGCTGCACGACGTCGTACGGACGCGCGGCACGGCCGGGGTGGCGGGCGCGATCGCCTTCGTCTGGTTCTCGACACGGCTCTTCGGCTCGATGCGCAGCGTGCTCACGCGCACGATGGACGTCCCGCGCGGCCACGGGGTGGTGTGGGGGAAGCTGTTCGACGTCGGACTCACGATCGCCGCCACGGCCCTGGTCGTCGCCTGGGTCGCGGTGAGCGCGTACATCGCGCTCGCCCGCTCGAGCGGAGTGGAGCTGCTGAGCGCGATGGGGCTGCACAGTGAGCAGGTGATGCGGCCGCTCACGTACGTGGTGGGGCGCCTCGTGACCTTCGGGCTGCTCATCGCCCTCTTCTTCGCGCTCTACAAGGTGTTGCCGAACCGGAAGGTGCGCTGGCAGCAGGCCGCGATCGGCGGCGTGACGAGCGCCGTGCTGTTCGAGATCGCGCGGACGGCGTTCACGTGGGTCGTCCACCGGTGGAACCCCGCCACACTCTACACGGGCACGCTGTCGGCGGTCGTCATCGTGGTGTTCTGGGTGTATTATGCTGCGCTGATCTTCGTCGTCGGGGGCGAAGCGTCGCAGGTGCACGAGCGGCGACGCCGTGCCCGCGAGGAGGCCGCGACGTGACGGCGCCGCGCGCACCCGTTGACCTCCGGAGCGACACGGTCACGCAGCCGTCGCCGGGGATGCGCCGCGCGATCTTCGAGGCCGAGGTCGGCGACGACGTGATGGACGGCGACCCGACGACGCGCCGGCTCGAGGCGCGCACGGCGGAGCTGCTCGGCACGGCGCGCGCGCTCTTCTTCCCCACGGGGACGATGGCGAACCAGGCCGCGGTCTGGGCGCTGTCGGTGCCGGGCACCGAGATCTTCGTGCACGAGGACTCCCACATCGCCAACTGGGAGATGGCGGGGATCGCGGCGCTCGCCGGCGTGCAGCCGCGCTTCATCCGCGGTGCCCCGCGCGTGACGCGCGAGACACTCGCGGCGGCCGTGCGCGAGCCCGCGCGCGACGCGCCGCGCGCGACGCTGCTCTGTCTCGAGAACACCCACGCCGGCTCGGGCGGCATGGTGACCCCGCTCGACGAGCAGCGCGCGCTCGCGGCCGTCGGGCGCGCAATGGGCGTGCGCGTGTTCCTCGACGGGGCGCGGCTCTGGAACGCGAGCGCCGCGACGCGCGTGCCCCTCGCGGCCTTCGCCGCGTGCGCCGACCTGACGATGGTCTCCCTCTCGAAGGGACTCGGCGCCCCCGTCGGCTCCGCCCTCGCGGGTTCGGAGGAGCTCATCGCGGCGGCGTGGGAGGCGCGCAAGCGCTTCGGCGGCGGGATGCGCCAGTCGGGCGTGCTCGCGGCGGCCGCGCTCTACGGCCTCGCACACAACCTCGAGCGCCTCGCCGAGGATCACGCGAACGCCCGGCGCTTCGCCGAGATCGTCGGCGAGGTGAAGGACGCGCGCGTGGTGCCGCCCGAGAGCAACATCGTGATGGTGGACCTCCCGGACCGCCTCGACGCGGTGTCGGTTGCCGCCGGCGCGGCGTCGCGCGGCGTACGGATCCAGGCGTGGACGTCCTCCCGCCTGCGCGCGGTGACGCATCTGGACGTAACCCGCGCGGACGTCGAGCATGCGGCTCACGTCGTGCGAGAACTGCTATCGTAGAGGCACGGCCACGCACCGATCTCCTCCCCCCGCGTTCGACCTTCGACTTCCGGCGCTCGACCCCCGACCCCCGACCCCCGACCTCCGACGACTCCCCATGGCCTCCCATCACTCACCGGCATTCCTCAAGCTCGTGGACGACGCGAAGACCCGCGTGCGCGAGGTGAGCGTCGAAGCCACACGCGCGCGCCTCGGGACGAGGCCGGCGCCGGTGCTCATTGACACGCGCGAGGAGAGCGAATGGCACGCGGGCCACGCCGCGGGCGCAGTGCACCTGGGGAAGGGGATCATCGAGCGCGACATCGAAGCGCGGGTCCCCGACAAGGACACCGAGATCATCCTCTACTGCGGGGGCGGCTTCCGCTCGGCGCTCGCCGGCGACGCGCTGCAGCAGATGGGCTACACCAACGTCTTCTCGATGGCGGGCGGGTGGCGGGCGTGGCAGGCGGCGGGCGCGCCGGTCGAACGGGGGTGAGCGATGACGCTCGACGCTGAACGCCGCATCCGCGCGAGCTTCGGCAAGCAGACCTTCATGCGCCTGCTCGGCGCGCAGATCGCGCACGTCGCGCCGGGCGAGGTGGACATCGCGCTCCCCTTCCGCCCCGACCTCGTGCAGCAGCACGGCTTCCTGCACGCGGGCGTGACCGCCGCGATCGCCGACAGCGCGTGCGGCTACGCCGCCCTCTCGCTGATGCCGGCCGACGCCGCGGTGCTGAGCGTCGAGTACAAGGTCAACATGCTCGCGCCCGCGAAGGGCGAGCGGTTCCTCGCGCGCGGTCGGGTGATCCGGTCGGGCCGCACCGTCACGGTGTGCCGCGGCGAAGTGCTCGCGTTCGACGCGCAGGGCGACGCCCGTCCGGTGCTGGAGATGCTCGGCACGATGATGACGGCGCGCGACCGGGGGATCGTGGACTGAGTCGTGATGAATCGGCGCACGAACTGAACTTGTTGGGGGACAGGGCGAGCGGTGCAACTCCAATTATGATGGCGCTTATGGTAGGTCACGCGGAAGGCGGGCGCGGGTTTCCGCCGGTCAAGTAGCCTGCATCGGGATTCTCAGGTGCGGTGCCCCCACTGCTTGCTTACGGGGATTCGGAGGTTTTGGCTTGGCCGAGTGCGCCTCGCGCCATGCCTGAACGAGAGGACCTAAGATCGTCGACACGGGCTCGCCGGGGCGTTCCCACCGGAGCCGCATCAGGTTCGCGCCGAAGCACTTCTTCATGTTGTCGCGCAGCGTTCGACCTTTGCTGTACCGCGTCCAGTGAGCGAGCTCCTTCCATGTGGTGCCGCCACGCCGGAAGAGCGCGGCGGCGTAACAACACAGTGTCAAGACGATGATCAGTTTGGGCGCCGGTGATCCCTCGCCAGCGTGTCGAATTTCCAGAGTGTCTGCACTCACGCTCAGCGCCCGCGCGGCCTGGTCAACATTGGAGATCTTGCAGCCGCATGAAAGGACGAGCGTGGCGAGCGCCGCCGCATGCGGCTTGAGGCCGCGCCGGAGCATGTGAAGTATCTCCGCAGCTGCAGACGTGCGAGATTGGTCGCAGGCCATGCCCCGGATCATTTCCGGAACGGGGTCCTTGTCAGCAAGGAGGACATCGATGTCATAGCGGCCTGCGCGAGTGACGACCTCGAGGCCCCGTGGAACGTCGAGTGTCGTCACGGCAACGATGCGTGTTGAGTTGGACGTCACGGTGCGGACGGTCGCCAGCGAGCCGAGCGCATCATCGCGCGGCATTCCGCGGAGGTCCATGACGATAAGATCAAATACCGACGCACGCGTCAACGCTAGGGCGTCGGAGTGCCGCGGCACGATGGTGATGCGCTCGTCGGTGTCGAGAGTCGGAGTCATGCGACGCAGAAACGCGCCATCCAGTGAACAGACGAGTAACTTCACCACCAAGGTCCCTCCGGTGGGAGGAAGGCGCGGCGACCGCACCGGCCGCTTCGACCGAGCGGCGTAACCGAACGTGCGGCCGTCCGTTCGCGTGGCGCAGGCGAACATAACCGCGTCGCGGGTTTTCCCTCATTGTCTAGTTCGCGGCGGAGCAATGCCCCGCAACGGGTTCGGCGATCTGGGCATCAGTTCCGGGGTTTAGGGAGCTTGCCTGGGCGCTCGTACGAGCGGAGAATGGTGTCGCGCACGACGGCATCCACGCTACCAGTCGTCGACGCCCCGCATCCCACTCATGCGGATTGCTCGCGGAGAGTTCGCCGGGGGCAATGCGGAACAGATCAACCACGCGTTCGGGAGGAGATCGGACATGTCGTTTACAAAGAAGTCATTTCCACGTTGGGTCGCCTTTGCGCTGATCTTCGCGCTCGCTCCGGGGGTTATCGCGGCCCGCCCCGCCAGCGACGGGGTGCCCTGCTTGGGCGGGGCCTTTACGTGCTCATATGGCAACGGGGGCTGCTGCTATGGTCCGTGCACGTGGAGCAGATACTGTTCGGAAGGCGATTGCACGACCTGCTGTTACGGCCCTGGGAACTGGTGCAATTCCGAGGGCTGGTGGTATGAGGACATGCTCAACAACGGACACAGCAATTGTCCAATGAGCAGGTGAACAATGATCGCGTGCGAATGAACGCGGTCGCTCAACGGTGTAGCGAAGGAGGTTGACACAGCTCGGATACTCCGAAACTTGTCTCGGATCCGGGTTTCCGAGCGATCTGGACGGCTTTTCGAACAGCACACAGCGGAAACGCATGCCGTATCCACGAGTGCTTCACCGGGCGTTCTTTTGCCATCCCCGACTGCCGGCTGGTCCTTTGCTCCATTTGCGCGCTGTGCGCGTCAGGGAGGCGACGGTTGTGCGTGCAGCGAGCGCTTGGCTTTGCGCGGCAATTGCGATGCTGTGCTCGCCACTGAGTGGAGTGCAAGCTCAGGCCCGGCCGACGAGATGGTCGCCCAGCATTATCCGCTCCTTCGGGGATCGAGCGATTCAGAGTACGGTTCGAATCGAACTCGTCGACGATGTGCTGGTAGCGGTTCAGCGCGCCGAACCGACGATCGCTTTGTTTGACATTCGTTCGGGCACCCTGCTAACTGCGTTTGGGATCAAGAACGGTAGCGCCGGGATGGCTATGCGTCCGTCAAGCATCGCCGCTCATCCTGGCGGATCGGCGTTCTGGATCTACGAGGCGACTCCGAGGCGTTGGACCTTGTTTCGGCTCGTGTCAAGTGGTCGAGCAAACAAGCGATGCGTTGCCGAGCAAGTGCATGGCTTGCCGACAGTTGACTCGGCGGGTCGTCCGATTCTGTTGGAGTCGCCAATCTGGATCGACAGCAAGACAGCGGTGATGTCCGCGATCCTCGACGGTGGAACTCTTGCAAGATGGGACGTAGGAGCGAAGACGGTTTCACCGTTTGGTCCGGATCCTGGCGGTGATGCGCGAGTTGACTATGTGAACCGAGGCATGGCGAATCGCGGTCGAGTCGCGTCGCGACCGGACGGATCGGCGTACGCGCAAGCGCTTTACTACGCGAATCAGGTGAGGATCATCTCGCGCTCAGGAGACCTTGTCGCGAAGAGCTGCATCGGAGAGTGCTTCGATCCGGTCGTCCGTTATCCTGCGCGCGATGGATTCCCCCCGTTTCACGTGTTGGATCCAGAGCAGCGTTACGGGTATCGCGACCTGGCGGTCTCGCCGTCGTACATCTTCGCCCTGTACTCGGGGAAGCTAACGTCCTTGAGTGACATTCACGGCACGGAGGTGCACGTTTTCACTTGGGGAGGAGTGCCTGTGGGAGTCATCGCTCTTCCTCGGCCGGGTAACGCAGTGGCACTCACCGGAAACGCCGACGCACTCATAGTGAGCAGGGACGGCGCAGATGCTGGATTCGATGTCTATGCTCTTCCTGACGCCCTCCACCGGACGGAGAAGTCCGGAAGTGCCGCTGTCAAACGGCCATGAGCCTCCGGAAAATCGCTGACGCGGGGCTATATGTGGCCGCGGCGGCGATGGTATACCTCGCAATCCGCACGCATGTACGGCCCGGAACTAATGCACCGCCGCCAATCCCGAACTGGAGCGAGCTCGTAACCTCTGGAACGGTCGTAGGCAGCACTGCTGCCCGTGTGGTGATCCTCGAGTTCCTCGACTATGAATGTCCCCATTGTCGGCGAATTCACGCGACGTTGGCGCGCCTCGCGGACCAGTTCCCCGACCACCTCGCCATAAGTTACAAGCAGTTCCCGCTTCCTTCGCACGACCAGGCCAACGGCGCTGCGGCAGCCGCGCTGTGCGCTGATCAGCGGGGCCGATTTCGTGAGTACCACGGTACCTTGTTACTTGGTTCGACCACTCTTCTTCGAAGCCGGTCGTGGATGAAGATCGCTCGCACGGTGAACGTACCCGACACGGCGGCGTTTCACCGATGCCTGTCGAGCGCATCGGTCCGGTTGCGCATTCGTCGCGACGTCGAGGACGGACGCAAGCTGGGTGTGGCGGGAACGCCGGCGTTCTTTATTAATGGACACCGCTTCACGTCACTCGACCCCGACAAGGACCTTCCCGGGGCGGTGCGCCAGCGGATTCGGAGCGGGAATGCGCCCTGACCGCTCGCAACGACGTATCGCACGCCTGTCCGGGCGCATGTTCGCTGCATGTGGTGTCCTCACCATCCTTGCGGCTGCGTCGGGCGACTGCCAGGCGGTTCGAGATAGCGGCGGTGTCCGAATCGTCTCTAGTGCTTCGCCGGTATGGAAAGGGGCGAGTGTGTGGCGGGTAGACGCGAAGCCGCTTGTCGAGATCGGTGGTGGTCGAGTCGAGGGCGATGATCTCGGCATCGTGAGTGCCGCAGTGATTGCTCCGCCGGGGCGGATCGTGGTCGGCGACAAGAGCGTTAAGGCAGCGCTGGTGTTCGACTTGACGGGGAACCCGATCGGGCGGTTCGGAAGGGAGGGAGCAGGTCCCGGCGACTTTCAGACCATCGGGCACATGCAACTCCTCGCGGCCGATTCGATTCTGATCGGCAACGCGGGACTCGGAGCCGATATCTGGAGCGCTTCCGGAAAGCTGCTCCAGCGCACTCGAATGCCGCTGTTCCGCTTTCCCGGTGTCATCGTGAACCCGATGCCCGTTGGACGAATGCGATCCGGGCACTTCGTAGGCATTGTATCTCTCGGGCCGTTCATGCTCCGTCCTGGCGGGGACTCCACGTTCCACTTCACGTCCGCGTTGGCCATTGTCGATCGTGGGGGAAGAGAAGTAGCGCGAGTAGGTCCGATCCCCGCTGGAGGAGATCGATGGTCAACCCTCGTAGGCGGGCTGCACGCGTCGGACGTGTTGCCATTCACATCTACCACGACGGTTCGCGTGTTTGGCGATCGCGTATATGTCGCGACCGGCCAGTCGTTTGACATTCTGCGATATGATGCCGCCGGACGACTACGGGAAATCTTCCGTCGCGATGCGCAAGCTCGCACAGTGCGCGAGAGCGAGCGCCTGGCATTCAGGAAGTGGTATGCGGCCGGCATCGAGCGACACGCGCAGACTCTTGAGGGAAGAGGGAACAAGACGTCGGCGAAGCTCACCCGTGAAATCGACCCGGTTTGGCTCAGGAAGGTGCCGTTCCCAGCAGCTTTACCTGCGATTGAGAACTTTGTCATCGACACGCGCGGGTACATCTGGGTCGACGATTATGTTTCGATCACGGACTCGGTCGCCACGTGGAGCGTCATCGACCCCACCGGCCGGTACCTTGGATCGATTGCGCGCCCTCGGGATTCCAGGACGCTCTTCGTGGGCGACACGCTGATCCTCGGGCTCACGGAGCAAGACGACGTGCAGCTCGTTCGCCTCTACCGCATTCGGCGGCCGACACCATAATACGTTGATCAGTGGGAACCTGGGCGAGCCAGTTCGGCCCAATGCGCCGACCAGAAATTCGGCTCAGGCGGGTCTCGCAGGCTAGGCCACGCCGAAAAGCGCGGCTCAATCAGACACGGCTGGCGCTGCTCTGTCCCCCGCGTGGGCCGGCCTCGTTTCGGCTCAACCGAAGTCGCTCGCCGACACCACCGCCTATCCACCCACCATGGGACTCTGAGAGGCGGCCGCCAAGTTGCCGGCTCGACGACGGGTCACTGCGGGTCTCGGGCCGAGCGGGCCGGGATCTCGCCCCAAGACCGGCATGGGCCATTCGCCGGCCAACGAAGTTGGGTGCACGCCGTGTCACGCGGCGGGCGGCGAAGACAGCTCGGACAACTGCGTAGCCACCTCGGCGGGCGCTTCAGCCGCCGTCGCCGGTCACTCAAACAGGTGGGATGACCTCGTGGCCGGCTGTGAAACCGCGCTTGCTCCGTTGAAAACCTGAGGAGAGGGCGACTGAGAATCATGCGGTTGTGCGTGAGAACGCGGAGCACGATCTCCCGCTGCTGCGAGGCCGTGCGACGGGCGCGCAGGGCGGAGCCGAGTCGTCGCTTGTGGCGACTGAACACGCTCTCGGCATGCCAGCGCTGGTGGTAGAGCGTGTGCGGAAAGCGCTGCCGCATCGCGCGGCGATAGCGTGTCGTGGGCCAGCGGCGACCCCGATTCCGCGGATTGAGCTTGATGACGGTCGTGCCAATGCCCAGTTCCTCGCGACAGAGCCGATGGTTGTGCTCGGCGTCATAGCCCGCGTCCCCCAGCACGGTGTCCAAGCGCAGGAGCGCGCTCGCCTGCCGGAGGGCCGGGGTAAAGTCCGGCGAATCCTGCGTGGGCCCGGTGCCGGTGACCGCGCCGAGGATCAGGTGCGAGCTGGTGTGGGCGACGGCCGTGAGCTTCGGCCACGCGCGGCGGCGATGCGGCGCGCGTTTCGGGACCTCCCGGCGGATGCGGTAGTAGAGGCTGACGTGCCGCGCTTCGAGCCCGGTGGCATCCACGGCCGCCACCGGCGCACGGTTCACGAGGCCTACACGCGTCGCACGCGCAACGACAGCCGTTTGGGCCCGGCGAAAGGTGCCTCCTTTTCTGCGTCGGCCAGGAGCCGACGCTCGGCGTAGCAGAGGGTCGAGTAGTGTGGGACTTTTCGCAGCGCCAGCACGCGGCGCACCTCCGTCCATTCGGCCACCAGCGCCACCACGCCGCGGTAGTCGGTCTGCAAGAACTGCCGGAGGGCGAGCGGGGCGAACAGTTCCGGCTGCGTGAAGTCCTGACGCGAGAACCGGCTCGAATAGCGCGGGAGGGCACGTCGCCCGATCGTCAGGGCTTCGCGGGCGAGCCGGACGGCCGACTTTGTCATCGCGCGCATCGCGCACCTCCGAGGACGTTTCCTCGAAGACGCAGGAACCCGCGAACCCGTAACTCAGCATTCCAACAGAGCAAGCCGTTCGCTGAACGCGGCGCGTCCGCACTAGATTGGGGCCATCACCGGAGGTCCGTATGCCCGTGTCCCGCCGCGCATTCCTCGCCACCCTTGGCGCCGGTGGCGCCGGCGTCCTCGCCGCGCCCGTCACCGCGCCGCTGATTCACGCGCGCGGCCGCGAGGCCGGCGGCCGCGTGCTCCACGCGTTCCAAGGCGTCGAGGACCGCAAGGCCGATCGGCGGCTCGCCGCCCGGCCCGGGATGATCCGCATTGACAGCAACGAGAACCCGGTCGGCCCTGGCGCGCGGGTCATCGAGGCCATCCGCCAGGGCGCCGCCGACGCCAATCGCTATCCCGTGCTCTCCGAGGATGAACTCAAGGAGACGATCGCCGGACTCCAGGGCGTGAAGAGCGAGCAGGTGATTCTCGGCTGCGGCTCCGGTGAGCTGCTGCGCTCGGCGGTGCAGGCCTTCACCGGGCCCGATCGCGCGTACGTCGCGCCGGCACCCACGTTCGAGTCGCCGGGAGAGTTCGCGAAGTTCATCGGGACGCCGGTGAAGGGCATACCCGTGAATGCGCAGCTCTCGGCGGACCTCGGGGCGATGGCGGAGGCGGCGCGCGGCGCCGGGCTCGTGTATCTGTGCAACCCGAACAACCCCACGGCGACGGCGCACGCGAAAGCCGACATCGTCGCATTCATCGAGCAGGTGGGCCGGGTCGCTCCCCAGGCGACGGTGCTCGTGGACGAAGCGTACTT
Source organism: Gemmatimonadaceae bacterium (assembly GCA_035286465.1). Classification (GTDB taxonomy): domain Bacteria; phylum Gemmatimonadota; class Gemmatimonadetes; order Gemmatimonadales; family Gemmatimonadaceae; genus Fen-1231. The sequence goes on along the minus strand of DATEDF010000033.1, from coordinate 7,032 downwards.
CGAGTACGTCGGCCTGCCGGGCTACGGCACGGTCATCCCGCTCGCGACGTCGAATCCGCGGGTCATCGTCGCGCGCACCTTTTCCAAGGTGTTCGGGATGGCGGGGCTTCGCATCGGCTACGCGATCGGCCAGAAGGACACCCTGGCGAAGATGATGTCGTACCAGCTCGCGTCGAACATCAGCCAGCTCTCGCTTGTCGCGGCGATCAGCGCGCTGGGAGACGCCGCTCACGTGGCGACGGAAGTGCGGCGCAATCGTGAAGTGAAGGCCTTGACGCGCAAGTTCTTCGCCGACCTGGGTTATGCGATGAGCGCGGGCGAAGCGAACTTCATGATGGTGGACATCCGGAAGGACGCAAGGGCGTTCAAGTTGGAGTGCCTGAAGAAGGGTGTGGCCGTGGGGCGCGCTTTTCCGCCGCTCACGACGCACGTGCGGCTCTCCTTCGGCACGATGGCGGAGATGAGGAAGGCGCTCGAGGTGTTCAGGACGACGCTGGCGTAGCGCCGTTCTCCGCACGCCTCACGGCTGTAAAAGACCGGTCGGCGGACGTATATTGGTAGTGCTCCAGGCCCCGGAGGGCGTGGGCCCGCCAACTCCGCCAGGGTCGAAAGGCAGCAACGGTACGTGGTGTCTCACGTTGCTTCGTCAGGCCTGGAGCACTTTCGCGGGGGCACTTCGGCGACGAATGCCCCCGCGAACGCTTCCCGCACGTCGCACGGGCACGCTCTAACGGCGCCCCACGCGCCGGACTAAATTCGACTCATGTCGCTCGCCCTCGCCCGCAAGTACCGCCCGAAGAAGTTCGCCGAGGTCGCGGTGCAGCAGCACGTGGCGACGACGCTCCGGAACGCGATCGCGCACGACCGGGTCGCCCACGCCTACCTCCTCTGCGGGCCACGGGGCACCGGGAAGACGACGCTCGCCCGCGTGCTGGCGATGGCCCTGAACTGCGAGCAGAAGCGCCAGGACCACGAGCCCTGCGGCGCGTGCGCCTCCTGCACGCGTATCTGGGCCGGTTCCGCCTCGCTCGACGTCGTGGAGATTGACGCGGCGTCGAACCGCGGCGTGGACGACGCCCGCGACCTCCGTGAGCGCGCGATGTACGCGCCCACCGGCGAGGACCGCTACAAGGTCTACATCATTGACGAAGCGCACATGCTCACGCGCGAGGCGTGGAACGCGCTCCTCAAGATCCTCGAGGAGCCGCCGCCGCGCGTCGTCTTCGTGTTCGCCACGACCGAGCCGCAGAAGATCGCGCAGTCGGCCTCGCCCGTGCTCTCGCGCGTGCAGCGCTTCGACTTGAAGCGCATCGGCCCGCACGACGTGCGCGAGCGGCTCGCGGAGGTGCTCGCGTCGGAAAAGATCGGCGTGGACGCCGACGCGCTCGGGATGCTCGCGCGCGCGGCCGACGGCTCGATGCGCGACGCCCTCTCGCTCACCGATCAGGTGCTCTCACTGGGCGCGGGCGCCCTGACGGCCGAGCGCGTGCGTGACGCCCTGGGGCTCGTGCACGAGGACGAGTATCTCGCGCTTCTCGACCTCATCGCCGAGCGTCGGGCGGGCGACGTGTTCAGCGCCGTCGGGCGGCTTGCCGACCTCGGGGTGGACTTCGGCCTTCTCCTCGCCGGGCTCGGCGACCTCCTCCGCGCGGAACTGGCGCTCGTGCTCGGCGGGGCCGTGGGCGATCTCTCGGAGCACCTGAGGGGCGAGCTCGAGCGCCGGAAGGCCCGCTTCAACGCGACCGACCTCCTCCGGATGCTCACGATGCTTGTCGAGATCGAGCCGCACTTCCGGCGGAGTGGGCAGCAGCAGCTCCTGCTGGAGACGCTGCTCGTGCGCTTCGCCCTCCTCGACCGCACCGTGGAACTCGAGGACGTGCTGCGAGGCGTTGACGGCTCGCCCGCGGGCGGTTTGCCCGCTGGCGGCTCGCCGGCTGGCGGCGGTGGCGCGCGTCGCGCGCAGGTGCCCCCGGGCGCCGGCGCGTCGCCGGCGCGGAGCGGCCCGCCTCGGGCGCTCGCGGACGCCGGGCGGGTCGCCGAACGCTCCCCGGCGCTGGAGCCGGTCGTCGCCGCGCCCGCGCTCGAGCCGGTCGTCGCCGCGCCCGCGCGGACCGTGCCGATCTCCGCGCCACCGCCTCGGCCGCTCCCGCCGGGCGCGGCCCCGTCGGCGGCCCAGGGGGGAGACGCGCGCGTGCAACCGGAGCCGGCGCTGGCGGACGAGCCGCCCCCGCCCAGGCCCAGACAGCCGCTCGACCTCAACCGCCTCGCCGAGCACTGGGACGACGTCGTCGAGGCCGTGCGCGCCGCCGGACGCGGCGTGATCGCCTCGGCGCTCGCGGAAGCGGCGCCCACCGCCGTCACGGCGAGCGGACTCGTGACCATCAGCGTCACGGGCGAGGCGCTCGCCGACGCGATCCGCGGCGGGAACGACGCGATTCTCGCCGCGCTGCGCTCGGTGTTCGACGGCCCCGAGCGCATCAGCGTCAAGGCCGCACCCGACCGTGAGGCCGGCCCCCGCCGCCTCACGGCGGAGGACGTGATGGCCACGCGCGTCGCGGAGCTGCGCCGGAGGGATCCGCAACTGCATGCCGCGATTGACGCGCTGGATCTCCGGCTGATCGAGTAGTCCGTTCGCCTTGCGGCCGGTGCCGGCCGAGTCCTAACTTTTTCCGGTTCTTTCACTTGACGCGCGGCAGCGCTTGACGTGTCGGCCATCGAGGATCTCGTCACCGAACTGTCGCGGCTCCCGACGATCGGGCGGAAGTCGGCGCTGCGACTGACGTACCACTTGCTGAAACAACCGCCCGAGCAGAGCCGCCGGCTCGCGCAGGCGCTCACGACGCTGTCCGAGCGCGTGCGTCCGTGCGAGCGGTGCTTCAACCTCACGGAGGAGCCGGTGTGCGCGATGTGCCGCGATCCGCGGCGCGACGCGGCGGTCATCTGCGTGGTGGAGGAGGCGAGCGACATCGCCGCGATCGAGCGGGCGGGAGAGTATCGCGGCGCGTATCACGTACTCGGCGGGCGGCTGTCGCCGCTGGATGGCGTGGGACCCGACGACCTCACGGCCGCCGCGCTGGTGCGGCGGGTGTCGGGCGGCGGTGTGAAGGAGGTCATCGTGGCCACGAGCCTCAAGCTCGAAGGCGAGGCCACGGCACTGTATCTTCAGGAGCAACTGGCGCCGCTCGGCGTCACGGTTTCGCGCATCGCGCGCGGCATTCCCGTCGGGGGCGACCTGGAGTACGCGGACGGCGTCACCATCGCCCAGGCGATGGCGGCGCGAAGGGAGATGAAATGACGGAGTCGGCATGGCCGTAGGCGCTGCCAGCTGGTCCTTCACCGAAGACGACTTCGGCGCGATCACGACGTCGCTCCAGAAGTTCCTCTTCGAGAGCAACGCGCGCTGCGCGCTGCTCGTGGACCGGTCGGGCCAGCTCGTGGCGACGGTGGGTGAGCAGCCGACCTTCGACCCCACGGCGTTCGCGACGCTGACCGCGGCCGACTTCAGTGCCAACGACCAGCTTGCCAAGCTCATCGGCGAGTCGGACTTCAACTCGCTCTTTCACCAGGGCGAGAAGGAGTCCATGTACCTCGCGGACGTGGCGCGCCGGGTGATCCTCGTGGTGCTCTTCGACACGCGCACGACCCTCGGGCTCGTGCGCCTCAAGATGAAGGAGACAGTGCTAGATCTCTCGAAGCTCTTCGACGAAGTGTTCTCGCGCGGCGCCACCGGCCAGGCGCAGGCACCCGGACTCCTCTCGGGCGCCGAAGACGAAATCGACAAGCTGTTCGGATAGGGGACCCAGCCATGTCGATGATCAACTACGCCTCGCGCGAGATCAACTGCAAGATCGTCTACTACGGCCCGGGCCTGGGCGGCAAGACGACGAACCTGGAGCACGTCTACGGGAAGACCAAGCCCGACACCCGCGGCAAGCTCATCTCGCTCGCCACGGAGACGGAGCGGACGCTCTTCTTCGACTTCCTCCCCGTGGACCTGGGCACGATCCGCGGCTTCAAGACGCGGTTCCATCTCTACACGGTGCCCGGCCAGGTCTACTACAACGCCTCGCGCAAGCTGATCCTGAAGGGGGTGGACGGCATCGTCTTCGTCTCCGACTCGCAGATCGAGCGGATGGAGGCGAATCAGGAGGCGATGCAGAACCTGTACGACAACATGGCCGAGTACGGGTACGACCTGACGAAGATGCCGTTCGTGATCCAGTACAACAAACGCGACTTGCCGAACGCGGCGCCGCTCACCGACCTGCAGGCGGCGCTCAATCCGGGATGGGAGGTGGCCGATGCCCCGCGCCAGCGGCTCGCGCCCGATCCCTTCCACGCCGGCGAGAACCTCGTCGAGCAGCTCCCGACCGGCGAGTGGATCGAGCACGCGACGTACTTCGAGGCCGTCGCGATCACGGGCGAAGGCGTCTTCGAGACGCTCAAGGCGGTCAGCAAGCTGGTGCTCAAGACGCTGGCCTGACGCGAGGGGACTCGGACGGCGTGAACCTCCCGAACTGGCTGACCGTCGGCCGCGTCGCGTTCACGCCGCTGCTCGTCTGGCTCCCGCTGCAGGAGGACCCGGGGTACCGCCTGGCGGCGTTCGTGCTCTACCTCCTCGTCGCGGTCACCGACTACTACGACGGGATGCTCGCGCGGACGCGCGGCCTGGTGACCGACCTCGGCAAGCTGCTCGACCCGCTGGCCGACAAGCTCCTCCTGCTCGGCACCTTCGTGCCGATGTTCTACCTGCAGGCGCCGGCCGGCGATTGGCTCTTTCGCCTGCTGGCGGACCTCGTGCCGCAGCGTGACGTGACGGCGCACCTCCCGTTCGTGATTTCCTTCGCGGGTGCCGACTGGCGCGTGCCCTTCCCCTGGTGGGTGGCGCTCGTCGTGCTCGCCCGCGAGCTGGCGATGACGGTGATGCGGCAGCTCGCGGCGCGCCGCGGCGTCGTGATCGCCGCGAGCGGGCTGGGAAAGCTGAAGACGACGTTCCAGCTCATCTGGATCGGTGCCGCCTACTTCTGGTTCTTCGTGGCCACCGTGGATGCCGCCGACACCCGCGACACGAAGGGGTGGGACTTCTTCAGCAACGCGACGGGCGTCGTCGGCGCGCTGGCGATGACGGCCAGCGTCGTCCTGACGCTCTGGTCGCTCGTGCTCTATCTCAGGCGCTTCGGTGGGGTGCTGGTGCGCACGCCGGCGTGAACGTCGAGGTCGTGACGATCGGCGACGAGCTGCTGCTCGGCTTCACCGTGGACACGAACGCCGCGCATCTCGCGCGCGAGCTGGCCGGCGCCGGCATCGCGGTCGTGCGGCGCGCGACCGTGGGCGACGACGCCGGGGCGATCGCCGCCGCCGTGGGCGAAGCGCTCGAGCGCACGGGCGCCGTGATCACAACGGGCGGTCTTGGCCCTACGGCGGACGACCGGACGAAGCCCGCGATCGCGGGGCTCTTCGGCCGCGCCCTGCGTCTCGACGAGTCCGTTCTCGACGATCTGCGCCGGCGCTGGAAGGCGCGCGGCTGGCACGGCGAGCTGCCCGCCGCGAATCGCCAGCAGGCGATGGTGCCCGAAGGCGCGACCCTCCTCCCCAACCGCCACGGCTCGGCGCCGGGCATCTGGCTCGCGGACACGCGCGGGGAGAAGGAGCGCTGGGTGGCGATGCTCCCGGGCGTGCCACGCGAAATGCGCGGGATGCTCGCCGACGAGCTGCTGCCGCGGCTCCGCGCGCGATCGGCTCCCTCGCGCGCCGGCGAGGTGCCGAGCGTCATCCAGTCGCGCGCGCTGCGCACGACGGGAATCGCGGAGTCCGCGCTCGCCGACAGGCTCGGAGACCTCGCCCAGGGCCCGCCGGGACTCCCGCTGGCGTACCTGCCGGGATGGGAAGGCGTGGACCTGCGCCTCACCGCACGCGGGCTCCCGGCGGACGCGGCCGGCCGGGCCCTCGACGCCGGCGCCGCCGCGCTTCGCCGGGCGCTGGGCGGATACGTGTACGGAGAGGACGGCGCGGACCTCGCCGGGGTCGTGCTGGACCTTCTCCGCCGCCGCTCGATGAGGATCGCCCTCGCGGAGAGCTGCACGGGCGGCATGCTGGGCGCCCGCCTCACCGCGATACCGGGCGCGAGCGACGTGGTGCTCGGCGGGATCATCTCGTACGCGAACGAAGTGAAGGGGTCGGAGCTGGGCGTGCGCGCCGAGACGCTCGCCACGCACGGCGCCGTGAGCGAGGAGACCGCCCGCGAGATGGCGTCTGGGGCTCGCGCCCGGCTGCACGCCGACGTCGGCGTGAGCATCACCGGCGTGGCCGGTCCGGGCGGCGGGACGCCTGAGAAGCCCGTGGGCACGGTGTGCATCGCGGTGGACGTGCGTGGAGCCGTGCAGTCGGTGCGGACCGTGCTGGTTGGCGACCGCGACGAGATTCGCCGCCGGAGCACCCAGACGGCGCTGAACCTTGCGCGGCGGGCACTCGCCGACGCCTGATCGAAACGGCGGCGGAGGCCGCCCGTAGGGTGTTCGGCCGGCAGGCGTTCCGCCGTCCGCCTGGCGACCCGGCTGTGGGCGAGGCACGCCCGTTGCCCTACGGGGCTGTCGGCGACGAACTTTCAGCCAATGAAGAAGAAGACCCAGACCTCGCCTCCGAACGATCCGCCGCAAGCCGCCACGGACGAGGCCGAAGAGGCCGCCCCCTCCGGCCAGCCGGAGACCGCGCACGACGAGGCGTCGCCGGGCGGTGCCGTCGAGACCTCGACGGACCTCATCGCCGTCCTCGAGTCGCAGCTCGCGGCGCTCGAGGCGCAGCTGGCGCAGCAGAACGACAAGTACCTGCGTCTCGCGGCGGAGTACGACAACTTCCGCAAGCGCGCCACGCGCGACCGGCAGAAGGCGGAGCTTGACGGGATGGGACTGCTCATTCGCGGCATCCTCGACGCGCTCGACGACCTCGGCCGCTTCGCGCACGTGGAGCCCGGCTCTACCGACGCGCGCCCGCTGCAGGAGGGCGTGGAGCTGGTCGAGAAGAAGCTCCTCAAGT
>DATEDF010000032.1:0-2074 GCA_035286465.1 Gemmatimonadaceae bacterium | reverse complement strand
GTCACCGTCAATCTCCGGCGCAAAGAGGATCACCTGGTCCGCATCACGCTCGCGGGCTACGCCCCGTTCGAGGTGAAGATCGAGCACAAGATGAGCGGCTGGTTCTGGGGCAACCTGCTGATCGGTGGGTTGATCGGGATCATCGTGGACGCCAGTAACGGCGCGATGTACAAGCTCACGCCGGACCAGGTGAGCGCTTCGCTTTCACGGGGCGACCACGCGGCCAGTGCAGACGTCTTGTATCTGACCGTCGCGATGAAGGTGGATCCGTCCTTGCAGAAGATCGGTCAGCTCATACGGGTTCCGTAGGGCGCGCGCCCGGCGACTCGATTCGCCGGGCGTCGCGGATCGCGCAAAGTCGGACGATGACGCGCCGATGAAAACCAGATCGGGCGTAGGGGGCCGCATGGCCCTCTACGCCCGATCGCGCGACACTCGCGTCGTTCGCGACCTTCCCGATACTCAGAACTCGGCGGGCCGACGTCAGCCGCGCGCCAGCTCGTCGTACAGCATCGCCATCGCCCGCATCCCGCGCCGGAAGTTGTCCACGCTGATCCACTCGTCGGGAGCGTGGGCGTTCTCGCCGGGGAGCCCGAAGCCGACGAGCAGCACGGGCGCCTTGAGCATCCGCTCGAAGTCGCCCACCACCGGGATCGAGCCGCCCTCGCCCTGAATCACGGGCTCGCGGCCGAACGCCGCGGCGAGCGCGCGGCGCGCGGCGTCGTACAGCGGGCCGTCGAGGTCGGCGCGCCAGGGGCGGCCGGTGCTCAGCGTGCGCACGCTCGTGGTGACGCCGGGAGGCGCGACCTTCTTCACGTGCGCCTTGAGCAGCTTCTCGATCTTCGCGGGGTCCTGATCAGGCACGAGCCGGCAACTCACCTTCGCCATGGATTTCGCAGGGAGCACGGTCTTGGCGCCCTCACCGGTGTATCCGCTCAGGAGTCCGTTCACCTCGCAGGTGGGACGGGTCCAGAGCTTCTCGAGGGTGGTGTAGCCGCGCTCGCCGCCGAGCGCCTTGACGCCCAGCTCGCGCTTGAAGCCGGCCTCCTTGAACGGGAGCGTGCGCATCCCCTTCCGCACGGCGGGCGGAAAGGGCCGGACGGCGTCGTAGAAGCCCCTGATTGCCACGCGCCCCTTCGCGTCGTGCATCGTCGCGAGGATGCGCGCGAGCGCCATCCCGGGATTCACGACGGCGCCGCCGTACATCCCCGAGTGCAGGTCGCTGTTCGGCCCTTGCACGTCAATCTGGAAGTACGCGAGGCCGCGGAGCGAGCTGAGGATGCTCGGGATGCCGGGCGCGAACATCGCGGAGTCGGAAATCACCACGGAGTCCGAGGCCAGCCGCGATGCGTGGGCGGCGATGAACGCCGCGAGGTGCTCGGAGCCGACCTCCTCCTCGCCCTCGACGACCACGATCACGTTCACGGGGAGCGTGCCGCGCGCGGCGAGGTGCGCCTCGAGCGCCTTCACGTGAATCCAGAGCTGGCCCTTGTCGTCCACGGAGCCGCGGGCGAAGAGCTTGCCGTCGCGGATCGTGGGCTCGAAGGCGGGTGACGTCCAGAGTTCGAGCGGCTCGGGAGGCTGCACGTCGTAGTGCCCGTAGATGAGCACGGTGGGGGCGCCCGCCTTCGCCTTGCGCCACTCGCCGAGCACCACGGGATGGCCGGCGGTCGGGATCGTCTCGGCGGTGAAGCCGATCCGTTCGAGCTTCTGGTGCACCCACGCGGCCGCGCGGCGAATGTCGCCCGCGTGCTCCGAGCGCGCGCTCACGCTCGGGATGCGGAGGAACTCGAAGAGGTCGTCGTGAATGCGCTGGTCGTTCCGGGCGAGCCAGGTTTCGAGATCGGCGGGAACGGTGGGTTTCTCGGTAGCGGGCATCGTCACTCCTTTCCGGGTCTTACGGGAATGGTTGATCGCGGCGGGGCCAGTCGCCGTTCCATCCGCTGAGAAGCCAGAGGCGCTTCTTCGCGGAGACGGCATCGTTGCGCACGAGGGCGACCATCTCGCCCTGGTCAATGCGGCGGAAACAGCAGGTGAGCTTGCGGATGACGCGCGGTTCGTTGGTCTCGTCGTC
>DATEDF010000031.1:0-6305 GCA_035286465.1 Gemmatimonadaceae bacterium | reverse complement strand
CTAGAAGCTATCCCGTAAATGAGTAATGCAGCGATGAGGTCGCTCGTCCTTGAGGGAAAGAACCCCTCGGAGCCTGCGCGTGGACCTCACCGATGCTCAGTGGCGACGGATCGAACCGCTCCTCCCAAAGCCGCGACGGCGTTCCGATGGGCGCGGACGACCGTGGCGCGATCCCCGCGACGTGTTGAACGGGATTCTCTGGGTGATGCGCACGGGCGCGCAGTGGGACGAGATGCCCGGCCGCTATCCCCCACGGTCGACCTGTCATCGGCGGTTCCAGCTGTGGGCCCGCTCCGGCACGATGTACCGGATCCTGCGGCATCTGGCCCACGAGCTCGCCGCCGCCGGCGGATACGACTTCAGCGAAGCGTTCATCGACGCCACCTTCGCGGGGGCGAAAAAGGGGGCCTCGCGGTCGGACTCACCCGCAAAGGGAAAGGCACCAAGATCATGGCAATCGCAGACGGTGCTGGTGTTCCTCTCGCCGTTACTGTCGCAAGTGCGACCCCGGGTGAGATTGGACTTGTTGACGACGTCTTGAAGAGCCGGTTCCTCCGGCAGCTGCCCGAGCGGATGATCGGCGACCGTGGCTATGACAGCGATACCTTGGACGCGCGGATGGCGAAGCGCGGGATCGAGTTCATCGCGCCGCATCGCTCGACGCGGCGGAACATCACCCAGGACGGTCGTCAACTCCGGCGCTACTGCCGCCGCTGGAAGATCGAACGTCTCTTCGCGTGGCTGCAGAACTTCCGGCGGCTCGTGACGCGTTACGAGCGCCACGTCGAGAACTTCCTCGCGTTCGTGCAGCTCGCGTGTATCGTCATCCTCTCTCGCCGGTTTGTGGGATGAGTTCTAGAGAAACAGGTCAGGTGAGAAGAGCGGCGTTCATGCGCCCGAGTCTCGCCCTCCTCCTCGCGCTCTCGCTGAGCGGCTGCGCCGGCCTCGGCCGGGCGCCCGATCAGTGGCGCACCGCTCCGGATGGACTCTCGCTGCGCGATCACGCGCTGCGCGCGTCGCTCGTCGGCGGCGGCTTCGGCACCGCGCTCGCGCGGCTCGACGGCAGGCGCGGAGGCCCGGACGACCGCCTGCTCGCGGCGATGTACAGGGGCGTCGTCGCCTTCTACGCGGGCCGGCTGGACGACGGCGCCCGGGCGCTCGAGCGCGCGCACGGGATGACGGAGGATCGCGCGACGAAGAGCGCCTCGCGCGCCGCGCTCTCCCTCTTCGCCTCCGACCACGTGCTCCCCTACGTGCCCGGGCCGACGGAGCGGCTCTTCATCCCGTATTACGGCGCGCTCACCTGGCTGGCGCGCGGCGAGACGGACGAAGCGGCCGTCGAGGCGCGCCGCCTCGTGGGCCTCCTCGGTCGCGCCGACGGCGAGCAGTCGCAGGCCGGCGCCGACGTGCGCGCCGTCCTGCACCACTTCGCGGGCGCGGTTTTCGACGCGGCGGGCGAACACGGCGACGCGCTCGTGGCATACCGGAACGCGGCGGCGATCCGGGGTGGCGCCGTCGCCACCGCCGACTCGCTCGCGCCGACCGCCGACTCGGGCGACGTAGCCGTGTTCCTCGAGCGCGGCTTCGTGGACTATCCGGTGGAGACGTTTGTCACCGGCTGGCTGGACGACGGCGAGCTGGTGGCGCTCACCGGGGGCAGCGACGAAGTCCGCTGGCACACGGCCCGTCGCATCGGCGGCCGGCTGGCGGCGCATAACCCGCGACCGGCGTCGGGCCGCGTGGAGTTCTTCACGGTGAGCTGGCCCGGGTTCCGCTCCACACACGCCGACCGTCGCCGGCTCGCCGTGCGGGTGGACGCGCTCGGCGAACGAAGCGCCGCGCTCGTCACGGACGTCTCCGACGCGGTGCGCGCGGACTTCGAGCGCGGCCAGGCGGCGCGCGTGGCGCGAGCCATCGTGCGCGCCGCCGCGCGCTTCGTGGCCCTCCGCGAGGCGGGCCGCCGGCTCGAGGAGAGCGGCGACGAGCAGGGGAAGAAGAAGGCGGCCTCCGTGGCGGTCGGCGCGGGCCTCGCCGCGCTGAGTCTCACCTCGGCCGCGATTGACCGCGCGGACACGCGATCGTGGCAGCTTCTGCCGGCGGCACTGGGCGTCGTGCGGCTCCGTCTGCCGGCCGGCGAGCACGAGGTGAAGGTCGTCAGTGGCAACGAAGTCATCACGCTCGGGCGCGTGCGCGTGCGCGCCGGCGCGGTCTCCATTCTCGCGCACCGTGTGTGGCCGGGCGAGCGTGCATCGAGCACGACGGTCGCGGTCGTGACGCGGTTCCGAGTCCCTTTCCGATAAACGCAGCAGCGACGCCGCAGACCGCTCTCCGAGACTGCCGTTCGTCTCCTTCGGGCGCTCGGCCCGGAAGCGTCCCGGCTTCTCCGCCGGAAAGACCAAACCCCGGCAGTGGTTGCGCAAAACCCCGAAAAGGCGTAAAACTATGCGGCGGTGGAACGTGTGACGCCGCTCACCGTTGCTCGGGTAATGCCAAAATGGACGACCCAGCCGATCACCCTCACAAGGAACTGGAGTTCACGATGAGATTGGCCAATCAGAGAGCGTGGATGTCCACGGCGCTGTGCGCGCTCGTGCTGCTCGTCGCCGGCGCGGGAAGCGCCGCGGCGCAGACGAGCACGATCACGGGCCGGATCACCGCGAAGGAGAACAACTCGCCGCTCGGCGACGTCCGGGTGGTGCTCGTGACCAGCAACAACTTCGCGGTCACCAACGCCGACGGCCGCTACACGCTGAGGAATGTTCCCTCCGGCGGCGTGGACCTGCGCGTGCTCCGCGTCGGGTACACGGAGCAGAAGAAGCGCGTGACGCTCACGCCCGGACAGAGCGAGATCGTCAACTTCGAGATGGAACAGGCGATCGTGAAGCTGCAGGAAGTCGTGACGACCGCCACGGGCGACCAGCGGCGCGTAGAACTGGGCAACACCGTCGCGACGCTCGACGTGTCGCGGCGGGTGCAGGAGGCGCCGGTGAAGAACTTCGGCGACCTGCTGGCGGCCAAGATGCCGGGCGTCCAGATCCTCCCGGCGAACATGACGGGCGGCGGGAGCCGCGTGCGCATTCGTGGCGCCAGCTCGTTCTCGCTCTCCAATGACCCGATCTACATCATTGACGGCATCCGGATGACGAGCTCGGGGGCCGGCGGTCCCGGCGTCGGTGGCACGTCGCCGAATCGCGTCAACGACATCAATCCGGAAGAAATCGAGAACATCGAGGTGGTGAAGGGTCCGTCGGCGGCGGCGCTCTACGGCACCGCGGCGGCCAACGGCGTGATCGTGATCACGACCAAGAAGGGGCGGGCCGGCGCCGCGCGCTGGACGGTATTCGGCGAGAGCGGCCAGATCTGGGACCGCAACGAGTACCCCGCGCAGTACGCGCTCCTGGGGCATCTGCCGGCGACGCCGACGGTCGCGCGCAAGTGCCTGCTCAAGGAGATCTCGCTCGGCACCTGCATCCTGGACAGCAGCGCGGTGAATAATGTGTGGAAGGACCAGGACATCACGCCGCTCAAGGTCGGCCGGCGCAACCACGTCGGCGTCCAGGTGCAGGGCGGCACGGAGGCGATCCGCTACTTCGTGAGCGGCGACGTGCAGAAAGAGCAGGGGCCCTTCGGCATGCCCGCCTTCGGCGAGCGTCGCTACGACTCGCTCAAGGTCGCGATGCTCGACCACTGGGAGCGGCCCAGCAACCTCAGCCAGCAGTCCGTGCGCGCCAACCTCAACGTCGCGGTCTCGCCCGAACTGGACCTCGCCGTTTCGAGCGGGTTCGTGTCGCTCGATCAGCGCTATCCTCAGGTGGACAACAACATCAACAGCATCTGGTACAACGGAATGATGGGACCGGGGTGGAAGGGCGCCGGACCGGGGTACACCGGCATCGGCTCGCTCGGTCAACCCCTCTACGGATACCTCGGCTTTACTCCGGCCGAGATCTTCCAGCGCCTCGCGACGCAAAACGTCCAGCGCTTCATCGGCAGCGCGACCTTCAACTGGCGCCCGCTCAGCTGGCTTGCGGCCCGCGGTGACCTCGGCGTTGACCTCACGGACCGCGTGGACTTCGGTCAGCAGTTGTTCGCGCAGGGCCCCGACTTCGGCACGCAGCGGCTCGGCAGTGCCGCCGACTCGCGCGGCAACAACCGCAACGTCACCTGGAACATGGGGGCGACCGCCACGCACAACCCGATGAGCTGGCTCAACCTCAAGTCCACGGTGGGACTGCAGTACGTCAACGAGCTGCAGCACAACAACAGCGCGAGTGGCACGCAGCTTCCGCCGGGCGCGCAGACGCCGTCGCAGGCAACGGTCAAGAACGCTGGCACGTCAACGGGCAGGGACAAGACGCTCGGCGTGTACGTCGAGGAGCAGGCCGCGATCCGCGACCGCCTCTTCGTGACGGCCGCGGTCCGGACCGATCAGAACAGCGCGTTCGGCACGAACTTCCAGCGAGTCTACTATCCCAAGGGGTCGGTCTCCTGGATCGCCACGGATGAAGCGTTCTTCCCGAGCATCGGATGGCTGGACCAGCTCCGCGTGCGCCTGTCGGCCGGCTCCGCCGGCGTGCAGCCGAACCAGAACGACCAGCTGCGCACCTTCAGCACGACCACCACGAGCATCGCCGGCGGCGACGTGAGCGGCCTGCTCTCGTCCGCGCTCGGCAACGCGTTCATCCGCCCGGAGCGCACCACGGAGTACGAGGGCGGCTTCGACGCCCGTCTCTGGAACAGCCGAATCAACTTCGAGTTCACGTATTACAACAAGAAGACCAAGGATGCGCTCTTCAACGAGCCGATCGCACCATCGGCCGGCTCGAGCGCCACGAGCATTCGCAAGAACCTGGGAGGCACTCAGAACAAGGGTGTGGAGGCACTGGTCAACGCCCAGTTGCTCGACTTGCGGAATTTCGCGTGGGACGTGACCCTGGCCGGCTCACACAACACGAACGTGCTGCTCTCGCTCGGGAAGGACGCCACGGGCAAAGACCTCCCGCCGATCAGCCCGCAGGGCACCGTGCAGCAGCGGAACGGCTATCCGCTGAACGGTTACTGGGGACGTCCGTTCACGTGGGCCGACACGAGCGGTGACGGCATCATCATTCCGGCCGAAGTCGTCGTAGACACCGGCTTCTACTTCCAGGGCTACTCGCAGCCGCGGGACGAAATATCGCTCACCAACGGTGTCGAGCTGCTCGGACGGAAGCTCCGCATCACGATGCTCGTGGACTACAAGGGCGGCAGCAACCTCTTCAACAACGAGCAGGGGTTCCTCTGCGTTCAGTCCACCTCGTGCCCGTATACGTCGAGTCTTGGCGCGTCGCTGTACAACCAGGCGCGGACCATCGCCCGGCGCGATTTCGGCACGCTCAATACCTCGTGGGGGTTCGCCGAGCCGCTCCGCTTCTGGCGCCTGCGTGAGGTTTCGGCCTCGTACACGTTCAGCGAGCAGGCGGCGCAGCGGTATCTCCGCACCAAGGGCGCGAGCGTGAACCTGGCCGTTCGGAACCTGAAGGTCTGGACCGCCTATACGGGCGTTGATCCCGAGGCGAACTACGGCCAGGGCGACACGCAGCAGACGCTGCTCACCGCGGGTCCGCCCATGTATGTCACCCTCCGCGTCAACCTCCGCTACTAATCCTCCGCCAGAGACTCATACCATGCACATCGTCAGACGCACTGTTCGCCGGGTCGCCGCCGCGGGCGCGCTCGCGGCGCTGGTCCTGCCGCTCGAGTCGTGCGACAATGTTCGCAAGGAGCTGCTCGCCGTGGTGGAGCCCGACGTCATCAATCCCGCCTCGACCAACTCTGCCGAGGCCGCTGATTTTCTCCGCGTCGGAGCGCTGAGCCGCGCGCGGGGCATCATGTCCGGCGGCGAGGGGTGGGTGCTCTACGGCCTGCTGGCCGACGAGTGGAAGTCGAGCAATACCTTCTTCCAGCACAACGACACCGACCAGCGGAACAACCCGGACGACAATTCCGTCGTGGCGGGAGTGTTCACCGGGATTCATCGGGTGCGCAACTCCTCGCGCGAGGCGATCAACGCCCTCAACACCTACAAGCCCACGCCGGCGTGGGGCATCGGCCAGATGTGGTGGACGATGGGCTACGCGGAGCTGTCGCTGGCCGAGAACTTCTGCAACGGCGTGCCGCTCGGTGATGCCTCGACGGGCCAGCCCGTCTACGGCCCGCCGTTGACCAACGCCGAGATCCTGGCCATCGCGATTACGCATTTCGATTCGGCGCTTGCGATGGCAACGGCCACCGACGCCAACTCCGTGGGGCTCAAGAACCTGGCG
>DATEDF010000030.1:0-27297 GCA_035286465.1 Gemmatimonadaceae bacterium | reverse complement strand
TGATCGGCGCCGTAAAGGCCTCCCGAGGCAGTCCTGACGGCCGGCGCATCCGGCGGCGTGGTGCCTGCCGCGCGTGCGCCGACGAGGAAGAGCCACCGGCGGTTGTTCGCGTCGGGCACAAGCGTCGAATCGCGCCCGATCGGCCAGAGTTGGCTGAGCGCTTTGTACTCGTTGGGACCGCTGCCGGTCCGGCTGATCTGCTCGACCCGGCCGGCGCGAAAGTCCGCGACCATGAGCCGAAGATCACGGCCGTCGGCGAGAATCACCCGGCCGTCCTCGAGCTCGCGAACGGCCGCGAGCCGCGTGAACTCCTCGGCGAGTCTGGCGTCGGCGGGCTTGAGGGTGATCGTGGGAACGCGCTGCGCCGCGACTCGCGCAGAGGCGAGCGCGATGACCCCGACCGCCAGGACCGTGCAACTCGAGTTCACGCTCACGGCCAAGGGTGCCGCCTGAGCCGCTGGATCCCGTCGTCGTCGGTGACGGCGACGTAGACCGACTTCGTGCCGAAGCCGACGATCTGCTGGCCCTCGGGCAGCGTGATCTGCCCGGCGAGCGCTCCGCGACGGTCCACGAGATCGTATCGCGGGTTCGGCCCGGAGGCGCTCGGCATCCGGCGGACGAGCAGTTTCCCATCCGGCGCCGGGAGGAGCGCATCGGCTTCGAAGGGCGGAAGGCTGGCGGGCCAGGCGTCATCGGCATACTCCGGGGCTCGCCCCCAGGCCTTCGCGAGCCGATCCAGGTACGCGCGCTTCTCGCGCTCGTCCACCTTCGTCGCCGTGAACGGGAGCGGCGACCCTCGAGCGATGCGGCCGTCCGCCGAGCGCCAATCCACCCGATAGGGGTCGAGGCGCGCGATCGCCACCCATCCGTCCGCGAAGAGCAGCGCCTGGTCGCCGACGGCCATCGGCGGAACCGTGGACTCCATGTAGACACCGGGCCGGCCGAACGCCCTGCCCCGGTCGAGGAATGAGCGCAGTCGGCCGATGGTGTCCGCCCGGCCCGTCGCGCGCTCGGCGAGCACGAGCAGCATGGAGTCCGCGGGATTCCAGGGTCGGCCCGCCGTTCCAATCGCGAAGAGCTGCGACGCGACTCGCCCGTTCCGGTCGGCGCCCATCACCGCGCCGCGCGTGGTCTTCAGCACGGGCGCCTCTGCCGGAATCGTCACCGCCACGCGAGCGCCGTCGAACAAGAGCCAGCGGCGGCTGAACCCGTCCGCCATCAGCGTCGAGTCCCCAGCGAGCGCGAAGAACGGCCCGACCGCCTGAATCTCACCGGGTCCACGTCCGATCCGTGCGATCACGCTCACCTTCCCGGACCGCGGGTCCGCCACGACGAGCCGCGTTTCTCTTTCATCGCCGATCAGAATGCGTCCGTCGGCCAGCTCGCGGACGGACTTGATCTTCGAGAACTCCTCGGCGAGGGTCGCGTTGGCGTGCTTGAGCACGATGGCCGGCGCCCGCTGCGCGAAGGCGACTGCGGGGAGGAGGAGTAGGGCGACGCGTGCTCGCATCACGGCGCGATCGGCCGCTCGGCCGGCCACGGATGGCGCCGGAGCCGCTCGATGTCGTCCTCGTCCTTCCAGACGACGTACACGGAGCGCGCGCCGAAGCCGACGATGCGCTCGCCCTTTGCGAGGACGATC
Organism: Gemmatimonadaceae bacterium; assembly: GCA_035286465.1. Classification (GTDB taxonomy): domain Bacteria; phylum Gemmatimonadota; class Gemmatimonadetes; order Gemmatimonadales; family Gemmatimonadaceae; genus Fen-1231. The sequence goes on along the minus strand of DATEDF010000030.1, from coordinate 25,655 downwards.
TGGCCCAGGAGTTTCCCTGCGCGGTCCACGACGTCGTAACACATCGTGGTCCGGTCGGCGGTGAGCGTTCGCCGGATGAGGAGTCTCCCGTCAGACGCCGCGATCAGGAAGCCCGGTTGAAAGGGAGGAATCGTCGCGGGCCATTCGTCGGCCACAGCGTCGGCGAGCTGTCGCAGGTCCGCCGGCATGCTGGACGTGCCGCCTCCCGAGTTCCGGTCGCGGTATGCTTTCTTCTCCCGCTCATCGAGCTTCTCGACGGGAACGGGAAGCGGTGCCCCGCGAACAATCCGCCCGTCCGGTGCTCGCCAGTCCACGCGATACGGTTCGAGTCGCGCGATCCCGAGCCAGCCGTCAGTGAACAACACGGCTTCCTCTCCGGCGGCCAACGGCGGCCGCATGGCCGCCGAGCGGGTCACCGTGCCGCTGTTATCCCTGACCACGAGGCGCCTCGTTGGAGCCGCACGCAGGCGCGCGACGCTGTCAACGCGGCTGGTCGCACGGGCGACCCGGATGATGGTCGTCGAATCGGCGGCCCCGGTTGACGATTCGCCGGATCGTATCTCCGCTTGGGCGATGCTCAACACGAAGCCGTTCCGGTCGGCGCCGGTGATCAGGCCGCGTGTCACGGTCATCACCGGGTTGTCGGGCGGGGACGCCACGACGATGCGCGCGCCGTCCAGCAGCAGCACGCGCCGGCTCAGCATGTCGGCCATGAGGCTCGAGTCGCCCGCGATCGCCCGAATCGCGGTGACATACTGGTATTCGCCGGGGCCGCCGCCCTTGCGGCCGACCTGGATGACCTGGCCGGTGCTCAGGTCGGCGACGACGATGCGATTCTCACGCCCGTCGCTGATGAGCACGCGCCCGTCGCTCAGCTCCCGCACCGACGTGAGAGAGGTGAACTCCTCCGCGAGCTTGGCGTCGGCGGGCTTGAGCGTGATCTGGCGCGGCTGCTGCGCGTTCACCAGCACCGCGCATCCGAACGTGCACGTCAGCGCGATGCTCAGTCGGGGAACGGTCACGGCCACGGATGCCTCCGGAGTCGCTGAATGCCGTCGTGGTCGGTGACGGCGACGTACACCGACTTCGCGCCGAACCCGACGATGCGCTCGTTCCACAGCAACGAGAGTTGACCCACAAGTTCACCGCGCCGGTCTACGATGTCGTAGCGCGTCGGCGGGGCGTCGGCCGATGGCATGCGTTCGATGAGGAGTCGTCCGTCGGGCGAGGCCACGAGCGCGCTCGCGTCCATCCGCATCGGTGGCACGACGAAGGGCGGGATCGCGTCCGGCCACCCGGTCACCTCCTCGACTGCCGAGGTCGGTGGCCAGCGAGTGGTCTTCGCCGCGAGGTCAAGAAATGCGTGCTTCTCGCGGTTCGTCATCTTGATCACGGTAGCCGGCAGCGTCGGCCCTGTGGTGCAAGTCCCATTCGGGGCGCACCAATCCACCCGATAGGGGCTGACTCGCGCAATCGCAATCCACCCATCAGGGAACATCGTTGTCTGATCGTACGCCGAGATTGCGACGACGTAGATTCGCCGCTCGCTCGCCGCCCCGCCCTGCCGCGCCGCGGCGACCTCTCCGCGTCCACCGCCGGCGAACGGCGAGGGCACTCGTGCAAGCGTTTCCGCTCGACCGCTCGCGCGCTCTACCCGGACGACCAGCAACGAGTCTTCGAGGTTCATCGGCCGTCCCGTCGGGTCGAGCGATGGCCTCAGGGCGAGCACGTGCCCGTTCCGGTCCACTCCGCTCACCATTCCGAACGTGGCCCTGATCGCCGGCGTCTCCGAGGGGAGCGTCAGCGCTACCTCCGCACCATTCAGCAACAGCCACCGACGGCCGAACTGATCCGCCATCATGGTTGAATCGGCGCTGAGCGCCCAGAGCCGCGCTGTACCGCGATACTCGCCCGGACCGCTCCCCACCCGACCGATGGCGGCGACCGCGCCAGAGCGCAGATCCGCGATGACGAGGCGCTTCTCCTTCTCATCAGAGACCAGGATCCGACCGTCACTCAGCTCGCGCACCGATGCGATGAGCGTGAACTCCTCCGCGAGCTTGCCGTCGGCGAGCTTGAGCTGCGCGACCGGCACCTTCTGCGCCGCGGCGCTTGCAGGCGCGAGCAACGCTACCGCAACGAGCGTGCGAACACCGCGATGTCTCACGGCCACGGATGCCTCCGCAGGCGCTGAATGCCGTCGTCGTCGGTGACCGCGACATACACCGATTTTGCACCGAAGCCGACGATCCTCTCGTTCTCCGGCATCGAAACCTGCCCGGCGAGCGCACCTCTTCGATCTACAACGTCGTACCGCGTATGCGGAGCGGACGCGGTCTGCATCCGGTGGATTACCAGCCGGCCGTCAGACGACGCGAGGAGCGCGCCCTGTGTCTGAAAAGGCGCGACCGTCGGAGACCAGCTCGTGATCGTCGCCGGATCCCGCGGAGGCCGTCCAGACTGCCTGGCACTTCGCTCCACGTACGCGCGCTTCTCCCGGTCGTCCACCTTGTCCACTGGCACGGGCAGCGCGGCTCCGCGGACGATTCGCCCGTCGCTCGTGCGCCAATCCACACGATACGGATTGAGCCGCGCGAACGCGATCCACCCGTCCAAGAAGAGCAATGCCTGCTCGGACGCGCTCAGCATAAGTGTGTTCCCGGTGACCGTCCGCGGGCTTCCGTCGGGATTGCGCTCGCGCACTTCGACCTGCGACGGCTGCGGCAGAATCCGACCGACCGTGTCGGCCCTGCCGGTCGCCCTGTCCGCGCGCACCACGTACACCGACTCGGCGGGGTCCGCGGGCTCGCGCGGCCCGGGCCGCACGACGCCCATCGTCAAGACGTGGCCAGCCTCATCGGCGCCTAGAAGGATGGGCGCTACGCGGAGCACCGGCGTCTCGGGCGGCAGCGTCACCACCACACTCACGCCGTCGAGCAGCAGCCATCGGCGGGCGCGCAGGTCCGGAACAAGAGTCGAGTCTCGCCCCAGAACGAACAACTGATACAGGCCGCGAAACTCCCCGGGCCCGCTTCCGGTTCTGCCGACCGCCTTCACCGTGCCGTCACGGAGGTTCGCGACGACCAGACGATTCTCCTGCCAATCGGCGATGAGCACGCGCCCGTCGCTTAGCTCCCGCACCGACGAGAGAGAGGTGAACTCTTCGTCGAGCCTCGCGTCCGCCGGCTTGAGCCGCACGACCGGCACCTTCTGCGCCATCGCGCAACAGGGCGTAACAATCAGCAGGGCGAGACCAACCGCGGCGCGTGCGCTCATCTGTGCGCTCCCTGTCACGGGCTGACCGCTTGGCGATGGCCCTCATCCGCCATCCGGCGTGCCTACGCTACGACTCCCGGATTGCTGCCCAATGATGCGCGCGTTAAGAATCGCTTAAGCTCATCGTCACGACGCCATGGCGCAGATCGTCTCCCACTCCCCCGCCGTCACCGGCGTCACGCTCAACCGCCCGATCCTGAGCAGCGCCATCTGCGCCAGCTCCGGCCGCCCCTTGATCTCCGCGAGCGTCACCGGCCGCGTGAACTGCGCCACCGCCCGCACATCCACCATATACCACTGCGGCGCGTCGGGGTTCGAGTCCCGGTCGTACTGGGGATGCTTCCGGTCGAACGCGGTGTGGTCCGGATATCCCTCGCACACGACTTCGCAGATCCCGACGATCGCCTGCGGCTCGGCCGTCGAGTGATAGAAGAACACCCGGTCGCCGAGCTTCATCCCGTCGCGCAGGAAGTTCCGCGCCGCGAAGTTCCGCACGCCGTCCCAGAAGGTCGTGCGATTCGGCGCGCGGAGCAGGTCGTCGAACGAGAACGCTTGCGGCTCCGACTTGACGAGCCAGTAGCGGCGCTCGCCCGGCGCCCGCGGCGCGAACGCCGCGGCCCATTTCCCCTTCTCGTAGGGCGCCGTCCTGGGCACGCGAGCCGGCGCACGCACGCGCTTCGCGCGAGTCTTCCTCGCGGGCGACTTTCGCTTCTTTGCGGTCACTGAAAAAGATTACCGCGGACTACGCAGAACACGCAGAACCGCGTTGCGGCCGTCTGCGTGGCGCGCGGATGCTGGCAACACGGTTCTGCGTGTTCTGCGTGCTCTGCGGCTAAGACTCCGCGGGCCGAACTCCTATGCAATCCCGCCCTTGATCGCCTTCAGCATCGCGTCCGCGAACGTGTCAATCTCGTTCAGCGTCGTGTACACGTTGGGCGTGATCCGGAGCCCGTTGAACTCCGGATGCATGATCGCCACGTTCACGATCCGGTACTTCTCCGCCAGCCAACCCGAGAGTTTTGCCGTATCGAGCCCGTCCACGCCCACGAGGCAGATCGCCCCCGCCTTGTCGGGCCCCAGCTCGGTGAGAATCCTCACCCGGTCGCTCTCCGCGAGCAGCCGCTTCGCCCACCGGTCCCGGAGATAGCGGAGCCGCGCGATCTTCCGGTCGAGCCCCATCCCCTGCGTGAACGCGAGCGCCGTGCTCACCGCGTTGAAGTTCGCCTGCGGGTGCGTGCCGATCTCCTCGTACTTCCGGATGTCCGTCGTCTGCGGCTCGGCCGCGGCCATCAGCGGCCAGAGCGCGGGGATCTTGCTTTTCCGCACGTAGAGGAATCCCGCGCCGATTGGCGCGTGGAGCCACTTGTGCAGCGACGTGCCGTAGTAGTCCACCTCGATGTCGTCGCGCTTGATGGGCCAGTGCCCGAACGCGTGCGCGCCGTCCACGAACAGCTCGATCCCGTTCTGCTTCGCGAGCCGCGAGAGCGCGCGGATGGGCATCACCTGCCCCGTGAGGTTCGTGATGTGCGTGACCTCGATCACCCGCGTGCGCGGCGTGATCGCGGCGCGGAAGAGGTCCACGAGGTACTGCTCGCTCGGCGGCGGCACCTTGAACGAGAGCGACTTCACCACGATCCCCTCCCGCCGCTCGCGCTGCCTCCACGTGGTGATCATCCGCCCGTAGTTCTGGTTCGTGATGATCACCTCGTCGCCCCGCTTGAGGTCGAGGCCGTAGATCATGATCTCCAGCGCCTCGCTCGCGTTGCGCACCACCGCCATCTCCTCGGTGTCGCACCCGAACTCCTTCGCCAGCTCGCGCCGCGTCATCTCCATCCGCGGCTGGAGGATCCGCCACATGTGCTCGACCGGCAGCTCGTTCGTGAACTTGAGGTCGCGGATCATCTGCTCGAGCACGTGGCTCGGCGTCGGCGAGATCCCCCCGTTGTTCAGGTTGATCATCGTCCGGTCGGCGTCGAAGGCGCGCTGGATCTGCGCCCAGTACAGTTCGTCCTCGGCGACCTCCGCCGGCGTTCGGCTCCCCGCGATGGCGTTGGCCTTGAAGAGCTGCGCGAAGGCGCGCTCGCTGAACGACGGCAGCGTCACGCTCGCCGCGGCGAGCCCACGCACGAAGTTCCTTCGACTGGTCATCTCGAATCTCCTGGAGAATCAGACATCAGACGTCAGGCATCAGACGTCTGAAGTCTGACGTCTGATGTCCGCCCCTACGGCACCACCACGATGCCGGCCTCGCCACCAAACTCATCTCTAACCTTGCCTAAGTTGCGCGGCGCGCGCCACGGGCCGCCGCCCAGGCGCACCGCGACGCGATGCGTGCCGGGGCCGAGCGGCACCCGCGCCTCCCATCCCTCGCTCGTGCGCTGGAGCGGCACCGGCTCCCACCCCGAGAACGAGCCCGCCACCTCCACGCGCGCCGAGTCGTTGACGGCGACGCGCACGACGAGCACGGCGCCCTCGGCCGTCTGCTCGACGCGCGCGGAGGAGCGCGCCGTCGCGCGTTCCGCCGCGTCGGCGCGCCAGGGAAAGAGGACGACCCGGAGCACCGCGGAGGCCACCATCGCGTCGGGCACGCCCCGCACGGCATCGGCGAGCTGGCGCCCGCCGCCCACGATGACCGCGTAGCGCGGCGACAGCTCGTACGCCGCCGACCAGAGGAACGCCGTCTGCCGGGCGAGCGTCTTGCGCGCGCCCCCGCGCCACGTGTGCGACGCGTCGAGCGCCAGCGCCCCGCGCGCGTAGCGCATCGCGAGCGTCACGTCGTCGAGATCGTGCGCCGCGGCGTCGGTCTCGAGGAAGATCCCCGACGCCTGCATCAGCGGCCAGTCGTTGGTGCGGAGCCGCGCGAAGGCGACGCTCGTCTCGAGCCCGCCCGAGCGCAGGAACGCGCCGACGTCCACGACGGTCGAGTGCCACGAGCGGCCGTCGCGCGTGGTGTGGCCGGCGGCGCCGCCCGCCCAGAAGCCGCCGTCGTCGAGCACGACGCGCTCGCGCGCGTACGCGCTCCGGTTTCCGCCGCGCCCGAGCGCGTAGACGCCGAAGGCGGAGGCCGTGACGCCGCCCTCCGTGTGCCAGGCGCTCTCGACCGTCGGCCGCCACGCGGCCGCGACGATCCCCTGCGCCGCCGTGGCGCTGTCACCGGCCCAGGTGAACGCCGCCGAGGCGAGCGACGCGAGGCGCGGGCCCTCGACGCGCCAGAGGCCGCCGAACACGCCGGCGGCGCGCGCGGTGCGCTCCTTCTGCCGGATCTGCGCCGCGCCGCCCTCCAACCGCAGCACCCGTGGCGACTGCGCGAGCGCGACCGTCGAGGCCAAAAGAAAAGCGCACGCAGCCGCGCCGCGTGCGCTCATCTCACACCGGCCAGATGTCCTACCGAGGTCGTCCCTGCAACGTCGCGGCAGATGGCGGTGGGGGCAGGAGTGACATCACGCCGCGCCCACGCAGGTCGAGCGCCAGGTCGGGCTTGATCCCGGCCGCGACATCGGCCTGCACGGCGCTGCTCAGCGCCGTAAGTTGCGCACCCGTCGCCCCGCGCGCCATCAGGTCGAGCACCATCGCCGATGCCTGCTTCGGCGGCACCTGCCGTGCCACCAACTCCGTCAGCACGCCCAGCTCGAGCGCGATCGAGCGCCGCGGCGCCATCGCGCGCATCTGCCTGAGTGTCTTGTCCGGCACGCCGACGTAGAGCGCGTCGGCGCCCGCGGCGAGATCCTCCGGCGGGTTCGGCCCCAGCAGGTCGCTGGCGCGCCGCATCCGTTTCTCGAGCGCGGCGAGCGCGGCGCGAATGCTCTTCGTGGTCGCGCGCTTGGCGACGCCCTCGAGCGCCTTCGAGAGGAGCGGATCGGTGGGGAGCCCCACCGACGCGGCGCGGCCGAGGAGCGAGCGGACCACGTCGCGCGTGGCGTCGTCCTTGATCAGCGAGAGCCGGGGCTCCTGCGCCGAGGCGCGCGCGAGCGGGAGTGTCGCGAGGGACGCAATCGCGGCGAGCGCCGCGAGCGTGAGAACGCGAAGGTGCTTCGTCATGGGGCCACCACCATCAGCACGGAGGCCGCGCCCCCGTAGTCGAGATCCTGGGCCCTGGGCGCGCGCGGGTCGGCGACCAGCGTGGCGCCGTCCACGAGGAACGCGTACACGTGCCGGCCGGGCCTGGCGAGCACCGTGGCGGTCCACGGCCCGTCCTTCCCCACGCGCCGCATCGGCGCGGCCGCCGCGTCCCAGCTGTTGAAGTCGCCGACGACCGACACGCGCGTGGCGTTCGGCGCCGCGGAGAAGACGATCGGCACCGGCACCGCGCGCACCACGCCGGCCACATCGGCGGCGGGTCGCGCGGGCACCTCGGCGCCGCGCGTCGCGGGCGCGACCGCCGGCGGCGCCGCGTCGTCGCGCGCGCCGATCGCGCCGCGTGTCACGAAGCCGATCACGAGCGCGGCCGCGGCGAGCGCGCCCGCTGACGCCAGCGAGAGCGACCGCCCGGAAAGCCCGTCGAGCACGAGCCGGAGCGCGGACGGCCGTTGCGCGCGCCGCGCGCGCACCGCCGCAACAATCCGCGCCGTCGCCATCGCGTTCACGCGAGGCAGCGGGCGGAGCGCAAGCGATGCGCGCTCGATCAGCTCGTCCCGTTCATCGTTCATGTTGCTCCACCTCGGTCAACCGCGCGCGCAGCGTATCGCACGCCCGCTTGACCCGCATCCGTAACGCCGACAGCCCGACTCCGGTCACCGCGGCGATGTCTTCGTACGAGAGATCCTCGACGTGCCTGAGCAGGAACGCTTCCCGCTGCTCCGCCGGGAGGGACTCCAGCACTACCTGCACTTCCTCGGCCCAGTCGGCGCCGAACTGGTCCACCTCCACCGCCGCCGCCGAGGCCGGCACCTCGCCGTACTCGATCAACGCCCGGTGCCGCTTGGTGCGCGCCATCAACGTCCGGCACCGGTTGGCCAAGATCCGGAAGAGCCACGGGTCGAACCGGGCGTCTTCGCGAAAGCGCGGGAAGCTGTCGTGCACGCGCACGAAGGCGTCCTGCACCGCCTCTTCGGCATCCTGGTCGTTCCCCAACATGTTCCGCGCGAAGCGCAGGCACCGTGGATAGTAGAACTCCACGATCTCGATGAACGCCTGCTCGTCACCGCGTTTCGCCCTGAGGGCGATGGCCGGATCGATTTCGCTCACGTCCTCACGTCGGGTCTGGGGTGGGTACCGCAGATTACGCCGTGAAGGGGTAGCGCGCCACCGCCGGCCTGCCTGCAACCCCGCCAACGTGCTTCATTTGTACATACCCGGAGGGGAGAGCGAACGTCACGGAATTGCCCTGTGATTCGCATCACCACCGGCTCGCGCGACACCCTCACTTCCATCCCGCCACTCGAGCGGTCCCGATGGCCACCACCACGATTTCGTCGTCCGACGCGGAGCGGCCGCCGGTCGCGACCGGCGGTGATTCCCCTACGCCCTCCCGCGCCGTCGAGTCGCGCGACCCCGCCACCGGCGAGGTGTGGCGCCTCTACGGGGCCACCACGCGCGAGGAGGTGTTCACCGCCGTCGCGCACGCCCGCGAGGCGCAGAAGGGGTGGGCCGCCGAACCCCTCGCCGTGCGCGTGCGCACGCTCCGTCGCTTTCACGAGCTGCTCTACGACCGGCGCCACGAGGTGGCCGGCCTCCTGACGCGCGAGAACGGCAAGCCCGCCACCGAGGCGCTCAGCACCGAAATCGCGGTCGCGCTCGACGTTGCCCGGTACTACGCCGAGCGGGCGCCGGAGTTCCTGCGTGCGCCCTGGTTCCGCGCGGCGCCGCTCGCGATGAAGCGGAAGCGCGTCCGCATCGCGCACGAGCCGTGGGGCGTGATCGGCGTCATCTCTCCCTGGAACTACCCGTTCTTTCTCCCGGCGGCGAACGTGCTCCCCGCGCTGGTCACCGGTAACGCCGTTGTCCTCAAGCCGTCGGAGTACGCGCCCACCACGGGCGCGCTCCTGGCCGAGCTGCTCGCCGACGCCGGGGTGCGCGACGGCGTCCTCACGCTGATCCAGGGCGACGGGTCGGCCGGCGCGGCGCTCTGCGACGCCGGCGTGGACAAGCTCTTCTTCACGGGGAGCGTGGCGACGGGGCGGAAGGTGGCCGTCCGGTGCGCGGAGCGACTCATTCCGTGCACGCTGGAGCTGGGCGGGAGCGACGCGGCGATCGTCCTCGCCGACGCCGACGTGCGTCACGCCGCGAGCGGGATCGCGTGGGGGCGCTTCAGCAACGCCGGCCAGACGTGCGTCGCGCCCAAGCGGGTCTTCGTGGAGGAGCCGGCGTACGACGCGTTCGTCTCGGCGCTCTCGGAGGTCGTGCGGGCGTTGCGCGTGGGCCCCGGGTCCACGGGCGAGCACGACGTGGGGCCGCTCATCCGGCCGGAGGCGGCGCGCACGCTGCTCGCGCAGCGGGATGACGCGGTGTCGAGTGGCGCGACGGTGATCGAGGGCGCGGCGCCGGTGTGGGGCGCGACGCCTGCGGCCGGTGCGGCGAGTGCGGCCGACGCGGCGAGCGCGGCGCCGAGTGCGGCGGCGAGTGCGGAGAGCGCGGCGAGGGGCTTCGTCACGCCGACCGTCCTCCTCGACGTGCCGGTGGATTCGCGCGTGCTCACCGAGGAGACCTTCGGCCCGCTCCTTCCCGTGGTGAAGGTGAGGGACGCGGACGAGGCGATCGCGCGCGCAAACGCGAGCGAGTTCGGCCTCGCGGCGAGCATCTGGACGCGCGACATCGCCCGGGCGGCGCGCCTCGCCGAGCGGCTCGAGGCGGGCGCGGTGACGATCAACGACGCGCTCGTGTCCGCGGGGATGGCGGACGTGCCGCACGGTGGCGTGAAGCACTCCGGCATCGGCCGCGCGCACGGGATGGCGGGGCTCGCGGAGTGCGTGCGCATCAAGGCGACCGTGGCCGACCAGTTCGTCGCGTGGCGCCAGGCGTGGTGGTTCGGCTACGGCAGCGCGCACGCGGCCGGGATTGACGCGTTCGTGCGCCTCGCGCACGGGCGGCGCACGCTCGAGCGGCTCGCCGCGATCCCGGCGTTCCTCCGCCTCCTCTTCGCGCCGCGCCGGCCGGTCTGACGCCCGCGATGCCACCGCTCGTCTTTTTCGACAATGCGCTCACGGTGCTCCGCGCCGGGTTTTTCGCGGTGGCCGCGCTGCTCTTCGTGGTCTGTCTCGTGGACTGGCTCGTGCGGACGCGCCGGCTCGACCCGTTCGGGCGGGTGGCGCGCTTCATGCGCGCGTACGTGCAGCCGCTGATCGCGCCGGTGGAGCGGCGCGTGGTGCGCGCGGGCGGGCTGCCGTCGAGCGCGCCCTGGTGGGCGCTCGCCGCCGTCGTGCTCCTCGGGATCGTGGTGATCTCGCTCCTCGAGTTCGTGCGCACGGAGGTCGGGTCCGTCTCGCTCGCGCTCAACCGCGGGCCGGCGGCGATCTACCGGCTCCTGGTGACGTGGGTCGTCGAGATCCTCCAGATCGCGCTCATCGTGCGCGTGGTGCTCTCGTGGGTAGGCGCGCGGCCCGGGCGCTGGTACGTGCGCTGGTCGTACCGACTCACGGAGTGGATGCTGCGTCCGCTCAGGCGGGTGATCCCGATGATCGGGATGATTGACGTCACGCCGATCGTGGCGTGGTTCGTGCTCACGCTGCTCGCGGCGTTCTTCCTGAGGCGCGCGTGAGCGGAGAGGCCGGCGCCCTCGCGATCACGGAGCGCGGCGGCGCGGTGCGATTCGCCGTGCGGGTGCAGCCGCGCGCGAGCCGCGCGGGCACGACCGGCATCCACGGCGGCGCGCTCAAGGTGCGCGTGCACGCGCCGCCCGTGGACGGCGCCGCGAACGCCGCGGTGATCGAGGTGATCGCCGCGGCGCTTGGCGTGCCGAGGCGGAGCGTGCGACTCGTGAGCGGTGAGCGCGCCCGCACCAAGATCGTCGAGGTCGCCGGCGTTGACGTCCCGGAGGTTCGCCGGCGCCTCGGCGCCTAGAGCGAGCGTGGCGCGGGCGGTCCGCGGCCCCTGAGGTAGAGAAACACCATGTTCAGGGCGCAGACCAGCAGTGCGGGCGCTCGGAACTGAAAGCCGTCAAGGATCGTGACATACCCGATCGCAATGGCCGCGACGTTGAATGTCCAGAGGCCGGTCTCCGTCACGAACCAGCCGCGGCCGATCCGCCCGAGCCGGAGGTCCGATTGCGCGTCGCGGCGCCCCTCGATGAATCCCGAGTACACAAGCACCAGCGCGATCGCGAGCGAGAGCAGCGCCCCGGAAGCGCCGAGGTCGTGGAGCCTCCGGATGCCGTCAACGACCCCGGCCGCCACGAGAAGAACCATCGCGGCGAGCATGAGTCCGGGACTTCCGAGCACGGCGGTCTTCGTCACCGACGGTTGCGAACGGCCCATCTGCAGCGCGAACAGGTACAGACTTGTGGCGACGGCCCCCGCCACGATGGCACGTCGGACCACGCTTCCGATGGGACCTTGCGACAGGACCCAGGGCGCGGCGATGACGGCGATGACGATCAGTGTGGTCCACTTGGTGTTCTTCATCGGTGAGTGCCTCGTTCGTCGAAGCTGACGACGCAGAGAATGGCAGGCGTGCCGGGAATCGCCAGTCACGCCAAGGTCAGAGGGCGGCGAGGCAGCGATCCAGCCGCTCCTCCGCCACGTCCACTTGACGGGCCGCCGCGAAGAGCCCAACGATTGCGGCGAAACAGTATTTCGGGCCAGCCAGACACCCGAAGAGGCCGAGATCGGCGAGCAGCCACACGTCCAGCGAGTCGTACACCGCGTCGAACTCGGCTTGGCAGGGACCACTGTCGAACGACGCAGCGTCCGGAGGAGCGACCGTAGCGATCGTCAGGCTCGGTGCAGCCAGGGGGACGCTCACTCTGTCCGAACGAGGTTCGTCGAACACGAGTTCGAGGGTCCTGGCTGCCACGCCGTCCTTGTGCAGGGAAATGACGCGCCGCCGGATGAACCACGCATGGCGTGCCCTTGCCCACTCGGTCGCGATGGTGGCGACCACTCGTCCGTCCTGCACGAACTCGAGCCGCGAGGGTGGAGCGCCACCCGTCGCCGTGACGCGAATGAGGCGATCCGGCTTGCCGCGCACGCGTGGGGCATGGTGCTCCCAGCGGCCGGCTCGGCGCACCACGTTCGCACTCGCTGCAAACGTCACGGGCGTCACGCGACCGGAGAGCGCAAGCTGCGCCTCTCCCGACCCGTCGGCGTCGAGAATCGCCGTGTAGCGGCCGGACTCGCGCTCGAAGAGCCGGCCGCCGCGTGAGATGCCGTCGTTGGTATAGGCGGAGGCGACGACGCCCCCGCCAATGACGCTTCCTGCTCGCAGTTCGGTCGTGGCCCGCGCGTCGCCGCGCTGGGCCGTTGCAGGCAGGCCAGTCACGGTAGCTCCGCGGTCCGCGCAGGCCAGGGCGGCCGCGATCACCGTGGCGGAGGAGAGTCCCGCAAGTCGCTTCAGATGAGGGTGCATGGTGAAGTCCTCGGTAGCGTGGGTTGAGAGGCAGATTTCCAGACGTACGCGTTTTGCTCGACGCGCAACCCACCCCGACGGGATGCCGGACCCACTCCGAGGCACACCCGAAGATGGGGGCGCGCCCCGGAAAAACCGTCACCATTCCCCCGCGACCCAACTCATTTCATTGCCGTCACCCACGCGTCACTCGCGGGGTAGTACGGGCAGAGGCCACACGCCGGAGGTTCTGATGACCCCGATCCGTCACGTGCGCACCATGTCCGTGGTCGTCGTCGCGCTCGGGCTGGCGTCGTGCGGCGGGTCCTCCACCGCGCCGAAAGCGCCGCCGGCCGCGCTCACCGGGCTGCCACGTGAGCTCACGGCCGTCGAAACGAGCGTTCGCGACGCCGCGAACGCGTTCTCGTTCGCGCTCTGGCGCCGGGTGAACCAGGTCCAGCGCGACCAGAACGTGTTCATCTCGCCGCTCAGCGCGTCGTTCGCGCTCGGGATGACGATGAACGGCGCCGCCACGCACACGTGGGCCGAGATGCGTGCCGCGCTGCAGTTCGGCGCCGCGTCGCAGCCGGAGATCAACGCCGGCTACCGCTCGCTGATCGGGCTCATCCTCTCGCTCGATTCGGGGGTCCGCGCGGACATCGCGAACTCGATCTGGTACCGCGCCGGCTTTCCGTTCCGCCAGACTTTCTTCGACACCACCCGCCTCTACTTCGATGCGGAGGTGCGCGGCCTGAACTTCGACGACAGGCCCGCCTCACTCGCGGCCATCAACGGCTGGGTGGACGAGAAGACCAGCCACGCGATTCCGCGCGTGCTCGACGACATTGACCCGTCGCACGTGATGTTCCTGATCAACGCCATCTATTTCAAGGGAAGCTGGCGCACGCGCTTCGACCAGGACGAGACCCGCGCGGCGCCGTTCCACGCGGCCGGAGGGGCGACGCAGACGGCGCAGCTCATGCACCTGCTCGACTCGCTCGACTACGCCGAGACGCCGGTGTACCAGGCGGTGGACCTCCCGTACGGCAACACAGCGTTCACGATGATCGTGCTCCTCCCGCGCGAGGGCACGGACGTCGAGACGCTGGCGGTGTCGCTCAGCACGGAGGGCTGGCCGGCCGTGACCGCCGCCCTGCGCCGCACGAGGGTGGACCTCTCGCTGCCCCGGCTCCGGCTCACGTGGGAGCGGAAGCTCAACGACGACCTCCAGGCGCTCGGCATGGTGGAGCCGTTCAACCGCGGCGGCGCGGACTTCACGGGAATGGCGCCGCCGCCCACCGGCTTCCAGCTCTTCATTGATTTCGTGAAGCAGAACACCTTCGTGGACGTGAACGAGGAGGGTACGGAGGCCGCCGCGGTGACGACGGTGGGCATCGGCGTCACGTCGGCGCCGGTGATTCCGGTGATGCGGGTGGACCGTCCGTACCTGTTCGTCCTGCGCGAGCGGTTCACCGGCACGCTGCTGTTCATGGGGAAGGTCGTCCGAATGCCCTGAGCCCGGCGCACGGCACAGGCCCGCCGCCCGGTTCTTGACACCATCCGTTCATCCGGATATACTGATAGACACACAATTGAAGCCGTGGCGATTTCGAGGCAAATTGCGGCCACGTAAAACATCCCGCTAAAGCGCCGGCCCGGTGCGCCTCGTCGCATCGGGCATTTCCGTTTCCCCTGCACCACCCCCGCACCTCGCACCTGCACCCCGCACGCCGCACCCGCCCCCGCACCCTGCACCGGCCCCGTCCCCCGCACCAGACCCCCGCACCCCGCACCGGCCCCTGTCCATTCTCCCCTCTCCCTTCTCCGTCTCCTTCGAATTCTTCCCTCCCAAGACCCCGGAGATGGAGGAATCGCTCTGGCGTTCGGTGAAGCGACTCGAGCCGCTCGCGCCGCGCTTCGTCTCCGTCACGTACGGTGCCGGCGGGAGCACGCGTGAGCGCACGCACCGCACGGTGAATCGCATCCTCACGGAGACGGCTCTTCTTCCCGCAGCGCACCTCACCTGCGTCGGCGCGACGAAGGACGAGGTGCTCGGCGTGGCCGACGATTACTGGGCGATGGGCGTGCGCCACCTGGTGGCGTTGCGCGGCGATCCGCCCGCCGGCGAGACGCGGTACGTGCCGCACCCGGGTGGTTTCGCCTGGGCCTCGGAGCTGGTGGCCGCGCTTCGTGCGCGACACGACTTCGAGGTGAGCGTCGCCACCTTCCCGGAGGGTCATCCCGACTCGAGGTCACTCGATGCCGAGGTCGACAACCTGAAGCGGAAGATCGACGCGGGCGCGACGCGCGCGATCACGCAGTTCTTCTTCGACAACTGGACCTATCTCCGCTTCGTGGACCACGCGCGGAAGGCGGGGATCACGGTGCCGATCGTGCCGGGGATCATGCCGGTGACGAACTTCCCGCAGATGGTGAAGTTCGCGGCGCTGGCCGGCGCGACCGTGCCGCGCGCGATGGCGCCGCTGTTCGAGGGGCTCGAGCACGATCCCGAGACGCGCAAGCTCGTGGCCGCCACGGTCGCCGCCGAACAGTGCCAGAAGCTCGCGGAGGCGGGCGTGACGGAGTTCCACTTCTACACGCTGAACCGGGCAGACCTGACGTACGCGCTGTGCCACATCCTCGGCCTCCGGCCGAGGACGCCCAACGAGAGTCAACAGCCGTCAGCCGTCAGATCTCAGCCGTCAGCTGAGAGCTGACGGCCGATCACTTCCGTGTCCGCCTCCTTCTCCCGCGCCTCCCGTCTCGCCCTCCTCGAGCCCGAGCTCGGGCGCCGCATCCTCGTGCTCGACGGCGCGATGGGGACGGAGATCCAGGCGCTCCGGCTCACCGAGGCCGACTTTCGCGGCGCGCGCTTTCGCGATTGGCCGCGCGACCTCCGCGGGAACAACGACCTCCTCGTGCTCACGCGCCCGGAAGCCATTCGCGCGATCCACGCCGCCTATCTCGACGCCGGCGCCGACATCATCGAGACCAACACCTTCAGCTCGACGCGCGTCGCGATGGCGGACTACGGGATGGAGTCGCTGGCGCTCGAGCTGAACGAGGCGGGGGCGCGGCTCGCGCGCGCGGTGGGCGACGCCTTCGAGGCGCGGGACGGCCGGCCGCGCTGGGTCGCGGGGGCGATCGGGCCCACGAACCGCACGGCGTCCATCTCGTCGAAGGTCGAGGACGCCGGTTTCCGCGGCATCACCTTCGACGAGCTGGTGGCTGCCTACGCCGAGGCCGCGCGCGGGCTCCTCGCCGGCGGCGCCGACCTCCTCGTCGTCGAGACGGTCTTCGACACGCTGAACGCCAAGGCCGCGCTCTTCGCCATCGAGGGGCTCTTCGACGAACTCGGCGCGCGCGTGCCGGTGATGGTCTCGGGCACGATCACCGACCTGAGCGGCCGCACGCTCTCCGGGCAGACGGCCGAGGCGTTCTTCCATTCCATCGCGCACGCGGAGCCGTTCGCGGTGGGGCTCAACTGCGCGCTGGGCGCCAAGGACCTTCGCCCGCACATCCAGGAACTCGCGCGCGTGGCGCCGTGCTGGATCTCGATCTACCCGAACGCCGGGCTGCCGAACGAGATGGGCGGATACGACGAGACGCCCGCGTACACGTCGGGCGTGCTGCGCGAGTTCGCCGAAGCGGGGTTCCTCAACATCGTCGGCGGTTGTTGCGGGACCACGCCGGCGCACATTCGCGCCATCGCGGACGCCGTGCGCCCGCTCGCGCCGCGCAGGAAGGCGTCGCCGCCACCCCGCCTCCGCCTCTCGGGCCTCGAGCCGCTCACGATCGGGCCCGACGCCAACTTCGTGAACGTCGGCGAGCGCACGAACGTGACGGGCTCGGCGAAGTTCAAGAAGCTGATCCTCGCCGGCGATTACGAGGCCGCCCTCGACGTCGCGAAACAGCAGATCGAGGCCGGCGCCGTCATCATAGACGTCAACTTCGACGAGGGGATGCTCGACGCCGAGCAGGCGATGCGGACGTTCCTCAACCTCGCCGCGAGCGAGCCCGCGATCGCCCGCGTGCCGGTGATGCTCGACTCGTCCAAGTGGCGCGTGATCGAGGCCGGCCTCAAGTGCCTCCAAGGCAAGGGGATCGTGAACTCGATCTCGCTCAAGGAGGGCGAGGCGGAGTTCGTGCGCCAGGCGAAACTCGTCCGGCGCTACGGCGCAGCGGTGATCGTGATGGCGTTCGACGAGCGGGGGCAGGCGGACACGACGGAGCGGAAGTTCGCCATCGCCGAGCGCGCCTGGCGCATCCTCACCGAGCGGGTCGGCTTTCCCGCCGAGGACGTGATCTTCGACCCGAACGTCTTCGCGATCGCCACCGGGATCGAGGAGCACGACGCGTACGCGCTGGCCTTCATCGAGGCCACACGGCGGATCAAGGCGGCGCTTCCGCACGCGAAGGTCTCGGGCGGCGTCAGCAACGTCTCATTCTCGTTTCGCGGGAACAACCCCGTGCGCGAGGCGATCCACGCGGTGTTCCTCTACCACGCGGTCGCGGCCGGAATGGACCTGGGGATCGTGAACGCGGGCGCGCTCCCGCTCTACTCCGACATCCCGGCCGAGCTGCTCGAGCGCGTCGAGGACGTGGTGCTCAACCGGCGGCGCGACGCGACCGAGCGGCTCCTCGAGATCGCCGGCCGCGTGCAGGGCGACGCGACGAAGAAGGTCGCCGACCTGGAGTGGCGGAAGGCGCCGGCGCACGAGCGGCTCGTGCACGCGCTCGTGCACGGGATCGCCGACTTCGTCGTGGAGGACACGGAGGAGGCGCGCAAGCTCGCCGAACGCCCCATCGAGGTGATCGAGGGGCCGCTCATGGACGGGATGAACGTCGTGGGCGACCTCTTCGGGAGCGGGAAGATGTTCCTCCCGCAGGTCGTGAAGTCCGCGCGGGTGATGAAGCGGGCGGTGGCGCATCTCATTCCGTACATCGAGGAGGAAAAGCTGGCGAAGGGCGAAGAGCGAAGGGCGAAGGGGCAACGCGAAGAGCGAAGGGACAACGCGAAGAGCGAAGGGGACAACGCGAAGGGCGAAGGGGCGGACAAGAGCGAAGGGGTGGAGAAGAGGGAGGGGAGGAAGGCCAAGGGCACGATTGTGATGGCGACCGTGAAGGGCGACGTGCACGACATCGGCAAGAACATCGTGGGGGTGGTGCTGCAGTGCAACGACTTCCGGGTGATTGACCTCGGCGTGATGACGCCCTGCGCGAAGATCCTCGAGACGGCGCGGCGCGAGGGCGCGGATCTCATCGGGCTGTCGGGCCTCATCACGCCGTCGCTCGAGGAGATGGCGTTCGTCGCGTCCGAGATGGAGCGCGAGGGGTTCCGCACGCCGCTCCTCATCGGCGGCGCGACGACGAGCAAGGTGCACACGGCGGTCAAGATCGCGCCGCACTACTCGGGGCTGGTGGTGCACGTGCTCGACGCGTCGCGCGCGGTGGGCGTGGCCGGCTCGCTCGTCAGCGACGGCCTGCGCGACGGTTTCGTCGCGGACGTCCGCGCGGAGTACGAGGAGATTCGCGTGCGGCGCGCGGAGCGGCACGCCGAGGCGAAGCGTCAGACGCTCGAGCAGGCGAGAGCGAACCGCCCGCGGATCGCCTGGACCGCCACCGTGCCACCCGTGCCGGGCTTCACGGGCGTGCGCACCTTCGACGACTTCCCCCTCGACGACCTCGTGCCGCGCATTGACTGGACGCCGTTCTTCCAGACGTGGGAGCTCGTGGGACACTATCCGGCCATCCTCGACGATCCCGTGGTGGGCGAGAGCGCGCGCAGCGTCTTCACCGACGCGCAGGCGATGCTCGGGAAGATCGTCGAGGAGAAGTGGCTGCACGCGCGCGCGGTGGTGGGGTTCTTTCCGGCGAACAGCGACGGGCGCGAGGATATACTGCTGTGGGAAGACGAGGGACAAGGGACAGGGGACAAGGAACCACCCCTTGCCGTCATCCACACGCTCCGGCAGCAGATGGTGAAGGGGGACGGCCGGCCCAACTACGCGCTCGCCGACTTCGTCGCCCCCGTGGACTCGGGCGTGCAAGACTACGTCGGCCTCTTCGCGGTCACCACCGGCATCGGGCTCGACGAGAAGGTCGCGGAGTTCGACGCGACGCACGACGATTACAGCGCGATCCTGCTCAAGGCGCTCGCGGACCGGCTGGCCGAGGCGTTCGCGGAACGCCTGCACGAACGCGTGCGGCGGGAGCTGTGGGGCTACGCGCCGGACGAGCATCTCGACAACGCGGCAATCATTAAAGAGCAATACCAGGGCATCCGCCCCGCGCCCGGATACCCGGCCTGCCCGGACCACACCGAGAAGCGCGCGCTCTTCGAGCTGCTGGGCGCGACGGAGCGCGCGGGCATCACGCTCACCGAGAGCTACGCGATGCTCCCGACGGCAGCGGTGAGCGGTTACTACTTCTGGCGTCCCGAGGCGCGGTATTTCGGCGTCGGCAAGATCGAGCGTGACCAGGTGGAGGCCTATGCGCGTCGGAAGGGCATGGATGTCGCTTCCGCCGAACGGTGGCTGGCGCCGATCCTGCACTACGACCGATAATTGGGCATGGCCACGGCGACAGTGCAGGCCCCCTCGAGCGCCCGCCGGGTGCTGGTCATAGACGACGAGCCCGCGGTGCTCCGCGTGCTCGGCCTCCTCCTGGAGCGGAACGGATTCCGGGTGGACACGGTCGCGAGCGCCCGCGACGCGCTCAGGCTGCTCGAGCGCGAGAAGTTCGACGTGGTGCTCTCCGACATCATCATGCCGGAGCTCTCCGGCGTGGACTTCCTGCGCGAGCTGCGGCGGCACGACCTCGACGTGCCGGTGATCCTGATGACGGCGGGCCCGACACTCGACTCGGCGCTCGACGCGATCGAGTACGGTGCGCAGCAGTACCTGCTGAAGCCGGTGGAGCCGGAGGCGCTGGTGAAGTCGGTGGGGCGCGCGGCGGCGCTGGGCGAGCTGGCACGCCTGAAGCGGCAGGCGCTCACGATGACGACGCGCGAGGCGCTGCCGTACAATGACCGGGCGACGCTCGAGGCGGTGCTCAAGCGCGCGTTCGACACGATTCACGCCGCGTTCCAGCCGATCGTCTCGATGAAGGAGCGGCGGCTGATGGGATACGAGGCGCTGATGCGGTGCGACGAGACGCTCTTCGCCTCGTACGGCGCGCTCCTCGCCGCCGCGGACCGCATCGGCTGGCGCACGACGCTCTCGAAGACGATCTACCAGCGGATCGGACGCGCGTGCGCCGAGCTGCCGGAGGGCGCGCTCCTCTTCGTGAACGTGCACCCGCTCGACGCGCAGGAAGGGATGATCGTGGGCGGCGAGGGGACGCTCGAGCCGATCGCCCGCAGCGTGGTGCTGGAAGTGAGCGAACACGCCCCGCCGGACCAGCTCGACGTGATGGCGTCGTCGCTCAAGAAG
The DNA here is from genome assembly GCA_035286465.1 of Gemmatimonadaceae bacterium. Classification (GTDB taxonomy): domain Bacteria; phylum Gemmatimonadota; class Gemmatimonadetes; order Gemmatimonadales; family Gemmatimonadaceae; genus Fen-1231. The sequence goes on along the minus strand of DATEDF010000030.1, from coordinate 5,469 downwards.
CTGCGCGGCGCGGGCTTCCGCATCGCCCTCGACGATCTGGGCACAGGGCCGTCCGGGCTGGTGGCGTTCACGCGGCTCTCGCCCGACTTCGCGAAGCTCGACCGCACGCTGCTCGCCGGCCTCGATGCCGATCCCCAGCGGCAGAAGGTGGTGCGCGCGATGTACGCGCTCTGCGCCGAGCTCGGCTTGCCGCTCATCGCCGAGGGCGTGGAGACGGCGGCGGAGCGCGAGGCGCTGCGGTCGCTCGGGGCCGATCTGGCGCAGGGCAACGTGTTCGGCGCGCCGGCTGCAGGGTTCGAGGGGCCGACGCTCTAGCGGCGCGGGGCCGACATGTCCGCTCCCTGCCCCCCCACGCCCCTCACCGTCCTCACCGAGGACGAGTGCGCCTTCCGTGACGCCGTTGCGGCGTTCGCGAACGGCGAGGTTCGCCCGCGCGTGGCGGCGATGGAGCGCGCCGAGCAGCTCGACCCCGACCTCCTCCCGAAATACTTCGAGCTGGGCCTGATGGGCATCCAGGTGCCCGAACGCTACGGCGGCGCCGGCGGCACGCTCATGATGACGATGCTGGCGGTCGAGGAGCTCAGCAAGGTGGACGCCGCCGCCGCCATCCTGGTGGACGTGCAGAACACGCTCGTGCTCTTCCCGCTCCTCACGTATGCCACCGACGAGCAGCGCGAGCGGTACCTGCCTCGCCTGTGCACGGAACTCTCCGGCGCGTACGCGCTGTCGGAGGCGGGGTCGGGCTCCGACGCCTTCGCGCTCGCGACGCGCGCCGAACGGCGCGGCGACGCGTGGCTGCTGACGGGCCGGAAGATGTGGATCACCAACGGCGCCGACGCGGGCCTCTACATCGTGTTCGCGAACGCGGACCCGGCGAAGGGCTACAAGGGGATCACCGCGTTCATCGTCGAGCGTGCCTCCGCGGGGTTCCGCGTGGGGAAGAAGGAGGACAAGCTCGGCATCCGCGCGTCGAGCACCACCGAGCTGATCCTCGACGCGGTCGAGGTTCCCGCGAAGAACGTCCTCGGTCCCGTGGGCCAGGGGTACAAGATCGCGATCGAGACGCTCAACGAAGGGCGCATCGGGATCGGCGCGCAGATGCTCGGCATCGCCCAGGGCGCCCTCTGCGCCGCGCTCCACTACGTGAAGGAGCGCAGGCAGTTCGGGAAGGCCATCGCCGAGTTCCAGGGCGTCCAGTTCCAGCTCGCGCAGGCGGCCACGGAGCTCGAGGCGGCGCGCCTGCTGGTGTACAACGCCGCGCGGCTCAAGGACGCGGGGCACGACGTCGCGAAGGAAGGCGCCATGGCCAAGCTCTTCGCGTCGCAGGTGTGCGAGCGCGTGACGTCGCTGTGCGTGGAGCTCTTCGGCGGGTACGGGTACACCAAGGACTTCCCGGTCGAGAAGTACTACCGCGACGCGAAGATCGGGACGATCTACGAGGGGACGTCGAACATGCAGCTCCAGACGATCGCCAAGGCGCTGCTCAAGTGAGGCCCCAGGCGGCCGTCCACCGGGCGCGGCGATGACCGGCGGCCGGACGCAGACCGAGACGGAGCGCAGGGCGGCCGACACGCGCTGGGAGAAGCGGCGGGCGATGGGCCGGCGCGCGTTCGTCTGGCGCTACGGCGTGCTCGGCTGGGGGCTGCCGGCGGCGTTGCTGACGATCGCGTACGCGTTCATTCGCGAGCAGGGATTCCGCTGGTCGGCGGACACGGCGTCGCCCAGGCTGCGCGCCGGCATCGTGATCATCCTCGTGCTCTTCCCCCTGCTCGGGCACCTCCTCGGCGGCCACCTCTGGGACGCGCGTGAACGGCGGCGCGCGGAGCGGCGCGGGCACTAGCCGCGCAGAGCGGCGCGGGCACTAGCCGCGTGGCATCGGGGCGGTATCGGGCACGGCATCGGGCACGGCGAGCCGGCGCCGGCGTGTCTCCGCGCGTGCGTGACGCGCATCACGCGCGCGCACGCCCCGCACGACGTGCATCACAGCCGCGTGCGCACGCAGCGCACACCGGTGTGCGCGCGCGGCACTTCGGGGAACCGTGCGGGTACGGGGCGGAAGGACCCACCAGGAGCACCGATGACCGCCCTCACCCGTCTCGCCGTTCCGCTGCTCGCCCTGACGCTCGCCGGCTGCGCCGCCGGCAGCGGGAGTGCCGTCGGCCCGACGGCGCCGGGCGACACCACGACGCCGGGCGGCGGCACGACAACCGGCCCGACGAACGTCACCTACCAGTTCGGCGCGAAGTTCGAGCCGCCCGCGGGTCGCGTCGTGCACGGGCTCGGACAATGGAAGGAGTACAACCTGAAGTACGTGCCGCTCCTGCCGGCGGCGCATCAGCCGGCGTCGGAGCTGATCTTCCTCTCGATCGCGGATTCGCTGCGTCCGTGGAACCCGGCGCAGATCGCGGCGGCGCTCGCGGCGATGGACGCGCTCGGCCGGATTCCACTCGTGGACATCGCGCCGCGCGGCAACCAGCCGTTCCCGGCGGAGCTGGCGCAGCTCGCGGATCCGCTCTACGCCATTGACGACGAAGTCGCCAACGGCACCAAGTGGGACTCGCGCCTCCAGGACCTGGTCAACGTCTTCAAGGCGTTCCGGAAACCGGTGCTCGCACGCATCGGCGGCGAGTTCAGCGGCAACTGGAACGGCTACCACCCGTACGAGTATCCGAAGGCGTTCCGGAAGATCGTGAACATGTTCCGCGCGGCGGGCGTGAACAACGTCGCGTTCGTCTGGTGCTACGAACCCGCGGCGCCGGGCGACTTCGACGAACAGAACGCGAGCGGCGCGTACAAGTGGTATCCGGGCGCCGACGTCGTGGACTGGTTCTCGATTGACTTCTTCGCGAAGGGCGACATCAGCGGACCGACCTCGGCCCACAACGGGCTCTCCGCGTACGGCCGCACGCTCAAGTTCCTCGACATGGCGGTGGCCGCGCAGAAGCCGGTCGTGATCGCCGAGAGCGCGCCCGAGCAGTTTGACCTCGCGAAGCCCGCCGAGGCGACGGCGGCGTGGAGCGAGTGGTTCGCGCCCTACTTCGCCCTCATCGCCGGCCGGCCCGAGATCAAGTGGTTCACGTACGTGACGTACGACTGGACCCAGGGGAGCTATTACGCCTCGCAGGGCTGGAAGAACAACGACCTCGCGGTGAGCGGACCGATGGTGGCGCAGTACGCCGCGGAGCTCGCCAAGCCCAAGTATCTCCACGCAAGCGAGACGTCGCTGCTCAAGGACTACGCGCTCTTCAAGTAGCGCGCGCTTGAAACCGTCGAGGGGGTGACGCACTATTCCCGGTTGTGCGTCGCCCCCTCGCGCTCCTTCCACTGCTCGCGCCCCTCGCCGCCGCGACGCTCGCCGCGTGCGAGCGCGGCGTGCCGCCCCTGCCGCCGGTGGAGCTCGCGGCGTACGAGGACACCATCGCGAAGTGGCACGAGCGCCGGGTCGAGGCGATCGCCGGTCCCGAGGGGTGGGCGACGCTCGTGGGCCTCTGGTGGCTCCAGCCCGGCGAGACCCGCATCGGCTCGGACTCGGCGCTGGAACTCGTGCTGCCCGCGAACCGGGCACCCAGGCGTCTCGGGTCGGTGTTCGTCGAAGGCGATTCCGCCCGGTTCGTTCCGGCCCGTGGCGTGAAGATCTTCGCGGACAGCCAGCCGGTGACGGCGTCACTCACGCTGCATAGCGACGTCGAGGAGAAGCAGACGGTGCTGCGCGCCGGATCGCTCGTGGTGGCGTACATCACGCGCAGCGGGAAGAAAGCCGTGCGCATCAAGGACACGCTGCACGTCGCACGCACGTCCTTCCCGGGGCACCGGTATTTCCCCACCGACACGGCGTGGCGCATCACGGCGCGCTTCGTGCCGCGAGCGAAGCCTGACTCGATGGACATCATTGACGTGCTCGGGATCGAGACGCGGATGTGGTGGCCGGGAGAGCTCCGGTTCAGGGTGCGGGGCAGCGAGCACTCGCTGCAGGTGATCCGCGAGCCCGAGGATCACGGCCAGCGGCTCTTCGTGATGTTCAAGGACTCGACCAACCTGAGGGAGACGTACCCGGCGATGCGCTACGCGTACGTCAACCCCCCCGACTCGCTCGGCCGCACGATCCTGGACTTCAACCAGTCGTACAATCCGCCGTGCGCGTTCACGAGCTTCGCGACCTGCCCGTTGCCGCCGAAGGGGAACACGCTGCCCTTCCGGGTGCCGGCGGGTGAGCTCAAGCCGGCGAAGCACTGACGGTCAGAGGTCCATCACGAGCCGGATATCCGCGTCAATCTCCGCCGCCGCGCGTGCGCGCGTGAGCCACGACACGCCGAAGAAGACGAGGAACGAGGTCACCAGCGAGAGCCCCGACACGGAGATGCCGGTAGGCAGCGTGTAGACCCGGAAGTAGCCCAGCGACTCGCCCACGAGCGTGACGCCGAGTCCCGTGGCGATCGAGGCGATGGCGCCCGCGCGCGTGGCGCCCGTCCAGTGGAGCCCGATGGCGAGCGCGGGCGCGATGGTCGAGGCGAAGAGCCCCCACCCGAAGATCCCGAGGAAGGCGACGAGCGTGCCGGACAGTTGGGCGACGGCGGCGGCGACGACCGCGATGAGCACCGTCGAGAGGCGCCCCCACTGCAGCTCGTGCCTCAGCCGGCGCCCCATCGCCACGGGGATGTCGTGCGTGAGCGCCGCGGCGCCGACGTTCATGAACGAGTTCACCGTGGCCATGATCGCCGCGGCGACCCCGGAGAAGACGAGCCCCGCGACGAACACCGGCGTGAAGCGGAGCAGGAACATCGGCGTGGCCTGGTCGGGCGTCGCGAGCGGCGGCATCGCGCCCGTCGTCACCAGCGCCTTCGTCGCGAGCGGGATGCTGAAGTAGAGGAGCTGCGTGACGAGGAGCGCCAGCGACATCAGCAGGAGGTACCACTTGAACTGCCGCGGGTCGCGCAGCATGTAGAACTTGCTGATCACGTGCGGCTGGCCGAGCGAGCCGAGGCTGAACACGAAGAAGAAGGAGAGCGCGGTCATCGGCCCCGCGGCGCCCCACGGCGCGAGAAAGGCCGGGTCCGCGCCCATGATCGTGCGGGAGATGTGGTCCATGCCTCCGCCCGACCGCAGCGCGAAGACAAAGACGGCCAGCGAGGCGACGGCCATGACGGCGCCGTGCAAGACATCGGTGTAGATGCCGGCCAGGATGCCGCCCGCCGCGGTATAGGTCAGGATGATCGCCATGCCGATCCAGATGCCCGTGGTGAGCCCCGTGCCGAAGATGGCGTCAATCACGATGCCGAGGGCGAGCAGGTTCGTCGCCACGTAGCCGACGACCGCGATGAGGATCGCGGCGGCGGAGAGCCCGTGCGCCGCGGGTGAGCGGTAGCGCGCGCCGATCGCGCCCGGGATCGTGAGCAGGCCCCGCACCTCGCCGAGCAGGCGCAGCTTCTTCGCGAGCACCCACGCGCCGAGCGCGTTGGTCAGCGCGCCGGG
>DATEDF010000029.1:0-5067 GCA_035286465.1 Gemmatimonadaceae bacterium | reverse complement strand
GCACGAGGTCCTGGCGAAAGAGGTCGTCGGCGCCGGCGAGCGCGGTGGGAGCATCACTCGGGCCGTTGGTGGTCTGGCGCTCGACAGCGAGATGGGCGAGAGGGGTTGGACGATGGAGAGAATCGAACCCGCCCAGATGGGCCAGAAACAAAAAAACGCGAGCGGCCGCCCGTTGATGTCCGGGCGGCCGCTCGCGCTGTCCTCGTGACCTTCAGTTTTCCCGCTCCCTCACGATCGGGATCCCGTCAGGCGGCGACCGCCTTCGGACCGATCGGTACCACCGAGCCGGTCGTCCCCTGCGGAACCCCGGGCTTGGCCTTCGCGTGCTTCGCCCGCCGCCAGCCCGCGAGCAGGTCGCTCTTCCCCTTGAGCTGCTTGACCACCAGGGAGTTGAGGACCTTCACGACGTTGTGCGCGCGCGCCATCTCGTCGTCCACGGCCTGCGTCGCCTCCGTGACGTCCACCTGGAAACCGTCGCGGCTCACCGCCGCCTTCCGTACCGCCTCCACCGACGCGCGCAACTGCTTGATGAAGTCGGCCGGCAACTGCTCCGCGATGAAGACGTCGCGGTACTGCGACGCGACGTCGGCCATGGCGTTGCCCCGCTGCACGAGGGTCGAGTCGTTCACCTTCCCCGACGGCAGGCGGAGCTTCGCGATGAGCGGCGTGTGCGCCAGTGTCGCCCTGGCGATCGCCGCGATCGGCTGCATCTGATGCAGCCGCAGGTCTTCGCGAAGCGCGTTCTTGTCCGCGGTCGCGCCGGCCGCCTGCACCTCCGCGGAGCCCTGCGCCTCGGCGCGCGCTTCCAACTGCGTCAACACGTCGTCGAGCGCCGCGCGCGACCTCGACTTGTTGACGTTCCCGAGCGCGTCGGCGTTCTCATCCATGAACGCCTGCATGCGGTGCAACGCGTCGAGCCGGGCCTGCTGTACCTGTTTCATACCCTACCCCTCCTTTGGCGCGAGAGAAGTGCCCGACGGCGTGCGCGCCATTCGCGCCGGCGGGCATCCAAACATCTGCACACCACTATTCGGTGTCGGAGTGGCCGGAAGCTGCGCCGGAACCGGCGCTACCCGTGCCGGAACCGGCGGAAGCTGCGGCGGGATCGGCGGAACCTCGGCCGGAGCCGGCCGACGGGGTTCCGAAGCCCGCGGTGCCCTCTCCCCGAGTCGGCGGACCCGGTGGAGGCGTGGGTGGTTCCCGTGCCGGAGCCGGCGTGCGGGCCGCCTTACCACATGGATGTAGCGCCGGAGCCCGCGTCAGCCGCACCGGAGTCGGGGAGACCGGCGCCGCAGTCCGCGTAAACCGAGGCCGATCAGGCGGTTCCGCGGCCGGAGACGAGGGAAGCTGAACCGGGGCCCGCGGATCCTCCGCCCGACCCGGCTGGAGTTGTCCCGAGGTCGGCGGATCCTCCGCCGGAAGCCGGGGAACCGGCTGGCAACACGACTCACGCGAGGTGACCCCCCGGTCGCGCCACCGGAGAAGGGCCGCGAGTCAGGTCCCTCTGCCGGTTAACCGGCCGAATTCGCCCTTTGTTTCAGCGCGAGCGAGAATTCACGCCCCCATAGGCAATTCGGCGCCCGGCGTTGTCTCTACTGCAGGAGGAGAGCGCACATCGCCGAGGTCGCCTGATGGGAGCGGTTCGAGCGAGGGCTGGAGTCCCCGATGCCGAGGCAGGCGTGAACGACGACCCCGCGGGCGCGTTTGCACGACTGTACATGGTTGCGTTCCCGTTTGCGCGCCGCCTCGCCGCGTACGCCGTGGGCGCCGCGGATGCGGAGGACATCGCCCAGGAAGTGTGTGAGAAGCTCTTCGAGGACTGGCGCGCCGATCCGGAGGCGTTCGAGCAGCCGACCCATCTCGAGGCCTGGATCGCCACGGCCGTACGGAACCGCGTGAAGAACCACTACAAGACCACCCGGCGGCGGGAGGAGCGGCAGTTCGTCTTTCTGCTCTCCCAGCGTCGCGCGCAGACGTCGTGGATGGACCCGGACGTCGCGATGCACCTGCGCGGGCTACGGCGAGCGAAGGCGATCGCGCTCGCGAATCTGTCGGAGCCGCGGCGAGAGTGTTTTCTCCGGAAGCACGAGGACGACGCGACGTACGCCGAAATCGCCGAGGAGCGCGGGATCTCGGTGAAGACGGTGCAGCACCACATCGCCTACGCCAAGAAGGCGATCCGCAAAGCGGAGCAAAGGTACCTGAGGGAGGAAGCGTGACCAGCGACCGTCGGAACCAGAGGAATCCCGCGATGGAGCCCGGCGACGAGCCGCTCGATCCCGACATCGTGCTCATCACCGACTATCTCGGGCACGAGCTGAGCCCCGCGAAGGAGGCCGAGGTCGAGACGCGGCTGGTGGCGGACGAGGAGTTCTATGAGAAGGTCGTCCCGTACCTGCGGCTCTGGACGGCGCCTGTGGACTACCGCAAGGAGCTCGCGGAATACGAGGCAGAAGCGCGGAGCGCGTCCGGTGCTTCGCTCGCGGCGGCGGCCCATGCTCCGCTCCCGTCGGCGATTGACCTTCCCTCGGAGCGAACGCTCCGAGCGGCGCGCCGGCGCGGGCTCTTCTCGCGCGGAAGGGTCGTCTTCGGGATCGCCGCGGCCCTGCTGCTGATGGTGGGCGGGCGCGCGGTGTATCACCTCGGCTTCTCCAGCGGACGCGAGGAGGCGGCGCGGGCCGCCGCACAGGAGCAGGCGGCGCGGGCGGCGGCGGAGGCGGCACGGGCCGCTCAGGAAGAGGCGGCGCGGCGCGCGGCGCGCGGCGGCGGCGCGAGCGTCCCGGCGGTGCGCGCCGCCCGCACCGTGCGGCTGGCCGACTCGTCGCTCGTGCATCTCACCGCGGGCTCGCGCCTGTACAAGGGAGATTCAATTGCGAGCTGGCCAGCGGTCGCGGAGCTCGAAGGCGAGGCGGTGATCGAGGTGAGCAGGCGCGCCGGAATGCTCTGGCTCTGGACGTCGGTCGGCTGGCTGGACCTGACGCCCGGCACGTACGCCGTGCGGTGCGACGCCGGCGGCAACGAGATGCTCGTCACGGTCGGCCACGGAGAGGCCACGCTGCACGGCGACTCGCCGGACCCGACCGTCACAATCAGGGCGGGCGAGCACGGTCGCTTGCTCAAGGGCAAGCCGCCGCAGCGCACCCAGGGCGGCGACGGCTATCCGTCGCTCGTGCCGCCGGGGAGCACCAGGCCGTGATGATCCCGCCATCACCCACGCTGCTGATCGCGGCGGCGAACAGCTACATCGGCTGGGATGAAGCCGCGGAGGAGAATCGCTTCGCGAGGCGGAGCGCGTTCGTCGAGTGCCTGCTGCGCGAGGTGCACGCCGAGCTGGAGGGCGGGACGCCGGTGCCGTGGCACACCGCGTTCGTGCACCACGTCGGGTACTGGTCGCACTACGATCACTTCTACGGCGCGTCGAGCTGGCCGCTGCCGGCCACGGCGAGCGCCGCCGAGCTGGGCGCGTTCGCGGCGGAGCGCGGCGTGCTCGCGAAGGAGCCGCGCGAGGGCGATCTCTTCCTGCTCTGGGCACCGGTGAAACAGGAGTTCGTGCGGACCGGGATCGTGCTCCGCCTGGGCGACTTCGGGGTGACGTTCCGCGGCACGCCCTATCAGGAGTTCGTGACGATCGAGGCGAACACGAACGAGAGCCGCGACACGGACGGCGGCGTGACGCTCAAGCAGCTGCGGCGGCTGTCGCCGGAGATGGGGGACCGGTTCGTGCGCTGGTCGGACCTCGACGTGAGAGCGGAGAGGATGGCGGGGTTCATACGGCGCGGGGCCGAGGGGGGCGAGACGGGCGGCGAGCGAGCGGAGATGAACGCGCGGAGCGTGGCGTGACCGTGCGCGCGATCCGGGTGGAGCCCAGGCGGCCCGCTGTCGCGGACCGTCAGCGGCGTGTGTACGCCGAGGGGCGGGCGTTCGCGATGGCTGCGGAGCAGCGGCTGCCGCTCCTGCGGCGGGCGGCGCGCACGCTGTCGAGAGGCGACCGGCAACTCGCCGACGACATGGTGCAGGAGGCGCTGATCGAGCTGTGGGAGCTGGACGTCACCCGGTTCGACGCGGCGGATGAGAAGGTGCTCAGAAAGGTGCTGTACGACCGGATGCGATTCGTGAGACTGAGGGAGAGGATGGACCGGGGGGCGGAGATGCGGGTGGCGGTGGATGTGGACGAGTTGGTGGGGGAGGAGGCGGGAGAGGGGGGTGACGCGGGAATGACGGGCCGGGTGGAGCGTGGTGGTCCGGCCGAGCTCCTGCTGGACTGATCAGGGTATAACTTTTATGTTATACAGGCGGCAGCAGTGGCCGGACCGCTCCGTTCGCGTCCCGACATGCCGCCGCCGAGCCTCTTGAACACGGATGATGGTGATTGGGAACTCCTCGAAATCGAGGTTGACGGCGCCTGCCCCTGCTCGGATGCGCTCGCGAGCGCGAGCGATCATGAGCGGGCCTTGGTGGACCGCAAGCTGCGTCTCGTTGCTGCTGCCGGAATGCCGCCAGATCCCGAGCGCGGGCGGTACGTCTACGAACGCGCAGGACGATACGATCTCCGGCGAAAGGGCGTGCGCATCACCGTGTATGTGCTGAAGTGCAAGCCGGGCCCCTGGCGACTCTACTTCTATCGAGTACCGGGCAACACACGACAGATCGAGTTCCTCCACGCAGTCCAGAAGAAAGGAAGGAAGCGTGACCCCCAAGACTTCAAAATCTGCTGTCGCCTCGTCGATCGAATTGACGAGGGTACCGCGGAGTGTCGCCGATTCGGTCCCGGGCAAGATCGAGCGCCGTAGTTCGCTCGCGTACTGGCGGTCGTTCTTTTCGCTCCCGGCGTTCGACTTCGCCGAGGCGATCATTCGCCTCCGGCGACGCCGTGGCGTCAGCCAGGAAGAGCTCGCGTCCAAACTCGGAACGCACCAGCCGGCGATCGCCCGGCTCGAATCCGGCGAAGGCAATCCAAGGCTGCAGACGCTCGTCCACGTCGCCAACGCGCTCGACGCCGTGGTGCGCGTGCAGGTCGTGACGATCGAGGAGCTGCAAGATCAGCTCGCGCGGCAGCCGTGGATGGTC
>DATEDF010000028.1:0-8963 GCA_035286465.1 Gemmatimonadaceae bacterium | reverse complement strand
CCCGGCCCCCCGGGGGGTGCCGCCGTGACGTTTCGACTCACCCCTCCGGGGGCGCTCCGGCTATGAAGACGCGGACTTCCGTTCGCCGATCCCGTCCAGGCGGCGCGTCAACTCCACCATCCGGCGGCAAAGCTCGACGATCCGGGCCAGCGCCTCGGCGTGTTCCGCCGACACAGGATCCATCTGCATCAGCTGTGCCTCCGCCATGATGCCGGCGATCACGTTGTTGAGCGCGTGCTGGAGCTTGAGCGCGATCTCGCCCGCGGCGACGAGTCGCCGGGCGCGCATCGCCTGATCGGCGTGCGGCAGCTCGGCGGCCGCCACCAGCTCCGCGAGGCGTGGCACCAGCTCGTGTGCGAGCCGGTCGGGCGCCACCACCGCGCAGCCGTTCCGCGCGGCGCGCTCGCTCAGCGCTCCGCCCGCCGCGCCGAGCAGCACGAGCGCCCCCGCGAATCCCATCGCGCGCACCCGATCGGTGGTCTCCGCGGCGCGCGCGGTGTCTGCGCGCGCGTCCACCAGGACCACTCCCGCTTCCGGCCTCGTGCGCACGTGATCCGGCTCGAGCGTGTCGCACTCGGACTCGGGAATCTGCGAAGTGATGACGTCGCGCACCGCGCCCGCGAACGCGTGGTCCGTGCCGACGATCAGGATGCGCAGGTTGCTCATCGGCTCACCGGTGCCGCGTTCGGCGCGGGTCCGTAGATTCCGCCGCGATGACGACGCCCCCCGCCCCGAGCACCGACGCCGAATTGCGTGCCGGCACTCCCGCGGCTGCCGGCACCCCTGCGGCTTCCGGCGCGCCCACCGGCGCCGGCGCACCCGCCGGCGTGCGCGCCGCGCTCGACCTGGCCGTGCGCGAATATCGCGCGCGCGGCGAGGTGAGCGAGCTGCTCCGGCGCCTCGAAACACTCGCGGCGGCCGCGCCCGCCGCCGAGCTGGCGGAGGCGGTCGAGCCGTACCGGGAGATGCACGAGGTCGCGGGTCCCATCTATGAAGTGATCGTGGCGCGCGAGCCGCGGAATGCCCGCGCGCTCGTGATTCTCGCGAATGCGTACTGGCTGACCGGCCGCGGGCCCGACGTGGTCGCCGAACTCGCGTCGCGCGCCCTCGCCGCCGACCCCGCGAACCGCGGTGCGTGGCACCTCTGGGCGCTCGCCGAGTCGTCGCCGCGCCGGCGCGTGCTCCGGTGGCAGCAGGTCGTGCAGCGCTTCCCCGACGACCCGCTGGCGAAGGCCAACCTCGCCGATAACGCGGCCGCGCTCGCCGGCGCTGAGAACGATCCGGTCGCGCTCAAGCTCGCGATCGCGACGTACCAGTCGCTCCTCGCGGACGCGTCGGAGCCCGAACAGCGCTCGGCGCTGGAGAACGTGCTGCGCACGCTGAGCGGCTGGACGGGGTGAGGGCGTCGTCGCTCGAAGCGGGCAAGCTGCTCGGGTTCAGCCCCCGGAGCGAGCCGGCGGAAGAGTGTGAGGTCCCCACGCTACACGTGCCTATTGGCAGGCTGTTGCCCCGGTTGCCTCGGTCTGAATGACCTGCGAACCGTGTCCGGCATTACCGATGGCTGGTGGGTGCAACTGAAGAGCGCGCTGCGGCTTCTTGGTCGGCGGCTGAGCGCTCGCAGGCCGCGGCCGCGGGCAATCCGGAACGTCAAAAAACTGGGCGTGAAGCTTCTCGCCGAGGCGTCGGTACGCTTGCCGATCGGCGTCGGTCTTGAGAGCGATCGCTTCGGCATCAGTCAGTAGCTGCTTCGTGCGCGGCATACCATACCAATCGGCGGCACATGAGAGTTCCACCATGAGGGCTCGATAGCCCGGCTTCGGATCCGCGGCGACCAGCATCTCGCGCATCAGCCGATAGATCTCACGGTTCTCGGGGATGAGGCGCGCTGGCGCGCGCGATGTATCCAGTCGGGACGTCTGAGCACTGAGCGCGGCCGCCGGCGCGAACAAGGCGATCACTATCACGAGGTTGGTCCACCTAGCCACGCTGTTCATCGGATGAGGCATTGACAACATCCTCCGGATGGCGAGAGCGATGGATCCGGGATGCCATGAATCCCGCAAGGGCTGCGATGGGGCTCAGAAAGACTCCGCCGCCAGCGGCGGCAAGCAGCAGCTGGGGAAACAGCGCTGGCGGGCTGTCAGCGGAAAGAACGTACGCGACCGCAAGCAGAACGCACGGCACGATGAGAACGGCTTCCGCCACCCAGAACGTGGTCCAGAACACGCGGGCGGCACGGGACATCGGTCGATCAGGAAGCATCGGGCACCAGGAGGGTCAGGTGCCACGTGTAGTAGACGCCATTGGTCTTGGTGCGGACGCGGATGCGCACGTACGGATCGAGTTTCCACGGGGCGGAGACGCCCTGAACGCTGAGCGGGTGGGCGGGCTGAGAGCAGGCGCCCGCGCCCGCATTGGCCCGGCGCGCCCTCACCCCACGACGGTCGGCACGCTGTAGTCGGGGAGCAGCGCGCGGATGGCGTCAACGAGCACCGAGTTCGGGAAGGGCTTCCAGAGACAGCCGCACCCGGTCGCCCCGATGAGCCGCTCCGCTTCGGGGGTGATGTCACCGGTGATGAAGAGCGTGCGCCGCCGGAGCACGGGAAACCGGGCCGAGGCGATGTAGAAGAAGACGTCCCCGCGCATGTGCTGCATGCGCAGGTCGAGGACCATCGCGGAGACCGCCTCGGAGAGGAGCGCATCGGCCTCCGACGCGCCGAATGCCGGGATCGGGTCGAACCCCGCGCGGCGAAGGACGTTCACGAGCGCGCTCACGATCGCGCGCTCGTCGTCCACGATGAGCACCCGCGGGCAGCCCGGCGTCACGAGGGGCTCACGCATCGGGGCTCCGGGACGCGTCGTGCGGTGCGGGCCAGCCGGTCAGCTCGAGGTCGGCGAGCGGCGCGAGGCGCATCGCGAGGCGCGAAACGAACTCGTCCGGCCCCATCCGGTCGCGCGCCCGGCCCGGCGTCATCCCCACCCCCCACTTCATGGTGTGGGTCATCGCGTCGGCGTCGGTGAAGCGCACGTGGCTCGCGACCGCGTCGAGCGAGTACGACGGCTCGCGCAGGAACGCGTACGCCCTCAGGACGCGCGCGCCCGCGACCAGCTCCCGCGGGGAGACGAACCCCGCGCGCGCGAGGTGCCGGTAGAGGGAGCGGCGCGGCACGCCGGCCGCCGTCGCGACATCGGGAACCCCGCGGAAGGCCGACGGGTTGCGGAGGAGCCGCTCCACGGCGTGCGACACGCCGGAGGGAACCCGGGCCAGCGGGCGGCGGAGCCGGTCGAGCAGGCGCTCCGAAAGGAGGATGCCGGGCTGCCGCTCAAGCATCTGCCGGAGGTGACTCGGGTCGTCGTCGAGCCCGTACAGGACGAGCTGCTCGAGCCCGTCCCTCCCCAGCTCCACGAGCGGGCGGAGCGTCTGGGCCGCGAGGACCGAGTAGACGATCATCGGGAGCGACCGGTACCGGTTCCGGACGGCGCGGATCCGGTCGGCCTGCGGCTCGGCCAGGGTGTCGAACTGGGGGTCCACCACCAGGACATCCACCGGCTGGCGGCGGATGATGGCGTCGGCGTGGGCCCAGTCGAGGGCGGCGTGCACGCGGTGCCGGTCCCCGGCCGCCCCCTGGAGGCGGACGAGCTTATTGGGCTGGACGCAGGCCGCGACGTGCACCGTGGCTTGACAGGCTAAGTGGTTGGGGACAGAATGGTTAAACGGGTGGCACAAAACGAGGGTTTTTTGGCACAAAACACACGTAGGTGCACAAGAAAGATCACATAGGTTCCGCTTTCGCCACGACTCACCGTCAACTTCTGAGGCTCACGATGACCCGCCGGACGATCGCCCTCCTGGTGTCCTTTGTTCTACTCGTTGCCGCTGCCTGCGCCTCCCCGACGGCGCCGAACACGAAGGGATGTGACGTGGTGACGAGCGGCGGCGGCACCTGCTGAGTTCCTTCGATAGCAATACGCTCCATTAAGGCGAGCGAGCGAAGTCAGGCCGCTAACGCAGCGGCCATCTGGCGAAGTTCACGTGCGACGTCCTCGGCGGGACCCTCGACGGCAACGGGGGTCTCGCCGCTGGCTTGTTCTGCCACGATGAGCTGAGGCGACTGCAGCATCTCTTCCGCTTCAAACAGCGAACGGTTCAAGCCCTGAATGCGTGCGAGTTCACGCGCTTTCGTGAGCAGTTCGATGGCTCGCTCCTGCTGGCCAAAGCGACGGAATCCTCTCGCGCTTTCGATCAAGTAATTGACCTCGGCTTCAGAAGCCAACGTAGCGTCCTCAACCGACGCCCGCGCCCTCGTGAAGAGATCGAGGTCACCAGCGCGCGCGGCCAGGACCACGAGGTTGATACGCGCGTTCAGGCGAACGATCTCGGTGGTCGCGGTGGCCTCCAGAATCGTAAGAGCGTCCAGTGCGGCGTCGTACCGCTTCAGGACGATGAAGAACGCACCGAGATCGCCGAGGATGCGATCCCGTTCGATCGGCTGGACCGCACGCTTGAGCGCGTCGTACGCGTGGCAGACTGCGCGCTTGAGATCGCCCCTGCGCTGAGCCACAACTGCACGCGCATGGAGGGCAAAAGCGGCCTCCTCGTTGAGCCCTTTTTGCGCGCTCTTTACCGCGATAGCGGCGAGCATCTCGTCGGCCTTCGGAAGATTGCCGCGCATCATCGCGACTGTTGCGACACCCGTCTCGGACCGGAGGATGCGCGCCGACTCCTTCCGCCGCTGTGCGATCTTCCCCGCCGCGTGATACTCGTGCTCCGCGTCGGAAAGCTCGCCCAGATTGCGTCGGCAGAATCCCAACCGCATATGCGAGTCCATCACCAGATCGGCCTCGTACTCGTCGTCGCCGAGTCGCAGCACCGTCTCGAACGCGTCGGCCGCGAGCTTCAGGTCGCCCCCACGCTCGAGGATCTGCCCGTACGCGAAGATCCGCGGCAACACCGGCTGCAGATCCACCTCGCGCAATACCTGCATCGTGTTGACGATCCCGAGCAGCACTTCCCGCGCCGGATCGTTCGCCGCGAGCTTCATGATCGCCTCGCGCACCGACCGGATGCTCTTCGACTCGGGTTCCACCATCACGGGGCCCGCCAGGACCCAATGGTCAATCAGCCTGAGCGCGAGCAATCCGGCGGTCGCGGCGCAAGCGGCCGGCGACTCCTCCGGCGCCTCGCCGAGCACCTCGAAGAACGGAAGGTGCTTGAGTCCTTGCGACTGAGTGCGTGAGCGCTTCATCGATCGGACGTCCTCTGTTGCGGGTTTCTTCAAGCTGAAGGCGAAACGGCGCGCGCGCAACCCGTCGCTGCACATTTGCGCCACATTCGTCTGCCCAGCGTGATCCAACTCACGAATGCCGTCGCGCACGCGCTACTTTGAGCCACGTCGCCTGGCGCTGCGCGGACTCCCGGCCGCCACGTAGCGCTCCCCGCCGCGCTCGAGCCGGTCAAGCGCCTTCTCCAGCTCCGAGCCGAACACCTGGATGCGCGTCAGCCGGCGCGGGTCGAAGTGCGCACTCAGCGGACTCGGCACCGGCGGACCCGAGACCTCGAGTATCGCGTCGAACGCGTACCGGACCTCGCGTCCGTCTCTCGGGTCGCGCCACGCACCGCTCGCGGCGAGTGCGCGGTTCCTTGGCCACTTCCCGAACGGCAACGCGAAGGTCCTTACCCGATAGCCGGTTATCGCCGAGTCAATCGCGAGGACGCCGCGCGCGACCTCCTCCTGCACCACGTGATCGCTGTACCTCGCGAGATTGGCGTGCCAGATCGTGTGTGCGCAGAGCTCGAACCCCTCGTCCGCGAGGAACCTGAGCTTCCGGAACCGCCACTCCGTCTTCTGGCCTTCGATTCCCTTGTCGCCGAAGAAGGCGTGCCCGCTGTCGGCGCTCGGCAGCACGCAGAACGTAGCCCGCTTTCCCCAATCCGGATGCCTTCTGCTGAACTCGAGCCAGATGCCGACCGCGCTGTTCGGGTCAATCTCCAGCGCGCCGTTTCGCTCGAGATAACGGAACTGTCCCGGCGACGCGTCGTCGAAGGTCACCACAACCGGCGAGGTGCCCGGCGGGATGTTGATCCGCTTGTCCACGAGCTGCGAGACGGTGATCGGCCGGTATCCGCGGTCGTACAGCATCTGCAGATCGTGCCGGAGACGGTCGGCCGAACGCCCCCAGCGGCTGTCGCGATCCGTGATGAGGTGATACTCGAGGATCGGGATGGCGCCGTGGTCGTTGGGCGCGCGCGATGGCGCCTGCGAGAACCCCGCCTCTGGGAGAAGCGCGAGCGCGGCGAACGAGAGAAGTTGAGTGCGAGCCACGAGCCAAGACTAACCGCTTTTCACCACGGAGGCACGGCTCTTCACCACGGAGGCACGGAGCAGCGCGGAGGGCCACGGAGACTTCTTCGGGGAACAAAAGTCCGCCTTCCGGCTTTCGTTGCAGTTCCCCCAGTCATTCCTCCGTGGCCCTCCGCGGAACTCCGTGCCTCCGTGGTGAATGCTCTTCCTACCCCAGCACCCCGAGCCACCCCGGCGGCGTGAACCCCGGGAACATCGCGTCGGTCTTCGCCGCTCCCAGGTGCTTCGCCGCGACCTCGGCGAACACCGTACGGAAGTCCGTCGTGAGAGCGAGGTCGCGTCCCTCGAAGAGCTGCTCGGGGGCGAGCCCCGGCCACTTGCCGTAGACCTTCTTTCCGCGCACGGAGCCGCCGATCACGAACATCGCGCCCGCGTGCCCGTGGTCCGTGCCGCCGTTGCCGTTCTGGCGCGCCATCCGCCCGAATTCCGACATCGTCAGGATCACGACGTCTTCCATCCGGTCGCCCAGATCCGAGGCGAGCGCCGCGATGGAGCGCGCGAAGTCGTCGAGCCGCTGCGCCAACTGTCCCTGCACGCCGCCCTGATTCACGTGCGTGTCCCAGCCGCCCACGTCGGCGAACGCGATCTCGAGACCCACGTCGGACTTGATGAGCTGCGCGATCTGCCGGAGCCGCTGGCCGAACTGTGTCCGGGGGTACTCCGCGCCGTGTTCCGGCTGGTACTGCTGGGGGTTCGCCGAGCGGAGCATCCTGACGGCCTCGAACATCTCCTGGGCCGCGCCGTGGACGAGGTCCGCGGAGCCGGTGCGGTAGAGCGCCTCCAGCCGCGCCGCGTGATCGCCCGCCGACCGCACGCTGAACTCCTCGAGCGAGTTCATCGCCACGGCGGGTGCGGCGCCCTCGAGGATTCGCGGAGTCTGCGGCGTCATCGCCACCGCCCGGAAGGGCGTCACTTTGCACTGCTCGCACGTGCCGCTCGCCGCGAGATAGCGATTGAGCCAGCCGTCCGTCGTCCCCTTCACGTCGGGCGTCCCGCTTTCCATATAGTCCTGCGCGTCGAAGTGCGACCGCGTCGTGCTCGGGCTTCCCACCGCGTGGATCGGGGCGAGCAGCCCGCGGTCCCAGAATGGTTTGAGCGGCGCGAGCGAGGGGTGCAGTCCGAAAAAGCCGTCGAGGTCGAGCGCGGCGCTCGTGCCTTGGCCGCTCGCTGGCTGCGGGATCGCGATGTTCGGCCTGAGCTGGTAGTACGCCCGTTCGCCGTGGGGGACCACGACGTTGAGCGCGTCCGCGGCGCCACGCTGGAAGAGGCAGATGAGGACCTTCCCCTTCCGCGCCAGGCGGAGTTCCATCCCGAGCGCCGTGCGGCGGAGGAACGACGGGGAGAGCCCCATCGTGACGAGGGCGACGGCGCCAGACTTGAGGAAGTATCGGCGGTGCATGCGGACTCCGGCGAAGGGCGAAGAGCGAAGAGCGAAGAGCGAAGAGCGAAGGGCGAAGAGCGAAGGACCTGCTAGCGGCGCTGGAACTCGGGAGAGCCGATGGCGAGGCCGACGAGCAGAGGCAGTCCCCTCAGCGCCGGGAGCCGACCGAACGCGCCGCCCCGGCCGCCGAACGGCGGCTGGCCCGGTGGCGGCGCTGCGCCCGGGCGAAGCGGCGGAGGCGCACCGCCACGGCCCCGTGGCGGCGCCATCGCCGAGTCCGGAGCCGCCGCGCTCATCCCGCCAAGCGGATTCTCACCCTTCATCAGGACGGCGCGCGTGTCGCTCGACGCCTCGCCACCGAGGAACGCCGCGATCACGCCGTCCACCTGCTGCTCCAGAGGCAGGTCTCTCAGTTTCTCCGCACCCGGCCATTCGGTCGCCGAAACGCCGGGGAGACGATTGGCGGCGATCATCGTCCCGAAGTTGATGCGGTTGAGGATCGCGCCCGTGTTCATCCACTGGTCGCCGGTTTCCGG
This sequence comes from Gemmatimonadaceae bacterium, assembly GCA_035286465.1. Classification (GTDB taxonomy): domain Bacteria; phylum Gemmatimonadota; class Gemmatimonadetes; order Gemmatimonadales; family Gemmatimonadaceae; genus Fen-1231. The sequence continues at coordinate 684 of DATEDF010000028.1, read as the reverse complement.
CCATCCGTTCGGCGCCTGGTGCCCGTAGATCGGCTGGCCGAGCATCGAGACGACCTGCGCGGTGCGCGGCGTCGCATCGGGCTGGGCACCGAGCGCGCGGAGCGCGCTGGTCACGACCTCGAACGGCGACTTCACCTTGCTCCGCCAAGCGGCGCGCGAGAAGAACTCGGGGCTCGTCACGATCGTGCGCACCACCGCGCGGATGTCGCCGTCGGTGCGTGTGAACGCCGCCGCGGCGCGCTCAACGAGCCCGGCACTCGGCGTGTCGCTCACGAACCGGCGGGCGAGCTTGAACGAGATGTACCTCGCGGTGGATGGATGGCGTGAGACGATGTCGAGCACGTCCTCGCCGTCCTCGATCCCCCGTCCCGCCGCCAGCTTCTGCCCCAGCACGACCTTCTCGCCGGCGTCGTGCGTCGCCGGGTTGAAGAGGAATCCGCCGCCGCCGAGCTGCGGTGGCCGGATTGTCCAGCCGGTCAACGCGCGCGCGACCTCGATCACGTCCTGCTGCGTGTAGCCGCCGTCCACGCCGAGCGTGTGGAGCTCGAGCAGCTCGCGCCCGTAGTTCTCGTTGAGACCGGGGCGCGGCCGATTGGCCAGCATCTGCTGCGCCATCTCGGGCGTCACGCCGGCGGGGAGCCCCCGCCCGGCGCCGCCGCGGCCCGGGAGCGGCAGCCCGCCGCG
>DATEDF010000027.1:0-24872 GCA_035286465.1 Gemmatimonadaceae bacterium | reverse complement strand
TCGTGGCGGCGCTCGTGGCGGTGCGCGACCGGTGCGCGCTCATGCCGGAGCCGGCGCGAGCAGGCTGCGCAGCCGCACCAGATTGTACGCCGCACTGGTGAACGCGAAGATCCAACTGACTTTGTCGCGCCCTCGGTGATGCAGCTTCCGGAGCAGCCCGACGCACTTCTGCCAGCCAAAGCCTTCCTCCACCAGCTTCCGTTTCCGTTGACTGCACTCGTAGGTCACATGCCGTGTCGTGCGGCCATCGACGGCGCTCCGTCCGCCGCGATAGCGGATGGGGTTGGGACTCACGTGCGGCGTGAAGCCCAGGGCGCGGACGTCGGCGATGAAGCCGGGCGTATCGTAGCCCTTGTCCGCGCCCAGCGTGCGCTGGCGTCGCGTCGGTTCGAGCAGGGTGAGCATCTCCAGGGCCGCGTCGCGTTCGGCGTGATGTTCGGGCGCGCGCACGTCGGTCTGCACGATCAGGCCGTGCCGGTTTTCCGTGAGCACGCTCGCTTGATAGCCGAGGAACGCGGCCCCGTGGTGCGTCTTCCGCACGAGCCGCGCGTCGGGATCCGTCACCGAGCGATGCGTCGTGTTCGAGCGTTTCTCGCCGCGGAAGTTCACGCTCGGATTGCTCGGGTCGCCATCCGACGGCGGCGGGGAGGGATCCTCCATCGGCCGAAAGCTCTTATGACTGGCCCACGCCTCGAGCAGCGTCCCATCCACGGTGAAATGCTCGTGCGACAGCAGCTGCTGCGCGTTCGCCATGTTCAGGACCGCGTCGAAGAACGCCTCCGCGATGTTGCCCGCGAGGAGGCGGTCGCGATTCTTCGTGAACACCGTCGGATCCCACACCGCGTCATCCGGGGTGAGGCCGACGAACCAGCGGTAGAGCAGATTGTAGTCCAACTGCTCCATCAACTGGCGCTCGCTCCGAATCGTGTAGAGTACCTGCACCAGGAGCGCGCGCAGCAGTTGTTCCGGCGGGATCGACGGCCGACCGATGGAGGAATAGAGCGCTTGAAACCGTGGCGAGAGCTCCACCAGCAGGGGGTCCACCAGGCGGCGCATCGCGCGGAGCGGGTGGTCCGCAGGAATCCGCTCTTCGATCGACCGGTAGCTGAACAACACGGCCTGCCGCTCGTCCGCACCACGCATCGGGCACTCGCTGTGAAGGTCGCGCCACGATACTTAAATGATCGCGCGAATACAATTCCCGAAACGCTGCCTTTTTCAGCAACCTGTTAGACCGCACGGCACGAGAATCGGCATGACCCTCTTGTCACGCTTGAGAGCCTGCGTTCCGGATGAACGGGAAATCGCTCCGCTTCTTCAGTTTGCAGCAGCGGGTGGCACCCGTATCACCAAATCGGGCGCGGTAGAGTACTTCAGCGCCGATTCCGAAAACACTGTACTTGCGACCCTTCGCTACAAGAACGGCCGAATTACTCAGCTGTGTCCCGGCCCGGCCCTAAAGGGCAGACTGCAGCAGGATCAGCTTGTCCAGAAGCTCAGTACCGAAGCAGCCCAAACACACGGTTCGTTCGTCTCTTCCCGGGTCCTCTTCTCTGAACTACCCATGAAGGGGGCATTTCAATGGAACGATAGGGTTCGTGTCTCGCCCTGCCCACGAAGCGCTCGAGTCGGAAAAGGGCTTGACTGGTTCGCCAGTCATGGGTTGCCCGGAGATGCGGAACCGCATCTCGGTCCCCCGTATCCGTTCGTCCTCGAAGTGAAATCGTTTCGAAGCCCCAATCCCTTGCTCGAAACGAACCGAGCACAGCGGGACCTAGACACGTATCAGTACGTGCTAACACTGCTGCTACACGGTCGTGTCCGCTACGCTCACTACTCGAGCGGTCGTCATTGGGTCGGTGTAAAGCGACGAGGGCGAATCGAGTATCACCTGCTACATCCGGGCTTCGACACCGGGCTGAGCGGTCGCACAGATCGATTTGCGCGGCGTCGGATGAAGCCTGCGCCGGTCCACTCCACCTCCGACTATTACAACCACCTCTGGGGTGGGGACCGCGAGCTCTGCATTCCAGCCTCACTCGCCGCCGACCTTGCCACTTACCGTGCGCTTCCTGCGGAAGTCACCCGCCGCTTCAACAGAGCATGCTACTGGTACTCCCTCGGTGTGCAGATGGCTTCAGAGCCAGCACTTTCTACTGTGGCCTTCGCAACAGCGGTTGAGTGCCTGTTGCCGCGGCCATCAGCATTCCCATGCCCAAGCTGCGGCAAACCGACCGGTCCTGGTCCCACCAAGCTTTTCAATGAACACGTGAGGCGATACGGCACAGTTCCCACTGAGCTCCAAAGTCGTCGCGAAGCGATATATGCCGCCAGAAGCCAATTGGTTCATGGAAGTCACGCACAACGCGCGGACGAGGAGTTCTTCTCGCCATCGAAGTCATCCGTTGATGGTTTGCTCATCGCAATTGTTGCCCAGCGTAGCCTCATTGGCTGGCTACGCGATCCGAGCCGAACGCACTGATCGCGCAGCAGATGGCGCAGTGCGGCCTAACCCTTCGCTCCACCCGACGCGCTCCGGCCTGCGGCCTCCGCGCGCGGGTGAACTCAATCGTTATACAGCTACTGGCTTGCAATCGACTGTATAGGACGGTACATTGTTGGAGACCCTCCAGCGGAGCGACGTGGTGGCCCAGATTCGGCGCGTGATGAAACGCAAGAACATGCTCATGGACCAACGCAAGCTGAATGCGGCGAAGGCCGCGCTCGGTGCGAAGACTGAGACCGCCGCGGTGGACGCCGCGCTGGACTTGGTCGTGTTCCGGACTGAGGTGTTCCGCGGACTGGATGAACTCGCGGCGGCCGGAGGTGTGGCGAGCATCGAGCCTTCGCGGCGTGCCGGGTGATCTACACGCTGGATACGAACGTGGTCGTTGACGCACTTCGTCAGGCAGAGGAGCTGGATCGCCTGAAGTCCTTCTTGAGCTGGGCGCTTCCCTCGACGGTACTGTCCAGCGTTGTCGCCGCCGAACTCACGGCGGGGGCGCGCACCGACCGGGCCCGGCGGGTGTTGGACGACGCAGTGCTGGCACCCTTCGATCGGCGCAGACGCATCCTCGCGCCCTCGGTGGCTGCCTGGCGGCGCGCAGGGGCGCTGTTCGCACGCGCCGGTGCGACCGGGCTCACGGCCAGCCGTCAGAACGATGCGCTCCTCGCCGCGCAGGCGCGTGAGTGGGGCTGGGTGGTCGTTACGCGCGATCACGACTTTCAGACACTGCGCCCGCTGATCAGCGGGCTCAAAGTCGCGGCGCCGTATCCGCCTCGGCCACGATAGGCGCGTGAGCGGCCGTGGTCAGGGTTAACAACCAGACCGGACACATTGGTAACGGTCAGGTCTCCGATCGGACGGCTTTCGCGTGTCCGGCAGCGCGAGCGCGCCGGCGGAATCGCAGCCGTGCTCGTCGGCCTTGCCTGGCGTGACCTCCGGCCCGCTCGATGACCCAATCCCGCCGCGCTCTCATCGGCGTCGGCGCGCTGCTCCTCGCCGGCGCGCTCGTCCTCACCATCACGTGGGACATCCTCCTGCGCCGGCGCGTCGAGTACTACCGCGACCTGATTGCTCGCGCGCCGCCCACGGCCACGCAACAGCAGGTCGCGTCGGACGCCTATCATTACGGTCACGTCAAGGCGTCCTTCGACAAGCGCTGGGAGCTGGGCGGCTACGCGATGGTCGGCACCTGCGTGGCTGCCGTCGGCGCTGCGCTCGTTCTCCTTCCACTCGCACTCGCGCGCCGACGATCCTCGGCCGCCTGAACCTTCAGGCGCGCCTGCGCTCGGGGTTCCCCCGGCACCGCGCGCGTGACAACTTCAGGTTCACGTCGAACGGGGACTTCCATGCGCAGTGAGTTCGTCCTTGCCGGCCTCGCCGCCGCGCTCGTGCTCAGCACACCCACCCTCGCCCAGGGTGGGCGCGGCGGCGGACGCGGCACGCCGATCCAGCCCGGCGAGCAGTGCCCCGCGGGGACTACGGAGATCCGGCCGCGGAGCTGCATGGCACCAGAGCTGTCGGCGCCGAGCATCCTGGATTACAGGCCGCGCTCGACGCTCGTGGTGCCGGCGCACGCCGTGAGGATGGCGAAGTACCCGGCGATTGATTTCCACGGCCACCCGCAGGGAATGCTGCAATCGAACGAGAGCCTGGCTTCGCTCGGCGCGTCGCTCGACAGCCTGAATGTCCGGCTCATGGTGGCGGCGAACAACATGAGCGGCGAGTCCCTGCAGCGCACGGTCGCCGCCATTGGTGCGTCGCTTCAGATGAAGGATCGCGTCCGCGTGCTCGCGGGGATCGACTTCAGGAACGTGGGGCCCGGCTGGGCCGAGAAGGCGATCGCTCAGCTCGAGGCGGATGTGAAGACCGGCGCCGTGGGTGTGGGAGAGGTCGGAAAGGGATTCGGTCAATCCACGCGAAAGGCCGACGGGTCGCGCCTCAAGCTCGACGATCCGGAGCTCGATCCCATCTGGGAGGCGTGCGCGCGGCTCAGGCTCCCAGTGTTCATTCACACCGCCGACCCGCAGGAGTTCTACCAGCCCCTCGACTACACGAACGAGCGGTGGCTCGAGCTCGCGCTCTTCAGCGGCCGCCGGGTTCCGCCGGAGCAGGGGTTCCCGAGCTTCGAGACGGTGATGGCGGAGCGCGACAACCTGTTCCGGAAGCACCCGAAGACGATCTTCGTGGCGGCGCACATGGGCTGGCACGCGAACGACCTCGGCCGCCTCGGCAGGATGCTGACGGAGATGCCGAACTTGTACACGGAGGTCGGCGCCGTGCTGTACGACATTGGCCGGCAGCCGCGCGCCGCGCACGAATTCTTCGTGAAGTACCAGGACCGCATCCTCTTCGGGAAGGACTCCTTCCAGCCCGAGGAGTACCCCTACTACTGGCGCGTGTTCGAGACCACCGACGACTACTTCGATTACTACCGTGACTATCACGCGTTCTGGAAGCTGTACGGCATCGGCCTTCCCGACAGCGTCCTGAAGAAGGTCTACTTCCAGAACGCGCTGAAGATCACGCCGGGGCTGCCGCAGGCGGGGTGGCCGCGGTAGCGACGCACCAGCCGTCGCGGTGAACAACACCAAGGACATCGTCCCGTCGGCGGCCGAGGCAGCGGGCGGGGAACGGTGCGAGGGCAACGCCGCCGGTACCGCCCCCTGGCCGAATCCCGACGGGGGGCCTATCCGTAGGAGGGAAACCGGGACCTCCCGGCTCCACTCACGAACCCGCAGAGACGCACGATGATCTCAAACACGCAAGGCGGCACGCCGGTCGCCACTGCCCAGCCGATTCCCGCGCCGGCGGCCCCGCCGTCTCCGCAACTCGTCTACCGCGGCCTCGTCTCGCGGGGTGAGATCCTGAACCAGCAACTCCAGACCGCGCAGCGCCTGCGGCAGGAGCTCGTCGGGCAGCTCGCTGACCAGGACCAGACGCAGGCGACGCGCGCGTCCCTCGAGAAACGGGTCGTGAGCGTGGATGCACAGATCGCGGAACTCGACAAGCAGATCGCGCAATCCAACTTGGCCGTCGCGCAGGCCGCGGCGGTGCCCGGGGCGGCGGTGCGTCCGCCTCAGCCGCCCAGGAGCGGCCCGCCCGAAGAGTTCTTCGTCCTGACCGGCCTGTTCATGGTGATCGTGCTGTTCCCGATGAGCATCGCGTTCGCGCGCCGCATCTGGCGGCGGTCGGCGAAGGCCACGGTGACGCTCCCGCCCGAGATGTCGCAGAGGATGGAAAACCTCGAGCGTGGAGTGGAGGCGATCGCGATCGAGGTCGAACGGATCGGTGAGGGACAGCGATTCGTGGCGCAGATGGTCGCCGAGCGGGCGGAGGGGCGGGCGCTGGGACCGGGAGCCGCGGAGCCGATCCGGATACGAGAGCGGGAGAGGGTGGAGGAGCGGCGATAGCTTAGCATCTCGACCGCGTCACCCTCGGCGCCTTCCCGGAGTTCTCGCGCCGTGCCTCGATGCCCCACGACTCAGAACTGTTGATCACCCAGTCGCTCGCGGCGCGCTGGCCTTGCGACGTCTGGCGGCCCACGCCCACTTTCTCGACAGCCGTCCCTCTACCCCGACCTGCTGAGGAGCGCACGATGCCCTCCCTGCACGCACACGCACACGCTCGCGCCCGCGCCACCGTGCTCGTGCTCGCGACGCTGCTTCTTGCCGCGCAGGTCGCGGCCCAGGCGCCCTACTTCCCGGCCGCCGGCGATGCGTGGCAGCGGCGCACGCCGGAGCAGGTCGGGCTCAACGCGCAGGCGGTGAAGGACGCCGTCGCGCTCGCGGTCGCCGCGGAAGCCACGACGCCGCGCGACCTGCTCGAGAACCATCTCCTCTCGTTCGGACGGGAACCGTTCGGCGAGGCGGTCGGGCCCTTCCGGATGCGCGGCGGCGCGGCGGGAATGATCGTGCGCCGGGGCTACATCGTCGCCGAATGGGGCGACCCGAACCGCGTGGAAACGACATTCAGCGTGACGAAGAGCTTCGTCTCCACCACGGTGGGCCTCGCCTACGACCGCAAGATGATCCGCGATCTCAGGGATTCAGTGCGCTTGTACATGACGCCCGTGGTCGCGCTCAGGGGCGCGCCCGGCGGCGGCGCGGCGCTCGTGCCGGTGCCGGCCAACGTGATGGGCAGCGGGAACACGAACACGACCGTCGCCGCGCCGGCGAAGGGCGTCGCCTTCGGTGCGTTCGACCTGCTCGAGCCCTTCGAGTCGGAGCACAACCGGAAGATCACGTGGGATCATCTCCTCAGGCAGACGAGCGACTGGCAGGGGACGCTCTGGGGGAAGCCCGACTGGGCGGACCGGCCACGCGGGGACCTCGAGCAGTGGAAGGTGCGGCCGCGGAACGAGCCGGGCACGGTCTACACCTACAACGACGTGCGCGTGAACCTGCTCGCGCTCGCATCACTTACCGTGTGGCGGCGGCCGCTGCCGCAGGTGCTCAGGGAATACGTGATGGACCCGATCGGCGCGTCGCACACCTGGCGCTGGCACGGCTACGACAACTCGTGGATCGTGCTCGATGGCCAGCTCGTGCAGTCGGTGGCCGGCGGCGCGCACTGGGGCGGCGGGATGATGATCAGCGCGCGCGACATGGCGCGCTTCGGGTACCTGACGCTGCGCAAGGGCAAGTGGGGCGACCGGCAGATCCTCTCCGAGGAATGGATCCGTCTCGCGACAACGCCCGGCGTCAACACCGGCTACGGCTTCATGAACTACTTCCTGAACACGGGCCGTCGCGCGCTGCCGAGCGCGCCGGAGCAGGCGTTCTATCACTCGGGTGCGGGCGCCAACATCATCTACGTGGATCCCGTGAACGATCTCGTGATTGTGGCGCGCTGGATCACGAACGCGCGCGCGCTGGATGCAATGATCAAGCGCCTGCTCGAGACCACGAACTGAGCCGGGCAGTCGTGCCTGAACCCCGCCGGTTCTCCGCGCCGCTCATCGCCGCGCTTCACGCGAGCAAGATCCTCGGCGTTCGCGCCGGCACTGCGCCACATCGCTTCACCGGCGTGTGGGTCGTCGAGGTGAAGGGACGCGTCTTCGTGCGGTCGTGGAACGACAAGCCGACCGGATGGCATCGGGCCTTCCTCGACGAGCCGCGAGGCGTGATTCAACTCACCTCGGGACGCGAGATCCGCGTGCGCGCGAGGCGGGCGACCGGCGCGCGACTGCTCGATGCGATCGAAGCCGCCTACGCCGAGAAGTACGACACCGCGGCGTCGCTCAAGTGGGTGCGCGGCTTCAAGCAACCGCGACGCAGGGCGACGACCACGGAGTTCGTGCCATCGAGGTGATCGGGCGATGAAACCGCTCTCTACACGACCCTGGGCCTGGGCCGTCGGCGTCGTCCTTGGTGCGTACGCCGCGTTCAACGTGTTCCTCGCCGGTGGCGTCGCGTGGATCGTGTTCATCGGGATGCAACCTCAGCCGGCGCGCGCGCTCAGACTGCTGGGCCTGCTCTATGGACAGGGATCTGCTGAGAGCGCGGGTGTCGCCGCGCTCTGGCGCTGGCTGGACTCGTCCTTTCTCCTTCGCGCTCCCTTCGCGGCGCTCGCGACCACGCTCTTCATCGTCTGGCTCTACCGCGCGCATCGGAACCTCGACGCGTTCAGCGCGACGTCGCGTTACCGGTCGCGCCAGGCCGTGACTTCGTGGTTCATCCCGTTCGTCAACCTCATTCGGCCGTATCGTGTGGTGCGCGAGGTCTGGCGCGGGAGCGCGTCGTCGCCAGGCGACACCGTCCGGGCGACGCACTCGCCCCCGTGGCTTCGTCTTTGGTGGACCCTGTTCCTCACCGTCATCGTTCTCAACAACATCGCACAGTGGCTGTTGAGCAGGGACAGGGTGGAAGAGAGCGGCGTCGTCACGACCGCGTTCCTCCTGGGCGCGGCCGTGTCCGCGCTCTGGATCGCGGTCATCTGGCGGATCGAGCGCGCGCAGGGGCTGAAGTTGCGCGCGACGTCCGAGCCGATCGTGCTCGCGGAGCGGCCTGGTCGCTGGTGGGTGCCGGACGCCGTGGTGTTCGCCACGCTGTTCATGGGACTCGCCGGCCTGTCCTCGACGATGTACAGCGCGGTGACTCGGAGCTTCGAAGCGATGGCCGCGGAGCAGGTCGCGCACCGCGCGGCCGAGGCGAAGGCCGATTCGGCGTTGCAGAATCGCGCGGCGGCGCCGGATGCCGCGGTCACGTCGCCGACGGAGGCCGACTTCAGCGGTCGGGGTGTCGAGGGGGGCGTCGTGGGCGAGGTCGTGGGCGGGGTCGTGGGCGGCGTTGCAGGCGGAGTGCCGGGCAGAGTGCCGGGTGCAGCGCCGCGTGAAATCGGAATCCCCAGCGGAGTCCCCGGCGGAGTCCCCGGCGGAGTCCCGGCGCCGCTCCCGCCGCCACCGTCGTCCCCGCCGTCGGCGCCGCCACGCGTGCGTGCAGGCGAGATGCAGGGGAAGCTGATCTCGAGCGCGCGGCCGGTTTATCCGGTCCTCGCCAAGTCGGCGAGCGTGAGCGGCGCCGTCGTGCTCGAGGTGCTCGTCGGGAAAGACGGACGCGTGGTCCTGGCGAGGGCGCTCTCCGGTCACCCGTTGCTGACCGGCGCGGCGCGCGACGCCGTGATGACCTGGACGTATTCGCCGACGCTGCGCGCCGGCGAACCGGTCCAGGTGCTGACCACCGTGACCGTGAACTTCACGCTGTGACAGGAGGCGCGCGGACAATGGCCACGAGTGCCGCCAGGACGGTGCTGCAGTACCTCGCGTCGCTGCCACCGGAGCGGCGTCGCGTCGTCGTCGCCGTGCGCGGGCTCATCCGGAAGCACCTCCCCGCGGGCTATCGTGAAATGATGGGCTGGGGCGTCATCACCTGGGCCATCCCGCTCTCGCACTACCCGAAGACCTACAACGGCCAGCCGCTCTGCTACGCGGCGCTCGCGGCGCAGAAGAACGGCTACTCTCTCTACCTGATGGGGATCTACGGCGACAGGGCGCTCAATCAGTGGTTTCGCGACGAATTCCGGAAAGCGGGGAAGAAGCTCGACATGGGCAAGTCGTGCGTGCGCTTCAAGACGGTGGACGACCTCGCGCTCCCCGCCGTCGCCGGGGTGATCGGGGAGTGGCCGGCCGCGGAGTGGATCAAGCTCTACGAATCGTCACGCGCGCGCACGGCGCGCCGCGCGCGCTGACGCCGGAGCGCACCCGATGCTCGTGCAACGTGGCGTGAACCGGCGCCGGCCGCCGTGACCTCCCCCTCCCGCATCCTGCTCGCGCTCGTCGTCGGCCTCGTACTCGGCGCGGTGGCCGCCGGCGCGCTCACGCCCGCGATGCCCGCGATCGACGTGGTGGGCACGCTCTGGATCAACGCACTCCGCATGACGGTCATCCCGCTCGTGGTCGCGCTCACGATCACGACGGTCGCGTCCACCGCCGACGGCTCGCGCATCGGCCGGATCGGCGCGCTCGCGCTCCCCGTCTTTCTCACGCTCCTCGTCGCGGGCGGCGTGTTCGCGATGGTGGTCGCGCCGCTCTCGCTCGACCGGCTCTCGCTCCCCGCCGGCGCGGCGGCCGCGCTGCGCGCCAGCGTGCAGGCCGGCCCGACCGGCGGCGCGGCGCCGCAACTGCCGTCGCTGGTGCAGCGCATCGTCGAGATCGTGCCGGTGAACCCGGTGAAGGCGGCCGCCGACGGCGCGATCCTCCCGCTCGTCGTGTACGCGATCGCCCTCGGGCTCGCCTTTCGGCGCCTCGCCGAGGAGAAGCGCGCGTCCGTGCTGGACGTGTTTCGCGCCGTGGCCGACGCGATGCTCGTGCTGGTCGGCTGGATCCTCTGGGTGGCGCCGATCGGGGTCTTCGCGCTCGCGCTCGTGCTCGGCGCGCGAATGGGCGTCTCCAGCGCGGGCGCGCTCGTGCACTACGTGATCACGGTCGCCGCGGTCCTCTTCGCGTTCACGCTCGCGCTCTACCCGGTCGCGTGGCTCTTCGGGCGCACGTCGCCGCGACGCTTCGCGCCGGCCGCCGCGAGCGCGCAGGCGGTGGCGCTGAGCGCGCGCTCCTCGCTCGCCGCGCTCCCCGCGATGATCGCCGGGGCGCGCGAGAAGCTCGGACTCGGCGCCACGACCACCGGCTTCACCCTCCCGCTCGCGGTCTCCGTCTTCCGCGTGAACGTGCCGATGGCGTGGGTGGTCGGCGTCCTCTTCCTCGGGAAGCTCTACGGCATCCCGATGAGCGAGGCGCAGCTCGCGATGCTCGTCGTGACCTCGACGCTCCTGAGCTTCAGCGTGCCGGGGATTCCGTCGGCGAGTCTGTTCCTGCTCGCGCCGGTGCTCGTGGACCTCGGGCTCCCCGCCGAAGGCGTCGGGATCCTGATCGCGGTGGACGCGATCCCGGACATGTTCAAGACGCTCGTGAACGTGACGGCGCACCTGACGTCGGCGACGGTGCTCGCACGTCTCGACGCCGGCCCCTCGTAGTCAGCCCGCGCCGCTCGACGCCGGCCCCTCGTAGTCAGCCCGCGCGCAGCGCTTCCATGAACCGGCGCGCACGCTCCGGGGTGGGGCCGGGCGAGCGTGGGCCGACCGCGCCGGGCACGGGCGCGACGTCGAGCACCACGAACGTCGGTCCCGTCGCGGACAGCACCTCGCCGACGCGCGCGCGCCACTCGTCGAGATCGGAGAAGCGGTAGACCGCGCCGAAGCCGCACGCCCGCGCCATCGCGGCGAAGTCCACGTCGCGCGCGTCGCGGCGGCCGAGCGCGCTCCCGGGCGTGGGCTGCGCGCCGGTCACCTCGTAGACGCCGTTGTCGAAGACGAGGAGCACGAGGTTCGCGGGTGCCTCCGCGGTGATGGTCGCCAGCACGCCCAGGCTCATCAGCATCGAGCCGTCGCCGCTGCACGCGACGACGCGGCGCGCGGGCTGCGCGAGCGCGAGCCCGAGCGCGAGCGACGGCGCCTGCCCCATGCTCGACGGCACGAAGACGAAGTCGCGCGCGTGCAGCGGACCCATCGCCATCCACTCGCGCGCGGTGCCCATCGAGGTGACGACGACGTCGCCGTCGGCGCGAGCCGCCCGCAGCACCGCGAGCGTCTCGCGCAGGGGCATCGCGGCGCGCGCGGCGGTCACGCCTTGCCCTCTGCGATGAGCGCGGCGCCCGGCGTCCCGGCGGCGCGGCACGACTCGAGGTGCGCGCGCGCTTCATCCAGCTGCGACGCGTCGGTGATGAGCCGGTACGGGATCTTCCACGCGTCGAGGATCGGCTCGGTGTAGACGAGGCACGTGTCGCCCGGGAGCGTGCTCTGATTGAGGTAGCTCCGGTAGCCGATGATGCTCGGGATGGGGAGCTTCCAGTCGAAGAGCACGTTGCGGAGCGAATCGCCCGACTCGAAGAGGCCGGTGCACTGGATGAGGACGAGCGGCGTGGCGCCGCCCAAGTGCAACCCCGCCGCGACAGCCCACGCCTCGCCCTCGCGGCAGACGCGGACCAGGCGGAGTCCCGGCGTGCCCACGATGGCGCCCTCCCACCGGCCGAGCGTGGAGTCGGGGACGGTGACGACGTGCGTGAGGCGGAGGGAGGAGAAGAGCGAGGAGAGCTGGTCGGCGGAGAACATCGCACCTGCACGCGGAATGCGGGATGCGGAATGTTAACGCGGGATGCGGCGATGCGGGTTCCTGATGTGGAATTGGAACCCGGAATGCGAGTGTGGATTCCGCATTCGCATTCTGCATTCCGCATCGAGAATCCGAATCCAGCATTCCAATTGACATCCCGCATTCCGGATTCCGCATTGCTGTGGGGAGCGCCGAGCGCTATAACTGACCCTCGATGCCCTCCTGCAGCCCGTTCCCCGGCGTCACTTCGGTGCGCGCATGATCAAGTACCTCGGCTCGAAGCGGACCCTGGTGCCGCGTATCGTCGCGCTCGCCGAGGCGATCCGCGCGCGCACGGGCGCCCGGACCGTCTGCGACCTTTTCACGGGGACGACGCGCGTGGCGCAGGGGCTCAAGCGCGCGGGGTTCGCCGTCACGGCGAACGACGCGGCGTCGTACTCGGAGATCCTCGCGATCACCTACGTCGAGGCCGACGCGCAGCGCGTGCCGCGCGACGCGATCGAGGAGAAGCTCGCGCAGCTCGACCGCCTTCCGGGGCGCGACGGCTACTTCACGCAGACCTTCTGCGTGGACTCGCGCTACTTCCAGCCGGGGAACGGTCGGCGGATTGACGCGATCCGCGCGGAGATCGAGCGCGTCGCCGACGACCGCGTGGAACGCGCGATCCTGCTCGCGGCGCTGCTCGAGGCGGCGGACCGGGTGGATTCGACCACCGGGCTCCAGATGGCCTTCCTGAAGGAGTGGGCGCCGCGGGCGTACAACGCGCTCGAGCTGCGGATGCCGGTACTGTTGGAGGGTGCCGGGCACGCCGTTCGCGAAGACGCCAATGCGCTCGCGACCAGGATGGACCGGGTGGACGTCGCCTATCTCGACCCGCCGTACAATCAGCACTCGTACTTCTCGAACTATCATATCTGGGAGACGCTGGTGCGCGGCGACGCGCCGGCGGCGTACGGCGTGGCGCGGAAGCGCGCCGACTGCCGGGCGGTGAAGAGCGACTACAACGCGAAGGCGCGTGCGTGGGGCGCGTTCGAGTCGCTGGCGCGGACGGTGCCCGCGCGGCATCTCATCGTCTCGTTCAACGACGAGGGGTTCTTCGCATATGACGCGATCGTCGCGCTGCTGGCGTCAGCGCGCGGCGAGGTAGCCGCGATGCCCGTGGAGTTCAAGCGCTACGTGGGCGCGCAGATCGGGATCTACAACCCGCGCGGCGAGAAGGTCGGGCGGGTGAGCCACCTGCGGAACCGGGAGTTCCTGTTCGTGGCGGGGGAGGGAGCGGGGGCGATCGTCACGCACGCCAAGCGCACGCTGGCCGGCGCCGCGGCCTGACCTACCACAGGCGGCGGACGCCGTAGTGATCGAACATCCGCTCGTTGCTGACGAGGTGGAGGTCGCCCCCCAGCGCCTGTGCGACGAGGAAGCGATCAAACGGATCCCTGATCGGGGGCGGGAGGCGCCCGGCCCGCTCGGCATCGGCCATCGAGAGCGCGAGCTCCTGGAACTCCTCCAGGGTCACCGCGCCGGAGACGTCGTCGGACACCGCGCGCGCGTGCCGTAGGCGGCCGCGCGCGGCCTTGAACGCGATTTCGTACGCGGACACCGCGCTCACGAACACCTCGTTCGCGCGGTCGTCCATCGCCGCCCTCGCGGTCGCCGTCAGTCGGCGGTCGCCCGCGAACCACCAGAGCAGGGCGTGCGTGTCGAGGAGAAGGCGCATCTACTTTCGACCCTCCCACAGGCGCAGTTCCTCCTCGGACAGCGGCTCGAAGAACTCCTTGCCGACGCGGATCAGTCCCTTCCACCGGCCGAACATCCGCTTGGGCGGCGCCCGCTGCACGGGCACGAGGCGCACGACCGGCTGCCGCCCGCGGGCGATCACGATCTCCTCGCCAGCGAGAGCCCGGGCGATGAGCTTCGAGAGGTTTGTCTTGGCTTTGTGCACGGTCACCACGGCCATTTCCCACCCTGCGGGCGTGTTAGCTAATAAGCTAGCTAGATCGACCCGCCTCGTCCACACCCGCGGCCTCAATCTGGCGCCCCGAGCCCGGAATGCGTCATCTTCGCATTGCGTCTCGTACCGTTCAATCGCCGAGGAACCCCGTGCGGAACCCAATCAGCATCGCTCGCGTCGTGCGCCCCGTGACGGCCCTCGCGGCGGCCGTCGTCCTGCTCGCGTTCGCGCCGTCCTTGCGGAGCGCACCCGCGACGCCCGCGGCCCACGCGGCCCACGCGGCCCACGCGGCCCACGCGACCCCCGCGACCCCCGCGACCCCCGCGACCCCCGCGACCATCGGCGGCGCGGTCGCCGTCGACTCGCTCGGCATCCGCGACCTCCTCGACGTCTCGACCGCCGCCGTGCAGGACCTCTCCGCCGACGGCCGGTGGCTCGCCGTCACGATCTCCGCCCGGCGCGACGGCTTCGGCACCGACTTCTCGCGCGACAACGATCCGACGTATGTCCGCGGCGCGCTGTCGCAGCTCATCGTGATTGACGCGCGCACGCTCGCGCGGCGCGCGGTGTGGTCCGTCAAGAAGCACGTGCGCGCGGTGAGCTGGAGTCCCGACGGCGCGCGCCTCGCGATGCTCGTGCTCGAGGGCGACGCGCTCGCGGCGACGGTCTGGGATCGCGTCTCGGGCAAGTTCACGACGGCCAGGCTCCCCGCCGGGCAGTACGTGGCCGAGAACAGCGAGTTGCGCTGGAGCGAGGACGGCAGGCTGCTCGCGTTCTCGGCGCGGACCGACGTTTGGCGCACGAAGGCTAGGGCGCGCTTCGCCGAGCTGACCAAGGGGCCGATCGTCGCGCTCGACGGGAAGGACGACTTCCTCGAGTGGGACGCGATGAACCGGATGAACGCCGAGCGCGCGATCGTGTCGTGGGACGTCGCGGCCGGTGCGGTGAGGCCGCTGCTCGCCGCCGGGCTCATCGGCCAGTGGACGCTCGCCCGGGACGGCTCGGCGATCACGGTGCAGGAGGACATCACGAAGAAAACGGATTACGACGTGATCGGCGGACGCGAGTGGAAGCTGGTGACGCAGTCGCTCGCAGGCAGTGCGGGCAGTGCGGGCAGTGCGGGCGGTGCGGGCGGTGCGGGCGGCCCGACCAGCGCGGGCGGCGCGGCCGCCCCGGCGCGCACGCTCTTCCCGACACTGAAGAACACGACGCTCATCTGGGCCGAGGACGGCCGGCAGTATGCCTATGGACGCGACGGCCGCGTGTACGTGGGAACGATCGCCGACACGAACCGCAGGCAGATCCTCGGTGCCACCGGTCCCGTGCGTGAGGGCGCGGCCGCCGACACGAGCGCCGCCGCGCGCGCGCAGCGTGACAAGGAGCGCTTCACCGCCGTCCGGTGGAGCCCCGCGGGCGACGCGATCCTCGCCTCGAACCGCGAAGGGCTCTGGGTGGTGAACGTCGCCAGCGCCGAAAAGGAGATGATCGCGGCGCTCCCCGACTCCGCGTCGCTCGCCCCGCGCCCGCAGGTCACCGCGTGGAGCCAGGACGGCCGCTACCTCTACCTCAACGTGAACTCCCGCACGATGTGGGAGCGCTCGATCGTCCGCTACGACCGGCAGGCCAGGCAGCAGGCGCCGCTCGTGAAGGATGGCCGCCTCTACAGCGGGCTCCGCCTCTCGAAGGACGGCTCCACCGCGGTGCTCGGCATCGCCGAGGGCAACCACGTCGCCGACGTGTACGTCGCCGACGCCGCGCTCGGCGGGATGAGGCGCGCCGTGGAGAGCAACCCGCAGCTCGCGCAGAAACCGATCGCGAAGACGGAGCTGCTCTCATACCTCGACGCCGACGGCAAGACGCGCTACGGCGTGCTGCACTATCCGGCGGACTACGCGAAGGGCACGCGCTATCCCACGGTGTTCATCATCTACGAGGACTTCTTCGACGACTCGTGGGACGCGGTCGCCAACCTGCTCGCGGCGCACGGGTACGCGGTGGTGAAGCCCAGCGTGGGGTTCGAGATCGGGTATCCGGGCGAGGCGTGGGCGAAGGGCGTCACGGCCGCGGCGAACGCGGTGATCACGATGGGCGTCGCCGACAGCGCGCGCCTCGGCGTGCACGGCACGAGCTACGGCGGCTACGCGACCAACCTGCTCGTGACGCAGACCAACCGCTTCAAGGCCGCGATCAACATCAGCGGGAAGGTGGACATCATCTCGTTCTACACCGACAGTCCGCGGCTCGGCGTGCGCAACATCCACGCGGCGGAGAAGAGCCAGGACCGGATCGGCGCGACGCTCTGGCAGCAGCCGCAGAAGTACGTGCAGCACTCCGCAGTGATGTTCGCCGACCGGATCACGACGCCGCTGCTGCTGCTCACGGGCGGGATGGACCACAACGTGCCGGAGTTGAACACGCGCGAGATGTACTACGCGCTCCGGCGGCTCGGGAAGACGGTGACCTGGGTGAGCTACACGAACGGCGGGCACGGCATCCCGACGACGACGGAGCGCGAGTTCACCGACTGGCACCAGCGGGTGCTGGACTGGTACGCGAAGTACCTCGCCGGGAAGAAGGCGGCGGCGACGTCGGATGGATCGAAGGACTGACGCCGCCCGGGGCTTTCGGGGGGTGTTCGCCTCGTGCTTGACAGCCCCCGGGGTGTGAAGCTCTAATAGACGCTCTGAACCAGAGCCGGGGCGACCGCGGCACTTCTGACTGCATGCTCATCCTCCCACGTGACGCACTTGCGCGGACCTTCGCTGCCGTCGCCACCGGCGATTTCGCCGATGTCCCCGGCACCGCCGCGCGCAGGCGCCTGCTGCGACGCGCGTTCACGATCATCGAGCTGATCGCCGTCACGACGGTGATAGGGGCGCTCGCGGGGCTGGCGGTCCCGAGGTTCCGCGGCGTGCTGGAGCGGGCGAAGATCGCGCACGCGATGTCCGACCTGCACACCCTGCAGATCGAGCTCGCCGCGCACGACTCGCTGCCGGACACGCTGGCGGGGATCGGTCGGACGGGCATGCTCGATCCGTGGGGCTTCCCCTACGTTTACTACAAGTTCCCCCCGGGTCCCGGCAACCCTCCCGGCGCGCGCAAGGACCGATTCCTCGTCCCCGTCAACTCGACGTACGACCTCTACAGCATAGGGCCGGACGGCGACACCTCCGCCGCGTTCACGGCGAGCAAGAGCCGGGACGACGTCGTGCGCGCGAACGACGGGGATTACCTGGGCCTCGCGTCCAAGTTCTGAGCGCGCGATGAGAATCCGCCTGCCGCTGACGCTCCAGACCAGGGTTGGTCGCCGAATCGCCCTGCTCTTCGTGGTGAGCGCGCTCGTGCCGATCGCGGTGCTGTTCGTGATCGGCTACGTGCAGGTGAGGGGCGAGCTCGTGGCGCAGGCGCGCGCGCAGCTCGGACAGGCGGCGAAGAACATCGGCATGGGCCTCGTGGATCAGTTGAACAGCGCGGACATCGTGATCTCGGACGCCGCCCTGGAACTCCGCGGCGGAGGGGCGGGACCGCGCGAGGGCAGCGCCGCGGGCCGGGCATTGCGCGCGACGTTCGCCTCGCTCGCGGTCGTGAATCGCGCGGGGCGCCGGGTCCTGTGGGGCGAGTCGCCGCCGAATGTCACTCTCTCGCCGGCGGACCGGCGATGGATCGGCGACGGCCGTCACCTGCTCCGGGTTGACAGCGTTGGGCCGAACGTCTGGATCGTGATTCGGCACGAAGACGGCGCGCAGGTATGGGCTGCCGTGAGCCGGACTCACCTTATGCGCGGCTTGCCCGAGCGCGCCCGGGTGGGCGTGACCGACACGCGCGTCTGCGTCCGCGCCGAGGGCGTGTCGCTCCCCCTCGTGTGCCAGGTCGCGCCGGCATCGGTGGAGCAGGTGGCCTCCCCCCCCTGGGACCTCTTCCTCGCCTATCGCTTCGCGGCGCCGCCGTGGCACGTCGAGGTGAAGGAGAACCTCGACGTGGTGCTCGGCCCCATCGAGGATTTCCGTCTCACGTTTCTTCTCAGCACGATCGCGCTCCTCGGCCTCGTCGTCTTCCTGAGCAGTTTTCAGGTGCGGCGGAGCCTGAACCCGCTCGCGGCGCTTGGCGAGGGCACGCGCCGCGTCGCCCGGCGCGACTTCACCAGCCCCGTGTCGGTGTCGAGCCGGGACGAGTTTGGGGACCTCGCGACGTCGTTCAACCAGATGGCCGGGGAGATCAACCAGCACTTTCGCACGATGACCGCGGCGAGCGCGATTGACCAAGCGGCGCTGGCGGGGCGTCGGGCCGAGGAGGTCGCCGCGACGGCCGCTGGACGGCTGCGCGACGCCATCGGCTGCGCCTCGGTGGACGTCTACGTCTCGGGCGAACGGCCGGAGGATGCGTGGCGCCGCGTGCGCGGCCCCACCGACACGGTCGAGGGTGTCGAAGTGGTTGACCGGCCGGCCGCGAGAGCGGAGGCGCGCCTGCGCGCGGCGAGGGGGCGGTGGCTGGGCCGGAGCGATGTGGACCTCGGCTGGTTCTCGGCGACGGGAAACGGGGCGCCGACCGTCTTTCCTCTCGTCAGCCAGGAGGAACTCGTCGGCCTCGTCGCGCTGCACGCCGACGGGGCCCTGTCCGACGAGCGGCTGTCGGTCGCGCGCCGGCTGGCCGACCAGCTCACGGTCGGCCTCTCCAATGCGCGGCTCATCGTCCGGTTGAACGCGCTGAGCTTCGGCGCGCTGACCGCGCTCGCGCGCACTGTGGACGCCAATTCGCACTGGACGGCGGGCCACTCGGAGCGCGTCACGTCCATGAGCCTGCGGATCGCCGATCGCCTCGCGCTGCCGGAGAAGGACATGGACACGCTCCACCGGGGCGGGCTGCTGCACGACATCGGCAAGATCGGCGTCCCCTACGACATCCTCGACTATCCGGGCCCGCTCGATCCACAGAAGCTGGCGCTCGTGCAGTCGCACCCCGCGCTCGGCGCGCAGATCCTGACCCCGATCACCGCGTTCGCGGAGGCCATTCCGATCGTTCGCTCTCACCACGAGAAGATGGATGGCACCGGGTATCCGGATGGCCTCAAGGGCAACGAGATTGCCTTCCTCGCTCGTCTGCTGGCCGTCTCGGACGTCTACGACGCGCTCGTTTCCGATCGCCCCTATCGTGTCGGGTGGTCAACCGAGGCCGCGGTCAACCTCATCAAGGCCGAGACCGGCACGCACTTCGACCCACAGATGGTGGAGGTCTTCCTCCGGGTTCTGGAGCGCGAAGGGGATTCGGCCCGCTTCACTCTTGCGCAGCAGGAAGCCACGGTGACGGCCTCATGAACAGCGTCCCGGAAGTGAGCGGGCCCGCGCGCCGCGGCAAGCGGGCTCGCCGGTGGAGAGTCGGGACCTTCGTGGTCCTCGTGCTGTCCGTTGCGACGCTGGTGGTCGTCGTCCTTCTTTCGCCCCTTCGGGTCGCGGACACGTTGCCCGCGACGGTCCACGGCGTCTGGCGCACGGATGCTCCCGCCTACGCGGACCGTCGGTTCGAACTGCGGGAACACAGCGTCACCTTCCAGGTCGGCCAGAAGGCAATCGCCGTGACGCGGCACGAGATCGCGCAGGTGCGGGAGTCCGTGGACCGGGCGGGGACGCGGTACGTCGTGCAGTATCTCGCCGGCAGCGATTCGGCGACCAGCGCGCCGCTCGACTTCGAGTTCATCTATCGCCCGGTGATCCCCTCGGAGATCGTGTTCGTGAACCAGCGAGGGATCGTGTGGAGACGTGTGCCGCTGGTGAAGCGGGAAGCGCCTTCGCCCCCTCCGACGGACGCACCGGATAAGCCAGGCGAACCGATCAAGAAACGCCCCTGAGCCGGCCCGCGGCGCGTCTCGCGCGGGTGACCACGATGCCGCTGATCTCGAAATCGAAGTATCTGTCGGGGCTCGCCTGCCACCGGCTGCTCTGGCACGAGGTGCACGCGGGCGACCTTCCGGAACTCGCGCCCGGCCTCGAGACGCAGTTCCGGCTGGAGCAGGGGATGGCGGTCGAGGAGCGCGCGCGCGCCGGGTTTCCGGGCGGGGTGCTCGTCCGGTCGCCGGATTTCGCGATGGAGCAGCGCCTCGAGGAAACGGCCCGCGCGCTCGCGAGCGGCGCGAGCGCGGTGTTCGAGGCGACCGTCGCGGCCGGCGGCGCGGTCGCGAGCGTGGACATCCTCCGCCGCGCGAAGGACGGCTGGGAGCTGATCGAGGTCAAGCAGTCCACGAGCGTCCGCGACGACGACCTCCCCGACGTCGCGATGCAACTCTGGGTCGCGCGCGCGGCCGGGCTCACGGTGCCGCGCGCCTACCTGATGCACCTCAACAAGGACGCGCGCGCGCCGGCCCTCGAGCGCCTCTTCGTGATCGAGGAGGTGACGAAGGACGTGACGTCGCTCCTGGCCGGCGTGCCGGGCGACATCGCGGCCCAGCGCGCGATGCTCGCGGCCGGCACGCCCCCCGCGGCCGCGCTCGTGCGCCCCTGCCGGAAGCCCGCGCCCTGCCCGCTCTTCGCGCACTGCTGGCCCCGGTGGCCCGAGCACCACGTGAGCACGCTCTACCAGGTGCGCTGGAAGCAGGTCGAGAAGTTCCTCGCCGAAGGTCGCGAGACGGTGGACCAGCTCGACGAGATGGCCACGCGGTACCAGGAGGCGCGGCGCCAGATTCGCGCGGTCCGCGAGCGGCGCCGCATCGTCGAGGACGGCCTCGCCGCGGCGCTCGACGCACTCAAGCCGCCGGTGGCGTGGCTCGACTTCGAGACGGTCGGGCTCGCGATCCCGGCCTGGCCGCTGGCCGCGCCGCACGAGCAGGTGCCGGTGCAGTTCCACGTGCACGTGACCGGCGGCGGCGCGGAGGCGACGCACGAGTGGCTGGCGGAACCGGGCGGCGATCCGCGCCCCGCGCTCGCGGAGGCGCTCGCGCGCGCCTGCGGGAGCGCGCGCACTGTGGTGGCGTATAACGCGAAGTTCGAGAAGGAGTGCCTCCGGCACCTCGCCGACGCCGTGCCCGCGTATCGCGACGTGCTCGGCGAGATCCACGCGCGGGTCGAGGACCTGCTGCCCATCGTGCGCGATCACGTCTACGATCCGGCGTTCGGCGGGGGGTTCGGCCTCAAGCGCGTGCTCCCGGTGCTCGTGCCCGGCCTCTCGTACGACGACCTCGAGGTCGCTGACGGCGGCGTCGCGTCGGCGCTCCTCGCGCGGATGCTGCTCGAGCCGGGGAAGATCGGCGGGCCCGACGCGCACGAGCGGCTCCGGGCGCAGCTCCTCGCCTACTGCGCGCGCGATACGCTCGCGATGGTCAGGCTCGCGGAGGCACTCTCGGCGCTCGCGCCGTAACTTTCGTCACGCGCCCCGTGCACCACCTCGCCCTCCGCCACCTCCGCGCCGCCGACCCCGCCCTCGGGCGCGTCATCGCGCGCGTCGGGCCGTACGCCCTCGCCCCCCGCACCGACGGCACGCACTTCGACTACGTCGTCCGCTGCATCATCGGACAGCAGCTCTCGGGCAAGGCCGCACAGACGATCTACCAACGCGTCCTCGCCCTCTACGGCGGACGCGCGCCCACGCCCGCCGAGTTGGCGAAGACGTCCGATCCGAAACTCCGCGCCGCCGGCCTTTCGGGACGGAAGAGCGAGTACGTCAGGGAGCTGGCCGCGCACGCGGCGCGCCGCACGATCGCCATCGAGCGCCTCCACGAGATGAGCGACGACGACGTGATGGCGACGCTCGTGAGCGTGCGCGGCATCGGGCGGTGGACCGCGCAGATGGTGCTGATGTTCCGGCTCGGCCGGCCCGATGTGCTCCCGGAGCTCGACCTCGGCGTCCAGAAGGCGGTGCAGCGCCTCTACCGCCTGCGCGCGCTCCCGACGCCGGAGAAACTCCAGAAGCTCGGGGCGAAGTGGGCGCCCTGGCGCACGATCGCCTCGTGGTACCTCTGGCGGAGCCTCGAGCTGCCGAAGGCGCGCGCGTGACGCCGCGCCGCGTCGCGATCACGGGCGCGAGCGGATTCCTGGGCGGCACGCTCGCCGCGGCGCTCCGGGGCGACGGCGTCGAGGTCGTGACGATCGGGCGCGGCGCGCGGAGCGACGTGTGGTGGGACCCCGCGGCCGGGCGGCTCGACGCCGGGCGGCTCGCGGGAGCGGACGCGGTCATCCATCTCGCGGGCGCGACGATCGGGCGTCGCTGGACGCGCGCGCGCAAGCGGGAGATCCGCGAGAGCCGCACGCTGGGGACGCGGCTCCTCGCACAGACGATCGCGCGGCTCGCGCCGGTGCCCCGCGTGCTCGTGAGTGCGTCAGCCATCGGTTACTACGGCGACCGCGGTGACGAGTGGCTCACGGAGGAGAGCACGCCGGGCGATGACTTTCTCGCGGAGGTGACCCGCGAATGGGAGCGCGCCGCGGACCCCGCGCGCGCGGCCGGCGTGCGCGTCGTGCACGTCCGCACGGGACTCGTGCTCAGCCCATCCGGCGGCGCGCTCCCGCGGCTCCTCCCGGCCTTTCGCCTCGGCCTGGGAGGCCCGTTGGCTCACGGCCGCCAGTGGATGAGCTGGATTGCGCTCGGCGACCTCGTGCGGGCGTTCCGCGTCGCGCTCGACTCCGGGCTGCTCGCGGGTGCGGTGAACGTCGTGTCGCCCTCGCCGGTCACCAACGCCGAGTTCACCGCGACGCTCGCGCGCGTGCTGCGCCGCCCCGCGTTCGTTCCCGTTCCGGCGTTCGCGCTTCGCGCGCTCTTCGGCGAGATGGCCGACGCGACGCTCCTGGCGAGCCAGCGCGTGCGCCCCGCGCGCCTCCTGCAGGCGGGATTCGCGTTCGAGCACCCGACGCTCGACGGGGCGCTCCGGCACGTGCTCGGGCGGTAGCGACGCGGGAGCGCCGGGGCGTAAGTTGCTGGCATGGACCTCTCGCACGCGCGAGTCGTCGTCACGGGCGGCGCCGGCTTCCTCGGCCGGCGCGTCGTCGCCGCGCTGGAGGCGCGCGGGTGCCGGACGGTCGTCGTGCCCCGCGCGCGCGAGTATGACCTCCGCGAGCGCTCGGCCGTGCAGCGCCTCTATCGCGAGGCGAAGCCCGACCTCGTGATTCACCTCGCCGCGATCGTGGGCGGCATCGGCGCCAACCGCGCGAACCCGGGGCGCTTCTTCTACGACAACGTGATCATGGGGATCGAGACGCTCGAGCAGGCACGCGTGGCGGGCGTCGCGAAGTACGTCGGCGTGGGGACGATCTGCTCTTACCCCAAGTTCACCCCCGTGCCGTTCAGGGAGGACGACCTCTGGAACGGCTACCCCGAGGAGACGAACGCGCCGTACGGCCTCGCGAAGAAGATGCTCCTGGTGCAGTCGCAGGCGTACCGCGCGCAGTACGGCTACAACGCGATCCACCTCCTCCCGGTGAACCTCTACGGCCCGGGCGACAACTTTGATCCCGAGCACTCGCACGTGATCCCGGCGCTCATCCGGAAGATGCTGGAAGCGCAGGCGGCCGGCGCGCGCGCAGTGACGCTCTGGGGCGACGGCACGCCGACGCGCGAGTTCCTCTTCGTGAACGACGCCGCCGAGGGGATCGTGCTCGCGAGCGAGCGCTTCGACGGGCCGGAGCCGGTGAACCTCGGGAGCGGGCGCGAGATCACGATCCGCGAGCTCGCGGGCGAGGTCGCGCGCGCGGTGGGTTTCGACGGCACGATCGCGTGGGACACGACGAGGCCCAACGGACAACCGCGGCGGTGCCTCGACGTCTCGCGCGCGGAGCGCCTGTTCGCCTTCCGCGCGCGCACCCCCTTCGTCGAGGGGCTGCGCGAGACCGTGGCCTGGTATCGCGCGCACGCCACGCGCGCGTGAGCGCCCCGGGCGGGATCACGGATTTCCATAGCCACCTCATCCCGGGGGTGGATGACGGGGCGCGGGAGCCCGCGGACAGCGCGGCGGCGCTGGCGCGCTTCCGCGCGGAGGGCGCCACGCAGATCGTGACGACGCCCCACTTCACGGGGTCGCTCACGCTCGACGGCGCGGCGCTCGCCGTGCGGCTCGCGGAGCTCGATGCGGGATGGGCGCTGCTCGAGGGCGTCGTGCACGCGGACGCGGAGCGGATGGGCTCGCCGCTCCGGGTCGAGCGCGGCGTCGAGGTGATGCTCGACGTGCCCGAAGTGGACCTCGCCGACCCGCGGCTCCGCCTCGCGGGCGGGCCCTTCGCGCTGGTCGAGTATCCGGGGCTCCGGCTCCCGCCGGTCAACGCGGAGTTCGCGCTCGCGGCGCTCGTCGCCCGGGGCTGGATCCCCGTGGTGGCGCACCCCGAGCGGTACTGGAACCTCGGGGCCCCGCTCGCGGAGCTCGCGCGCTTCCGCGAGTCGGGCGCCTACCTCGCCGTCAACGCGGGGTCGCTCTTCGGCGAGTACGGGAGCGCCGCGGCGGCGCACACCCGCCGCATCCTCGAACTCGGGTGGGCGGACTACGTCGCGAGCGACTATCACGCGCGCGGCGAGCCCGGCATGGCACGCTTCGCGCGGGCGCTCGCGGACGCCGGGTTCGCCGCGCAGGCGGCGCTGCTGACGAGCACGAACCCGGCCCGGCTCGTCGCGGGAGAACGGCCGCTGGCGGTGCCGCCGCTCGCGGGCACGCGCGGCGACGATTCGCGGAAGCCGCTCTGGAAGCGGCTCTTCGGCGGCTAGCGGCGGCTAGTACAGCGGAACAGAAGTTCGGTGACGTATTCTCACGCGGCGATCTTCGTCGAGGTTGCCGAATCGGGGCACCGCGCCAGGAGGCGGGCCAAGTCGCGGCGAGTGAAGCGCCATTCGAAGGGCCGGGCGACCGT
>DATEDF010000026.1:0-4541 GCA_035286465.1 Gemmatimonadaceae bacterium | reverse complement strand
ATAAAAGGTACGCCGGGGATAACAGGCTTATCGCCTCCAAGAGTTCACATCGACGAGGCGGTTTGGCACCTCGATGTCGGCTTATCACATCCTGGGGCTGGAGAAGGTCCCAAGGGTCCGGCTGTTCGCCGGTTAAAGTGGTACATGAGCTGGGTTCAGAACGTCGTGAGACAGTTCGGTCTGTATCCGCTGTGGGCGTTGGAGAATTGAGGGGCGCGGACTCTAGTACGAGAGGACCGAGTCGGACAGCCCGCTCGTGTCCCGGCTGCACCGCCAGGTGCAACGCCGGGTAGCGATGGCTGGTACGGATAACCGCTGAAAGCATCTAAGTGGGAAGCCGTCCCCAAGATGAATTCTCCCTGGAGCTTCGAGCTCCCTGAAGGGCCGTGGGAGACCACCACGTCGATAGGCCGCCCGTGGAAGGCGAGTAATTGCCTTCAAGCGCAGCGGTCCTAATCGCCCGTGCGGCTTGACCGCTTTCCCTCTCTCGTGAGGGGGAGGCAACTCATCGTCGCAGAGCTTCGCACGATCTATTGGGATTCGTGAACAGGTGAACACTACCCCACCTCCGCTGTCAGTTGTCCCTGGTTTCACGCATCGCTGGCGACCAGAGCGTAGGGGCCACACTCGTTCCCATTCCGAACACGATCGTTAAGCCCTACAGCGCCGATGGTACTCCGATCGAGAGATCGCGGGAGAGTAGGCCGTCGCCGGCATCTCATTCGAAACCCCAGTCGTTCGCGGCTGGGGTTTCGCGTTTCGGGCCGCCGACGTCTGACGGCTCCCCCTCCTGAATCGTCTTCACTCGATGAGACGCGCTCGATGAGACGCGCTCGCGGGTGTACATTCGAGTTTCGGGCACCGTGAACGCGACGAGACGGGATTTCAAGAGGAGTCCCCCGGATGACGCTCGCCCCCCAGCTGCTCGCGATCCTCGTTTGTCCCAAGTGCAAGGGCCCGCTTGAGTACCGGGAGCAGGACGGTGCGCTCGACTGTCTGGCATGCCGCCTGCGCTACCCCGTGCGCGATGACATCCCCGTAATGCTCGTGGATGAGGCGACGCCGCTCTGACGCGCGACGAAGCCGCCGCAGGGCGGTGCTCACGCGCTCGCCTCGCCCCGCGCGCCCCGCGCGCCCCACGCTGACGGCGCTGACGGCGCTCGCGGCGCTCGCGGCGCTCTGCGGTTTTCCGGGTGTCGCGCGGAGTCAAGGCGGGCTCTCGAGGGAGGGAGCGCTCTTCCTCCTCGTGCCGATCGGCGCCCGCGCGGTCGGCCTCGGGCAGGCGGTCGTCGCGGCGGAACCGGGAAGCGAGGGCGTCTGGTGGAACCCCGCGTCGCTGGCGCGGCTCGACAGGAAGGAAGTGGGGATCAACCACTCGCAGACGCTCGTCGCGGGCGGCACGGCGCTCGAGCTGGTGGTGCCCGCGGGCGCAGCCGGTGTTCTCTCGGGTGCGCTGTTCTACCTCGACTACGGCCGCCAGGAGAACACCGATCCCAACGGGACGACTATCGGGCAGTCGAATCCGAGCTCACTCGTCCTGGCGGCGACCTACGCGGCCACCTTGGGGCCGCGCGTGCGCGCCGGTGTGACGTACAAGTTCCTCCAGGACCGCGTAGCCTGCAGCGGCGACTGCAGTGGCGTCGCGTCGTACTCGGCGTCCTCGAGCGCGTTCGACTTCGGCGTGCAGGCGGTGACCGACCGGGCACGCCGGCTCACGGTCGGAGTCGCGCTGCGGAGCGTGGGCTTCCGCTTCCAGGTGAACGACGAGGAGCAGGCCGATGCACTCCCGGTGCGCGTGCACGTCGGCGCGCGCTACGTGGTACCGTCCGTGGATCGTGTCGTGACGGGCGGAGCGCTGCACGTGAGCGCCGAGTTGGTGGACCGCCCGGCGTTCGACAATCCGTCCGTGCGCGGCGGCGGCGAGTTCGCCTACCGGGAGCAGCTCTTTCTGCGCGCCGGCTACGCGACCGGGAGCGGCGACCTCGCGGGTGCCGCTGTCGGGCTCGGCGTGCAGCGCGGCGGCGTTTCGATGGATCTCGCGCGGGTATTCGGCGGCTTCTCCGCCGACCTGGGCACTCCGCCGACACACGTCACGCTGCGATTCCGGTTCTGATGCGCATCGCTCGCCTCCTCCTCCTGACCGCCTGCGGCGCCGCCACGCCCGGCGCGACGCTCGGGCAGCGCGTGACCTCGCTCCCGGCGGGCCCGCGCGTGCCGGTCGGACACGCTCGCGTGAGTCCAGCCGGCGATCTTCACGGCGTCGTGGGCGCACGCGCGGGCACCCGCGCGCGAGGGGACTCGTCGTGGTGGGTACCGCTTGCGTCGGCACTGCTGCCCGGCACCGGACAGGCGCTTCTCAGGCAGGACCGCTTCGTCGCCTACCTTGCGGCCGAGGCGTTCGCGCTATTCAGCTACTTCAACGAGGACGCGGAGGCCACGCGTGAGGGGAATCGCTCGCGCTCGCTCGCGCGCGATGTCGCGCGTGCGTTCTTTCCAGGGAGCCGGCCCGCGGGATCGTGGGCGTACTATGAGGCGATGGAGCACTACGTCGAGAGCGGCGTCTTCAGCCGGGTCCCCGGGAGCGTCGTTGTGCCGGAGGTGGATGAGACGACCTTCAACGGCGCGATGTGGCTGCTCGCCCGCCAGACGTACTGGCGTGATCCCCGCTCGGAACCTCCCCGCGACTCCGAGGCGTACATCAGCGCGTACAACTTCTACATTGCGCGGGCCTATCCCGCCGACTTCCGATGGTCGTGGCGCAACGCCCAGCTCGAGCAGGACCTCTTCCGAACCTCGATCCGTCACAAGAACGAGGCGGCCCGCGCCGCCCGGACCCAGCTGGCGCTCCTTGCCGCGAATCACCTGCTCTCGACGGTAGACGCGTTCGTGACGCTTCGCCTGCGAGGCCGTGACTCGAGCGGGGGCGCCTCGGGGTCTTTGGTCGCCACCCTCCCGTGGGCACCGTTCGGCCGGTCCCCTGCTCGATGACCAACAACCGCAAGTCCCTGCCGTACATTCCTTTGACACCATTCCAGGGTGGCCGTATCTTGCCCAGTTGCACACCTACCCGCGGAGCGAGTGTCCCAAACGACCGCTTTCATCTTCGCACCTGACGGCCAGCCACTCCCCGACCTCGTGCGCGGTTGGCTCGAGGCCCGCCGGCTGCCCGTCACTGCGGTCGCTTCGCCCGACGACTTGATGGCCGCCACGCTTCGGAGCCGGCCGCGCCTCGTGCTCATCGACGCGCGCACGCATCCCGTGGCGGCCTTCAAGGGGTGCCAGCGCCTGAAGGCCGACTCGTTCACCGGGATCGTCCCCGTGTGCGTCTGCACGCGCAGCGAGGACATCGCGTTCGCCGCCGCCTTTGACGCGGGTGCCGACGAGGTCCTGCGAGACGGGATCAACCCGATGGACGTGCCCCTCCGCCTCGACGCGCTGCTCCGCCGTTCCGACCGCGACACCTACGTGCACCCCTCCACGCGGCTCCCGGGCGCCATAGACATCGAGGCCGAGATCACGCGCCGCCTGGAGCTGGGGCTCGTCTTCGCGGTGTGCTACGCCGACCTCGACCACTTCAAGGAATACAACGACCGCTACAGCTACTACGACGGCGACCGCGTGATCCGCATCCTCTCGAAGATCCTGCACGACGTGGTGAAGGGGGTCTGCACGGAGGAGGGGTTCGTGGGCCACATCGGCGGGGATGACTTCCTCTTCATCATGCCCGTCGAGCAGCTTCAGGAGGCCTGCGGGGAGATCGTCGCGACCTTCGACACGCTGATTCCGTACCAGTACTCGGAACAGGATCGGCGCGCGGGTTATTATTTCGGGAAGGACCGGCGCGGCCAGCTGCACAAGGTCCCGCTGATGACGGTCTCGATCGGCGTCGTGACGAACGAGCGCCGGAAGTTCACGCACGCGGCGCAGATCAGCGAGCTGGCGACCGAAATGAAGAGCTACGCGAAGACGTTGCCCGGGTCCGTCTACACGATTGACCGTCGCGGCGACACGGCGGGAGAGGACTCGGCGCCGTCCGTTCCGGACGAGGCGAGCGTTGCGGAGGAGAAGTGAACGTCACGTGCCCTGATTGTCGGTCGGTGTTCCGCGTGGACCCCGCCAAGGTTCCCTTGGGGGGCGTGCGGGCACGCTGCTCGGTGTGCGGTGGCGTCATCCCCGTGCCGGCACCAGACCTTGCGGTGGCGGGAGCTGTCGCCGGCGTGACGCCGGCGGGAATGGTGACTGCGGCTCGCGGCCCGACCTCGCCGGTTGTGCCGGTCGAAGGCGATGTAGCGGCTGCACTCTTCGGTCCCGAGGCGGCCGCTGCCCCTCCGATTGTCGAGGAGGCGCTGGCCGTACGCGCCGCGCCCGCGACGCCGGTCCTGACCCCGGCCCTGACGCCGGCGGCGGCGCCGCGGCGGGCCACGCCGATCTTCACGCCGCCGTCGCCGCCGCCGATTACCGCGATCCCGCGCCCCGGAGTGCCGCCCATGCCGCCGCCGATGCCGGCGACCGGCTCCCCGAGCACCCCGCGGCCGTTCCCC
>DATEDF010000025.1:0-4162 GCA_035286465.1 Gemmatimonadaceae bacterium | reverse complement strand
GGATCAGGCCGATCCAGGCCGATCCAGGCCGGATCCGGCCAGGCTGCGGTCGGGGTCGATCAGGGGCGAGGGTGCCCTCGCTCCGAGCCCTGAGCCGGCCGGAGCCTGGATGCGGGCAAGACCCGGACCTACTGGATCTTGCCGTTGATCTCGAGCTGCTGCACGAAGCGCAGCTTCTTCGCGGCCATCATCAGCGCAACCGTGCGGCACCACGATCCGAGCTTGTGCCCGCTCGCCTTCGCGGCCTTCTCGAGCGCCTTCCGCTCCTCCTTCGAGGTGCGGAACGCGATCATCTCCATGAGAGCCATGAGGTAAGGATAGCGCCAACAGGGCGCTCGTCAACTTTTGTTAACGGGTGTAGGGTCGCTCTCCCACCACCGAGGAGGCGACGTGACCGTCACTGCGTCTGAGGCAGCGAGGAGCAACGGCAACGGCAAGAGCAACGGCAACGGACAGCACGCAGAGCAATCAGAAGCAGCCGACGAGACGGGCGAGGGCCCGTCTCTCGAACAGCTCGACGCCTACGTCCGCGATCACTTCTTCACGCCGGCCGAATTGGCGGCGGGCTTTCCCGATCCAGGTTTTCTGATCGACCAGCTCATCCCCGCGCGCGGCGTCCTGATGTTCGTCGGTGAGCCCGGCGCAGGAAAAACTTTCGCGGCGTACGACCTCGTGCGCGCCGTCGCGACGAACACGCCGTGGCTCGGCCGCAGTGCGATGCCGCAGGGCGCGCCCTTCGCGTCGCTCGTGATCAACTACGACAACGATCCGGCCGAGGTCGCGAAGCGGTTCCGGCTGTTCGGCGTCATCGACTCGCCGCGCATCTTCATCCACACGGTCCCGCCCGGCCGCAAGGCCGACGCCCAGGGCGAGTACAAGGGGTTCCCCGAGGACTACCGGCTCCGCAACCTGGACGACGAGGAGAACTCGAACGTCGAGGCCGTCGTCGAGTGCATCTCGACCGTGGCGAAGCACGTCGGCGCGCGGCTCGTGATCTTCGACTCGCTCAGGCAGGCGCACACGGGCAAGGAGCAGGACTCGCAGCAGATGAGCGTGGTGATGTCGGCGTTCAAGCGGATCAGCCTGGAGATCGACGGGCCGGTCATCGTCATCCACCACACGGCGAAGGGCGACACGAACTGGCAGTCGGCCACCCGTGGTTCGGGCGAGATCGACGCATCGAGCGAGCTGGTCGTCCACGTCCAGAAGGAGGAGATGAAGTGGACGAAGGTCCGGGGCTGGCCGGGCGAGGGGCAGATCCTGAAGATCAGGTGGGAAGCCGACGACGAGTCGCTCCGGCTCATCGCGACGGGCAACGTGCCGGGCGTGCGCGGCGAGGAGTCCGACACGCGTGCGGCCGTACGCGTGCTCGAAGCCGAGGGCCGCAAGCTCGGCCTGAAGGAACTGCGTGAGGCACTCAAGGCCACGGAGGATTCGTTCACGCGCTGCATCGAGTACGCGCAGGAGCACAAGCTGCTCACCGTCGAGCGCGAGAGCCGCCGGACGCAGAAGCGCCTCGTCGGGCTGCCGGGCTGGGGCAAATACGGCCCGAATCAGACCGCGCCGTAGACCTGTCAACACTTTTTTTTTGCGGCACCAGGGGGTCAAAAAGGTGCGGCAGCAGGGGTGTAGGCTCATTTTTGATGCCGCAGAAAGTGAATAAGATTACGCCTACTTACAAATGTGCGGCGCGGGAGTGGGGGTGGGCTTCACCCACCCCCATCCCACTCCCGGTCGAAACAAATGCCACAACTGATAACTGATCGGTCGTGGTAGGACTCCGGTCCAGCCACAGGACTTCCTCGTGGCGCTCGGTGTGGGAGGCGACGGAGATGCTCCTCCGTCGCCTTTTTTTTATCCAACAGGCTTGACACCGTTTGGCGCTCGTAGTACGACGTTCAACGTGACCTCGACGACCCGCAGGGCCAAGACCTCGACGCGCAAGCAGCCCAAGACGAAGGTCCCCCGCGACGCTCGTGAGCGTCTCGACACACGTCGAGGTCACGCGCCCACGCGGCGTCGCGGGGGCCGTAGTTCCGTCGGAGTGATCGTCACGACGCCGGAGGCGCTCGGGGCAGCCTTCGAGATGGCGATCTTCCGCCTGGCCTCCGTGGCCCTCGCCGCGCAGACCCCATCCGAGAAGATCGGCAACACCTTCCTGTCGGGCGCGGCCCAGGTCGCAGTCGTAGACGGCGTCACCTGGGAGAACTTCCTCGACGTCGCGAAGACGCAGTACGACCACTGGACGAAGGTGCATGCCGGGATCGGCGCGAAATGAGCTGGGCGCACAGAGTCGTCGTCACCGATCCTTCTTGGGTGAAGGGAACGCTCAGAGAAACGGCCGACCACCTGGAACGTCGCCTCGATGAAGAAGCTCGCCACGGCGACTGGGAGCTGCTCACGACGGTCAATCTCATTGCGGAAGAGGACCGCGACGACGTGGCCCGCCCCGTCAGGACGTCTGCGACGGCGCTCGTCTTTCGGAGACGGACGTGATCGTCGTCGAGATCGGCATGGCGTCCTCGAGCCTCGCGTTCGCGCGTCCACGCAGCTACGCCTTCCCGGTCGCCGGCCTTGCGCGTCAGATCCCCGGTCTCGCCTGGGACCCCACCACGAAGGTGTACGGTGGACGGCCGGACGCCGTCGTCGCGTTCGCGCACGCGCTGCAGGAGGAGGAACTGGCAGCCGTCGTCGGAGAAGTGAAAGAACCCTCAGACCTTCTCGGGAAGGGTGTGGGCGGCTGGAAGAACCCGCCAGAGGCCTTGCGCGCGTACCAGCGCGAGGGCGTCGAGTTCCTCCGGCTCCTCGCATCGGATGGTGGGGCGCTCCTGGGAGATGACGTCGGCCTCGGCAAGAGCGCCCAGGCGCTCTTCGCCATGAAGGCACTCATCGAGGACGGCAGCCCGCCGCTCGTCGTGGTCGTGTGTCCGGCCGTCGTCAAGGCCGTCTGGGCGGCCGAGGCCAAGAAGTGGCTGCCGGACTACTTCGAGGCGGTCTTCGTATGCCAGGGGACGAAGGGCAACCGCCCTGCGGCGCAGAACGAGTTCATCGCATCGCACATCGCGAACAAGAACTCGCCTACGGGCGCGGCGCTCTGGATCCTCAACTACGACATCGCGCACGCCTGGGTCGAGGTCTTCGGCAAGACCGTCGGCGTTTTGGTACTCGACGAGGCGCACTACCTCCTCAACGAGCGGAGCCGGCGGTCGAAGGCCATCAAGGCACTCGCTGCGAAGGCCCATGCGCGCATCGCGCTCTCAGCCACGCCGATGACAGCCCGGCCGCGCGACTTGTGGAACGTCGTGGACACGCTCGAGCCGGGAAGGTTCGGGAAAGGTCCGTGGAAGTACCTGATGCGTCACTGCGCGGCGCACAAGGAGACGGTCGCGCGCAACACGACCGTCTGGATCACCGACGGGAGCAGCCACGAGGACGAACTGGCGCTCCGGCTTCGGTGGGTGATGCTCCGGCGCAGCAAGGCCGACGTCATGGCCGAGCTGCCTGCGCGCGTGCGCCAGGTCATCCCGATCAAGGTTCCGACGCAGAACATCGCACCCGTCTGGCGCGAGGGCTGGGAGAAGAGCCGTCGCGACACGTTGAGCCGGGCGTTGACGTTGAGCGGCTCGGGGAAGATCCCCGAGGCCGTCGAGCTGGCGACGTCGCGTGCCGCAGAGGGGCACAGCGTTCTCGTGTTCACACACCTACGCGAGACGGCGAAGCAGATCTACACGAAGCTCGCGAAGACGAAGGGCGTCGTCGCTGCGCTCGCGACGGGCGAGGACACGAGCGCCTCGCGGTCTGCGCTCGTCGAGGAGATGCGCGAGAAGGCGAAGACTGCGCCGGTCGTCCTCGTGGCGACCATCGACTCCCTGGGCGTCGGCATCGACCTCTCCTTCGCGGACGTCGTCATCTTCGTGGACCTCGACTGGATCCCGAGCAAGCTGCTCCAGGCCGAGGGCCGCGCGCACCGGCACGGCCAGAAACGCTCCGTGACGATCTACTACTTGGTGGGGATCGGGACGGCCGACGAGTACATCCAGAAGAAGGTCATCGAGCGGCTCGACCTCTACGAGAAGATCCTGGGCGGCGCGCAGGAGGCGAAGGGGTTGCGCGCAGACCTGGGGGCGTTCGAGCGGATGAACGAGGACGAGGTGTTGGCGGA
>DATEDF010000024.1:0-6601 GCA_035286465.1 Gemmatimonadaceae bacterium | reverse complement strand
GGGAGCTGGCCCGCGACGTACACGAGGCCGGCGTGGACGATGGCCTGGGAGTAGTGGCCGCCCGCAGCGGGGGCATTGGGGGTCGAGACGGGGTGCATGGCTTGGCTCGGCGAAGGAAGGACGAGTGGACGGTGGACCGTTCACCATGGACGTTGTGCACGACGGAGCAGACGCAAACGGTCTACCGTCTACGGTCTACCGTCTACGGTCTACTCGTTGTTGAAGATGTGCCTCCGTATAACTTTGAGTCCAATGCCACCCGTTGACGTTCTCGCCATCTTCGCCCATCGCGACGACGCCGAGCTCACCTGCGGCGGCACGCTCGCGAAGCTCGCGCGCGCGGGCCGGCGCACCGGCATCCTCGATCTCACCGAGGGCGAGATGGGCACGCGCGGAACGCCCGCGATCCGCGCCGAGGAGGCGGCGGCGGCCGCGAAGGTGCTCGGCGTGACGGTGCGCGAGAACCTCGGAGTGCCGGATGCCGGGGTGACGAACACGCCGGAGACGCGGCGCGCGCTCGTGAGCGCCATCCGCCGGCTCACTCCGAGAATCGTCATCGCGCCCGCGCGCGAGGGCCGGCACCCCGACCACCGGGTGACCGCGGAGCTGGTGCGCGACGCCTGCTTCCTCGCGGGGCTCACGAAGGTGGAGCCCGCCCAGCCGCCCCATCGCCCGCACAAGGTCCTCCACGCGATCACCTTCCGCGAGGACAACCTGAAGCCGACGTTCGTGGTGGACATCTCGGCGGAATTCGAGACGAAGCTCGAGGCCATCCGGTGCTACGGCTCGCAGTTCGAGGGCGCCACGGGCGGCGGCGAGGTGTATCCGAACGGCGAGCCGATCCTCGACATCGTCCGGCACCAGGCGGCACACTACGGATCGCTCATCCGGTGCCGGTACGGCGAGCCGTTCCACACGACGGAGACGATGCGCGTGGACGACGTGATGGCGCTCGAGGTGAGCACGTTCTGAGCGGCACGCTCGACGGCAGACCGCGGACGGGGACGGGTGGGCCGCCGGCGGCGGGCTCGCGACCGGCCGTTCGCTAACCCTCCACCTGCGCGAGGCGCACGCGCCGCGCGCCGATCGCCCCCGCCGCGATGTCGTACACGGCGTGGACCACCATCGCCACGACAAGCGTGCCGGTGAACCAGACGAGCCCGTGCATCGAGAGTGCCATCGCGAAGATCGCGACGCCGCTCTTCCATCCTTGCAGCGCGTGTGACGCGGCGAAGGCCGTGGCGCAGATGATCGCGGCGAGCCAGCCATTGCCGAACGAGAACCAGAGCACCGACATCAGCACCCCGCGGTAGCCGGCCTCCTCCGCGACGCTCGCCGTGAGCGCCGTCACGACGTAGAGCGCCCATTCGGCCGGGGTGCGCGGCATCAGCTTGTAGACCGCCATCGTGCGGCGCTCCTCCCGCGAGCGCACCGCCCGGTTCGCCAGCATCACCATGAAGTGAAAGGCCAGCACCGCCGCGCCCGCCAGCATCTCGCGCGCGCCCACCGCGTGCACGTCAAAGGGGTCGAATCCGATGTCCCGCGCGGTGATCCACGAGAGGGCAAAGAGCAGAGCGAGCGCGACGAGCGTGGACGCGAAGATCTGCGGACGAGAGGGCGCGGGCCTCGCCGGGGCTCCCGCGGAGGCAGGACTCGGCAGCAGGCGCTGCTTCGACCGCAGTGCCATCCACGGCATCAGGAACAGCACGTAGACGAGGAAGACGATGCTCGGCAGGCCGGGAACGTGCATTGGATCGGAGGCTGAGGGCGCGATAATGTACCACGGTGCCGGAGCTTCCCGACATCACCGTGTACCAGGAGGCGCTCGAGCGGCGCGTGCGCGGCCGGACGCTGGTGTGCGTGCGGATCGTGAGCCCGTTCGTGCTGCGCAGCGTCGAGCCGCCGCTCACGGCGGCGCACGGCAGGCGCGTGACGGGGTTGCGCCGGCTCGGCAAGCGCCTTGTGATCGCCCTCGAGGAGGAACTCTTCCTCGTGATTCACCTCATGATCGCGGGCCGCCTCCGCTGGTCCGAGCGTACGCCCGGGTTGAATCGCCGGCTCGCGCTCGCCGCGTTCGAGTTCGACTCCGGCACGCTCCTGCTTACGGAGGCGGGGACGAAGCGGCGCGCGTCGCTCCATCTCGTACGCGGCGAACGCGCGCTCGGCGAGCTCGACCGCGGCGGCCTCGAAGTGCTCGACGCCACGCTCTCGACGTTCATCGCGCGCTTGCGGAGCGAGAATCACACCGTCAAACGCGCGCTCGCGGACCCGCGGCTCTTCAGCGGCATCGGGAATGCGTATTCCGACGAGATTCTGCACCGCGCGCGACTGTCGCCAATGCTCCTCACGTCGCGGATCACGGACGAGCACGCCGGGCGACTCTACGAGGCCACGCGCTCGACGCTCACGGAGTGGATCGAGCGGCTCCGCGCCGACACGGGCGACGGCTTCCCCGAGAAGGTCACCGCGTTTCGCGAGGGCATGGCGGTGCACGGCCGCTTCCGCAAGCCCTGTCCCGTGTGCGGCACGCCGGTGCAGCGCATCCGCTACGCGGAAAACGAGACGAACTACTGCGCGCGGTGCCAGACGGGCGGCAGGTTGCTGGCCGATCGCGCGCTGTCGCGGCTGCTGAAGGAGGACTGGCCGAAGTCCATTGACGAACTCATCTAGACGCCGCCGCGCGCCTCACCTCCGTCCCAGCCCGACTATATTTCCACCCCAATGCCCACCCCCGTCTATCTCGACCACGCCGCCACGACGCCGGTGCGCCCCGAGGTGCTCGAGGCCATGCAGCCGTTTTTCGGCCCGCGCTTCGGGAACCCGTCCAGCGCGCACCGCTGGGGTCGCGAGGCGCGCACCGCGCTCGATGAAGCGCGCGAGCGCGTCGCGCACTGCCTCGGCGCCGGCCCCGACGAGGTCTGCTTCACGTCGGGTGGCACCGAAGGCGACAACCTCGCGATCCTGGGCGCGTGGCGCGTGCTCAGGGCGAACGGGCGTCGCGCGGTGGTCACGTCGCCGATCGAGCACAAGGCGGTGCTCCAGTCCGTGCACCAAGCGGCGAAGGAAGGCGCGGCGGAGCGGCACCTCGGCGTGGACGCGAGCGGCACCGTGTCGCTCGACTCGGCGCGCGAGATGGTCCGCGACGACACCGCGCTCTGCTCCGTGATGTGGGTGAACAACGAGACGGGCGCGATCCAGCCGATCGGCGCGCTGGCGGCGCACGCGAAGTCGGTGGGCGCCGTGTTCCACACCGACGCGGTGCAGGCGCTTGGCAAGGTGGAAGTGGACGCCAGGGCGACGCCGTTCGACTTCCTCGCGATCAGCGGGCACAAGATCGGCGCGCCGAAGGGAATCGGCGCGATGTACATCCGTCGCGGCACGCCGCTCGAGCCGCTCTTCTTCGGCGGCACGCAGGACCGCGGCCGGCGACCCGGGACGGAGAACGTCGCGTGCGCGGTCGCCCTCGC
Source organism: Gemmatimonadaceae bacterium (assembly GCA_035286465.1). Classification (GTDB taxonomy): domain Bacteria; phylum Gemmatimonadota; class Gemmatimonadetes; order Gemmatimonadales; family Gemmatimonadaceae; genus Fen-1231. The sequence goes on along the minus strand of DATEDF010000024.1, from coordinate 3,134 downwards.
CACGGCGTGCGAGCTCGCGCTCGCCGAGAGCGACCGCGAGTGCGCGCGCCTCGGGGCGCTCCGCGACCGCCTCGAGGCGGCGATCCTCGCCAGGCTCCCAGACGCGGTCATCCACGGGCGTGCGGCGCGCCGTGCGCCGCACATCCTCAACGTCTCCGTGCCCGGCACCGAGACCGAGTCGCTGCTGATGGCGCTCGACCTGCAGGGGATCGCCTGCTCCGGCGGCTCCGCGTGCCAGAGCGGGAGCGTCGCGCCCTCGCACGTGCTCGAGGCGATGGGCATCAAGGCCGAGCTCGCGGGCGCCGCCGTCCGGATGAGCGTGGGCGCGCTCACGACGGACGCGTGCATCGCGCGCGCGGCCGAGGTCTTCCCCGCTCTCGCGCTCAAGGCGCGCGGCCTGGCGGCGGCGTGAGCGCCGGCGGTCGCGGGCAGTACTGCGGCGGAGGAAGGAGATCGTGCCCGTGTCCGTGAAGCCCCGCGTGCTCGTCGCGATGTCGGGCGGCGTGGATTCCTCCGTGGCCGCCGCGACCCTCGCGCGCGCGGGCTACGACGTCGTCGGCGTCACGATGAAGCTCCACCACGACGGCGCCGACGTCCCCGACCGCCCCTGCTGCTCGCTCGACAGCGCCAACGACGCGCGCCGCATCGCCGAGCGCATCGGCATTCCGCACTATGTGTTGAACCTCGAGCGCGCCTTTGGCCACGACGTGCTCGACGACTTCGTCGCCGAGTACGCGCGCGGCCGCACGCCCATCCCCTGCGTCCGCTGCAATACCTTCACGAAGTTCCGCGACCTCGTGAAGAAGGCCGACGCGATTGACGCCGACTTCGTCGCGACCGGCCACTACGCCCGCGTCGTGAACGGCGAGCTGCACCGCGGCGCCGACGAGCGCAAGGACCAGACCTACTTCCTCTGGGGCGTGGACCGCGCGGTGCTCTCGCGCGTGCTCCTCCCCGTGGGTGAGATGACGAAGGCCGGGACGCGCGCGATGGCGCGCCAACTGGGACTCACGCTCGTCGCCGAGAAGCCCGAGAGCCAGGAGATCTGCTTCGTGCCCGACGGCGACTACGCGCGCGTGCTCGAGCGCGCACTGGGCGCGGATGCCCCGGCGCTCGCGCCGGGCCCCATCACGTTGGGCGACGGCACGGTGGTGGGCGAGCACGCGGGCTTCGCGCGCTACACCATCGGGCAGCGCCGTGGCGTGCCGGGCGGGTTCGGCCAGCCGATGTTCGTCGTCGAGATCCACCCGGAGCAGCGCGCGGTGGTGATCGGACCGCGCGAGGAGCTGCTGGGCCGCGGCGTCGTCGCGAGCGGCGTGAACTGGCTCGTGGACCCGGCGCCGACGGTGGGCGGCCGCGTGGGTGTACGCGTCCGCCATCGCGCGCCCATCGTGGCGGCGGAACTGGTGCGCGTCGAGGACGACGAGATCGAGCTGGCGCTCGATGAGCCGGTGACGGCCATCGCGCCGGGGCAGTCGCTCGTGCTTTACGACGGAGTGCGCGTGCTCGGCGGCGGGGTCATCGAGGCGGCGCGGCCCGCGCGCGTGGAGCTGCCCCTGCTCGTGGGATAGCTGCTCAGTACTCCAGCCCGCCCTTCTCCGCGAACTCCTTCATCAACCGCTGCTGCTCGGCGGTGAGCCGCTCCGGCACCGTGACCTGCACCTCGACGAGCAGGTCGCCGCGCTTCCCGTCCTTCGCGATGCCCTGACCGCGCACGCGAAAGCGCTTCCCACTCGGCGTTCCCGCGGGAATCCGGATCGAGACGCGCTTCGCGTCGAGGGTCTCGACGCTCACCTTCGAGCCCAGCGTGGCCTGCGCGATGTTCACCGGCGCGCGCGTCACCAGATCGAGCCCCTCGCGCTCCCAGTGCGCGTCGGGCTTCACCTGAAAGGTGATGACGATGTCGCCGGGCGGGCCGCCCCGCTGCCCGCGACCGCCCTGCCCCTTCAAGCGGATCTTCGATCCCGTGTCCACGCCAGAGGGCACGGTGATGATAACCTTCTTCTTGCTCCGCTTCTCCCCCGCGCCGCCGCACGCGGGGCACCGGACGCTCGGCACGCCGCCCTTGCCGAGGCACATCGGGCACGGCCGGTTCACCGCGAAGCCGCCCTGGCCGAACGAGATCGTGCCTCGCCCGCCACACTCGGGGCACGCCTGGATCCTCGCGCCCCTGGCCGCCCCCGAGCCGCCGCACGTCGCGCACTCCTCGTTCACTTCGAGTTCGATCGGCACCTTGCCGCCCAGAGCGGCCGAGCGGAACGGGATCTCCAGCGTGGTCTCGACACTTTGCCCGGGCTCGGGACCCGTCGGGCGCTGCGCCCGGCCGCCGCCGAACATCGAGCTGAAGAGGTCGCCCAGCCCTCCGAGTCCGCCGACATCGAAGTCCTCGAACCGGAACCCGCCGCCAGGCGCGCCGGCGCCGGGACGCGCGCCGCCCCGCGGCCCGCGCGCCGTGAACGCGTCGAAGGCGCCGAGCCGGCGCATCTCGTCGTACTGCCGGCGCTTCTTCTCGTCACCGAGCACCTGGTACGCTTCGGAGATCTCCTTGAAGCGCTCGGCCGCCTTGGCGTCGTTCCTGTTCCGGTCCGGGTGATACTGCTTGGCGAGACGGCGATACTGCTTCTTGATCTCCTCGTGCGTCGCCTTGTCGGAGACGCCGAGCACGCCGTAGAAGTCTTTCTGCGCCATGACGACTGGGCTCGCGGCTCGCGCTCAGGCCTCGGGGCCCGCGCCCGAACGCGAACGGTCGCCGTCCGCGTCGTCGCGCGAGCCGTCATCGCCCGCGCTCTCCTCCGGGCCGCGCCACTGCTTCACGACCACACGCGCGGGGCGCACGAGCTGGCCGTTGAAGACGTAGCCGACCTGAAACACCTGCGAGACGAGATGGTCCTCGTCTTCGCGCGTGGCGGGCGCGGTCATCACGGCCTCGTGCACCGCGGGGTCGAAGGGCTGCCCGGAGGGATTCACGACCTCGAGGCCGTGGCCCGCGAGCGACTTGAGGAGCTTCTTCTCGACCAGCTCCACGCCCTCCTGCAGCGGGCGCGCGTCGGTAGAGCCGGGCTCCACGTGCGCGAAGCGGCCGAGGTCGTCGAGCGCGTCGAGGATGCCGCGAATGAGCAGTCCCATCCCGTCAA
>DATEDF010000023.1:0-100773 GCA_035286465.1 Gemmatimonadaceae bacterium | reverse complement strand
ACGGTCGCCCGGCCCTTCGAATGGCGCTTCACTCGCCGCGACTTGGCCCGCCTCCTGGCGCGGTGCCCCGATTCGGCAACCTCGACGAAGATCGCCGCGTGAGAATACGTCACCGAACTTCTGTTCCGCTGTACTAGCCGCTACTCTCCGGCGGGTTCAGCGTATTCCCCGTGCCGCGCGTTGCATTCGCGGCCGAAGTACACGACACTAGGTTACTGGTCGGACCCTCCGGAGGCCGTCATGCGCCCGATGCTCAGTGCCGTTCCGTTCGTTCTCGCGTCCCTGGCCGCGCCGATGCCGGCGCAGGTGCCCGCGACAGTTCCCATCAATGAGTTCGCCGTCCCGTGGGGAAAGGCCGGAAGACCGCGTGATCCCGCCGCCGCTCCGGACGGCAGCATCTTCTTCGTGGGACAGGCGGGGCAGGCGCCCACCGGGAACTACGTCGCCCGGCTCGACCCCAAGACGGGGGAGTTCAAGAAGTACGACCTGGATCCGGGCACAAACCCGCACAGTTGCATCGTGGACGCGCACGGCAACGTCTGGTACTCGGGGAACCGCAACGGAACGATCGGCAAGTTAGATCCGGCCACCGGGGAGATCACGCGCTTCAAGATTCCGGATTCGACGGTGCGCGACCCCCACACGATGGCGTTCGACAAGAACGGGAACATCTGGTTCACGGCGCAACAGTCGAATGCGATCGGCCACCTCGACGTAGCGACGGGGAAGTTCCGGATCGTGAAGCCCACGCCCCCCGCCGGCCGTCGCGGCACGAATCCGTATGGGATCGCGCTCGACTCGAAGGGGCGGCCGTGGATCAATCTCTTCGCGACGAACCTGATCGCGACGGTTGATCCGGAGACGTTCGAGCTGAAGACGTTCCCGCTCGCGCACGACTCGACGCTCGACCGACGCATCGCGATCACGTCGGACGACAAGATCTGGTACGTGGATTATCGCCGGGGATTCCTCGGCAAGTTCGATCCGGTCACACAGAAGTCGGAGGAGTGGCAGGTCCCCGGCGGCCGGTCCTCGCTCCCGTACGGCATGACGGTGGATGACCGTGACCGCATCTGGGTGGTGGAGACGGGGAATCCGCCCAAGCCGAACCGGCTCGTGGGATTCGACCCCAAGTCGAAGTCGTTCTTCAGCATCACGGAAGTCGGCGGCGGAAGCCCGAATACGGTCCGCCACATGATCTTCGACAAGAAGACGAAGATGATCTGGTACGGCACCGACGCGGGGTTCATCGGGAAGGCAGACGTGTCTGGTGTGAAGGTCGCGATGTAGTAGCGGCGCGAGAGGTGTGAGGTGGGAGGGAGCGGGGAGCGGCGAGATCGAGTGGCGAGCGGCGAGAGAAAGCGGCGAGAGATTCGGATCCTCTCGCCGCTCGCTTTTTGCTCTCGCCTCTCCCGTCTCGATCTCGCCGCTCGCCGCTCCCTCCCATCTCTCCGCCCCTCCTACTGTGGCCACAGCCACCCAAACACCCCCGCTGTAATCAACCCCGCTACGATCCCATCAAACAGCTGATACCCCCAGCTCTTCCACGGCCGGGCGAACCAGATGGACTCGGGCACGCTTCCGAGCACATAGGCCATCGTCACCACGGTGCCCACGAGGCGGAAGACCGAGCGATAGGGCGCGCCGAGGCCGAGACCGGCGTTCCAGGCGACGTAGGCGGCGAGCGTGGACGTGACGAGATAGAACACGACCGACTGCGCCATCATCTTCCCCATGTTGGGCACGCCGGCCTTCCCGATGGTCACGAAGCCGACCGGCCCCCTCTCCATCGCCACCTTCAGGTCCGCGCGATTCATGTCGGCGCCCATCGCGAACGGAAAGGTGTAGAGCCCGCCTGGAGGCGGCGTCCGGCGCAGTGCGTCCAGAACGTCAGGCTCCGACGGCAGCCGCCTCCACTCCGTCTTGTGATGGGGGAGTACCGTCCACGCGATCGCGGACCAGACGAAACAGAACGCGCCGGACACGAGAATCGGCATCCACAGCTCCGAGAGGAACCGCATCACCCACCTCCGTTCGATCGAGGGTCGGCGCAACGATAGGAATCGCTCGAGAGGTTGCGCAATGGCGGGGCTGGAAAGACAGACGTCGCGGCGATCCGCAGTCGCGACGCCCGCGCATGCAACCGCAAGTTAGTGTGAATAAAGGAGTTATCACATTCTGTGGGAACAGACGCTCGCGAACGCCGCAGATCTCGACCCCACGGGTCTGCGTGATCTGCGTGCTCTGCGGCCCAGTCTGTTAGTTCCTCAACACTTTCGTTGACGAATCCCGTAAGTCGAGTAGCTTTCCTGACATGAACACGCTCGCCGGCTTCAAGGGACTCCGGCGCGACCTGCTGGTCGCGCTTCGCAAGGAGCAGCCGCTCGCGGCGAAGGAGCTGGGGGTGCGCTTCGGCCTCACGGCCAACGCGCTCCGGCGGCATCTCAAGGAGTTGGAAGACGCGGGGCTGGTGCGTTTCCGACGCGAGGTGCGGGGCGTCGGAGGGCCCGTCTACGCATACTCCCTGACCGACCGGGGCGAGCAGCTCTTTCCGCGCGAATACGCGGGAGCGCTCGCTGATGCGCTGGAGCTGTTGCGCGCCGAGCAGGGGACCGAAGGCGTCGTGCGGCTCTTCCGGCGCCGCTGGGATGCGGTCGCGGACGAGGCGAGGCCGCGGCTCGAGACGCTCCCCTTGGCGGAACGCGCGCACGCGCTGGCCGCGGTGCTCACGGCGAACGGGTACATGGCGGAAGCGGAGTCGCGCGCGCCGGGCGAGGCGCGCATCCGCGAGCACAACTGCGCCGTGCGCGAGATCGCGCAGCGCTTTCCCGAAGTCTGTTCGGCCGAGGCGGCGTTCATCGAGGAAGTGCTCGGCGCGGTGGTGGAGCGCCAGCAGCACATGATGAGCGGCTGCAAGTCGTGTGAGTACACGGCGACCGAGGCGCCCGCAACGGCCACGCAGGCCGCGCAGGCCGCGCAGGCCGCCCCGGTCGCGATCACGAGAGGAAGCGCTCGCGCGCCGCTGCCGGCCGCGCGAGCGGGTTCGGAGCGGAGATGAGCTCATCCATCGAATCGCTGGTCAATCGCGAGTACGCATACGGCTTCGTCACCGACGTTGACGCCGACACGCTGCCGCCCGGGCTCAACGAAGACGTCGTCCGCCTCATCTCGGCCAAGAAGCAGGAGCCGGCGTGGCTGCTCGAGTGGCGGCTCAAGGCGTTCCGCCGCTGGCAGACGATGACCGAGCCGCACTGGTCGAACGTGAAGTACCCGGCGATTGACTACCAGGCCCAGCGCTACTATTCGGCGCCCCGGAGCGTGAAGCCGCTCCAGTCGCTCGACGAGGCGGATCCCGAGCTGCTCAGGACATACGACAAGCTTGGCATCTCGCTCACCGAGCAGAAGTTCCTCGCCGGCGTCGCGGTGGACGCGATCTTCGATTCCGTCTCGGTGGGCACCACGATGAAGGCGGAGCTCGCGAAGCACGGTGTCGTGTTCTGCTCCTTCACGGAGGCCGTGCACAATCATCCGGAGATCGTGAAGAAGTACCTCGGCTCGGTGGTGCCGTACTCGGACAACTTCTTCGCGTCGCTCAACTCCGCGGTGTTCTCCGACGGCTCGTTCTGCTACGTGCCGAAAGGCGTACGGTGCCCGATCGAGCTTTCGACGTACTTCCGCATCAACGCGGCCGACACGGGGCAGTTCGAGCGGACGCTGATCGTCGCCGATGAGGGCGCCTACGTGAGCTACCTCGAGGGGTGTACGGCGCCCAAGCGGTCCACCAACCAGCTCCACGCCGCGGTGGTCGAGCTGATCGCGCTCGACAACGCGCAGATCAAGTACAGCACCGTGCAGAACTGGTACGCGGGCGACAAGGAGGGGAAGGGCGGCATCTACAACTTCGTGACGAAGCGCGGGAAGGCGCAGACCAACGCGAAGATCTCGTGGACGCAGGTGGAAACCGGCTCCGCGATCACGTGGAAGTACCCCAGCGTCATCCTGCAAGGGGATAACGCGACGGGCGAGTTCTACTCCGTGGCGGTGGTGAACAACCGGCAGCAGGCCGACACCGGCACGAAGATGATTCACATCGGGAAGCACACGAAGAGCACGATCATCTCGAAGGGGATCAGCGCGGGCGAGGGGAACAACTCGTACCGCGGGCAGGTGAAGGTGTTGCCGAAGGCGACCGGCGCGCGGAACTACACGCAGTGCGACTCGATGCTCATCGGGAACCGGTGCGGTGCGCACACGTTTCCGTACATCGAGGTGGCGAACAACAGCTCGACCACGGAGCACGAGGCGAGCACGTCGAAGATCGGGGAGGACCAGATCTTCTACTGCAAGCAGCGCGGGCTCAGCGCCGAGCACGCGATCTCGCTCATCGTGAGCGGGTTCTGCAAGGAAGTGTTCAAGGAGCTGCCGATGGAGTTCGCGCTGGAGGCGCAGCAGCTGCTCGGCATCACGCTCGAGGGATCGGTGGGATGAGAAGTGAGGCGAAGAGAAACGAGGAACAGATTACCGCAGAGCACGCAGAACACGCAGAACCACGTTGCCGCCATCGGCGCGCCGGGCAGACCGCCGCAACACGGTTCTGCGTGATCTGCGTGATCTGCGGCAAATGTCGCCAGGTCGAACTTGAGGAATAGAAACCAGTGCTGAAGATTGACAATCTCCACGCCTCCGCGAGCGGGAAGGAAATCCTCCGGGGCGTTTCGCTGGCGGTGGCCGAGGGCGAGGTACACGCGATCATGGGCCCGAACGGCTCGGGGAAGAGCACGCTCGCGCAGGTGATCGCGGGGCATCCCGGCTACGAGATCACCGCCGGCAGCGTCACGTACGACGGGAAGAACCTCCTCGAGATGGCGCCCGAGGCGCGCGCGCAGGCGGGCGTGTTCCTCGCGTTCCAGTACCCGGTGGAGATTCCCGGCGTGACGAACGCGTATTTCATGCGCTCGGCCTACAACGAGGTGCACAAGGCGCGCGGCGAGCCGGAGCTCGATCCGATCGAGTTTCTCGAACTGATGGAAGAAAAGCTGAAGCTCGTGGACATGGATGTCGCGATGCTGCACCGCTCCGTGAACGCCGGCTTCTCGGGCGGCGAGAAGAAGCGGAACGAGATCCTCCAGATGGCGGTGCTGGAACCCCGGCTCGCGATCCTCGACGAGACCGACAGCGGGCTCGACATTGACGCGTTGCGCGTCGTGGCCGACGGCGTCAACAAGCTCCGGCGACCGGACCGCGCGACGATCGTCGTCACGCACTACCAGCGGCTGCTGAACTACATCATTCCGGATGTCGTGCACGTGCTCGTGCACGGGAAGATCGTGAAGTCGGGAGGGAAGGAACTGGCCCTGGAGCTCGAAGCGCGGGGCTACGACTGGGTGTCGGAGGCCGCGTGACCACCTCCTACGCCGACTTCTTCTCCTCGGTGCCGTCCACCGGCGCACCCGCCTGGCTCGCCGACCTGCGGCGCAACGCGTTCGCGCGATTCGGGGAGCTCGGGTTTCCGACGACGCGCAACGAGGACTGGCACTTCACGAGCGTCACGCCGATCGCGGAGCGGACGTTCAAGCCGCTCGTGCCGAAGGCAGGTGCGCCCAGGCCGAGCCTGGCCGACGTCGCCGCGCTCACGCTCGGCGACGCGTCGTGGCACCGGATGGTGTTCGTGAACGGGCGGTTCGAGCCGTCGCTCTCGGCGTTCGCGGCGCTTCCGGCGGAGGTGACGGTCATGACGCTCGCGGAGGCGCTCAAGGAGTCGCCCGAGTTGGTGGCCGAGCACCTGGGGAAGCTCGCGGGGTATCGCGAGCACACCTTCACGGCGCTCAACACGGCCTTGATGCAGGACGGCGTCGTGATCCACGTGCCGCGCGGCGTGGTCGTGAGCGAGCCGGTGCACGTCATCCACGTGACCGACGCGCAGGCGGAGGGGGCCGCGGTCCATCCACGGACCCTCGTGGTGGTGGAGGCGCTGGCGCAGCTCGCACTCGTAGAGAGCTACGTCGGGCTCGGCAGCGCGAGCCATTTCACGAACGCGGTCGCCGAGGTGGAGGTGGGCAACGGCGCGCGGGTGCACCACTACAAGATCCAGTGTGAGAGCACCGAAGCGTTCCACGTGGGCACGGTGCAGGTGTCGCAGGGGCGCGACTCGGTGTACCACGGCTTCTCGTTTGCGACGGGGGCGGCGCTTTCGCGCACCAACGTCTACACGAAGCTCGTGGGCGAGGGCGCCGAGACGCGGCTCAACGGCCTGTACCTCGTGGACGGCACACAGCACGCCGACCACCAGACGTTCGTGGAGCATCTGGCGCCCTCGTGCGCGAGCCGGGAGCTGTACAAGGGCGTCCTCGACGGCAGCTCGCACGGGGTGTTCAACGGCAAGGTGTACGTGCATCCGGCGGCGCAGAAGACGGACGGCAAGCAGACGAACCACGCGCTGCTGCTCTCGGAGCAGGCGCGGGTGGACACGAAGCCGCAGCTCGAGATCTTCGCGGACGATGTGAAGTGCACGCACGGCGCGACGGTGGGGCGGCTCGACCAGCTCGCGCTGTTCTACATGAAGAGTCGGGGGATCGGGGCGGAGCACGCGCGGGCGCTCCTGACGTACGCCTTCGCGGCGGAGGTGCTCGAGACCATCGAGCTCGACACGCTGCGCGAGGGGCTGGAGCAGGTGGCGTTCGCGAGGTTCGCGCCGGCGGAGCAGCGGGAGTAAGGAGTACGGGGAACAGACCGTGGACTCGCACATCGAAGAGCTGTACCAGAGCATCATCCTCGACCACAATCGCCGGCCGCAGAATTTCCGCGCGATGGCCGACGCGACGGCTCACGCCGACGGCGCGAACCCGATGTGCGGCGACCAGCTCACGGTGTGGCTCAAGCTCGACGGCACGCGCGTGGCGGACGTGTCGTTCCAGGGAATTGGGTGCGCGATCTCCAAGGCGAGCGCGTCGCTGATGACCCAGGCGGTCAAGGGGAAGTCGAGGGCCGAGGCGGACGCGCTGTTCGAGAAGTTCCACGCGTTGGTCACGGGCCGCGGATCGGGGGACGATCTGGGCGCGCTCAAGGCGCTCTCCGGCGTGTCGCGCTTCCCGCTCCGGGTGAAGTGCGCCTCGCTCGCGTGGCACGCGATGAAGGCGGCGCTCCAGGGCGATGCGGAGCGGGTGACCACGGAGGGGACGGCGTGACGACCGGAGTGCGCGCGGCCGGCGCGCCGGCGGCCGGGGCCGCGATTCGCGCGCTCGCCCCGCGCGGCGACTTCCCGCTCCTCGCGGCGAGCCCCACGCTCCACTACCTCGACTCCGCGGCGACCTCGCAGAAGCCGCGCGTGGTGCTCGACGCCATCCGCGAGTACTACGAGCGCGACAACGCCAACCCCCATCGCGGCGCGTACGCGCTCTCGGTGGCGGCGACCGAGGCGTACCAGAAGGCGCGCGACCGCGTGGCGCGGTTCCTCGGCGTGGCCGACGCCGACACGCTCATCTTCACGCGCGGGACGACCGAGGCCCTGAACCTCGTCGTCGCCGCGTGGGGCCGCGCGAACGTGCGCGCGGGCGACCGCATCGTGGTGACGCGGCTCGAGCATCACGCGAACTTCGTGCCGTGGCAGCAGCTCGCGATCGCGAGCGGCGCCGAGTTCCGGATCTGCGAGCTGACAAGCGACGGGCTCGTGGACCTCGAGCAGCTCGACGCGCTCGTCACGCCGAACACCAGGGTGGTCGCGTTCGCGTACGTCTCGAACGCGCTCGGCACGCTCAACCCCGTGCCGGAGATGGCGGCGATCGCGCGGCGCGCCGGCGCGCTCGCGGTGTGCGACGGCGCGCAGGCGGCGCCGCATCTCGCCGTCGGCGTGGACGCGCTCGGCGTGGACGCCTTCGCGTTCAGCGGGCACAAGATGCTCGGCCCGATGGGGATCGGCGGCCTGGTGATGCGCCGTGAGCTGCTCGAGGCGATGCCGCCGTACCAGATGGGCGGCGACATGATCGCGCTGGTGGGAGACGCCGCGACGACATGGAACGTGCTGCCGCACAGGTTCGAGGCGGGAACGCCCAACGTGGAGGGCGCGGTCGGGCTCGCCGCCGCCGTGGGCTACCTCGAGGCGCTCGGCATGCACGCGGTGCACGCGCACGAGACGGCGCTCGTCCGGTACGCGATGGCGCGGCTCTCCGCCGTGGACGAGTTGCGCGTGCTCGGCCCGCCCGCCGAGCAGCGGGGCGGCGTGGTGAGCTTCACGTTCGCGGGGATTCACCCGCACGATCTGTCGCAGTTCCTGGACGCGGACGGCGTCTGCGTACGCGCCGGACATCACTGCGCGCAACCGCTGATGCGCGCGCTGGGGGTGCCGGCCACGACGCGGGCGTCGTTCTACGTCTACAACGACGCCGGAGACGTGGACGCGCTCGTGGAGGCACTCGCGCGGGCGCGGGCGAGGTTCGGGGCGGGGGTGAGGTAGCGGGATACGGGATTCGCGCCCCTGACGCTCCGGTTGGTGTTGTACGGACCGCACTCGCGGGGTTTCTGCGGTCGTTAATGAGGTGGTCGGTGTATGATCTGGAACTAGGCGCACACGCGCCTGACAGGAGATGGCGTTCGAAATGCCTGAGCATCCGAAACACAAACACACTCGCACAGTGTCAGCGCCCACCGCGATCGGCCGAGGCGCAGTCAATCACGTGAGCTCCGTCGTCGTTGCCGAGGACGAAGACGTTGTTTGGGCCTGGACCTGCTCGCCGGACGGCACCCAGTTCGTATCGGGCTACAGGATTGTTCCTCATCGTGCTCCGAAGAGAGCTCTGCCCCCCAGATGAGCGGCCGGAGGCGTGAGTGACAACTGACCAGACCGATCGAGCGAATCCTGTGTATCGCGTTCTCTTCGTCTGCACCGAAAACTCCAACCGCAGTCAGATGGCCGAGGCGTTCGCGCGCATGCACGGCGCCGGCCTGATCGCGGCCGTGAGCGCCGGGTCGATGCCCTCGGGCGTCGTCAGTCCGCGCGCGATCGAGGCGATGCGGGAACGCGGATACGACCTCGCGACGCATCGCTCCAAGACGATGCAGGAGGTCGAAGGCGACCGCTGGGACGCTGTCATCACGATGGGCTGCGGCGACGCGTGCCCGTTGGTGCCCGCTGCCCGGCGCGAGGATTGGGACTTGCCAGATCCGCGCGATTTGCAGCCCGCGGAGTTCCGGAAGGTCCGCGACGAGATCGAGCGTCGAGTGCAGATGCTGATCGCGGAGTTTCGGCAACAGCCAGCGACGCCGGGTGCGCCACAGAGCGCCGCACGCTTCCCGATGCGGCGATCCCATCCGCGGGAACACTGACCACGCCCGCCTTCCTCCGCGTGTTCCTTTCCGCCCTCGCCGCGATCGCGATGCTGTTCGCGATCTTCGCGACGCTGGCTCTCATCTCCCAGCGCCCCGCCCTCTTTCCCGTCCCGAACACTCCGCGCTCGGCGCGCCCGAGGGACGCCACGCAGCTCTGGCTCTCGGCGGGCTCCGCCCGCGTCGAGGCGTGGTTCCTGCCGGCGACGGGAGCGAGCGGGCGCGCTCCGCTCCTCATCTTCGCACACGGGAACGCGGAACTCATTGACGATTGGCCCGCGGAGTTCGCGCAGCCACGCGCGTGGGGCGTGAGCGTGCTGCTCGTCGAGTATCCGGGCTACGGACGCAGCGAGGGCCGCCCGAGCGAGACGTCAATCACCGCGGCGATCACCGCCGCGTACGACTGGGCCGTCCGGCAACCGACCGTGGACCGCGAGCGGATCATCGCGTACGGCCGGTCCATCGGAAGCGGCGCGGCGTGCGCGCTCGCGAAGAACCGCCCGGTCGCGGCGATCGTGCTCGAGTCGAGCTTCACGAGCGTCCGCCGGCTCGCGCGACGGTTCGGCGTCCCGGGATTCCTGGTGCGCGATCCATTCGACAATCTCACGGTCGTCCGCGCATTCCGCGGCCCGATCCTTCTCGTGCACGGAGAGCTGGACGACATCATCCCGTCGTTCCACAGCCGCCTGCTCCACACGGCTGCGCCGCACGCGACACTCGAGATGATGAACTGCGGCCACAACGACTGCCCGCGCCCCTGGCCCGCGCTCAAGCGGTTTCTCACGACCCACCGCTTCGTGGCGGCGGACTCGGCGATGTAGCGCGGCCGGGAAGGACGCCGAGTGCGATCCTGCGACTTCCCGATGGGCACGCGAACCGTACCTTAAACGTCCGGGCCGGTCCCGGCATCTCCCTGTCATCACTTCACCCGAGGAAGGTTCGATGCTCCGGTCCACGCTCCGCAGGCCGCTCGCGCTCTTCTCGATGGCCGGATTGCTGGCCCTGCCCGCCGCGCTGAGCGATCCGGTCGGCGTCTACGCCGTCGTTGACCGAGTGGTGCTCGAGCCGAGCGCCACGAGTCCGACGGCGGTTCAGGTCTGGGGCACGTTCCGGATCTCCAAGCAGGAGCCCGGTGACGACTACTCACCTCCGGTGAAGGGCTACCTGTACTACGCGATCAACCCGGCCAACGAGCGGGCCTCGCGCGCCGAGTGGACGGACCTGCAGGGCGTCGCCGGGAAGAAGCAGATCGTCGCGTTCGGCGCGAAGTGGCAGCAGAACCGGCGGACGCTCGGCCGCGTGCGGTGCGCGAGCGAGAAGCCGGCGAGCCCGGACGTCTACCCACTCGGGATCGGAGTGATGAAGACGTTCGGCTCTTACGTCGCCGGCGTGCCGGCGGGTCTGCCGGCGATGGAGCAGGCGCTGACGGGCGGCTCGGTGCCGAACGCGCCCTGCGTCGGCGGCAAGTAGTGGGCTCGACCGTGCTGCGCCACTCCCGCCGCGACGCGCTGCTCCTGGCGCTCGCGGCCGGGCACAGCGCGGCGCTCGCGGCGCTCGTGGCGGCGCACGACGCGCCGTTCGCGCCGGTCATCGCGGTGCCGCTGGTCGCGGCCGGACTCTGGTGGAATGCGAACACGGTCGCGCACAACTTCCTCCACCTCCCGTTCTTCCGCGCGCGCTCGGCGAACGCGCTCTTCTCGGCGTACCTGAGCCTGCTGCTCGGTCTTCCGCAGACGCTCTGGCGCGACCGGCACCTCGCGCATCACGCGGGGCGGCCGTGGCGGTGGCGCTGGAGCGCTCAGCTCGGCGCGGAAGGCGTGCTCGTCCTCGCCGAGTGGTCGCTGCTCGTCTCGACCGCTCCGGGTCCGTTCGTCGGCGCGTGCGTCGCGGGCTGGCTCGGGGGACTCCTGCTCTGCCAGCTCCAGGGCCATTACGAGCACGTGCGCGGAACGGTGAGCCACTACGGCGCGCTGTACAATCTCGCGTTCTTCAACGACGGCTATCACGTCGAGCACCACGCGCGCCCGGGGCTGCACTGGAGCGCGTTGCCGGGCACGATGGCGAGCGGCGCGGCGCACAGCCGGTGGCCGGCGGTGCTCCGGTGGCTCGAGCTCTTCCACCTGACCGCGTGGGAACGCGTCGCGCTCGGTTCGCGTGCCCTGCAGCGATTCATGATCAGCCGGCACGCGCGCGCGTTTCGCCGCCTGCTCGCCGCGCTGCCGCCGGTCGAGCGGGTGACGATCATCGGGGGCGGCCTCTTCCCGCGTACCGCGCTGGTGATGCGCGAGGTCGCGCCGGAGGCGGCACTCACGATCGTGGACCAGTCGGCGGAGAACCTCCGGCGAGCGCGTCCGTTCCTCGGCGACGGCGTTAAGGTCGTGGAGGCGCGCTGGGCGGCGCCGCTCGCCGGCGGCGCCGACCTCGTCGTCGTCCCGCTCGCCTTCGAGGGCGACCGCCGCGCGTTCTACTCCGATCCGCCGGCACCCGCGGTGGCCGTGCACGACTGGATCTGGCGCCGGCGCGGTGAGGGGTTCGTCATCTCGCTCCTGCTGCTCAAACGGTTGAATCTCGTCCGCCGATGAGTCAGTGGGCGGCAAGCCTCTTGGCGGTCTTCGCGGTGGCGAGGGCCGCCGTACTCGTGGGCCGGGAGCTGCCGGCCTCGCCGTGGGCGCCGCTCGTGTATGCGTGGCAGGACGCCGCGGTCGTTCTCGGGTTCCTCGCCTTCGCGACCGTGGTGCGACGCGAGTGGGCGGTGCGCGTCGTGTACGGCGCGCTCGTGTTGCTGGCGGCGATCAACGTGCCGGTCGTGCGCGTGCTCTCGTCGCCGCTCACGACGCCGATGCTGCGCGCCGCGCGCGGCGAGCTGGCCGACTCGATTCGCCACCACGCGACCGCGCCCAACTTCGCGAGCCTCGCGGTCGTGCTCCTCGCGGGCGTGCTCGTGCCGGTGCTCGTCGCCCGCATCCCGCCGGTCGGGGCGCGCCTGCGCCGCGCGGCGGTGGGTGCGCTCGCGGCGGTGCCGGTGCTCGGCTGGGTGGGCGCGTCGCGCGTGGACACGTCGGGGCTCGAGCGCCATCCGCTCCTCGCGATCGTGCGCACGGCGTTCCCGCGCGTGCGCGCCGAGGCCGCCGACGCCGACTGGCGGGTGAGTCCGTTCAGCGGCGAGGCGGGCGCCGGCACGACGGCATTGGCCACAGCGACCGCCACGACCGCGACCACGGCAGCAGCCGCAGAAGACCTCACGCACCTGCGCGGCGTGGCCTCGGGACGCAACGTGCTCCTCGTCGTGCTCGAATCGGCGGGCGCGCGCTACCTCAGGCCGTACGGCGCCACCGAGGACCCGATGCCGGCGGTGACGGCGCTCGCGGAACAGGCGATCGTCTTCGAGCACGCGTACGCGGTGTACCCCGAGAGCGTCAAGGGACTCGTGGCGCTGCTGGCGTCCCGGTACCCGGCTTTCGACGTGCCGGCGGAGCGGCACGCGGTGATCGCGTCGCCGTCGCTCGCGACCGTGCTCGACTCGGCGGGTTACGCGACCGCGCTCTTTCACTCCGGCCGCTTCATGTATCTCGGGATGGAGGAGCTGGTCGCGCGCGCCGGGTTCGCGTTGCGCGAGGACGCGGGCGCGATCGGAGGGAACGTGAACTCGAGCTTCGGCATTGACGAAGCCGCCACGGTGCAGCGCATCCTGCGATGGGTGGACGGGCTCCCGCGCGGCGCGCGCTTCTTCGCCGCCTGGCTCCCGATCGCCGGGCATCATCCGTACGCGCACGTGGAGCCGGGGCCGTTTCCTGAGGCCGAGGACGTCGGCCGGTACCGGAACGCGCTCTTCGAGGGCGATCGCGCGCTCGGGGAGCTGCTCGATGGGCTCCGCGCGCGCGGGCTGGACCGCTCGACCGTCGTGGTCGCGCTCGGCGACCACGGCGAGGCGTTCGGCCAGCACGAGGGGAACTACGGCCACACGCTCGCGCTGTACGAGGAGAACGTGCGCGTGCCGCTCGTGATCGCCATGCCCGGCGCCGAGCGCGCCATCGCACCGGTCACTCATAGCGCGGCGATTCGCGTGCGTCGCGCGGCGAGCCTCCTCGACGTCGCTCCGACGGTGCTCGACCTGCTCGGCCTGCGCGCGCCCGGCGCGTTCCAGGGCGAGTCGCTGCTCGCACCGCGCGCGCGGATGGCGCTCTTCTTCACCGACTACTCGCTCGGGCTGCTTGGCCTGCGCGACGGCTGCACCAAGTTCATCCACGAGCTGGAGTCGGGACGGTCGCGGATGTTCGACCTCTGCCGCGACCCGGACGAGCGGGTGGACGTGGCCCCGCGCTTCGCGGACCGTGCGGCGCGGTACCGGGCGCGGCTCAGAGCGTGGAGCGCGGCCCAGGCCGCCCAGGTCGCACGCCTCACGCGTGGCACGCGCGACGCCGAGCGGGGGAGCATCAGGCCGTAGAGTGCGTCGGTTGCCGTAGCGCGTACCGGTTGCCGTAGCGGCGCCTGCCGTAGCGCAAGGCGCTTGCCGCCGCGCGCGCCGCTGTCGAGCTTCCGACGATGCGCCCGAACGGTCCCCCCGCGCCGCGCGCCGCCGCGCTCGCGTTCATCTTCGTCACCGTCGTGCTCGACGTCGTGGCGATGGGGATCATCATCCCCGTGCTGCCGAAGCTCATCGAGAGCTTCCTCCACGGCGACACGGCGCACGCCGCGTCCCTCTTCGGCGTCTTCGCGACCACCGGCGCCCTGATGGCATTCGTCTGCTCGCCGTTCATCGGCGTGCTCTCCGACCGCTTCGGCCGACGGAAGGTGATCCTCCTCTCGAACTTCGCGCTGGGGCTCGACTACATCGTGATGGCGCTCGCGCCGACCGTGGGCTGGCTCTTCCTCGGGCGCGTGATCTCCGGGATCACGGGCGCGACCTGGAGCACGGCCGGCGCGTACATCGCCGACGTCACGACGCACGAAAAGCGGGCGTCGGGCTTCGGGCTGCTCGGCGCCGCGTTCGGGCTCGGGTTCGTGCTCGGCCCGGCGCTCGGCGGCCTGCTCGGCGCCGTGGATCCGCGACTGCCGTTCTGGGCGGCGGCGGGCATGACGCTCGTGAACGCGCTGTACGGCCTGCTCGTGCTGCCGGAGTCGCTGCCGCCGGAGAAGCGCAAGGCGTTCGCGTGGCGGCGCGCGAACCCCGTGGGGTCGCTCGTGCTGCTCCGCTCGCACCGCGAGTTGTTCGGGCTCTCGGCCGTTCATTTCATCTACTTCACCGCGCACAACGTGATGCCCAGCGTGTTCGTGCTGTACGCGGGGTACCGCTACGGGTGGAATGCGCGTGCCGTGGGGCTGACGCTCGCGCTGGTCGGCGTCTGCACGATGATCGTGCAGGGCGCGCTGGTGAAGCCGGTGGTCGCGAAACTCGGCGAGCGGCGTGCGCTGCTCACGGGGCTCGCCTTCGGCACGGTGAGTCTCCTGATCTGGGGGCTCGCGCCCCGCGGTGTGCTGGGCCTCGTCGCGGTGCCGTTCGGTTCGTTGATGGGGTTCTACGGCCCCGCGGCACAGGGACTGATGTCGCACCGCGTGAGCCCGTCGGAGCAGGGACAGTTGCAGGGCGCGCTCGCGAGCATCACGGGGGTCACGGGAATGATCGCGCCGCCGCTCTTCACGCAGACGTTCGCGCGATTCATCGGCCCGCAGCGCGCGTGGCACCTTCCGGGGGCGCCCTTCCTGCTCGCGTCGCTCCTGACGGTGAGCGCGCTCGTACTCGCGTGGCGCGTCACGCGCGTGCGCGCCGAGGCGGGCGTGCCTCAGCCGGCGAGTTGACGGCCCCAAGCCGAGCGAGCGGAGACGCCTGATGCGCGCGATGGTGTTGCGCCGAGCCGCGCCGCTCGTGGAGCGGGCGAACCCGCTCGAGGCGGCGGACGTGCCGGCGCCCGTGCCCGCCGCCGGAGAACTGCTCGTGCGCGTCTCGGTGTGCGGCGTCTGCCGCACCGATCTCGATCTCGCCGAGGGGCGACTGGCGGCGCCGCGGTATCCCGTGATTCCGGGGCACCAGGTGGTGGGGCGCGTGGCCTCGCTCGGCGCGCAGGCGTCGAGATTCCGCGAGGGCGATCGCGTCGCCGCTCCGGGCACCGCGCCCGGGTTCCGCGAGGGCGACCGCGTCGGCGTCGCGTGGATCCACTCGGCGTGCGGCGCGTGCCGCTGGTGCCGCGCGGGCGAGGAAAACCTGTGCCCGGACTTCCGCGCCACGGGGTGCCACGCGGACGGCGGGTATGCGGAGTATCTCACGGTGCCCGCGGCGTTCGCGCACGCGATTCCCGCGGCCTTCACGGATGCGGAGGCCGCGCCGCTCCTTTGCGCGGGCGCGATCGGTTGGCGGGCGTTGAGGCTCGCGAAGCTCGAGAATGGTGAACCGCTCGGGCTCACGGGCTTCGGCGCGTCGGCGCATCTCGTGCTGCAGCTCGCGCGGCGACGGTATCCGCAGTCTCCCGTGTACGTGTTCGCGCGGAGCGCGGACGAGCGCGTCTTCGCGCGCGAACTCGGCGCCGCGTGGACGGGCGACACCGCGGACGACCCGCCCACGCCGCTCGCGGCGATCATTGACACGACGCCGGCGTGGAAGCCGGTGGTCGAAGCGTTACGGTGCCTCTCGCCCGGTGGCCGGCTCGTGGTGAACGCGATCCGAAAGGAGAAGCGCGACCAAGAGGAGTTGTTGCGCCTCGAGTATCCGTCACACCTCTGGATGGAGCGTGAGGTGAAGAGCGTGGCGAACGTGACGCGCGCCGACGTGCGGGACTTCCTGAGCGCAGCCTCGGAGATGGGGATCCGGCCGACGGCGAACGAGGTGCCGCTCGAGCAGGCCAACGAGGCGCTGGCGTGGCTCCGGTCGGGCGAGGCGATTCGGGGCGCGCGGGTGTTGCGGGTGGGGGAGGATACGGGCTGAGGCGGCCCGGCGCCGCCTCGATCCCGCGGATGGCGACGTCGGTCGCGTCAATCAACCGCGTCGGCGCGACGCCTGGTCAGGCTGGCGGTCGCAAATGGTGAACATCTGGCCGAGGTCGTCTCTACCTATCCGGCCGCCGCGCCCTCTCCCCGCCGCTTGCGGCTGAGCACCCCGGCCGTCACGAGTGTGAACACGATTCCCACCGGCAAGGGCTCGAGCGAGGTGAGCGCGATGTTCACCAGCGGATTCCTGTACATCTCCTTGAACTCCGCCATCTGCTTCACGCGCGCAGCGATTTCCGCGTCCGTGGCACCGGACTTCTTCGCCTTCTCCACGGTGTACGCCGCGTACTTGTCAACGAAGTCGGGAGCGAGCTTGTAGTAGACCAGTTGCCAGGTGGCCACGTAGCAGACGGTGGCGACGGCCGTGATCATCAGGCCCACCTTGAACGCACGGCCAAACGTCACGCTTCCACCCGCCACATTCTCGCGGTACGACCTGACCCCGAAGAACACCATCAGGAAGGCGAGCACCATCGTCGTGTAGCCGATGATCGCGCCCTTGTCGAAGCCGATCTGGTCCTGGAATGGCAGGGTGATGAGCATCATCGCCGACAGGATGGCGCCCGCAATGAGCCCGAAGGTCAGCACGATCTTTCGCATTGCAACTCCGAGGTGGTTGAGGTCGGCCGATTCTACCGGCCGGCCCCTGCCCGCGCATCACCCGAACGGATGATTCTGGACGATTCCGCACGAAATCACACGAAAGTTGCGGGTCGGGGAGGTCCGTGCCGCCCTCGCGACAACACAACTCCCCGACTACGGGATCAACCGAAGTTCCTTTCCCAGTTGCACCGCCTGGGTCCGCCGCCGCGCGCCGAGCTTGTCGAACACCCGACTCGAATGCGTCTTGACCGTGTTCTCGCTCACGTACACTCGCGCGGCGATCTCCTTGTTGCTCAGCCCTTCGGCGATCAGCTCCAGAATCTCCAGTTCGCGGGGCGTGATGCCCAGGGACTCGAGCTTGTTCTGATCACGCACGAAGTGGACCGGGGCCGCCACCTCGACCTCGCGCACCACCACGGTCTCGGTGTGCCGCGTGCGCCGGTGGCCGAGCCAGATGCCCACGCTCGCGAACACGGCGGCGACGAGCCCGCCGTAGATCTCTACCGAGTGCTCCACCACGAGCCAGCGGTACTCGATGAGCTGGAGTCCGGCGATGAGGACGCCCCCGAGGAGCCCGTAGAGGAGCACGTGTTTGCGCATCCCCAATTTTACGAGCGCCCGGCTCACCGCGGAACGACGCCCGCTCGCTGCCGGCTTCTCGAGGGCCTGGCTCAGGTCACGCTGATGACGACCTTGCCTCGAACTTGGCGTGTTCCGAGGTATCGGAGGGCGTCAGGGACTTCGCTCAACGGATACACCCGATCGATCACCGGGGAGAGCTTTCCGGTTTCGACGAGCTCCTTCAACACGACCAGATCCCCGTGCCTCACCCTGGCCAGGAACGTCAGTCGTTGGCTCCCGGCGCGCGACGTCAGCTGCGCCTTGAGCAGACGCCAGAGCGGTGTCCAGAGCCCGCTGGGCGCGCCGCAGAGCACGAGTCTCCCGTTCGGGGCCAGCACGCGCTGGCAGTCCATGTACGAGCGGTCCGCACCGATATCGAACAGGACGTCGTAGCGCTGAGCGCGCCTGGTGAAATCCTCCCTGGTGTAGTCAATGGCCTCATCAGCGCCGATCGAATGCACGAGGTCCAGGTTCCTCGTGCTGGTCACGGCGGTGACGAAGGCGCCGAGCGACTTGGCGATCTGGACGGCAAACGTGCCCACGCCGCCCCCCGCCCCGTAGATCAGGACCCTCTGCCCCGCCTTGACCTGCCCCTTGTCGCGCAGGCCCTGCAGGGCAGTGCAGCCTGCGCAGGGAATGGCCGCCGCCTGCTCGAACGTCAGATTGCGAGGCTTCGGCGCCAGGCGGTCTTCGAAGGCGGTCGCGTACTCGGCAAAGGTCCCGATCCCCACGCCGAACACCTCATCGCCGGGCCTGAATCGCCGCACGTTCTTGCCGACGGCCTCCACGTGCCCGGCCACGTCCCCGCCCCGAACACGGGACCTCGGCATGCCGAGCATCCGGCCGACGAGGTGCGGCAGCCGTTGCAGGAGGTGCCAGTCTGCGGCGTTGACCGAGGCCCCGCGGACCCTGACGAGCACCTGGTTGTCGCCGACGACGGGCGTTTCGATCGCGCGGAGCTCGAGAACGTCAGGTGAGCCGTATCCATCCTGGACGATGGCCTTCATCTTCCGGTCGTGCGCCAGCGCCATTCCCGATCTCACGATCTCCCTCCGCGTACTCCCTGGCCTCCAGGGCATGACGCAACACCTGTTCCACGCCAGGCCTGTCGGTATAACGACTTCGGTTTCTGCTGCAAACGCTCCAACAGAATGCGTTCGCGCAGCGAACGCTACCACCATTGGCCGCGTTTGTCAGCAGCAAACCGCGGTTGGGCGGCGCTAAGCGGGGGTAGCCGCCGGCGGGTACGAGTGTCGCCGCTTCACCGACGGCCGAACGGTGGAGCTGTTGCCTATGCGCCGTGCCCGCCCTTTCGTAACTGCTTCGCCCACAGTGTGAGCCAGAGAGCGGCAAGCGCGAGCGGCCATAGCGTGAGCTTGGCGACGAGCAGCGCCTGAAGCCAGACAGTGCGAATGCTCTCCCAAGTCGCGCCACGTCCCCAGAACGACACAACCCAGTTCGGCTGCGTGGCCATAACCCCGAGGTACGCAATCCACTGGAGCGTGAGAAATGCAGCCCCGAAGAAAACCGTCCACCAAGCGGCTACCGCCGCCGCGCGAACTCTGATGTGAAACGAATCATCCATGGCACCCTCCGACACGACAGAGGTTCACCAGCGACTTTTCTGCGGTGGTCGCGTCCGCCCAACTACAATTATGCAGTCACGATATCCCGCGACGCGGGAGCGATCCTTGCGAGCGCTCGCTGCTTTTCACGCAGCGCCCGCATTCGAGTATGCGGCGCAAGTGCATCCAAGGCAACCGCTTCGACGAGATCCAGCCACGCATGCAGTTGGAGTTATGCTGCGAGCGGCCGCAGCATAAGCGCGCGGGTCGCGCCGAAGCGCCGTGAGGATCGAGGGCGAACGATGCCGCCCCCCGCCGGTCCTCCCTCGAACCATCGCCGCCGCCCCGCAGAACCGTGCCTGCTCGCGCCCCGGTCCGCGCCCGGCGGACGTCACCCGGCGCCCGGCGCCCGATTGCGCGCGGCCGCCTGCCCGATAGCGCACTCCGCCGGCAGTGCCCACATTCAGGCAACCGGTCGCTCCAGCTCCGAAACAGGATTTCTCGTGAGGACTCTCGTGCGCAAGACCGAAGCTATCTCGCTGGGCGTTGCCGCCCTGCTGACTCTCGCCTCCCTCCTCCCCGCCCAACGCGGCCGCGGCGGCGGCCCCGACACGGCCGCGATCAACGCCGTGAAGCGCCGCTACGAGAAGCTCGAAGTGCGCATCCCGATGCGCGACGGCGCGCGCCTCTTCACAACCATATATGTGCCGCGCGACACGACGCGGAGCCATCCGTTCCTGATGACGCGCACGCCCTACGGCATCGGCGCGCCGGACGGGAGCTACCGCGCGTCGCTCGGGCTTGGGCCCAGGTACATGGACGCGGGAATGATCTTCGTCGCCCAGGACGCGCGCGGGCGGTACTACTCCGAGGGCGACTTCACGGAGATGACGCCGCACAAGGACAAGAAGACCGCGAAGGACGTGGACGAATCCACCGACACGTACGACACGATAGACTGGCTCCTGAAGAACGTGCCGCACAACAACGGCCGCGTCGGGATCTACGGCACGAGCTACCCCGGCTTCTACACGACGGCGAGCTGCATTGACCCGCCCCCCGCGCTCAAGGCGTGCCGGCCCGGGTCGCCGATGACGGACCTTTATTTCGGCGACGACCTCTTTCACAACGGCGCGTTCTACCTCGGCGCGAACTTCTCCTTCTACCAGGGATTCGGGCGCACGCCGCGCAATCCGGAGCTGGGGCCAGACCCGCGCCCGTCGCTCCGGCTCGCCGATTCGATCGGCACCGACGCGTACAAGTTCTATCTCGGCCTGGGCCCGATCGGCTCCGGTTCGCGCAAGTGGCTTCCGCGCGAGACGGCCCCGCTCTGGGACCTCGTGATGCAGCACCCGAACTACGACGCATTCTGGCAGGCGCGCGACATCCGGCGGCACCTCAGGCGCGTTGCGCCGGCGATGCTCGAGACCGGCGGATTCTACGACGCCGAAGATCTCTTCGGGCCCTTCGGCACCTTCCGCGCGATCGAGCAGGGGCCGAGCCGCGCGGGGAATCATCTCGCGATGGGCCCGTGGTCGCACGGCGGATGGGCGGGCGGCGACGGCGACCGCCTCGCGACGCTCCGCTGGGAAGCGAAGAGCGGTCTCTGGTTCCGGGATTCCGTGGAGTTCCCGTTCTTCCTGCACCATCTGGCCGGCGGACCCGATCCGAAGCTCCCGAAGGTGCTGATCTTCCGCACCGGGGCGGACAGGTGGGACCGGTACGACGCGTGGCCGCCGCCGGGCCTCGTGAAAAAAGGGCTCTATCTCCACCCGGGGAGCAAGCTCGCGTTCGAGGCGCCGAAGGGTGCAGGCGCCGCGTACGACGAGTACGTGAGCGATCCCGCGAACCCCGTGCCGGTGGTCGGCTATCCGAGCGCAAGTGGAATGCCGCGCGAGTACATGGTGGGCGACCAGCGCTTCGCGTCGAAGCGCGCGGACGTGCTCACCTACGTCTCCGACGTCCTCACGAGCGACGTCACGATCGTCGGGCCGGTGTCACCCGTGCTGCACGTCGCGACGAGCGGCACCGACGGCGACTTCGACGTGAAGCTGATTGACGTCTGGCCCGACGACGCGCCCGCCTGGCCGGGCGACACGTCGGGGTTCCAGGTGGCCGGCTACCAGCAGATGGTGCGCGGCGAGCCGTTCCGCGGGAAGTTCCGCCGGAGCTTCGAGCGGCCATTGCCGTTCGTGCCGAACCAGCCGGACTCGCTCCGGTTCGAGATGCCCGACATCAATCACACCTTCCGGAAGGGGCACCGGATCATGGTGCAGGTGCAGAGCTCGTGGTTTCCGCTCACCGATCGGAACCCGCAGACCTTCGTGCCGAACATCTTCGAGGCGAAACCCGAGGATTTCGTGAAGGCGACGATGCGAGTGTATCACGCGCCGGGGCGGGCGTCGCGGCTTGAGGTGAGAGTGCTGCCCTGAGCCGGCGCGCCCCTCCCTCTTCTCGATGAACCACGTCGGACGCGTCCGCTATTCCCCATACATCTCCGTGATGAGTCGGCGCAGTGCCGTGGCTTCGCGTTCGGAGAGGTCGCCCACCCTCCGACCGAGTCGCTTCTTGCTGATGGTGCGAATCTGGTCCACGGCGATCTCCGCAGGACGGCGCCCCAGGCGAACCGGCAGGCGGGTTCGCCATGCGGGATGGAGTTGACTGGTGAGGGGACAGATAGTGACCGTGCGAAGGCGCTCGTTGAGGGCGTCGAGACTGACGATGACCACCGGCCGGCTCTTGGCCATCTCTGCAACCTGGACGGGATCGAGCGCGGCCCAGCGGATTTCGTAGCGCTTCACCCGCGCTTCATCCGCGCTTCCCGGCGCGCCTCTTGCTCCGGTACGACGCTTTCGATTCCGCCATTCGGCGCGTCCTGCCAGCCTCCCACGGAATCTCGGCGAGGCCATCGCCCGCCGCGGCGTCCCAGTCGCTCCACTCTTCTCCGCTCGCAGCCATCTCGCGCGCGGTGTCCTCCCACGAGAGCTTGACTGCTGCGGGGCCGACACGGCGCAGGAGAATCCCGTCGCTGCGCTCTTCCATCACGACGCTCGCGTCAATGCCGTAGCGCTTCAGCGTTTCCGCGGGCAGGCGCACGCCACGCGAGTTGCCGATCGGGGCGACCTTGAGTTCGATGGTCTTCACGTAATAACAGTATCTACGTCGTCGGGTCCGGTCAACTCGCGCGCTTTTCGCTGCAACGCAGTTCTGCGTGTTCTGCGGTGAGAATCTGCGGGTATGACTACGGCGCCACTGCGAGTGCCGCGATCAGTCGCGCGAGCGCATCCACGTCGCGCAGGTCGAGCACCTCGCCCGGCGTGTGCGAGTATCTCCCCGGCCACGAGAGTCCCATGTTGGGCGGACCGTAGCGGCCGATCGCCGCGCCGTCGGTCGAGCCCTCGGTGGTGCCGAGCTGGAGCGGAATCGCATTGGCGCGCGCGACCCTGATCACGCGGTCGCGCTCGGCGCGTGAGGCAACCGTGCCGTTGTCGAGCCCGCGCAGAACGGCGCCCTTGCCGAGCGGCGCGAAGGCGAAATGCGGCGACTCGAGCGGCGTGTCGCTCGACACGAAGGTGTCAATCGCGTAGACGCGCCGGAGCGAAGGGCCGTAGCGCCGGCCGAACGCGTTCGCGCCGAGCAGGCCGCCTTCCTCACCGGTGGACCAGACGAAGATCACCTTGTGCGTGAGTTTCGCGGGATCGGTCTTGCGTACGGCGAGCACCAGCGCGGTGGAGCCGGTGCGGTCGTCGCTCGATCTCCCCGTGACGCGCGTGCCGGCGAGTCGCACCGCCTTCTTCCAGCCGGTGATCGCGCCTCCGGGTCGCACACCGTTCGCCACGACTCCCGCGGAATCGAGCCCGAACCAGGCGGTGAGACCCGTCGGCGCGCGCCCGCGCGCCGTGTCGCGCGGGACGAAGACGCCGCGGAGCGACGCCGGCACGTTCGCGCCACTCGCGCCCGGCTCCGGATCGAAGTGCAGCAGCGCCGGCTGCCCCTCCCACGCCGACGCCACGGCGCCGCCCCTGCTCCGGAGCGTGACCTGCCCGTCGGGCAGGATGCGGTCCACCTCGAACGCGACCTCGTCCGTGTGCGCCACGAAGACGACCGTGTCCTTCTCGGGGCCGGCGGCGACGATGAGATTGCCGATGGAGTCCACCGTCGCGCGCTCTCGTGCCCACGCGGGGAGCGCGGCGCGCACCGCGTCGCGCACGCGCCACTCGTGCCCCGGGACGCCGGGAAGATCGAGGAGCTGCATCTCGAGGCGCTCGGCTTCCTCGTGCGCGTCGGCGCGCGGCGTGCGCGCCAAGGCCGCCGGTGCCGCGGGCGACGCCCACTCGGCGTTCACGTCGAGCGTCACCGCTGCCGCACTCGCGGTCCTCGCGAGAAGATCGCGTGCGTCCGCGGCCGTGATGGATTCCACGTAGGAGCCGGCGAACTTCACGCGTGGAGTTATGGACGGCACGGGAGCGGCGGCTCCGCGCCCGCCACGTCCGCCGCGCCCGCCACCCCGCGACTCGCCGACGGTGATCACCTCGTTCACCGGCCCGAGACGCGCGAGCGCCGCGTTCAGTCCCGCCCAGTTGAAGACGTGTTGCGCGGAGAGAATGAACACGGTCTCCCCGCTCGCAACCTGCCCCCTGGCCGCGGTCGCGACCGCCGCGCATCCCGCGCGCAGGGCGGCGCCCGGTCCCGCGGCCATCCCCGCGTACGTCCACACGGGGCGCTCGGGCACGACCGGATCGAGCATCGACACGCCGAGCTTCTCGACGTCGGCGCGGCTCGACGCGCCCAGGTCCACCCAGAGCTGGTCCACCGTCGCGGGGAGCGAGTCCGCGCGATGGAGGCGCGCGAAGTGGCCGTTGGTGATCGCGACGACGCCGGGGACGACGCCGGTCGCCGTGTGAATGCGCACCTTGTGCGACTCGAGCGCCTGGTCCCACAGCGGGTACGCAAGGGCCGGGCCGGTGCGCTTGAGCCGCAGGTAGCCGTCGTCGGTGATCTGGCTGACGACATACGCGCTCAAGTCGAGCGCGCACGCGACGACGCGCCGGGGCGTGCCCTGCCCCACGCGCCTGATGAAGTTGCCGTTCGCGTCGCGCGTCCATCCGGCGAGCACCCGCGCGAGCGCGGGCGCGGCGAGCTCCTCGCCGCCTGGCGGCGCAGAGAGGGCGATCCAGCGGGCGATGGCGTCGGCAAGGGCGTCGTCGGCGCGCGGGGGCGCCTGCGCGGCCGCGTGCGGCGCGCGCGACGCGAGCGCGAGGCAGAGGGCGGCGAGGAGTGTGCGGGAGGTCGGCATGGGCTGAGCATACGAATCGCCGCGTCCGTAGGCAACGCGGCGGGTGGGCGCCGTTCCGCGTGACGACGCGGTGGGCAGGCGCCGTTCCGCGCGGCAACGCGCGCGAGCTGCCCGGATTACCGTCGCAGGGGGCGAAACTGGACGCCTCACGCGCCCGTCGTCACATTCCGGGCGTGCGCGCCGCCGGCGCCATTCCTTCGGACCCCCACGAGACGATGATGCGCACGATCGTTCGCCGCACCTTCTTGTTCCTGCTCGTCCCCGTGCTCTTCGTACCGCCGCTCGCCGCCCAGCGCACGCAGAAGCCCGTGCTGCACGGCCGCCACTGGGTGGTCGTGACGGGGAAGCCGCTCGGCGCCACCGCGGGCGCGATGACCTTCGCCAAGGGCGGCAACGCGATTGACGCCGCGTGCGCGACGCTCGCCTCGGTGGCGACGATGTGGGACGTGCTCTCGTGGGGCGGCGAGACGCAGGCGCTCATCTGGAATCCGCACACGAAGAAGGTCATCGGCATCAATGCCCTCGGCGTCGCCCCGACGGGCGCGACCCCGGCGTTCTTCAAGGGCAAGGGGATGAGCTATCCGCCGGCGACCGGTGCGCTCGCGGCGGTCACGCCCGGCACGCCGGGCGGTCTGCTCACGATGCTCGCCGAGTACGGGAAGCTGTCGCTCAGGGAAGTGCTGGCGCCGGCGATCGAGATGGCGGACGGGTACCCGATGGAGAACGAGATCTCGAACGCCATCGAGCGAGACAAGGCGCAGATCAGGGAGTGGAAGTACTCCGCGCCGCTCTTCCTGACGCACGCGGGCGCCTCGCGCGAGGCGCCGGAAGTCGGCGAGGTCTTTCGCCAGCCCGATCTCGCGGCGACGCTCCGCAAGCTCGTCGAGGCGGAGCAGCTCGCGCTGCGCGCAGGCCGGAGCCGCAAGGAAGCGATCTACGCCGCGTACGATCGCTTCTACAGGGGCGACATCGCCGCGGAGCTGGTGCGCGGCGCGCAGGAGGAGGGCGGCCTGATCACCCTCGACGACCTCGCGAACTGGAAGGTCAGGATCGAGGAGCCGCTCTCGGTGAGTTACCGGGGAATCGAGGTCTACAAGCTGCAGCAGTGGACGCAGAGCCCGGCGCTCCTCCAGGCGCTGAACATCCTCGAGCACGCCGATCTCAAGGGGATGGGCTACAACAGCGCGCCGTACATCCACACGGTGTACCAGGCGATGAGTCTCGCGTTCGCCGACCGCGACTTCTACTACGGCGATCCGGCGTTCGCCGCGGTGCCGCAGCCGATGAAGGGGCTCCTGTCGAAGGAGTACGCGCGGCAGCGGTACGGACAGATCAAGTGGGACCGGAATGACGGGACGATCAAGCCGGGCGATCCGTACCCCTTCGAGGGCGGCACGAACCCGTTCAGGAAGTACCTCGACGCGTGGAGTCCCGTGCACGGGCCGCGAGGCGGGCCTGCGCCGGTGCCGCCGGCCCGTGCCGACGCGCAGTTCCTCCGCGACTTCACGGCCGGCACCACATCCATTCAGGCCGCGGACGAAGAGGGGTGGGTGATCTCCGTGACGCCGTCGGGCGGATGGGTCCCCGCCGTGGTCGCGGGCCGCACCGGCGTCGGGCTCTCGCAGCGCATGCAGGCGTTCGTGCTCGACTCGGCGGAGGGACCGTGGGGCGTGCTCGAGCCCGGCAAGCGGCCGCGCGTGACGCTCACGCCGTCGCTCGCGCTCAAGGATGGCGAGCCGCTGATGGCGTTCTCCGTGCAGGGCGGCGACTCGCAGGACCAGAACCTGCTGCAGTTCTTCCTCAACATGACGGAGTTCGGGATGACCGTGCAGCAGGCGGTCGAGGCGGCGAACATCAACTCGTACCAGATGCGCTCTACCTTCGGGCAGCACGAATCGCGGCCGGGACGGATCCTCGTGAACGCGTCCACGCCCGTCGTGGTGCGCGACCAGCTCGTGCGGATGGGCTACATCGTGGAGACGAACGCCTACACGTCGGGGCCGATCACGGCGATCTGGATTGACCGCGCCCACAGGACATTCTGGGGCGGGGCGAGCAACTTCGGCCAGGACTACGGGATCGCGTGGTGACGCCCGGTGAGCACCGCGAAACTCACGCACCCCGCCGCAACGACTCCCACAGCCGGCGTGGGCTGAGGATCGCAAGCGGAGCGCGCGTGGTGTGCGTGCCGACCCCCCCCCCCACACGATGATCGGGCGCCCGCCGGGTTCACTCGCCGACGTCACCCGCCGCCCTCACCCGTCGGCCGGCTCCCGCGCGATTTGAACCGTGATGTCGCGCCACTTGCCCTGGTTGAATCGGAGCACACTCAGCGTGCACCGCGTCACGTGTCCGGCGAGAATCGCGAGCCAGATGTGCATCGGTTCGAGCGTGGTGAAGCGCTGGACCACGAAACAGATCCCGAGCGGGATGATGATCTGCGAGACGATGGAGATATAGAGCGGGCCCTTCGTGTCGCCCGTGCCCTGCAGTCCGCCGGTGAACGTCAGCGCGACCGTGATGAACAGCCCGGAGACGCTGAGCACGCGGAGGAGTTGCACGCCGATGTCCACGACGATGGGATCGTGCATCCCGAACAGCGCGAGGAGTTGCCGGGGAATCGCCACGAAAGCGAGACCGACGAGCGCGGCGCCGCCCAGTCCGATGCGGGCCGCCACGTGCACCGCCGCCTTGGCGCGCTCCGGCTGCCGCGCGCCGAGGTTCTGCCCGGCGACGGTCGCGGCCGCTCCCAGAAGCCCGCTGGACGTCCAGGTGATCAGCGAGAAGAGCTCCGCGTAGGCCACCGCGTACGTCGCCTGCGCCTCCGCGCCGTGCGCGACCGATCCGATGTAGCCGAGGAGCACCACGCCGCCCACGTTCATCGCGATGCCCTGGATCCCCGTCGGGAGGCCGAAGCGGAAGAGCTCGCGGATCATCGTCCAGTCTGGCCCGAATCCCCGGTGCCGCGGGAACCGCACGACCCAGCCGCCGCTCCAGAGCTTCCAGAGCGCGAAGAGGCCCACGATCCCGAAGGCGAGTGACATGCCGATGGCGGCACCCTTCGTGCCCAGCGCGGGAATGGGACCGAGTCCGCGGATCAGGATCACGTTGAGCGCGATGTTGAGCACCGTCGTGGAGATGCCGAGCACCATCGGCGTGCGGGCGTCGCCGGCCGATCGCAGCGCGCTCCCGAGCATGAAGAACGTCATCATCCCGATGCTCGTCAGGAACATGATGCGCAGGAACGGCAGTGCCTCGCGCTGGACCGCGGGGGCGGCGTTCACGAGGTCGAGCAGCCACGGCGAGAGGAAATAGCCGATCGGCGCGAGCACACCGAGCGCGAGCCCCATCGCCGTGAGGAACGCCTGATACACCGCGCGGTCCACCGTCTCGTGGTCGCCGGCGCCGGCGTACCGCGCCACGACCACGCTCATTCCCGTGAACACCGACGCGATGAAGACGATGACGATCGTGAAGATCTGCCAGCTCACGCCGATGGCCGCGTTGCCGGCGTAGCCGACGAAGTTGCCGACGAGCGCGTGGTCAATCACCCCCTGCACGCCGCCGATGACATTCGTGAGCATCGTCGGCCACGCGATCTTCCAGACGGCGCTCGCGAGGTGCCCCTCGACAATGGAGCGGTCGTAGCGCCTGAGGGGAGCGGGAGTCGTCACGCGGGCACGCCGGGCAACTTCGGCCAGGACTACGGGATCGCGTGGTGAGGCGCAGGCGGCCCGAGCCGCGTTGAGCGCATCCGGCGGAACCCCGCGTACACGATGCCGGTGACGAGCGCCGCGACGAGCGCGTAGCCCAGCGCCGCTCCGCGCACGCCGCCCACGGCGCCGCCGAAGATCCCGCCGCCGGCCATCCCGAGGCACGCGACCGCGACGGGATCCCCCAGCCGCTCGTCGGCGAAGGCGCGCACCCAGGCGAGCATCGCCTGCAGCGCGACGAGCGCGAGGCTGCCGACGAGGAGGCCCGCGAGGACGCCCGGCGACACGAGCCGGGGCGGCAACGCGGGAAACGCGCGGGGCAGCGCGAGCACCAACGCGTACAGCGCCGCGGTGGCCGCGAGAAAGACGCCGAGCGCCTGCGTGAACGCGTGCCGCGCCGTCTCGTCGAACTCGCGCAGCCGGCCGGCGGCCACCAGCGCTCCGAGGCGCGGGTACCGCGCGTGGAGCCAGGCGATGCCGAGCACGGGGGGCGCGAGGGCGAGCGCCATTTGCAGGCCGAGGTCGCCCGCCGCGACGGCTCCGTGCAGCCACAGGACGGCGGGCGTGAGCACCTGCGGCGCGCCCCAGAGCGCGAACCAGACACGGGCCGAGCGTCCCTGCTCCGCGCGATACCGCGCCGCGATCCCGCCCGCGGCCTCGTCGCCGGCTGCCGCGCCCGCGCGCTTGAGCGCGGCGCGCGCCAGCAGGACGAACGCGACGATCACACCGAGCTGCGCCCCCGCGCCCATCGCCGCGGCGGGGAGCGCGCGTCCGCTCAGGAGACCGATCCAGAGCGCCGCGAGGAGCGCCGCCGCCTGGATGGCGCGCATCCGCTGCACCGCGACGTTCCCGCCTCCGCCCTCCCGCAGGCACACCAGCGGAACGAGGCGGATGTAGGCGGCCGTGAGCACGACGAGCACCGACCAACTCGGGAGGAACGCGATCCCGGCGTCGCGCGCGCCCGCGCCGAGCACGAGCGCCCCCAGCACGAGCGCGGTCACGGCGAAGAGAAGCGCGGCGCGCGCGTACCACCGCTCCGCCGCGGCGCGGAGCGCGGCGGTCTCGCCGGGCGTTGCGTGCGCCGCGAACTGCACCACGAGCGTCCCCATCCCCGTCTCGAAGAGCGGTCCGAGCATCGCGACGTTGATCGCGATCAGGTAGAACCCGCGCGCGGCGATGGGCAGGCGCGTGACGACGAGCCAGAGCGTCACCGGCGCCCCCACGAGCGCGAGCACGCGCGCGACGGCGAGCCAGCGCACCGAGGGGTCGGCCACCAGCGCGCGCAGCCGGCCGGTCATTCGAAGTTGATGCGCTCGAGCTCGAAGACGTGCGGCACGTGCCGCACGTGCGTGAAGATCACGCCCACGTACTCCCCGACGATGCCGATGAAGAAGAGCTGGATGGACGTGAGCAGAAAGAAGCCCACCAGGATCGGCGCGATGCCGAGCGAGAAGCGGTCCCAGAAGAGCAGCTTCGCGATCAGGTAGCCGAGGGCCACCAGAATGGAAAGCGCGCCCATCGCGAAGCCGAGCATCGTCGCGAGCCGGAGCGGCACCTTCGAGTGGCTCGTAATGCCGAGGAAGGCGTGATCGTAGAGCGTGTAGAAGTTCTGCGAGGTGATGCCGCGCTTGCGTGGCGGCTGGTGAAACGGCACCAGCACCGGCTCGAAGCCGACCTCCGCCAGAAGCCCGCGGAAGAACGGATACGGGTCGTCGAGCCGCCGCAGGTGCTCGATGACGACGCGGTCGAACATCCCGAAGCCGGTGCTCTGGTCCACGGGCGGCGCGTCCGAGATCCGCGCGAGGAGCCGGTAGTACACCCCGCGGATGCGGTAGAAGACGGACCCTTCGGCCGCCGACGTCTTCACCCCCAGCACGATCTTCGCGCCCTGCTCCCACTTCTCGATGAACGTGTCGAGCAGCTCCGGGGGGTCCTGGAAGTCGCACGCGAGCCCCAGCACGGCGTCGCCCTTCGTCTGGAGGAGCACGTGAATGCCCGAGCGGATGGCGCCGAAGTTCCGCGCGTTGAAGATCGCCTTGACGTTCCGGTCCTCGGCGCAGATCTCGCGGAGGGTGCGGCGCGTGCCGTCCCGCGACGCGTTGTCAATGAAGATGTGCTCGTAGCGGTACTGTGGATGCCGCGCCATCACCGCGCGCACCGCTTCGTAGAGCGGGCGCACGTTGCCCTCCTCGTTGTAACAGGAGGTGACGACGGAGAGGAGCCGGGGCGCCATGGGGGCAGGGGTCTCGAGCGGTCCCTGGTAATTGAGCGCCAAGCGCGCCTGCGCGTCAGGGTTCACGGAAGGCGCTCGAGCAGGGCGGGCAGATCGGCGAGCCGTTCGAGGACGCCGGCCGCCGGATAGCGCGGGTCCGCGAGGGGCGAGCCGTAGCCGTACGTGGCGGCGATGAAGGCGAGGTGATGCGCGCGCGCCGCCGCCGCGTCCTCCACCGTGTCGCCGACGAGCGCGCACTCCGCCGCGACGATCCCGTGCCGCTCGAGGACGAGCCCCACGAGCGCGCGCTTGTCGGCCGCCGGCGGTACCACTCCATCGAGCGCGTAGACGCCGGTGCAGCGGCCGCTCACGCCGAGCTGGTCGAGGATGGCCCTGGTCGGCAGCGCGCGCTTGTTCGTCACGACGTAGAGACGGCGTCCCTTCGCCGCGAGGGTGCGCAACACGTCGGCGAGCCCCGGATACCCCGGCGTCGTGCGCACGCCCTCGTCGTCGTACGTGGCGCGAAAGGCGGCGGCGAGCGCGGCGAGCCGGGTTTCGTCCTCGAGGCCCGTGAGCCGCCGCAGCGTCGGGCCGAGCGGCGCGCCGATCACCGAACGGTCGAGCGGCGTCACGAGCGGGGCGCCCGTCGCCGTGATCGCGCGCCGGAAGCTCTCGAGGATCACCGGCGCGGAATCCACCAGGGTGCCGTCGAGGTCGAACAGCAGGTCGGCGACGCGCATCCGCGGTCCGTCAGGCCGGCCGGCGCCGCGCGGCCGCGCGGCCGTCCCGGCGCGCCCGGAGGTCGCGCAGCCGGAACGAGAGATTGACGAGCGGCCGGCTCCGGCCCAGCAGCTGCGCCAGCGCGAGCGCGACGCGCGAGTACCCCACCCGCGTGCGGAGCAGCGCGATGATCCCGGGCCACTGCGGGTCGCGCCCGAGCACGCCCTGGTAGCGCATCACCCGCCAGAACGGATACTCGTGGCGCAGCACGCGGATGAGCGCGCGCGCGCACCGCGGCCGCGACGCGCCGAAGCAGCGCTCCGCCAGCATCGCATAGCCGCGCAGGTCGAGCATCACGCGCGGCGCGAGTCCGAGGTCGCGAAAGGCGTCGTTGCCGAGCCGGCAGTGCACGAGCGGCCGGTTGACGTACTCGAGCACCGCGCCCCGGGCGCACGCGACGAGGAGCTTGTAGCTGTGCACGTACGCCGTGCCGAGGAAGTCCTCGTAGCCAGACACCGCGTCCCAGGCGCGCTTCAAAAAGACCATCGAGCTCAGGTAGCTGAAGGTGGCGCACATCGAGCGCGCGTCCTCGAGGTAGCGCTCGAGCGTGCCCGGGATGCTGAAGTCGAATCGCGCGCCCTCGGCCTCGCCGAGCGGCAGGAAGCGGTCCTCACGGATCGGCGTGAGGTCCGACGTACAGAGCAGGCGGTTGAAGAGCACGATGGTCGGTTTCCGCTCCGCGATCAGCGCGCGCACGCGCGCGATGGCGCCGTCCGCGATCGGGTCGTCGCTCCCCAGGATCCAGCAGTGGCCGCCGCTCGCCAGCTCGACCGCCTTCAGGTAGTTGCGGTCGGCGCCCTGGTTCGCTTCCCAGCGGAAGTAGCGCACGCGGCCGAGGCGGCGCCGGTACTCCTCCACGAGCGCCGCCGTGCCGTCGGTGGAGGCGTTGTCGGCGACCGTGACCTCGAGGTCGTCGTTCCATTGCGCGGCAATGCTGTCCAGCGTCGCGGGGAGATGCGCCGCGCGATTGAAGGTCGGGATGCAGATCGAGAGCGTCACCGCGCGTCGAGCGTCTGGCGCGTCCAGTCGAGCAGCGCGGCGATGCCGGCGCGCGCCTCCACGCGCGGCGCCCAGTCGAGGAGCCGGCGCGCCTTGGCCAGGTCGGCGACGAAGACCTTCTGGTCGCTCTCGCGCGGCGGGCCGTGCTCGATCTCGAGCCGGACGTGCGTCAGCTCCTCGAGCAGCGCGAAGAGCTCGAGCAGGGAGAGACTGTTCGCCGTGCCGCCGCCCACGTTGAAGGCCTCCCCGTGCACGGCGTCGAGGCGCTCGGCGGCGCCGAAGTAGAGCGCGGCCGTGTCGTCGGCGTGCAGCACGTCGCGCACCTGCTTCCCCGCGCCCGCGATGCGGATGGGGTGCCATTCGCCGCGCTGGACGCGCAGCGCCTCGGCGGCGAACCACCCGATCCACCCCTGGTCGAATGTCGCGAACTGGCGGCCGCCGTACATCGAGGAGTGGCGGAACACGATCGTATGGATGCCGAACATGCGCGCGTAGTCGAGCATGTACTGGTCGGCCGCGCCCTTGGAGCACCCGTACGGCGAGTGAAAGTCGAGCGGCGTGGTCTCGTCGAATCCCCCGGGCCGGTCGAGGCACCGCCAGCGGGTGGCGCTCTCCTCGTAGCGGTACTGATCGAGCGCGCCATAGACCTTGTTCGTGGACGAGTAGACGACGCCGCACCCGGGCACGAGCGTGCGAACCGCCTCGAGCACGTTCAGCGAGCCCAAGGCGTTGATCTCGAAGTCCTCGCGCGGGTTCGCCAGCGAGGTCGTCATCGCGACCTGGCCCGCGAGATGGAAGACGACATCGGGGCGCAGCCGGCGCACGACCTTCTCGACGTCGGCCGCGTTGCGCACGTCGCCGCGGACGAACTCGTACGTCCCGAGCGTCGCGAGCCAGCGACGGTTCTCGTCGGCGCCCTGGCGCGACAGGTTGTCGAGCACGACGGGGGCGATCCCGCGACGGATCGCCTCCGCCGCGAGATTGGCGCCGAGAAAACCGCAGCCGCCGGTGATGAGCAGGTTCATCGTGTGCGGTGTTCGCGTTCCCAGGCGATCGTTTCGCGCAGCCCCTCTTCGAGCGGCCGCGCCCCCGGCCATCCGAGGCGGCGCAGCAGCGTGACGTCGGCGCAGGCGCGCATCAACTCGCCCTCCCGGTACGGGAGCGCGCCGAAGTCGAGGCGCGTCGGCGAACCCGAGAGGCGCTTCGCGGTCTCCGCGAACGCGCGGATCGTCACCGGCTCGCCGCGGCCCACGCCAGCCCCAAGATAGTGCTCGCCCGTTGCCGCCGCGTGTTCGAGCAGCAGGATGAGCGCCTGCACCGCGTCGTCGGCGAAGATGAAGTCGCGCGACTGCTCGCCGGGCGTGAGCGCGAACGCGGGCTCCGCGCCGAGCAACGCGCGGAGCAGCCGGGTCTGGAACTTGGAGCCGTCGTCGCCCGGGCCGTAGACCGATTCCAGCGTGACGTTCAGCACGCGGATCGCGCCGCGCGCCGCCGCCCCGCGCACCGCGTCGGCGAACGCGCGCTTCGAGCGCGCGTACGGGTTGATCGTGGGCGGCAGGCTCGTGTCGGCGTTCACGAAGAGCGCCGTGCCGGACGCGGCCGCCGCCTCGAGGACCCGGAGGGGCCACGCGACGTTTGCCGCGAACACGTCGGCCTCGCGCTCGCCGCGCCGCCCGTACGAAGTGGCCGCGTGCACCAGCGCGTCGTACCGGCGCTCCGCGAACGGGCAGTGCGGCCCGTCTTCGGCGTCGAAGAGCGCGGTCGCGCTCAGCGCGCCGCCGATGCGCGTGACGCTCGAGTCGCGCCGCTTGACGCCCGCGACCTCGTGCCCCCGGGCCGCGAGCGATCGGGCGAGCCGGCTCCCGACGAACCCGGTGACGCCGGTGACGAGGACGCGCATCGTCTCAGTGCCGCGCCGCGAGCGCCGCCGCCGCGTCGGCGCGCAGGTGGTCGAGCGTCCGGCGCACCGCGTCGGCCGCCCGCGTCCACGCCGCGAGGCCGAACGTGATCCGCGCCGTCGAGATGTCCGGCACGAAGTAGGGGCGAGCTGCCGGCGGTTCGCCGTTCGCGCCGGCGACGACGGCGGCGTCGTCGCGGCCCGCGACGTGTGCCACGAGCCGGGCGAACTCGAGGAGCGTCAGCGCCTCGTCGCTCCCCACGTTCACGATGGCGCCGGGCCGTTCCGTCGTGAGCAGGCGGAGCAGCCAGACCGCGAGGTCGGCGCCGTAGAGGTAGCTGCGCACGGCACCTCCGGCGCTCGCGAGCCGGATCGGGCGTCCGGCGAGCACGTCCTCGAGGAGCGAAACGTGCGCCAGATGGCGGTGGGCGCGATAGCCGGGACCGATGCAGGTGAACAGGCGGGCAATCGCGACGTCGAGCCCGTGCTCGTCGCGGGCCGCAGCGCAGAGCGCCTCGGCGGCGCGCTTGG
This sequence comes from Gemmatimonadaceae bacterium, assembly GCA_035286465.1. GTDB lineage: Bacteria > Gemmatimonadota > Gemmatimonadetes > Gemmatimonadales > Gemmatimonadaceae > Fen-1231. The sequence continues at coordinate 66,260 of DATEDF010000023.1, read as the reverse complement.
CCTCGCCGTAGGCGGGGTCGCGCGCGGTGGGGTCGTGCCCCACGGGCGCGTCTTCGCGCAGCGCGCGATCCGCCGGGCCGGCATACACGGCGCCCGAGCTGAGGAGGAGGTAGCGCCGCACCCCCGAGCGCCGCGCGTGCTCGAGCGTCGCGTGCGCGCCACCGACGGCGGTCTCGTGCAGCTCGCGCGCGCCCTCCGCCGGCGTCGCCGCGCTCGGGAGCGCGGCGTGCAGCACGTAGTCGGAACCCGCGTCGTCGCGAAACTCGCGTACGTCACCGTGCACCCACGTGAGCCACGCCGGCCCGGACGTTTGCGGCAGCCGCGAGAGCGCGCGCACGCGCACCGGCGTCCTAAGGCCCCGGTTCAACCAGCCCACGGCCCCGAGCACCCAGCCGCCGACGAAGCCCGTCGCGCCCGTGAGGAAGATCGTGCGCCCGGACAGCCCCGTGTCCTGGAGGAGCCTGCACGCCGGAGCCGGGAGCGCGTCGAAGTCCGCGCGCCGGCGCGCGAGCCTAATCAAGGGGGCGGATCTCGCGGCCCGAGATCGTCCACAGCTCTCCGCGAAACGCCAGCGCTTCCCGCAGCGTCCGCGCGATCTCGCGCTCGTAGCCGGCCGCAACGATGAGCACGGCGGCGAGGTCCTTCACGGCCTCGGCCGTCGGCGCGAGCACGGGCAGCGCGGAGACGGGAGCGAAGCGCCCCTGCTTGAACGGCGCGGAGTCGAAGATCCCGATGAGGCCGCCGGCCGGCACGCCCGCGAGCAGCGTGAGCGCCTGGTGGCTCGCCCCCCACACGGCGAGCCGCGCGCCGCGCGCGGTGCGCTCGGCGATGAACGCCGCGAGCGCGGCGCGCGTGTCCGTGATGAGCTGCGCGTCGCGCTCGAGCGCGACCGGCGGGCGCCGCCGGACCCACGCCTCGAGGTTCTCGCCGTCGCGCACTTCGGCCACGCGCTCCACGACGAAGCCCGAGAGCGACAGCGCCGACGCGAGGGACTCGGCGTCGAAATACGAGAGGTGGTCCGCGACGTAGTCGAACGCGCGCTCGAGCCGGCGGAGTTGCGCGTAGTTCGGCACTTCGATCAGTCCCACGCCGTCCGGCGTGAGGTTCCCGGCAATCCCCTCCAGGAACGCGCGGGGATCTGCTGCGTGTTCGAGGAAGTTGAAGCAGACGAACGCGGCGAAGGGCGCGCCGGGAATCGCCTGGCCGCGCTCGGGGTACGCGTTCGCGACCGGCCAGCGGCCCGCGTAGCCCGCGGGCGCCCCGCCCCACTCCGTGCCGTGCGGATGCATCCCCGCCTCCGCGAGCAGCGCGAGGGCATAGCCGCTGCCGCTGCCGATCTCCACCACGGACTTGCCCGCCAGCGTGAAACGCTCCGCGAAGGCACGCATCTGGCGCGCGCGATGCGCGCGCATCGCCTCGGAGAATCCCGCGGCCGTGACGACGCGGCGATGATCGGCCACGGGGGCGGAGCTGCTCTGCACGAGGCCGCACGAGGGGCACTGGACGATCGTCAGGACGATCGCGTTCGTCCGCGCCGCCCGCGTCGAGCCGGCGAAGCGCTGCGCGCCCGAGGGCGCGGGGCCGAGCACCAGGCGGCGCGCGTGCGCGAGTGGCGCGGCGCAAAGGCGGCACGCCGTCATCGCGAGCCCTGCCTCGCCTGCACCGACCGCGGATCCACACGGCCGCCCATCTCGCGCTCGAGCACGTCGAGCGGCAGCAGCGGCGTCATGTCCTCGAGCGGCATCGAGACGATGGAGCCGTCCGGTCGCGGAATCGCCGACACCTTGGGCGCGAGCGTCTCGTTCGCGTTCAGCACTACGTCGCACACGAAGGGCCCCCGCTCGCCGAGCGCGCGCGCGAGACCCGCGCGGAGATCCTCCGCGCGCTCGATCCGCATCGCCGGAATCCCGATCGCCTCGCAGAGCCTGACGGTGTCCGGCAGGAAGAGGTTCGCCTCCGGCCCGGTGCCGACGTAGCGACCCTCAAAGTAGTTCCGCTGCGTGTTCCGGATGGAGGCGTAGCCGCGGTTGTTCATCACGACGAGCACGACGGGGAGCGCGAGCTGCTTCAGCGTCGAGAGCTCCTGGAGGTTGAGCTGGAGGCTGCCGTCGCCTTCGACGCCGACCGTCGGCCGCCGCCCGGCGCCGAGGCACGCGCCGATCACCGCGGGAAGGCCGTACCCCATCGCGCCGAGCCCCGACGTGAGAAAGACGCGCTGTCCCGGCTTGTTCCGGAACACCGTGTAGAACACCTCGACCGCGAGCCCGGAGCTGCCGGTGACGACGAGCCGGTCCTCGGCGAGCGCGTCGGAGAGCGCGTCCACGAACGCGTAGTGAGTGATCTCGCCGCGCGCGCCGAGCGGCTGCCCATCGCCGATCGCGTAGCGCTGCTTCCAGTCCGCGCAACGCGCGCGCCACGCGCTCCAATCGCGTGCCGGCGGCGTCTTCGCCTCCGCCAGCCACGCCCGCAGGAACTCGGCCGCGTCGGCCTCGATCGGGAGCGTCGCCAGCGCGCCGTGCCGCGCCAGCTCGTTCGGGTCCACGTCCACGACGACCTTCTTCGCCCGCGGCGCGAATGCCGGCGGGTCGAAGGCGGTGACGACGTTGTCGAGCCGGCAGCCGACGGCGACGAGCAGGTCGCAGTTCTGCACGGCGAAGTTCGGCGCGCGCAGCGCGACCACGCCCGGGCGGCCGACGAGCAGCGGATGCGCCCACGGCAGCAGGTCGAGCACGTTCCACGTCGTGACGACCGGAATCCCGAGGCGTTCGGCGAGCGCGCGGAACGCCGACGCGCCGCCCGCGATGCGCACGCCGTGGCCGGCGAGGAGGAGCGGGCGCTCGGCCTCCGCGAGGAGCGCGGCGAGCCGACCGAGCGGCGCCACGAGCCGGGCCGGGTCGCCCGCCGCCGGCGGCGTGAAGCCCTCGAGGGACCCGGGGTCCACGGTCGCGGCCTGGACGTCGAGCGGCACGTCGAGCCACACCGGTCCGGCGCGACCGTTTCGCATCAGGTGCAAGGCCCGCTCGAAGTGATACCGGATGCGCTCGGGCGCCTCGACCGTCACCGCGTACTTCGTCACGGGCGCCGCGATCCGCACGATGTCCACTTCCTGCACGCCGGTCTGGCGCAGCGGCCGCCCCGCCAACCGGTCGGCGCGCTTCACCTGGCCGGAGATCACGAAGAGGGGGAGCGATTCGATCCACGCGCCGGCGACCGGCGTCAGCACGTTCGTGGCGCCGGGTCCCGAGGTGACGAGCGCCACGCCGAAGCCCGGGCCGTCCGGCCCCTGCACCCGGCCGTTCGCCTCGGCCGCGATGCCACACGCCTGCTCGTGATGGCACGGGACCGGCTCGAGCCGCGTCTCGCACGCGACGGCGTCGTCCAGGTACATCGCGCCGCCGCCGGGCACGAGGAAGAGCTGGCGCACGCCCAGGTCGGCGAGGCGCGCCATCAGGTAGTCGGCGACGCGCAGGGGGCGTCCGGTCACATCCAGTACGCGAGGAACGTCTTGCGGTTCCTGTTTTCGGCGATCGCGGGATCGGTGTAGTACGAGTCGTCCGTCAGGTGCGTGGACGAGATCTCCTCGAACACGACACCGGTCTCGGTGTGGAAGCGATGGCGCACGCCGCGCGCGACGGTGATGACGTCGCCGGGGCCGCAGTCGCGGGGGACGCCGTCGAGCCAGAGGCGCATCGTGCCGTGCTGCACGACGAACGTTTCCTCCTTCTCCTCGTGGTACTGCTCCGGGTGCGTCTGCCCCGGAAGCATCGCGAGGAGCTTCTTGCAGTACTCGCGGTTGACGACCGTGATCATCGTCAGGCCGGTGTCCTCGAAGCGCTCCACCCCGTAGTGGTGCGACAGCTCGAGCTCCGCCTTGCCGGGCACGACGATGTTCCCCTGACGCAGCAGCTCCTTGACCGCCTGCACCGCGCGCAGGACGGCGTCGCGGTGGTTCTTGGTTTCCACGTCCGCGCGCAGGATGGGCGCGCCGGCGGCGATGTCCCTGAGGGCGCGGTGGCTCACGTACTTCGAGCGCTCGTTGGCCGTGAGCTGCCCGCTCACAGGCGGGAACGCGATGACCACGTCGGCGGCGCCGAGCGTCACGCCGGCCTTGATGGCGCGCGCCGCGTACACGCCGCGCCGCAGCGAGTGCAGGCTTTCGCGCTCGGCGTCGGGCGGCTCGAGGCGCTCCGCGGGCCCGCACATCGCGAGGGCCCGCGCGGCGGCCGTGACCCAGGCGCGCACCTGCTCCGGCGTGGCCGAGTACGCGTTGGGCTTGTACTTCGCGGTCTCGAGCGCGACATGCTTCTCGAAGACCGTCGCGCCCTTCGCCACGGCCAGCATCACCGGGGCGGTCTCCCCCGGCGCCTCGTGCGTCGAAAAGCCGAGGCGCACCTCGGGATAGCGCCCGCGCAGCACGTCGAGCTGGCTGAGCTTCAGGTCCGCGTCCGGCGTCGGGTATTCCGCCACGCAGTGCATCAGCGTGAGCGCGCGCCTGCGGTGCAGGAAGAAACTCACCACCGCGTCCATCTCCGCGAGGCTCGCGCCCGCCGTGGAGGCGACGATCGGCTTCTCCACCTTGGCGATGCGCTCGAGCAGCGGCCAGTCGGTGAGCGCGGCGCTGGCGATCTTGAGAATCTCGATCCCCTGCCGCTCGAGCAGCGCCACCGAGGCCTCGTCGAACGGCGTGCACGCCGTGCGGAATCCCCAGCGCCGCATCTCGTCAATGAGGCGCTGGAACTGGTCCGCCGAGAGGCGCGTCTCCTCGAAGCGCTTCACGTACTTGACGTCGCTCCGCCCGCGCGCGCTCGGGTGGATGTACGTGTCGAGGTCGCGGTACTGCAGCTTGAAGGCGAACTGGAACGCGTCGAACCCGCGCACGGCCTCGTGCATCGCGCGGATGAGCGCGAGCCCGTGCTCCACGTCACCCATGTGGTTGTTCGCCATCTCGAGAATGAAGAGCGGCGGTGGCGTCATGGCGACCGGTGTTCCCCTGCGTGCGCCGGGCGCGGGTGGGCCGCACGGCCCGCGCGCGCGAACTCCCGGATGCTGCCGGCGACGTAATCGAGCATCTCCTCGCTCAGTCCCGGATAGCAGCCTACCCAGAACGAGCCGCGCAGAACCTGTTCGGCGCGCGGCAGGCGGCCGACGACGCGGAACGCGAGGCCGCGATACGCGGGCTGCCGCACCAGATTGCCGCCGAACAGGAGCCGCGTGTCAATCTTGCGCGACTGGAGGAACCGGACGAGCGCGTTGCGCTCGAACGGCGCCTCGTCGCGCACGCGCAGGATGAACCCGAACCAGCTCGGCACGGCTTTCGGGTGGACGCCCGGGAACTCGAGCACGTCGTCCAGGTCGGCGAGGCGCTCGCGCAGATGCGCGAAGTTGCGCCGGCGCGCGGCCACGAAGTCGCCGAGCCGCTCGAGCTGCGCGACGCCGACGGCCGCCTGCAGGTCCGTCAGCTTCAGGTTGTAGCCGACGTGCGAGTACGTGTACTTGTGGTCGTAGCCGTGCGGGAGGTCGCCGAGCTGCCAGTCGAAGCGCTTGCCGCAGGTGTTCTCCTTCCCGGTCTCGCACCAGCAGTCACGGCCCCAGTCGCGGAGCGACTCGACGATGCGCTTCCAGATCGGCTTGTGCGCGAGCACGCAGCCGCCCTCGCCCATCGTGATGTGGTGCGCGGGGTAGAAGCTCACCGTCGCGAGATCGCCGAACGTCCCGACGGACCGGCCGTCGAAGGTCGCGCCGACCGCGTCGCAGCAGTCCTCGATGAGAAAGAGGCCGTGCCGCTTCGCGAACTCCGCCACCGCGCCGACGTCGAACGGATTGCCGAGCGTGTGCGCGACGATGATCGCCCGCGTGCGCGGCGAGCGCGCGGCCTCGAGCTGCGTGACGTCAATGCCGTACGAGGGGAGCTCGACGTCCACGAACACCGGCACGAGCCGGTTCTGGAAGATCGGGTTGACCGTCGTGGGGAACCCGGCGGCGACGGTGATCACCTCGTCGCCCTCGTGGAGCTCGCGGCCTTCGAGCATCGGCGAGGTGAGCGCGCTCACCGCGAGCAGGTTCGCCGACGAGCCCGAGTTCACGAGCATCGCGTGGCGCGCGCCCATCACCTTCGCGAACGCGCGCTCGAACTGCGTCGCGAACCGGCCGGTCGTCAGCCAGAAGTCGAGCCCCGCGTCCACGACGTGCTGCAGCTCGCTCGCGCCGAAGACGCGCCCCGAGACGGGCACCGGCGACTCGCCCGCGACGAACGGGCGGGGCGCGAACGCGGCGGCGTGATACTCGGCCACGAGCGCGCGAATGCGCGCGCGGAGGGCCTCGGCGTCGGCGGGATGGTCAGGCACGCGACAGGAACTCGCGGTACCACGCGATCGTGCGGTCGAGTCCCTCGTCGAGGGTGAAGTGCGGCTTCCAGCCGAGCTCGCGGCGCGCCTTGGCCGCGCTCAGCCACTGGTGCTGGATCTCGTGCGGCGCCGCGCCGTGCACGTCCGGCTCCAGCGCCGATCCCATCCGCTCCAGGATCTTCTTCGCGAGCGCGAGGACGTCCGCCTGGATCTCGTTCGAGAAGTTGAACGCCTCGCCCTTGAGCGCGGGGCGCGCGTGGAGCGCCTCGGCGAGCTCCATGTACGCCGCCGCACCGTCCTCCACGTAGAAGTAGTCGCGCACGGGCGTGCCGTCGGAGCGGATCACGGGACGCTCGCGCTTGAGCGCCGAGCGGATCGTCCCCGGCACGAGCCGGTTCCAATTGAGGTCGCCGCCGCCGTAGAAGTTGCCGCAGCGCGTGATCGCCACGGGAACGCCGAACGTCACCGCGTACATCCGGGCGAGGAGGTCGGCGCACGACTTGCTCGCGTCGTACGGATGCACGCCCTGCAGCGCCGCCGACTCGTCGTAGGGCAGCGTCTCGTGGTCGCCGTACGCCTTGTCGCTCGACGCCGTGATGACGGCCTTGACCAGCGGGCTCCGCCGCGCGGCCTCGAGCAGCGCCCACGTGCCGCGGATGTTGGTGTCGAGCGTCGAGACGGGATTGCGGTTCGCGACGCCGACGATCGTCTGCGCCGCGAGGTGAAAGACGGTGTCCACCTCGTACTCCCCCATCGCGCGCTCGAGCACGCCCTGATCGCGCACGTCGCCGCGCACGAGCGAGACCTCCCGCATCAGCTCGGTCGAGAGGAGGATGCTCTTCGGCACCCAGTCGCGCACCAGCGCCGTCACCTCGGCGCCCTCCTCGACGAGGCGGCGCACGAGCCAGCCGCCGAGCAGCCCCGTCGCGCCGGTGACGAGCACCGGACGGTCGCGCCAGTGCGAGGAGCGCGTCGTCACGCCCACGTCTTCCAGGGCGGATGCCCGCTCGCCCACTGCGACTCGAGGAGCTTCACGTCGCGCAGCGTGTCCATCGGCCACCAGAACCCCTCGTGGCGGAAGGCCATGAGCTGCCCCTCGTGCGCCAGGCGCTCCAGCGGGGCGCGCTCCCAGATCGTGTCGTCGCCCGTGATGTAGTCGAGCACCCCGGGCTCCAGCACGAAGAAGCCGCCGTTGATCCACCCTTCGCTGGTCTGGTTCTTCTCCGCGAAGGCGCGCACCGTGTCACCGTTCAGCTCGATGCCGCCGAAGCGCGCCGCCGGGCGCACCGCCGTCACCGTGGCCAGCTTGCCGTGCGCGCGGTGGAACGCGATGAGGCGGGTGATGTCCACGTCGCTCACGCCGTCACCGTAGGTGAGACAGAAGGTCTCCTTCCCGATCCAGTCGCGCAGCCGCCGGAGGCGTCCGCCGGTCTGCGTCTCGAGCCCCGTGTCAATCAGGTGGACGGTCCAGTCCTCCCGGAGGTCGCCGTGCGTCGTCGTCGCCCCGTCGGCGAGCTTCACCGTCAGATCGCGCGTCACGGAGTGGAAGTGCAGGAAGTAGGAGCGGATCATCTCCGCCTTGTATCCCAGCGCGAGCACGAACTCGGTAAGTCCGTGCGCGGCGTAGAGATGCATGATGTGCCAGAGAATCGGCCGGCCGCCGACCTCGACCATCGGCTTGGGCCGGACGGTGGTCTCTTCCTGCAGCCGGGTGCCGAGCCCGCCGGCGAAGACGACGACTTTCATCCGGGCCGCGCGTCCAGAGTGGGAAGCATGGGTTCTTAAGGTAGCACCGGCGCTTCGCGGCGTACCAGATGGTGCGCCCTGAGGACGTGCCCCCGCGCGTGCACCCGGACGATCGCGGTCTCGCGATAGAGCGCGCCGAGCGACGCCAGCGCGCGGTCGGTGTCCGCGTGGTTCGAGAACTCGAGGAACCAGACGTCGCGCGGGCGGTTCGGCATCGCGGCGAGATCCACCTCGTCGGCGTAACGGGGCACGATGACGTCCCGCCGGGCGAGGGTGCGGCGCCAGGTCCGCGCATCGAGCTGGCTCCAGATGTTCCAGCGCACGGCGCGCGACGTCGCGAACGCCGTCGAGTCGGTGGGGCGCAGCCGGAGGAAGAGCGCGTTCTGCACCTGGTGGTAACCGGTGAACTCGAGGTTGTACACGAGCTGGTCGCGCCCCGGCCCGCCGAACTCGCCGGTGATGGACGCCATCCGGTACATCTCGCGATCGCCGATCGGGAACGTGCCGTACACCGCGCGGGACACGGGGTCCGACGACCGGTAGGTGGCGAAGACGAAGAGCGCCGCGACGAGCGCGACGACCGCGGCGCGCACGTGCGCCCGCAGGCCCAGCCGGAGGAGCGCGGCGAACGCGAGGAGCACGAGGAGCGGGTAGAGCAGCGCGAAGTAGCGGAGGTTGCTCCAGGTGCGGAACGAGGTGAGGAGATAGGCGAGCACGACGGTGAGCGTCGTGACGAACGCCAGGGCGCGCCGGTCGGCGCCGGGCACCTCGCGGTGGTCGAGGTGCCGCGCCATCCGCGCGCCGCCGACCACGAGATCGGCGCCGATGATTGCGCTCACGACCCACATGAAGCCGAGCAGGAAGATCCCCGACGCGTAGCTCCGGAACACGGGCTCGCTCAGGTCGAAGAAGTTGAAGCCGTCGAGCGTCGCGCGCTGCCACTGGTGCTTCCACACGGCCGCCTCCGCGTGCGTCGCGTTCCACCAGAGCACGTGCACGGCGTACGCGACCACCGGCACCGCGGTCACCGACATGGGCGCGAGGCGGCCGAGGCGCTCGAGCACCGTGCCCTTCGTCCCGGTCGCGCGGAAGAGCGCGTCGAGCCCGACCATCACCAGGTAGGCGAGAACGCCCGTCTCCTTCGAGAAGCAGAGGAAGAGCCCCGCGAGCGCCGTCCACCCATAGCGCCCGCTCACGAGCGCCGCGAGCGTCGCGAAGAAGAACACGTAGACGCCGAAGTCAATGTTCACCTGCACCAGCGTCGAGAGCACGACCGGATGCACCGCGCACGCGAGCGTGACGAGGTCGAGGTCGCGCGCGAGGTGGGGCGCGGGGAACACCCGCGCGAGCACCACGCGAAAGCTCGCGAGCGCGAGCAGCCCGAGCAGCGTGTCGGTGAGGTGCAGGAGGCGGACGTCGCCGAGCCGCACCATCTGCGAGAACGCGAGGAACGCGGCGTATCCCTGCGACGGATGCCCCGCGCAGCGCAGGGAGTCGAGCGTGAGCCCGCTCGCCGCCGCCTCGACCGCGCAGTTCGCGTACACGCGGCCGTCCCAGACCGGCACGTAATCGAACTCCGGAAAGAGGGTCGCGAAGAAGACGGCGGTGATCGCGCCGAATGCGAGCAGTCGCTCGCGGTGATCCCGCGTCACGGCTTCATCTCCCGGAACTCCCCGGTCGCTTCGTCGAACAGGTACGCGGCGCGCGCCGGCGCCGCCGCCCGCAGGCGGCCGTCATCGGCGCCGCGGTCGTGCACGATCCAGCTCGGGGCGCGGTCCGGCAGGCCGCGGTTGGCGACGAGCGCGATGTGCATGCTCCGCCGTTCGGCGTATCGCACGAAGACGACGTTCGGCCGCTTCGGCAACCGAGCGACGGCCGCGCGGAACGCCCGCGGCTCGGCAGCGATCCGGCCGAGGACGGCGCGCGCGCCAAGAACGTCGCGCACCAGGAGCGCACCGACGACGACAGCCGCGAGCGGCAACCAGCGCGGCGCCGCGGCCGCCCCGGCACGCGAGCGCACGCGCGCGACGCCCAGCGCCGCCGTGAACGCGAGCACCGGCATCGCCTCGAGATAGTAGACGGTCCAGTCCGCGGTGTGCGCCTGCGCGAGGTACGCCGCGATGAGCAGCGCGCCCGTGCCGAGCGCGAACCAGGCGGCGGCCCCCGCGGTGGCGGCGCCGACCGCGAACGCGAGCGCGAACGGAAGCCGCCAGCCCCCGAAGGTGTCGCCCAGCAGGAACCAGGCGCGGTCCGACGCGGTCTTCCACACCGGCGCCCTCGCCTGCTCCCCCTTGATGTCGCGCAGGAAGGTCCTCGTTCGCTCCATCTCGGCCGGGAGCGCGCGTTCGGGCGGCGTGGCGTTCACCACGTACCCGGGCGTGTCGAACGGCAGGTACTGCCGCGTATACATCGCCAGCGGGCTCGTCCGCCAGTCGCCGGTGACGCGCACGCTCCAGAGCGGCAGCACCGAGAGCACGAGCGCGCCGGCCCCGACGCCGGCCGCGAGGTCGCGCCACCGGCGCGTGCGCACGGTGTCGCGCAGGACGACCACGCCCACCGGAACCGCGAACACGAACATCGTCGCGGGGCGCGTGAGCGCGCCCCAGCCGATCGCGACCGCGAGAAGGACCATCCAACGCGTCCGCCGCCTCGCGTCCGCCGCGCGCCACTCGAGCAGCGCCCACCACGCCACGAGCCAGCAGAAGGACGTCGTCAGCTCGGAGAAATACGCCGCGCGGAACCGCAGGTTGCCGAACGTGCCGAGCCAGAGCGCCCAGGTGAGCAGCGCGGTGGATGCGCCCGCGAGCCGGCGCGCGAGCGCGAACACCAGCGCGCCGGTCACACCGGTGAGCGCGAGCGGCACGAGCCCCGGCAGGCCGAGCACGAACCCCGGCGCGATTGCCAGCGCGTGCCCCGGAGGGTACTTCGCCGCGAAGACCGGTGTGACGAGCACGTAGAACTGCTCGAAGAACTCCGGCACGCCCGGCGCGGCGGCCTTCCACTTCAGGTGCGCGTACTGGTCCGCCTGCAGCCAGTACGCCCACTCGTCGTGCATCACCGGCCCCGGATCGAGCGTCGCGCCCCACACCACGAACACCGCGAGCGCCGAGAACAGCGCCGCCGCGACCACGGGCCACCGCCCCGTCCCACTCATCGCGCGGTTTCCGTTCTCACGACTCCCCTCCTGCGCTCGCCGCTCCCCGCTCGATCTCGCCGCTCCCCGCTTCCTGCTCGTGGTAGATCATCTCCAGATTGACATCCCAGATCGGCGAATCATCCTCGTTGCCCGCGGCGATGTGATCCACCGCCATCATCGCCGTGAGCATCGAGTGATCCTGGTTGTTGTAGCGGTGCATCCCGTTACGGCCCACACAGAAGAGGTTCGGGACCCCGTTCACGTAGCGGCGGACCTCGTCGAGGCGCTCGTAGCTGCCGACGTACGTCGGGTAGGCCTTCGGCATGCGCAGCACGCAGCCGTCGAGCACGTCCGCGCGCCGCGCGAAGCCGATCGCTTCGAGCTCACGCACGGCGAGCGCGATCAGATCGGCGTCGGCGGCGCCCCACAGCGCGTCGCCTTCGTCCACGAAGTACTCGAGCCCGATCCACACCGTGCGCGCGCGATCAGCCACGAGATACGGGCTCCAGTTGTTGAAGAGCTGGATGCGTCCCACGCGCACGTCCGCGTCCTGCACGTAGATCCAGTTGTCACGCACCATCGCGGCGGGCTCGGCGCCGCGCACGACGACGTGGAGCTGGCGCAGCAGGAGCCCGACCGTGAGGAAGTCGCGATAGCGGAGGTCGCGTGCGACGGCCCGCGCCCGCTCCGGCGGCGCCGGGGTGATCCCGTCCAGCAGCTCACGCAGCGGCATCGTCGAAATGAAGTAGTCGCAGGCCATTTCCTCACGCTGCCCCGTCGCCTCGTCCTCGACCGTGACGTGCGACACGCGGCCGCCCGAGAGCGTGACGCCGGTCACCCGTGCGCCGAAGCGGATCGTGCCGCCCGCGCCCTGCACCTCGCCGGCGACCGTCTCCCACATCTGGCCGGGCCCGAACTTCGGGTAGTAGAAGCGCGTGATGAGCGACGTCTCGCGCGCTTCCTGCTGCCGGTGGAAGTCGCTCGACAGGAGGTCGCGCGCGGCGTGCGCGAGGGCGCGCGTGAGCGAGAGCCCCTTCACGCGCTGCGCGCCCCAGTCGGCGCGGATCGCGTGGCACGGCACGCCCCACACCTTCTCCGTGTAGCCGCGAAAGAAGGTCTCGTACAGCCGCTTCCCGAACCGGTTGATGAAGAACGCATCGAGGTAGGACTCGTCGCGACGCGGGAAGAGCCGCGCCCGGAGGTAGCTCGCCGCGATGAGCGCGGTGTTCAGGAGCCCGAGCCGCCACGCGACGGTCAGCGTGATGCCGAGCGGATAGGGAAAGAAATTCCGCCGCCAGTAGATGCGCGAGAGCCGCGGCCGCTGCAGCATCACCCGGTCCTCGCGTTCCGGATCGGGCGCGGCGCGCCGCGTTTCGCGCACCCGCGGCGCGCCAGTGCCCTCGCGCACCAGCGTGCGCACGACCGCCTCGGAGGCGTACGCGATGTCGTGCGCGCGTTCGACGTCGTCCGCCGCCGGCGCGCCCTGCTTCGGAAGGATCGAGAACCACCAGCGCATCACCCGCTCGCTCTTGGAGAAGAAGCGGTGCCCGCCCACGTCCATCCGGTTCCCCTTGTAGACGTGCGTCCGCGCGATGCCGCCGACCGTGTGCGTGCGCTCGAGCACGATCGGCACGACGGCACTGCGCGCGAGCAGTTCCCACGCCGCGGTGAGTCCCGCCGGGCCGGCGCCCGCGATGACCGCGATCTTCACGCGGTCACCGGCGCGTCCGCCACTCGCTCACGCGACGGCATCGCCAGCTCGCTGCGTCCGGTCGGCGGTGGGCGCAATCACGACAGGACCAGCTTCAGGCCGGCGATGGTCAGCACGACCGCCAGCAGTCGCTTGATGAGGACCACGTCGAACCGGCGGCTGCCGAGGTACGATCCGAGCGTACCCCCGACCACGGCCACGCCCGCGAAGGCGAGGGCGAACGACGGAAACGACCGGGTCGCACTGAGGTTGCCTCCGAGTCCCGCGACGGAATTCAGGAGAATGAACAGCGCCGACGTCGCCGACGCCGTCTTCGTCCGTGCCCACCGGAGAACGATGAGCAGCGGCGTGAGGAATATCCCGCCACCGGTGCCGGTCAATCCGGCGAGCAATCCGAGGCCGCCGCCGACCGCCAGGGACAGGCTCCGGCTCGGCGGCCGGACCTCCGCGTCCGGCGCCGGGCGCATCAGAAAACGGATCGCCGAGAGCAACAGGATGCCGCCGACGAGCACCTTGAACCAGCGACCGGGCAGACTGACGTATCCTCCGACGAACGCCAGCGGCACCGACAGCGTCGCGAACGGCCAGAAGAGCCTCCACGAGAAATGTCCGGCCTTCCCGTACTGCAGCGACCCGATGGCGGCGACGAGAATGTTGAGGACGAGCGCCGTGGGCCGGATCACGCCCTGAGAGAACCCGAAGAGCGTCATCACCGCGATGTAGCCCGACGCGCCGGCGTGGCCGACCGTCGAGTAGAGGAACGCCACCGCGAGGATCGCCGCGCACGCGAGCACGAACTCAGCGGCCGGCACGCGACGCCTCGCCCTTCGCCCCTGCGCGATCCGGCGCGCCGGAACCCTCGTTCCGGCCGAACCGTGGTGCGGGTGAGGTTTCTGCGCGTTCCGGCATTGTCGTATATTCGGAGCGCGCTCGACGCCGAACAAGGGAGACCATGAACGACCTCGCCCTCGACATCCGGGGCATCACGAAGCGTTACGCGGAGCACACCGCCGTCAGTGCCCTCTCGCTCGCCGTGCCCACGGGCGCGGTCTACGGGCTCCTCGGCCCCAACGGCGCGGGGAAGACGACGACGATCCGGATGATCCTGAACATCATCGCGCCCGACGAGGGAACGATCGCGGTGCTCGGGCGCGCCAACACCGACGCGGCGATCCTCGACCGCGTGGGCTACCTCCCCGAGGAGCGCGGCCTCTACAAGAAGATGCAGGTGCGGCGCGTGCTCCGCTTTCTGGCGGAGCTCAAGGGCGTCCGGGCGCGCGAGGCGGACCGCCGCATCACCGACTGGCTCGAGCGGTTCCAGCTCCGGACCGCCGAGAAGGACTGGGGGCTCCGCAAGATGGACGAGCTCTCGCGCGGGATGCAACAGAAGGTGCAGTTCATCGGCACGCTGCTGCACGACCCGGACCTCGTCGTGCTCGACGAGCCGTTCAGCGGGCTCGACCCGATCAACGCGCAGGCGCTCAAGGACACCATCGTGGAGCTCAAGCGGCGCGGCAAGACGGTCATCTTCTCGACCCACCTGATGGACCACGCGGAGCGGCTCTGCGACTCGGTCTGCATCATCGCGCGCGGCGAGAAGGTGCTCGACGGCACGGTCGCCGGCGTGAAGGCCGAACACGGGGGCAACAATGTCGCGCTCTCGCTCGCCGACGGCGGGGCGGAGTTCGTGGGCAAGGTGTTGAGCGACCACCGGATGGTCGAGCGCGTGGACGACTCGAACCGCTTCTTCGAGATCGCGCTTCAGCGGGGCGCCGATCCCCAGGCGCTGCTCAAGCGTCTCGTGGACGCGGGCGCGCGCGTCCAGCGCTTCGAGCTCGTGCAGCCGTCGCTGCACCAGATCTTCCTCGAACGGGTCGGCGCGGCGGGCGTCGAGACGGGGATGACCGGCCATGGGTAAGCTCTGGGCGGTGATCAAGCGCGAGTACGTCGAGCGCGTGCGCACGAAGTGGTTCATCATCACGACGATCTTCGGCCCCGTCTTCTTCCTCGCGGTCATGGTCCTGCCCGGCTACATGACGATGCGCGGGATGAAGCAGGCGCAGGTGTCGAACATCCGCATCCTCGACGCGACGGGGACGGGACTCGGCCACCGCGTGGCGGATCGCCTGCTGCTGCAGCAGGCGTCGAACCCGCTCGCGAAGATGCCCGGCGGCACGCTCCCCCGCCCCGCGCGGAGCGTGGTCGAGGACCTCCAGCAGGCGAAGCTCGCCGACGCGGAGTCGGTCGCCACGCGTCTCGTCATCGAGAAGGCGACGCAGGGGTATCTGGTGCTGGATTCCCTCACGCTCACGCAGCAGAAGGCGCGGTACGCGGGGCGCAACGCCTCGTCGCTCGGTGAGATGGAGATGATCGAGGCCGCGGTGCGGCAGGCCGTGCTCGGCTCGCGCCTGCAGGCCGCCGGGCTCGACGCCGCGCGCATTGATTCGCTCACGCGCGTGCGGGTGGACCTGACGACGGAGCGGATGGATGAGCGCGGACGCGGCGGCAGCGGGCTCGTCAGCGCCATCTTCGGCTTCGTGATCGCATTCCTGCTCTACATGATGATCATGCTCTACGGCCAGAACGTGCTCCGCGGCGTGCTCGAGGAGAAACTGACGCGCGTGGCCGAGGTCGTGATGTCGAGCGTGAAGCCGGACATCCTTCTCGCCGGCAAGGTCATCGGCGTCGGCGCCGTGGGCCTCACGCAGCAGCTCGTCTGGTTCGGCAGCGCCACCGCGTTCATCGCATACGGCGCGGTGCTGGCGAAAGCGATGGGCATTCCGGAGCTGAAGGGATTCACGCTGCCGACGGTCTCGGTGCCGCTCCTCGCCGCCCTCGTGCTCTTCTTCCTCCTCGGCTACGCGCTCTACTCGTCGCTCTTCGCCGCCGTGGGCGCGATGGTCGGCAGCCAGGAGGAAGCCAATCAGGCGGCCCAGCCCGTGGTGATGCTCCTCATCGCGAGCATCATCTTCGTGCAGCCGATCATGCTGAACCCGTCGGGCACGCTCGCGGTGGTGATGAGTCTCATCCCCTTCACGGCGCCGATCATCATGCCGCTCCGGATGAGCGCGGTGCAGGTGCCCGCGCTGGAGATCGCGGGGTCGCTGGTCGGCGTGGCGCTGGCGTGCTGGGCGGCGATCTGGGCGTCGGCGCGGATCTACCGCGTGGGGCTGCTGATGACGGGCAAGCGGCCGAGCCTCAAGGAGCTGGCGAGGTGGGTCAAATACGCGTGAGTGAGGGGTGAGGGGTGAGGGGTGAGGGGTGAGGGGAGCAGTGAAGGGTGAAGAGCGAATGGTGAAGGGCGAAGGGGCAGGCGCGATTGCTGAAGGGCGAGGTGGCGTTCGCCCTTCGCGCTTCACCGACCCTTCGCTCTTCACTCTTCACAACCCCTTCGCCCTTCGCCCTTCACCAGACCCTTCGCCCTTCACAACCTCTTCGCCCTTCACCCCTCACTCCCCTCACCCGTCCCGCGTTAAACGCTGAACCTCCCGCCGGCATCCCACCGTCGGACCACTCGCTCTCGTGCCTCCCTCTCCCGCCCCTGACGCCGAGCCGCCGGTCCCGGGCGCCGACGCGCTCGCCACCGCGGACGACGTCCGGCGCGCGCAGCGCGGCGACGTCGCCGCGTTCGAGCGGCTGTACCGGACGCACGTCGGGCGCGTCACGGCGCTCTGTGTTCGCCTCACCGGCGAGCGGCAGCGCGCGGAGGAGCTGATGCAGGACACGTTCGTGCGGGCCTGGGAGAAGCTCGGCTCGTTTCGCGGCGAGAGCACGTTCGCCACGTGGCTGCACCGCGTGACGGTCAACGCATTCCTTCACTCGGAGCGCGGCGACCGGCGCCGGCTCGCGCACATTGAGCCCGCCGAGGACCTCGACACGCTGAGCGTGGCCGCGTTCGGGGCGGGAGATCCCGGCGACCGCATTGACCTCGAGCGCGCGATCGCCGCACTCCCGAGCGGTGCACGGATGGCGTTCGTGCTGCACGAGGTGGAGGGCTACAAGCACGAGGAGATCGCGGCGATGGCGGGGATCGCTCCCGCCACCGTGCGGGCACAGCTCTTCCGCGCGCGCCGCCTGCTGATGGAGGCACTCGACCGATGACCGACGAACTCGACCCCGAGCGGCTGCGCCGCCTCACCGAGGCCGCCGTGGCGCTGCCGCGGAGCATCGAGCCCACCCGCGACGCGTGGCCGGCGATTCGCGGCCGGATCGAGGCGGGACGCGTGCGCGCGATCGCGTCGCCCGCGCCGCCCGCGCGCCCCGCGTCGCCGTGGCGCGCCGGGAGGTTGGCCGCCGCCGCGGTCCTCCTCGTCGTCGCGTCGTCCGGCCTCACGGCGCTCCTCCTGCGCGAACGGCGCGCGAAGGCCGCGATCGTGCGGGCACAGCCGGGCGAGGCGCCCGGGCTCCCGGCGGAGACGGGAGTCACTCCGCCCATCGCCGGGCTCCCCGCGCCACGCGTGTGGCCGGCCGGCGGCACGCCGATTGACGCCGTCTTCGCGCGCTACGACGCGGCCGCCGCCGACCTCGCCGCCGAGCTCGACGCGCGGCGCACCCGGCTCGACGCCGGGACCGTGGCGGTGCTCGACAGTTGCCTCCGGAAGATCGACGCCGCGATCGCCGAGGCGCGCGCGGCGCTGCGCCGCGAACCCAGGAACGCCGTGCTGACGCAGCTCCTCACCGTCAGCTACCGGCAGAAGCTCGACTTGCTCAAGCGGGCGGCGGACCTGCCGACCGGCTCATTCCAGGACTGATCCATGCGTACTGTTCTCCCGCTCTCGTGCGCGCTCGCCATCCTCGCGGCGGCCCCGGACCCGCTTCCGGCGCAGGAGAAGATCCTGCGCGCCTTTCCGCTCAATCCCGACGGCGCGGTGCGGATCTTCAACGACGCCGGCGCCATTCGCGTGATCGGCTGGGACAAGGACTCGGTCGTGATCACGGGCACGCTCGCGCGCGGTGCGCAGCTCTTCGGCGGCGGCGGCTACGAGGGGGTCAAGTTCTTCGTCGAAGGCCCCAAGCCCGGCGCGTCCGCGAAGATGGCCGGCGTGAGTGACCTCGTGGTGCGCCTCCCGGCGCGCGCGCGCGTCTGGCTCAAGGCCGCCTCGGCCGACATCGAGGTGAGCGCCTTCGCGGGCCAGCTCGACGTGGACGCCGTCGCGAGCCGAGTGCGGGTGCAGGGCACGCCGAGCGAGCTGCGCGTGGAGACGATGAACGGCGACGTGGACGTGACGGCGTCGCCGCGCTACCTCCGCCTCAAGACGGCCACGGGCCGCGTCACGTGGAGCGGGTCGAGCGAGGACGCCGCGCTCACCACGGTCAGCGGCAACATCGTCGTCAACGCGGGCACGGTCACGCGCGCGCGCTTCGAGTCCATTGACGGCCACATCCGCTTCAGCGGCGCGCTCACGAAAACGGCCGCCGTGTCGTTCGACACGCACGCGGGCGACGTCACGCTGCTCCTGCCGCGGGACGCCGATCTGTCCGTCGAGGCCACCGCGCCCGCGAGCGACCTGTTCGGCAAGCGCTTTCCCCGATCGGGCGCGGCGGCCCAGCGCGGCACCAACTCCGCGACGCTGGGCAAGCCGTCCGTGGCCGGTCCGGCGATCATCGTGCGCTCGTTCAAGGGGCGCGTCACCGCCTCGCTGCAGTGAGCGCGAGACGCGCTACTTTCCGCGCGTCGCTCTCGTCTCCGCGCAGCGCTCCACTCGCCGCGCGTCGCTCTACTTTCCGCGCGTCGCCTGGATGAGCGCTTCCATGTGCGAGAGGTAGCGCTCGAGCGCTTTCTTCCCCGCCGCCGTGAGCCGGTACTCGGTCCGCGGCACGCGCCCCTCGAAGCTCTTGTGGCAGCTCAGGTAGCCGGCGTCCTCCAGCTTGCGCGCGTGGACGCTCACGTTCCCGTCCGTCGTGTGCAGGAGCTGCTTGAGCTCGTTGAACGTGAGGCGCTCGTTCACGGCCAGCGCGCTCACGATTCCGAGGCGGATCCGCTCGTGGATGACCTTGTCGAGCGCCTGCGCGACGGACTCGCGCTCCTTCCCGCCGGCGAGCGCCTTGAGTCCGGAGGGCGGCGTGCGCTCACCGCGCCGCGCCGCCGCCGACGAGTGCCTAGCCACCGTGGTGCCTCGCGATCACGAAACCGAAGACCAGATGCAGGCCGCCGAATCCCGCGGCGAGCAGCCACGGGTTCCACGCGGCCGGGAGCGCGAAGCACGCCGCGCCGAGGGCGAGAAACGCCGCGCCCATCACGGGCACCGGACGCACCGAGAAGGCGCCGCCGGCGGTAACGGCGGCTCCGTAGAGGAGGAGCCAGGTGCCGGGGAGGAGCGTCACATCCCCGCGGACGGCGAGCGCCGCCGTGAGCGCGGCGCCCGCGGCGATCGCGGGCGCGAAGGCCAGCGCGAACCGCCGCGCGGGCCCCGCCGAGAGCGACTGTCCGGTGTGGGCCGCCTTGCTCCGGATCGTGACCCACGAGACCGCGCCGGCGACGAGCGCGGCCGCGACCCAGACGGCGAGCCAGCGCGTGGCGTCCTGCTCGACGCTCTTGCCCGACGCCAGGGCCGACGCGGCGAGCCCAACGACTCCCACCAGCATCATCCCGCGGCCGGAGACGCTCGTGAACGCGCCGGCCAGGGCCATCGTGTCGCGGATGAAGCGCAGGTTGTCCGCCGCGCGGTCGTGCAGCGCGGGGGTGCGCCCCTCGGGGCTCGCGCCGGTGCGCTCGGAGAGCCGCGGGGCCGTGGGCATGAGGGACATTCGCGCCGCGGGCCCCACGGGTCAAGCGCTGCGGGCGTCGCGACACGCGAGCGCGCCGAAGCGCCGCTCGCGCCGCCCGTATTCGGCGATCGCGTCCGCGAGGTCCGCCGCGCCGAACTCCGGCCACATCCGGTCGGTGAAGACGAGCTCCGCGTACGCGCATTCCCAGAGCAGGAAGTCGCTCAAGCGACGCTCGCCGCCCGTGCGGATGAGCAGGTCCACGTCGGGCGCGGGCTCCGGCGCGTGCGTGGCGCGCGCGAGGAGCCGCGCGAAGCCGTCACGCGACGGCACGCGCGGGCCGGCGGGCGAGTGGGCGCCCGGCGCGCGGGCCGCGAGCGCGGCCGCGCGCACGATGGCGTCCCGCGCGGAATAGTCAATGGCGATGCGGAGGCACATCGCCCGTCCGCGCTCGGTGCCGCGCTCGGCGTCCTCGATCGCGCGCCGCAGCCGGATGCCGAGCCGGTCGCGGCGGCCGACGACCGCGAGACGGATGCCGTGCGCGCGGCAGCGCGCCACCTCGGCGCGCAGAAACTCGGCGAAGAGCGCCATCAGCCCGGCGACTTCGGCGGCGGGGCGCTTCCAGTTGTCGGCGGAGAAGGCGTAGAGCGTCAGCGTGGAGATGCCGAAACGCCGCGCCGCCTCGACGACGCGCCGGACGGCGCGGGCGCCCTCGGCGTGTCCCGCCGCGCGCGAGCGGCCGCGCGCGCTCGCCCACCGCCCGTTGCCGTCCATGATGATCGCGACGTGCGCCGGGAGCTCGCCCGAGGGGGCAGCGGAGGCAGGGCCGGGGACAAGGGCAGCCATGCAAGAACCATATCCGTGGTGCGTGGCACTGTCAAGTAGTTTGCGACACAAAGCATAATCCGCGCCGATGCCGCGTCAGCGTGCGCTCGTTGGGCGCACCACCAAAGGTGTGCGGCCATTCTGCTGGCCCGTAACGTGGAAGAGTCATGAACCAGAGGCTGCCTACCCCTTTCGCCTCGCTTGCGTCCGGAACGTCTCAAGAAAGGGGGGCTTGACCTTCGCCTGACTCAGGCTCGGGCAGCAGTCCAGATGCGCTTATCCCCATGCCTCAATCCGTCAAGTCACCTCTCACGGCTGAGGAGGTGACGGGCGAGACAAGGCGAGTGATCACGGAGCTGCGTGGCGCGAGGCGGCCTAGCGCGCTCGGCCTCACTTACCAGCGCGACCCTGCGACGTGGAGGCAGACAGGCGTGAGCCGGCCCTGGCGCGCGGGAAGTCCCGGCCCTCTCGAGACTCCCCGCGCGCCCGGGTGCATCAGTCGAACAACTCGACCACCAGCGAACGCGAGATGGGAAGATGCGCCAGGACGAGGCCGCATCTCGAGAAGATCTGAATAGCGCCTCGGTCGCGATTGAGCGTAACCCCGGGACGTCTGAGGAAGTCTGTCAAGAGAGCGACGTCATTGCCAGCGACAGCGCTCTCGAAAGTTTGCATCAGCGACGCCAGCGACGGGCCCTCTGGCCGGCACGACGGGTGAGCCGGAGGATTACAGCCTGTGCCATCGCCTACCGCGCAGTCGTGACCGCCGCCTTCGTGTGTCGGGTTTTCCAGATCGAAGACGTTCTTATGTTCGTTCGAGTTTATACACGTGGAGCAGATGTGGTTGCAGGTCGCGAATCTGAGAGACGCCCATTCGACCGCCGCCGTCGGCATCGGCGTGGCGCTTCCGTGCGGTGACACTCCGACCCCCACGAGCATCGGCGCAAAGAGCGCGGCGAGGACTGCTCCAAATGAGCGCGTCATCTTGGACGCCTCGGGTTACTTGTTGAGCGCGGCGCGGTAGATCCGTACCACGTCCTCCTCGGCCGTCGGTTCGAGAATGGCAATGGCGCTGCCTCGACCGACGAAACCGATCACCATGCCATCCACCACTTTGGTGGCCAGAACTGCCCTACGCTCGATGTCGAGCACGAGTACTATCGAGCTCGCATATCGCGCGTATGACTCGATCCTCCGGCTGGGAACGCCGTCAATCTGCTCAGAACGGCCGAACGCCTGTCTCCAACGCGGACTTGGATACCAGATGGTCAGCCAGATCGTGGGTTCCCCAGGACTCCACCACGCGTCGCCGACCTGATACGGCATGCGAGGCAGCTCATCTCCTGATGGCCTTCGCCAGCCCCACGCAGCCGTGACCGGAATGGTCCAGGAGGAACGGAGAACTCCGTCCAACGTGAATTGCTGCACGGACGGATAGGAGTTTGTCACGGCCCAGACGGTCGAATCGGTGCGCCCGCCCACGAGCCAGTGGTGCGGAATCCAGTCCTGTCCAACTGGACTCGACGGCTTTCCACCGAACGACCGCTTCAGACTGCCGTCGGCGGCGAAGTGATGGAGCGTGTGGCCGAAGCTGGATGGGGTGCGGATCGCGAGATTCGCGATGAAGCCTCCGTCCGGGAGTATCTGCGCGCTCAGCGGCTCAGTTCCGGGCCAGGCGAACGTCCGTGAGGGACGGCCCGCGGGACTTACCACAGTGACGCGATGCAGGCCGGTGTCGAAGACGAGGACTGAGTCTCCCCGGTAAGTTGTGACGTAGTCAACGCGACGAAACTCCCCGGGACCGGCGCCCGCCCGGCCGAGCGGCCCGATGAACACGCCCCGACGGTCGAACCGGTAGTGGACTCCGCGATCATCCACCAACCACCACTCGTTGTTCGGGAACCAGAGCACTCGTTTCGGACGAGCGACGATCCCTCCAGAGTCCCAGAGCGCTTGCAGCGTCACCACAGGCTCGAGCCGTATCGAGCACGTTGCACAGGACTTGCTGACAACGGGTGGCTGTAGCGCACCCGCCTGCGCGAATCCGATCAGGAGTAGCGTGCCGCTCTGCCAGGCACGTCGCAGTGTCGCGCGCCCTATCGGCTCCACTCGTCGCTTCCCCTTGCGAAATGGCCTCAGCCAAGGGAGACACCCGTGGCTCGTCGAACACGAATGCGCCGCGGCGTCGTTTCGTCAATACGCAGATTCCGCACACCGAGCAATGGGCGCTGCGCGATCAGATGGAGAGGTCTCGTGGGGTTCGTTCACTGTTTGTTGACGGAATCAGGCCAGCACGTAGCATTTCGTCGAGAATGCGAACACTGAAAACAAAACGCCCGCCAGTGTGCAAGACCGGATTGAGACACCAAAGGCGATCGCCGTTCGCCCAGTTCCGGTACGCTCGTTGAGTGTGACGCGACGGGACGTGTTCCCACGAACGCTCGCGCAGCGTGATGCAGCACAGCGAGCCGCTTCACTCCCGATACGTTGCGCTTCTGCCGTGCCAAGTCTGGTATCGCATCCGCGATCTCCTCCACTGCCGGCCCCGCCTCACCGCCGCGGCAGCGGCCCCCGGCGCCAGCGCACCTCGGTCAGGTCCACCCGCTCGCTCTCGGGAAACGCCGCGTTGAGCCACGCGCGGAACGCCGGATCGAGCGGCCGCGCGGCGCCGCGCGGGTCGGTCAGCACGACGAGCCGCACGTCGTGCGTCTCGAGCGCCCGCGTGAGGTGCGCCGTGGAGCGGGCGACGGAGTCGTCGAACGTCTCGTACATCGTGCCGGTCGGGTTGCGCATCCCGGAAAGGAAGTACAGCTGCGGCGCGTCGTGCCAGACGTAGATCCACTCCCCCGCCGCGTGGCGCCGGATTGACGCAATGAGCCGCGCGTACGCCGCCGAGTCCTCGCGCGACACGACGATGCCGCCGCGCTCGAGGGCCAGCGGCGCGAGCGCGTCCTCCGGCCGGGTGTACGTCCGCGGCGGCAGCGAGTCGGGCCCGCGCGCGCCGAAGAGGAGCACATACGCGAGCAGCGCGGCCGGCACGGCCCTCGGCATAGCGGGCTGCGCGGTGGCGAGCGCCGTGAGCGCGAGCGCGAGGAGCGGCAGGAAGTAGAGGAAGTACGTGTAGAGTGCGAACGGGACCTGCACGAGGCTTCCTGTGACCGCCGCCGCGACGAGAAAGAACACGGGCCCCCGGCGCTCCGCGGGAATCTCCATTCCCCTGGGCGGCGCCACGAGCCACCACGCCGCGAGCCCCACCGCCACCGGCGTCAGGAGCCGGAGGCCGTACCAGGTGAGGTTCACGAGCGGCGAGCCGTCGTACGCGAGCACGATCAGCGCCATGACGAGCGCGGCGAGCGCGCCGGTCTCCCGGCGCTTCAGCGGGCGCCGCACGAACGGCGCCCCCGCGAGCAGGAGCGCAAACGGCAACACCGCGAGCCCCGCGCTCCGGAGGCCGGGCAGCGGGTACGACGCCACGAGGAACCGGAGGCGCGGCGTCACGAACACGCCGCGCCAGAGGTCGGCGAGCGCGCCGCGCGCCACGTACGGCGCGACCCAGAGTGTCACGGCCAGCGAGAACCCGAGCACGAACGGCCACGCGAGGGACCAGAGGGCGCCGAAGCGCTCGCGTTCGGCGTGCGCTGGCAGCCGCCACTCCCGCCAGAGCAGCACGCCGACGAGGAGCACGCTGGGCGCCACGAAGTGCCCCACGGCGTTCAGCGACGGCGCGCTCCGCACGAGCTGGACGACGAACACGAGAAATGCGAGCAGCCCCGCGGACACGAGCCACGCGTAGGCGCGCCGGACCGACGGGCGCCCGTCCCGCGACCCGGGGACGTCCTCCTGCACCTGAAACACGAGGAACAGCAGCACCGCCGCCACGAAGTAGAGCCCCACGATCTTCACCGCGCACGACGCGCCCGCGGCGAGGCCGGCAGCCGCCAGCCACGCGCGCGAGCGCGCCCGCAGGAATTGCAGAACCGCGGCCACGCCCAGGAGCGCGAAGGCGAGATTGTACCACGACGGCAGCGGGTGCGGCGAGAGCGGGAGCGTCCAGAGCGCCGCGCAGAGCGTGAGCGCGGCCGCCGCCCACGCGGAGACGAGGTGCCGGGCGGCCACGAAGAGCGCCGCGAGCGCGACGAGCCACGCCGCGGCCACCACCGTCCGGAGCGTCGCGAGGCTCGGGCCGAGGAGTCGAAACGCCGCGGCGTTCAGGTAGTCGAGGCCGCCCGACCAGAGCGCGACGAAGTCCTTGTGCGGCAGCTCGCCCCGCATCACGCGTTCGGCGCCTTGCGCGAGCACGCCGTCGTCGGAGGGCGTCCAGCTGACGTACAGCTGCCGCCGCACCGCGAGATACGCCAGCACGAGCGTGCACGCGAGCGCCAACCACGCGCTCGCGCGCTCGCTCAGGCCGCTACGCAGCCGCCGTCTCCCGGCCGCAGTGCTCGTCGAACGCGCTCACTAGATCGGCCGCGATGGCGTCCGCCCCGCGTCCTTCGATCTGCCAGCGCTCGAGCATGTACGCCAACTTCCCATCCTTGAGGAGCGCGATCTGCGGCGAGCTCGGCGCGTAGCCCGTGAAGTACGCGCGCGCCTGGCGCGTCGCGTCGGCGTCCTGTCCGGCGAACACGGTGTAGAGGTGCGCCGGCCTCACGGCGTGCTCGAGCGCGAGCGCCACCGCCGGGCGCGCGTTGCGCGCCGCGCAGCCACACACGGAGTTCACGACGACGAGCACCGCGCCGCCCGTGTCCTTCAGCTTCGCGTCCACCTCCGCCGCGGTCCGCAGCTCCTCGATGCCGAGCCGCGTCAGCTCCTCCCGCATCGGGGTCACCATCCGCTCGTCATACATCATCGGCAATCTCCCCCTCCCCCTCCCCCTCGTCTCGCGCCAGCGTGAGTATCGCCGCCTGTGGGACGACGAGATACCGCTCGTTCTCGAACGTGATCTCGACGGCCGCCTTCCGGAAGAATAGCGCGTAGTCGCCCACGCGCGCCTGCATCGGAACGTGGCGGGTCTCCTTGCTCCCCGAGATCCGCCACGGCTCGTCGAGATGATCCTCCACCACGGGCAGCGGCTGGCCCGGGCCGGTCGCGACGATCGTCCCGCCCTGCACGGCCTGGTTGTCAACCGCCGTCGCCGGCAGGTAGAGCCCCACCTTCGTGCGCTCCTCACCCTCCTCGATCTTGATGAGGACGCGATCGCCGACGACCAGGAGATGCTTGTCGCCTTTCTTCATGGAATCCCCTCCACCCCGGCGGACGGCGACCGGCAGATCTGCCATCTGCCCTCTGCCGTCTATCGAATCAGAAACAGTCTGTCCTGCCGCTTGAGCGCCCACCTCGGCCGCCCGTGCGCGCCGATGATCATATCCTCTTCCTGCGCCATCCGCACGCTCTGGCCGCCCCACTCGGCCACCGGCGTGGTCGCTTGCAGCTCGATCGAGTACCACATGCTCGGGATTACCTTCGCGTCCCCGCGGCCGGCGACGCCGTCCTGGTAATCCCAGAGCCCGATGAGCGGCCCCGCTCCGTGCCCGTTCACGCCGATCGGATGCGAATACACCGTGCCGTCAATCCCTTTCGCTCGCATCCGCGCGAGTGCCGACGCGAGAATCTCGTTTCCCGTGCGCCCGGGGCGGATCTCGTCCATCACGATGTCCTGGAGCGCGTTCGCGTTGGCGAGCGCCTGCTGGATGCCGGCGGGCGCGTCGGTCTCGCCCGCGCGCAGCACGTACGCGTCGTGCTGCGTGTCCGTGTTGAGCCGCGCCACCGTGATCCCCACATCGCAGTGCAGCACGTCGCCGCGCTGAATGACGGGATCCTCGCCCAGCTCCTCCGGCTTCACGCCCTTCCGCTGCACGTCCACGCTCGGCTGGAACCAGGTGCCGAGCCCGAGGTCGTTCACCCGCTGGCGCCACCACCAGACGAGATCGCTCGTGCGCGTCTTGCCGGGCGTGATCACCTTGCGCGAGAACATCGTCTGCGTGAGCTGCCAGACGAGCGCGGTCATCTTCGTGAAGAACACCTCCTCCGCCGGACGCCGTGACGCGATCAGCTCGAGCGGCAGGCCTTCGGCGTTCCTGAAGCGCGCCGTCCAGCGCTCGCCGAGGGCCTCGCTCATCCCCTGCAGCTCACCGCTCGAGAGCCCGTCGCTGAAGGCGAACACCTTCGAGCGGTCAATGCCGATCACCTTCGGATTGCGCTCCTCGATGACCTCCTTGAGCGCCTGCCACTGTTCGTCGCCCCAGAGTTCCGCCTGGCGGCCGCCCACACCGCCGCTCACGGCCTTGGTGGAGCGGCGCGCGGTGAAGACGCCGCCCTGCGACGTGCCGCCCAGGGCGACGCGCTCGACGCACGCCGGCGCGGGCGCCGCGCCGGTCGCCGCGCACCGGTCGAAGAAGACGTAGATCGTCCGCCGCCGCGCGGCGAAAGTCTGTGGCGCCGTGATGGACCAGAAGACGGGATCCTCGTTGTACTCGCGCATCGGCACGAGCCAGAGGTCAATGCCGTGCGCGCGCATCAGGGCGGGGAGGAACGTGTCGAGGCGCTGCTCGAGCCACGCCTGCTGCATCGTCGCCTGCTCGCGCAGCGTGCCGAAAGGCCGCTCGGCCGTTCCGCGGGTCGTGACCGCCTCAACTGGTGCGGGCTTCGCGGGTGCAACTTGCGCGGACAGGGCGTGCGCGGCCACGGCGCCGGCGCTTGCGGCGAGCAGCAGTCGCCGCGCGGTCCAATCTCTCAGAGGCGAGGGCATCGGGAGAGTCCTCACGGGGCGGAAGATTCCTCTCGCGCAGCCGCGTCGTGCTCGACGGCCGCGCGGTGGATGTGCATTGCCGTGGACGTCCGGTGCTCGGCGACGACGATGATGCGTCGCACGAGCGCGACCACGATTCCGAGCGCCAGCGCGAACGCCACGATGCCGAGCAGCCGCCAGAAGAGCGTGCGAATGGCGGTCGGCAGCCAGTCCGAGAGTTCGGCGGTCTCGGCGCCCAGCGGCTCGAGTCCGAGCGCGGTGAGCGCGAGGCTCACCACGATCTCGGCGCCGGATTCGAGCACGGCGAACGCCGGCGCGCGCCACGTCCAGTTGCGCAGCGTGTAGTTGCCGAGGTGCAGCGTGACCATCAGGAAGAGGAACGCCATCCCGGCGAGGAAGGTGCCGCCGATCCAGAGCCAGCTGTCGGGCGAGCCGTGCGTGAGCGCGAACGAGCGCCAGAGCCGGAGCGCGACGCCCGTGAGCAGCGCCATGTACGGGAGCGAGAGCGAGGCGCGGCGGAGCGCGGCCGGCTCCTGGAGCTTCCACGGGACGGTCTTGCGCGGGAAGAACTCGGTCATCGGGCGATCTGCGCGCCGAGCCAGCTCAGGCTCTCGCCGACGTGCGCGCGCCAGTACTTCCAGTCGTGCGCGCCGGGCCACTCGTGGTAGGTGATCGCGACGCCGCGGCGCTCCGCCAACGCCCGGAACGCGCGGGAGTGGTCCGCGAGTCCGTCTTCGGTGCCGACGTCCAGGAAGAGCGCGGGCAGGGCTTCCCTGCCCTTCGACGCGAGGAACCGGTCGAGGCGGCGGCCCGGGTCGCGCGCCCACCAGGTCGCCGTGTCGCGCCCGAACACCGGCATGAGGAGCGGCCACAAGCGCCCCCATCCCCTCTCGAGCGCCTCGCCGCTTTCCGCCCACACCGGGACGCCCGCGAACGGATGCGGACCCATATAGAGCGGCGCGAGGACCCCCGAATGCGACGCGGCGGCGCTGAAGATGTCCGGATACACGAACGCGAGCGTCACGGCGCCGTAGCCGCCCATCGAGAGGCCGCCGATGGCGCGATGCGCACGCACAGCCTCGGTCCGGTACTTCCGGTCCACGAACTGCACGACGTCACGCGCGACGTAGTCATCGTAGTGCGGCCACGGCACGCAGTAGCTCTCCGCGCTCTCGCGCTCCGGCGGCTTGCGCCGGCAGTCGTCATACGACGGCAGCGCGTTCCAGGTGGTGTACCAGCCGTCGTCGCCGTCGGGCATCACGACGATCATCTCCTGCGCGCCGGCCGCCGCGAGCGAGTCCATCACGACGTCCAGTTGTCCCTGCCTGGTCCAGTCGGTCTCCCGCCCGGTAATGCCGTGGAGGTAGTACGCCACGGGGTAGCGGCGGGTCGCGTCGCGCCCGTACGACGGCGGCAGGTAGACGATCACCAGCTTCCTCGTGCCGAGCGCCTGCGACCAGAGCGTGTCGGTCACGACCGTGCCGCGGGCGGTCGCTGGGGGCGTCCCGCCGGCGCCGAGCGCGGCGGCCTGCAGCAGGAGCGCCAGTGCCCCGATCATCTCACTTCACCACCGCGATGCACTCGATCTCTGTGCGCGCGTCGAGCGCGAGGCCGGTCGCGCCGAAGGCGCTGCGCGCCGGGTATTTCCCTTCCTTGAAGAACGTCCTGTACACCTCGTTCATCGCGGCCCACTCCTTGATGTCCGCGAGGAACACCGTGCATTTCACGACGTGCTCCATGTCCGAGCCGTTCTTCTCGAGCACGTCCTTGATGTTCTGCAGCGTCTGGCGCGTCTCGGGACCGATGCCGCCCGGCACCACCCTGCCGTCCCTGGTGCCGATCTGACCAGCGAGGTAGAGCACGTTACCGACGCGCACGGCGGGCGAGAACGGGGCGACGCTGGGGGCGCCCGAGGTGAGAAACTGCGGCTGCTGGGCGAGGGCGAACGATGGAATGCCGGCGACGAGCATGAGTGTGAGCAGACGATGCACGCGAGCCTCCCGGGAAGGTCGAGTAGACGGTAGACCGTAGACGGTAGACCGCGTACGGTCTACGGTCTACCGTGTACTCGTAGTTGTCGTTGTCGGGCTTGCATCACTTGATCCAGTGCCCGAGCCGACGCCACCGGATGTCCGTGAGAAACGAGACCGGCCGGTCGCTCTCGTAGCCGGGCACGTACGAGTAATACACGAAGAGCGGCCGCCCGCGCACATTCCTGCGCGGCACGACGCCCCAGTAGCGGCTGTCCTTCGACTGGTAGCGGTTGTCGCCCATCATGAAGAAGTGTCCGGCCGGCACCACAAGCGGGCCCCAGTGATCGTGGGTCGGTTGCGCAGGCGCCGCGCCGAACCGTGAGGCGGCGAGGCCCGCCCGCTTCTGCCAGTCGAAGAGCGGACTCACCTCGTCCGGGTCTCCCTTCTCCTGCTCCGGCGACGTGTATTCCTGCGGCTGCGCGAAGCCGTTGATGTAGACGACGCCCTCGCGCATGTAGATCGTGTCGCCCGGCATCCCGATGAGCCGTTTCACGAGCGTCGGCGTCGGATCGGCGTTCAGGGCGGCCTCGTCCGGCTGATACGGCGACTCGAAGACCACGACTTCTCCGCGCTCGGGCTCGGCGTAGCCCGGCAGGTTGTAGCGCGTGAACGGCACGTGCGGCCCGTAGCGCAGCTTGTTCACGAAGAGCCAGTCGCCGATGAGGAGCGACGGGATCATGCTCCCCGACGGGATGCGATAGGCCTCGATAAAGAACGTGCGCAGGAAGAGGAAAATCGCGATCGTGCCGGCGAGCGACTTGAAGGACTCCCAGAGCCGGCGGCGGCTCGCCCACGAACCCTTCCCGCGGCCGCGCGCGGCGGCGACCACGTTCTCCTTCTTCGGCGTATCCGAGGTCTTCTTGTTCTTCTTGGCTGCCACGAGGGGTCGCCCCGACGGATCGGTTGAGTCGCTGGAGAACGGGAAGCGTCCCCGGAATCTGCCGCGCGCACGAGAGCGGGCAAGGGCGCGTGAGTGCCGAAGGGGCGCATCCCGCTGACGGGATGCGCCCCCTCCGCGACGTACCTGGAACTCGCCGTGCTACCGCACGTGCTTGCTCACCAGAGACGTCATCGCGAACATGTTCACCTGGCCCTTGCCGCCGAACACGGCGCGGAGCTTGTCGTCCGCATTGATCATGCGGCGGTTCTTCTTGTCCTGGAGCCCGTTGCGCTTGATGTAGCCCCAGAGCTTCTTGGTGAGCTCCGTCCGCGGCATCGGGGACGATCCGACGACCGCGGCGAGCGTGGCGTCCGGCTGCACGGGCTTCATGAACGCCGCATTCGGCTTCCTCTTGGACTTCTTCTTTGCCTTCTTCTTGGCGGCCATCGACGAGTCTCCTCGAAAGGATTGGGTGGAAGGGACCGCGTGCGTCCGCGATTCCCCTCGGAGAACACAAGTCCGACGTCTCGAAGGTAAGGCGCCTCTCCGAGAGCGCAAGAGGGACTTTCACTCGGAGAATCCGGGTTTCCCCTCGGAGAACCCCGGCTACGTCGGCAGCAGCCCCCGCAACAGCTCCATCATTCGCACGTCCGCCGGATCGGGGCTCGGATCGTCCTCCGCCACCTCCTCCCGCTCGTGCGGCGTCTCGAGGATGAGCGGAATCCCCTCGGAGCGCGGGTCCCGGAGGAGCCATCGGAAGGGCTCCAGCCCGATCGTGCCCGCGCCGAGGAGCGCGTGGCGGTCCTTGTTCGACGCGAACGGGTGCTGGCTGTCGTTCAGGTGAAAGAAGGCCGGCGGCTCGCCGATCACCTGCTCGAACGCGTCGAGCACGCCGTGGAGCGCCTCGGCCGAGCGCGCGATGTCGTGCCCGCTCGCGAAGAGATGACAGGTGTCGAGGCCATAACCCGCCCGGTGGCGCAGCGCTGTCGGAATCCGCGACAGCATGCGCGCGATCTCCTCGCTCGAGCGTCCCATCGTGCGACCGGCGCCGGCCGTGTTCTCGATGAGCACCCGCGTCCCGGCGGCGGTCGCGGCAACCGTCTCCAGCGCGTGGCGGACCGCATCCCCCACGCGGTCGCACGCCTCGATCGGGTCGCCGGTTCCGGCCGATCCGGGATGGAAGCAGAACCCGCCCACCCCCAGCGCCGTCGAGCGCTCCAGCTCCTTCGCGAGCGCGCTCTTCGCCCGCGCGGCCTTCACCGGCTCGCTCGAGGCCGTGTTGAGCACGTACGCCCCGTGCACCAGCACGTGGCGCGGCTGGATGCCGGCGGCCTCCAGCGCCTCGCGAAATCGGGCCGCCCGGTCGGGCTTCACCGTCAGCTTCTCGTTGTAGTAGACCGGTGGCGCGCTGAAGAGCTGGAGGGCGCGCATCCGGGCGGCCGCCGCCCGGCGCACGGCCATCACGAGGCCACCGGCGTCGGGGGTGTGCGCGCCGAGGAACCGCTCGCTCACGGCTCCGGCTTCGGATCCGTGCCGGCCGGCTTGATGTCGAGCATGCGCGACGATCCGAGGTACTCGACGCTCCTCGGCTGGTCGAGCTGCCGGAGCCGCTTGATCACCTCGCCGATCCGTTTAGCCTGCTGCACGATGGTCCGCACCGCGTCGTCCTTCTCCTGCTCCTTCACCATCCCCTGCTCCAGGAGCGCGGCGTGCGAGAGGAGCGCGGCTAGTGGATTGTTGATTTCGTGCTGCAGCGCGAGCGACGTTTCGCCGATGCCGGCGAGGTAGCGCGCCTTGCGCAACTCCTCGTCGGCCTGCCGGCGCGCCGCCGACACCTCGATCCGGCGCTCCGCGATGCGCAGTCGCGCCTGCAGGTTGTCGGCGGTCACCGGTTTCGCCATGTAGTCGTCCGCGCCCGCGTCGAGCACCGCCGCGAGGTCTTCAGTGCGGTCACGCGCCGTCACGACCAGGATGAACGGCTCGTCACCCCGGTCCGACGCGCGGATGCGGCGGCAGAGCTCGAGGCCGTCGAGACGGGGCATCTCCCAGTCGAGGATGAGGAGCGGCGACCGCGCCGTCTGAAACGCCTCCCACGCCTCCACCCCGTCGGCGGCCGCCCGCACGACGGAATGCCCCGCGCGCTCCAGCACGCGGGAGAGCAGCAGGCGCATCGTGGGGTCGTCGTCGGCGAGGAGAACGTTCAACGGAGAGGGGCAAGTGAGAGGGACAAGGGACAAGGAGGGGACAGGGAGGGCCAGGGAACAGGATGGACTAGGGGCGAAGCCGGCCGGTGCGGATGACCGTCGTCCCGGTCTCGCTGCCGCGCGCCGTTTCGTACCAGGCCACGGCGATCCGGTCACCGCGGAGGGCGACCGCCGGGCGCGAGGCCGAGGCGGCCGGGGACGAGACGCGCGCGCGCTGTTCGAGAATGTGGCCCGTCGAGCGCGAGATGGCGAGCCAGAGCTGCGGCGCCGCGGCGTTCGGGTCGGTGAACGCCACCGCCACCGTGTCGCCCCGGGCGGCGACCGCCGCCGCCGAGGGGCGCTCGCCGTAGACCACCGGCACCGGCGCGTGGAACATCGCCCCGCCCTCCATCGAGTGGGTGAGAAACACGCCGGGCCCCTCCGGCGCCTCGAGAAAGTACGCCAGGTGGACATTCCCGGTGAGCGAATCCACGGCGAGGAAGGGCGCGGCCCGGCGGCACCCCGTGCGCCCGCGATCGGTCGAGTCCGCGATGACCGCCTCGCCCCACGCGCGTCCGCGATCGTTCGACCGCGCCGCGACCAGGACAGCGGTGCTGTCGCCCCGGCTCGCCCACCACGCCGCGAACGCGGTGTCGCCACGCGCCGGCGCGGCCGCTAGGGACCCCGGGCAGATGGTTGATCCGCCCGGAGTCGTGGGCGGGGTCCACGCCGCGACGAACGCGGGCGCCCCATTCGCCCCGAGCACCAGCCGGGCGCTCGCGGCGGGCGGGCCGCCGACGCGCGTCTCCTCGCTCCAGCTCACCACGTCCTTCACGCATCCGGCAGTCCCGAGCGCGGCCGCGAGAAGGGCGCACGGCACGGCGGCCGGCCGGCGACGAGCTTGCGCGCAGGGCATGCGCTCACGATAGCCCCCAACACCGGTCACGCAAAGCGCGCGACCGCCCCTGCGGTGGGTATCTTTCCAAAGTTCGGCATTCCGCATCCCGCATCCCTGCCCCTTTCCCCATGTCCAATACCGTCTCGCTCCTCCCCCCCGCCCTCAACGAGCCCATCCGCGCGTACGCTCCCGGCAGCGCGGAGCGCGCCGAACTCAAGGCGCGCCTCGCCGCGATGGAAGGCGAGTGCCCCGAGATCCCCCTCATCATCGGCGGCAAGGAAATCCGCACGGGCGATGTCGCGAAGGCGACGTCGCCGCACAAGCACCGCCACGTCACCGCGACGTGGCACAAGGCGCGCCCCGACGACGTGCGCGCGGCCATCGCCGCCGCGAAGGACGCCCGGCGCGAATGGGCCTCCTGGCGCTGGGAGGAACGCGCCGCGGTCCTCCTCAAGGCGGCCGACCTGCTCTCGACCTCGTGGCGGAGCACGCTCAACGCCGCGACGATGCTCGGCCAGTCCAAGACGGCGTTCCAGGCCGAGATTGATGCGGCGTGCGAGCTGATTGACTTCTGGCGATGGAACGTCGCCTTCGCGGGCGAGCTGATGGCCGAACAGCCGGTCTCCTCGAGCGGGATGTGGAATCGGATGGACTATCGCGGCCTCGAGGGATTCGTCTACGCGATCACGCCCTTCAACTTCACGGCGATCTGCGGAAACCTCCCGACGTCGCCCGCGCTGATGGGGTGCACGGTGGTGTGGAAGCCGGCCGCAGCCGCGGTGCTCTCGTCGTGGCACATCATGTGCCTGCTTCGCGAGGCCGGACTCCCGGATGGCGTGATCAACTTCGTGCCCGGCAACGCCGTGACGGTCTCCAACGAGGTGCTGACGCACCCGGACCTGGCCGGCGTGCACTTCACCGGAAGCACCGAGGTGTTCCAGTCCATGTGGCGCACGGTGGGCACGAACATCGAACGCTACCGGACGTACCCGCGCCTGGTCGGCGAGACGGGTGGCAAGGATTTCATCGTGGCGCACCCGTCGGCCGATCCGGCGGCGCTGGCGGTGGCGATCGTCCGCGGCGGATTCGAGTACCAGGGACAGAAATGCTCGGCGGCGAGCCGCGTCTACGTGCCAAAGTCGCTCTGGAACGACGTGCGCGACCGCACGCTCGCCATGATGAAGGAGATCCGGATGGGCGACGTCGCCGACTTCCGGAACTTCATGGGCGCCGTGATTGACAAGGCCGCGTTCGAGCGCATCAGCGCGTACCTCGGCGACGCGAAGAAGAATGCCAGGATTCTCGCCGGCGGCGGGGCCAAGGGCGACGTGGGGTGGTTCATCGAGCCCACGCTCGTGCAGACCGACGACCCGGCGTACCGGTTGCTCTGCGAGGAGATCTTCGGGCCGGTCGTGACGGCCTACGTGTACGACGACGCGAAGTGGCGGGAGACGCTCGGCGTCGTGGACGCGACGTCGCCCTACGCACTCACGGGCGCCGTGTTCGCGCGCGAGCGCCGCGCGATTCTCGACGCGCACGAGCTGCTCCGCCACGCGGCGGGGAACTTCTACGTCAACGACAAGCCCACGGGCGCGGTGGTCGGCCAGCAGCCGTTCGGCGGCGCGCGCGCGTCGGGAACGAACGACAAGGCGGGCTCGAAGCTGAACCTCGTGCGCTGGGTGAGCGCCCGGACGGTGAAGGAGACCTTCGTCCCGCCGACGGACTACCGGTACCCGTTCATGGGGGCGGAGTAACGGCACAAGTTCGCACGATGCCCGCTCACCACTACGTCACGCTCGACGTCTTCACCTCCGTCCCCTTCGGCGGCAATCCGCTCGCGGTCTTCCCCGACGCGCCCGGCATCTCCGAGGCGTCGCTCCTCGCCATCGCGCGCGAGTTCAATTACTCGGAGACGACGTTCTGCTACCCGCCGGCGAACCCCGCGCACACGCGGCGCGTCCGCATCTTCACGCCCGGCGGGGAAATCCCCTTTGCGGGCCATCCCACGATCGGCACCGCGATCGTGCTCCACGCGCTGGGCGAACCTGGCGCGGCGCCGGGTACCGACGCGCACCTCGTGCTCGAGGAGGGCGTCGGGCCGGTGCCGGTGACGGTGCGCGCCGGGAAGGACGGCACAGCGTTCGCGCGGTTCTCCGTCGCGCAGCTCCCCGAGATCGGGCCGATGCCGCCGCCGCGCACCGCGCTCGCGGAGATCCTCTCGCTCGACACTGAGGACGTGCTCGGCGCGCCGAACGCGCCGCAGGCGATCTCGTGCGGCATTCCCTTTCTGCTCGTTCCGCTGCGATCCGTGGAAGCAGTCAGTCGCGCGCGCCTCCGGATCGAGCGCTGGGAGGCAACGCTTGCGTCGAGCTGGGCGCCGGAGGTCTTCGTGTTCGCGCACGACCCCGGCGGCGGCGCGGCGCACTATCGCGCCCGGATGTTCGCCCCGCGACTCAACGTGCCGGAAGATCCCGCGACCGGCTCGGCTGCGGCGTGCTTCGCGGGCTATCTCGCCGCTCGCGCGCAGCAACCGGACGGCACCTTCGCGTGGACGGTGGACCAGGGGATCGAGATGCGACGCGCGAGCCGCCTCGAGATCGAGGCCGACAAGACGGCAGGAACGATCACGGCGATTCGTGTGGGCGGCCGCGCGGTCCTGATCAGCGAGGGAACGCTGCGCGCGCCGTAGGCCCACACGGGCGCAGGCGGGCGCTAATCCTCTCCCATCGCGTGCTGCTCGAGCGTCCGCCGCCCGGGCAGGCTGCCGTCCACGGCGCGCAGCCCCGGGTGCCAGAGCTCCGACCGGTCGCGCCCGTTCCGCTTCGCCACGTAGAGCGCCTCGTCCGCGCGCGCGATGAGCGTGCCGGCGATCTGGTCGTTGCGCGCGACCTCCGCGGCGATCCCGATGCTGATCGAGATCTTCCGCCGGCCGCCGACGCTCGCGAAGCGTTTCGTGCGGAAGGCGTGCTGAACGCGCTCGGCAAGGATCCGCGCGCCCTCGGCGTTGGTGTCCGGCGCGAGTATCTCGAACTCCTCGCCGCCGATCCGCGCCACGACGTCGCCGAGCCGCGCCGTCTCCCGGAGCAGCGCGCCCATCTCACGCAGCACCTCGTCGCCCGTGAGATGCCCGAACTCGTCGTTGATGAGCTTGAAGTGATCCACGTCAATGGCCAGCACCGCCATCGGATGCGCACCGCGCACGGCGCGCGAGACCTCGCGCGTCGTCAGCTGCTCGAACCCCCGACGATTGAAGCACCCGGAGAGCGGATCCGTCAGCACGATCATCTCGAGGTGCCCGCGCATCCGATTGTACGCCCGGCCGACGACCGTGATCGCGTCCGGCATCCGGTCGAGGCTCTCGTCGTATTGCAGCGAGAAGTCGCCGCTCTGCGCGCGCTCGAACACCTGTACGATCCGCCCGAGCCGCTGCGTGATCTGCCCCTGCAGGCCGACGAAGATCAGCACGCCCAACATGAAGAGCGCGAGGTTCCAGAGGCTCTCCCCGGGAGCGTTGAGCCGGCCCTGCCCCGCCGCCGCCAGCACCACCACCGTGTAGAAGAGCGCCACGCAGAACACGTGCCAGAGCGTCGCCCGCTGCCCGAAGTAGAGCTGCGTGAGCATCACCGTGAAGATCGAGATGATCAGCCCCCGCGAGTACTCGATCGGCGGCGTGACGACGAACATGATGCCGAAGAGGAGCGCCATGTCCACCGCGATGGTCGAGGCGATCTCCACCAGCCCCGCGTGCGCACGCCGGCGCACGAGTACCAGGACGACCTGATTGAAGATCAGGTACGCGACGATCATCGCGAGCCCGATGAGCAGCGCGGAATGCGCGCCGATGCGCCGCGCGACGACCGAATCGGCGGAAAGCACGTCCGCCCATTTCAGCGCGATCGTGCCGAATCCCACCAGCACGACGAACGTGCGCCGGAACTTCCCCTGCCAGAGCAGGATCTCGGCACTCGAGAGCTCGCCGCTTCGCTGGTGGAGGGCTGTCGTCACGAGGAACGGTCTCGAATCGGGGAGTTGGTCACTGGAAAGGACGCGAAAGCACGCGCCGTCGCAAGTCCCCGCAGTGTGCAGCTTTCTTACATCCGGATCCCGCCGAGGGAGTGTCCTCGAGGAGGCAGGCGCGAACCAGGCGTGGAGTGGGCGCGCGGTCTCGGGACGGACCCCGCGCGCGAGCCTAGAACTTCGCCTCCAGATATAGATCCGCCCGCCACTGCCGCGCCGGGAAGAGGCCGCGCGCGACGTCGAACCGGATGAGCCCATCGAGGAACGACGCACCGACGCCCGCACCGGAGAGCGGGCGTCCCGGCTTCGACCAGTTTCGCCGGTCGCCCGCCCAGCCGAGATCGCCGAAGGCCACGACGCGCGTGGAAGGGCGTCCCCGGCCCAGCTCGGCGCGCGCGAGCCAGAAGGCGTCGCCGCTCGCGGTAAGCGCCGTCTGCCCGCGCACGCTCTGCGAGCCACCGAGGTAGAACAGGCGCTGCACGGGGAGGGTCCCGCCCGAGTAGCCGGCGCTGATGGTGAGTGCGGCAGCCAGCTTTGCCGCGAGCGCGTGCGACAGCGTCGCGTCGAAGAGCCCGCGCGCGTAAGAGAAGTCGCCCCCGCCACCCTCGGCTCGCACGTCGGTGAGCAGACGGAAGCCGTCGGGATCGAGCCCCACGCTCGAGTGCAGCCGCAGCGCACCGCCGAACTGCGTCGCGCGCTGCGCGAGCGGATTCGCGATGAAACGCGAATCGTTGCCGCCACCGAACAGGGTGAAACGCGACCGGAGCTCCGCCTTCCACTGCTGCTCGGCGAAGAGCCGCCACTCGAGCGCCCCCCACTTCGCGTGTGAGCCCGCGACTTCCGCGCCCCAGGCGCGGAAGTAGGCGCCCTCGTCCCGCGCGTAGAGCAGCGCCGACATCGAAGCGCCGAACGAGAGGGGCGAGCCCCAGTCGGTCGTCACGTCAAGCCGCCGGTACACCGTCCCGCGCAGCGTCGTTCGCCCGTTCGAGCGGGAGAGCGTGAGGTGGCCATTGAGCTGCCGGTCGGCCGCCGAGCCGCGCGCGCCGAGCGTCCCCGTGTAGCCCCGGCCCAGCACGCTCGACAGAACGAGTCCCGTCGAGAAGCCCTCCACCCGGTTGTAGCGCGTCTGCGAGAGCCCCCACTCGAGCTGCGGCGGCTGCGGCGCCCACCCCGATTGCAGGCCAAACGAAAGGGCCTTCCTCAGCTCGTCGCGGTCGGCGGAGGAGAAGATCTCCTCACCGGGATCGTAGATGGACGGCGGCAGCTCCGGCGAGGTCGCGAGCTTCAGGGTGTCGCACGGCACGCGAGTCGCGACGGTCACCGTTCCCTCGAAGCGCCGGCGCATCACGGTGTAGGCCCCGCTCTCGGCGCACTCCCGGTCGTGTTGGGCGACGAGCTCCTTCTCCCGCGCCGCCGAGAACTTCCGCACGAGCGAGTCGCGCTGCGCCCTCGGCGTCTTCGCGCTGTCGAGACTGTCGCGCAGCGCGCGCACGAGTCCGTACCGGTGCGCCGGCATCGAGGGGAGCGAATCGAGCCCGTTCACGCTCCGGTACGTGAAGTGCTGCTCCATCGTCACGGGAACGCGCATGAAGCTCACGACCGCCTTCCCCTCGAGCGCCTGTGCGCGCGGCATCCAGAAACGCTGACTGTACAAACCGTAGTCAATGGTGATCGCCGAGACGTCCACCTTCATCGGTGAGAGGAACGCCTTCGCGATGGCGGGTGGCCCGTCGTCGCGGTTGGTGCGGCCGGCGCGGTTCGCGGAGCTGTCGCGCCGCGTCGTGTCGGCGCGATTGGCCTCGCGCTCCTCGCGCTCCAGCGCCCAGACGTCGAGCGGCATCGAGAGCCGGTAGGCGGCACGCACGAGGTGCGCCGATTCCTCGTCGAACCAGAACGAGCCCACGCTCAGGTTCCACTTCGGCCATCGCGCCGTGATCCTGATCTCGCGCAGCAGCAGCCGCTTGCCGTCGGGAAGCGTGATGATGACCGAGTCGCCCGACTGATAGGTGTAGTACGCCTCCGCGCCCTCGGCGATGGGATGGACGAACTCCGATTCATCCACCTCCGCCTGCGCGATGCCGCCGCCGATCCAGAGTTCCTCGCGGCCGGGGTAGTACGGGATCGGCGCCCCGAGGTTCACGTCGGCGTCGCCGGTGCCCTGTCCGGCGATCGGCACCACCGCCCGGCGGCCGGTCACATCCACCCACGCGCCCGTGCCGCGCATCCACTGCACTCGCGCGGCGTCCTCGGAGCGGATGGCGAGCCGTTCGCGCCCGAACGCCCGGAACCCGAGCCCCACCGACATCCGCTGGTAGGTCGTGGCGTCGTAGCTCACGAGTGCCGAGTCCTGCCGGAGACGCGCGGCGCGCGCGCGGAGCAGGAGTGAGCGGGCCGCCGGGTCGCGGAACGCGCTCGCGCGCAGCTCGTCGGTGACCGTGAGGCGGCGGACCGGCTTTTTCGCACGGCGCGGCGTGTCGTCGTCCGACATCATCTCGGCTGCGGCGCGCCGCTCCGCACGCTTCGCCTTCTCCGCGGAATCACCCCCCACGCGCACCCCGACGCTCACCTGCATCATCAGCGCGACGGTCATCGGAAGGAGCGCGACGGTCATCAAGGGGCCCTAGAGGTTGAGCTGCGTGGGAGGTGCCCCAGGTGATACGCCGCGCCCGCCCGAAGGGTTTCGTCCGGGCTGGGCCGGGGAGTGGCGCGCGCGATGGAACTCGGCGCGGGCACGGGACCGCATGTCCCGCCGGCGCTCCGCATCGTGGCGCCAGCCGTCCGGCAGCATCACGACGGCGAGCAGCGCCGGAGCGAGCAGCGCGGCCACGCCGCC
The DNA here is from genome assembly GCA_035286465.1 of Gemmatimonadaceae bacterium. Classification (GTDB taxonomy): domain Bacteria; phylum Gemmatimonadota; class Gemmatimonadetes; order Gemmatimonadales; family Gemmatimonadaceae; genus Fen-1231. The sequence goes on along the minus strand of DATEDF010000023.1, from coordinate 26,201 downwards.
CGGAAAGCGCCGCGGGGTCTGCTCCGCACCCCCCGCGCGCGCCACGATCGCGGGGAACCGGCGCTGGATCCACACCGCCGCGATGATGATCCCGAGCCCGAGCACCGCAAGCACGAGCGGGAAGGCGAGCGTCACGCGGAACACCTCGGCGGCGAGCCATGCCAGATAGGCGAAGGCCAGCACGGCACCCAGCGCGAGGTACACGCGCCGCCGGAGATACACCGCGCCAGCGAATGCGAGCAGCGCGACCACGCCGGTGACGTGCCGCAGATCGCGGTAGGCGTCGAACAGTTGCAGGCACGCGATGAGGCCCGTGACCGCCGCGCCCAGGTGGAGCCACACCGCGTACTCCTGCCCCTTGCGTCGCTGATCCAGGACGTACGCCACCACAAGCACCAAGCTCGCGGAGAGGAGCGCCGTCCATCCGGTCGCCGCACTGCCCCACTCGAAGTCCGCGAAGGCCTGCACCAGGTGCGAGGGGATCAGCAGGCCCGCGACAACGGCGGGAACGACCAGCGGGGAGAACGGCACGCGGCGCAGAGCGACGAGCGCGGCGACCGCCGCCGTCAATTCAATCGTGAGCGGCTCCGCCTCGCAGGGAAAAAAGGGCGTGTAGGCCCCACCGCACGTTCCCAACAGGTCGGCGGGCCAGATCCCGACCCATCGTCCGAGCGCGCGCATCGCGAGCGGCGTCATCCCGACCGCGAGCAACACCGCGACGCCGCGCGCGGTCGGGAACCCCTCCCGCGCGAGCACGCGTGCAGCGACGAGGAACAGCGCGGCGTACAGGAGCGACACCCCCAGCAGTCCGCCGTCGCCGAGCACTTTCCATCGGTCCACCAGGAACCAGCCGAAGGCGAACAGCACGATGAGCGCGCCCACGCCGTACGCGACCGTGATGGCGTTGAAGCCCCGCGCCGCCTCGCGGCCCGTCGTGCCCTCCGTGTCGAGCGCAGCGAGCGCCGCACGTTGTGTGTCGTTGATGATGCCCTGCTCCACACCCTTCCGCAGCAGCTCGTCGCTTCTCATCACGCGTCTCCCGCAGTGTCGGCCGGCATTGCGTCCGCGCCCGACGCCGCATCCATTTCTCGTGCGCGTCCTTCGGACGATGGTCCCCGAGCAGCGTCCCCGATGCTTCGTCTCCCCCGTTCCACCGCCGTACTCTCGAAGATCCTGTCTCTCGCTTCGCCGGGCAATGCACGTGGCAGCGGGCGTATCCGCGCCCGGTGTTACTTGTGATGAAGGGTCCGGAGAACGATCCCGACGTGGGGGATCCTTCCTTCGCGGAGTTCCGCGCGACCGCGCACCGGCTGGCCGACTGGATCGCGCGCTACCTCGAGCATCCCGAGACGTATCCCGTGCTGCCGCCGCTCGAGCCCGGCGCGACGGCCGCGCGGCTCGACACCTCGCCGCCGGCGCGCGGCGAGCCCCTCGCTCGCATTCTCGACGATTTCGAGACGCGCATCCTGCCGGGCATCACGCACTGGAATCACCCGGGGTTTCTCGCGTACTTCGCGAACACCGCGCCGGCGGCCGGCGTGCTCGCCGAGTTCCTCATCGCGGCGCTCAACGTCAACGGAATGCTCTGGCGCACGAGCCCCGCGGCCACAGAGCTCGAGCAGCGTGCCACTGACTGGCTGCGCCAGCTCCTCGGCCTCTCGGACGGCTGGTTCGGGATGGTCAACGACCTCGCCTCGACCTCGACGCTCCTCGCGCTCGCCGCCGCGCGCGAGGCCGACCCCGCGCTCGACGTCCGCCGCAAGGGGCTCGCCGGGCGCGACCTTCCCGCGCTCCGCGTCTACGCCTCGGAGCACGCGCACTCTTCGGTGGACAAGGCGTTGATGACGCTGGGCCTCGGGCTCGACAACCTCGTGCACGTCCCGGCCGACGCGGATTTCCGGATGCGGCCCGACGTGCTCGCAGCGGCTGTCGCCGCCGACCGCGCCGCCGGCCGCCGCCCCATCGCGGTCGTCGCCACCGTCGGCACGACGAGCACCACGAGCGTGGACCCGGTGCCGGCGATCGCGGAGCTCTGCGCGCGCGAGCAGCTCTGGCTGCACGTGGACGGCGCGTACGCCGGCGTGTGCGGCGCGGTGAGCGAGCTCAAGCATCACCTCGACGGCGTGGACCGTGCCGATTCCTTCGTCGTGAATGCGCACAAGTGGCTCTTTACGCCGATGGACTGCTCGGTGTTCTACACGCGGCGCCCCGAGGTCCTGACGCGGGCCTTCTCGCTCGTTCCGGCCTACCTCGAGACCGCCGAGCGGGGCGAAGTCGTCAACTATATGGACTACGGTTTCCAGATGGGCCGGCGCTTCCGCGCGCTCAAGCTCTGGATGGTGCTCCGGGCGTTCGGCGCCGACGGGATCGCCACGCGTATCCGGCATCACTGCGCGCTCGCGGCGCGCTTCGCCGAGTGGGTCGGCTCCGAACCCGGCTGGGAAGTCGTGGCACCGCACCCGTTCTCGACCGTCTGCTTCCGCCACGCGCCGGGGGGCGCGACCGGACCCGAGACGAACGCGCACAACGCCCGCATCCTCGACCGCGTGAATCGGAGCGGAGAGATCTTCATCTCGCACACGATGCTCGGATCCCGCTACGTCCTTCGGGTTGCCATCGGTAACCTGCGGACCGGCGAATCTACCCTCGCGCGCGCCTGGGAACTTCTGCGCGCGTCTTCCGCTAACACTTGACGATGTCACCGGTCTAACCTTCGGCGGCATACCCCCACCTCCCCAGGGGCGAGAATGCCGTCCGATCGCCCCGATGCGGGGCACAACCGAGGGTTCGCTCGATGAAGCTGCTCCGACTCACGCCGTTCCTCGCAGGCGCGCTGTTCCTTGCCGCGTGCAACCGAGAACCCACCGAGCCGACGCTCGAGGCCCAACTCGATCTGGTGGACCCGTACGTGCTCACGTTCAACGCGACCAGCGGCCTGCCTGGCGAGCCCTTCCACGCCGAGGGGCGCCCGCCGAGCCCGCACGGCGGCATGGGCCCGGGGGGCAGGTTCCCCGACTCGCTCAGGCTGACCGACGCGCAGAAGACGGCGATCCAGGCGGCGATTGCCGCATTCCAGACGTCGCACAAGGCCGACCTCGATGCGCTCCAGGCGATTCACCAGGAAGCGCGCGCCGCGATCCAGGCGGGCAAGACGCGCGCCGAAGTGAAGGCGATCCTCGAGAAGGCGAAGCCGATCCTCGAACGGATGCGCGCCGCGTGGGACGCGCTCCACACGGCGATCAACAACATCCTGACGCCGGCGCAGCGGGCCTGGATCGAAAGCCACAAGCCCGACCGTCCGCCGCCGATGCCCCGACCGCACCCGTAACGGCTTCTTCACCACGGCAACCGCTTTTTCACCACGGAGGCACGGAGTTCCACAGAGGGCCACGGAGACTTCTTGGGGGAACAACAGCCCGCCATCCGGCTGTCGTTCCCCCAAGTATTCCTCCGTGGCCCTCCGTGGAGCTCTGTGGAGCTCTGTGGAGCTCTGTGGAGCTCTGTGCCTCCGTGGTGAAGAAGCCGTGCCTCCGTGGTGAGAGGTTCCTCGCTCCTATCTCACCTCGCCCCGGAGCGACGCCCGCGCCTCCTTCGGGATCGCGTACTCCTCCGTCTTCGGCCGCTTCGGGATCTTGAACCACCCGATGACCTTGAGCCGCCAGTCGTCGAGAATCTCGTAGACCGTCGGGATCACAAGGAGCGTCAGGAGCGTCGAGGTGATCACGCCGCCGATGATCGCCCGCCCGAGCGGCGCGCGGAAGTCGGCGCCTTCGCCGCGGCCCAGCGCCACCGGCAGCATCCCCGCGATCAGCGCGAGCGTCGTCATCAGGATCGGACGGAGCCGCACGCGCCCCGCCTCGATGATCGCCTCCCGCCGGGGCTTCCCGAGCGCCTGGTTCCACTTCGCGAAGTCAATCAGCAGGATCGCGTTCTTCACCACGATCCCCATCAGCAGGATCACGCCGATCAGCGACATGATGTTCAGCGTGTCACCCGTGAGGAGGAGCGCCAGCACGACGCCGATCAGCGACAGGGGGAGCGAGATCATGATCGCCACCGGCTCGAGGAAGGAGCCGAACTGCACGGCGAGGATGAGATACATCAGGAGCACCGCGATCCCCATCGCCTGGAACATCCGGGTGAACACCTTCTGCTGGTCGCGGACTTCGCCGCCCGCGGTGATGCGGTACCCCGGCGGGAGCGTCACGCTGGGGAGCAGCTTCTGGATGTCCTGGTTCACTTCGCCGAGTGAGCGCCCCTGCGTGTTCGCCTCCACCACCACGACGTTCTCGCGGTCGAGGTGGCTGATGAGGGCGGGGCCGAGGCCGGGCGTGATGGACGCGATCTGGCCGAGCGGCATCACACTCTGCCGTTCGCCGCCCTGACCGCCCACGACGAGCGGAAGCCGCTCGATGTCCGCCGCGCGTGTGCGCGACTCGGCGCTGAGCCGCACGCGCACCTTCCGGTTCTCGCCGGAGGGATCCACCCAGTCGCCCGCGTCAATCCCCGCGAACGCGGGGCGCAGCGACTGCGCGACTTGCCCCATCGTGACGCCCAGTGAGCCGGCGAGCGGCCGGTTGAGCCGGATCTCCAGCTCGGGCTTCTGCCCCTTCGTCGAGAGCCCGACGTCCACCGCGCCGTTCACCGTTCGAACGATCGCCATCACCGAGTCGCCGAGGCGGTTCAGCACGCGCGCATCCTTGCCGCGCAGCTCCACCTGGATCTGCTTCCGCACACCGCCGAAGCCGCTCGTGAACACGTTCACGGTGGCGCCGCCGATCCGGTGCACCTCGCGGCGCAGGAACTCGCCGAACTGGCTCTGGTTCAGGGGCCGGTCCTTCTTCGGCACCATCCGCACATACACCGTGCCCAGGTCCACCGCGCTCAGCGCCGAGCCCGGCACTTGCCCCGCGCCGCTCCCGCCGACCGTCGCGAACGAATACTGCACGAAGTCCGTGTGGCTGCGGGCGAGCCGCGCCACCTCCTCCGTCTTCATCTTCGTGTACTCGAGGTTCGAGCCCGGCGGCGTCTGCACCTGGATGGTGATCTCGCTCCGGTCGGAGTGCGGCACGAAACCGAAGCCGCCGAAGAACACCTGCAGGGCGACCGCGCCGGCGAACGCCGCCGTCACGAGCGCGGCCATCCCCCAACGGTGGTCCAGCGCCCACGCGATGACGCGCGTGTAGCGGTCGGCCTGCCGGTTGAACCACCGGTTGAAGTGCTCGAGCGCGCGTGCGATCGGATTCCGCCGCTCGTGCGCCTCGGTCTGCGGGTCCGCCCAGTACGCCGAGAGCATCGGGTCGAGCGAGAACGAGACGAAGAGCGACACGAGCACCGCGCACGCCATCGTGAGCGCGAACGGCTTGAACCACTGCCCCGCGACGTCGCCCATGAACGCGATCGGCACGAAGACCGCCACGATCGAGAAGGTCGTCGAGGCGACCGCGAGCCCGATCTCGTCGGTCGCCTCGTGCGACGCCCGGAAGTGGTCCTTCCCCCGCTCGATGTGCCGCACGATGTTCTCGCGTACCACGATCGCGTCGTCAATCAGGAGGCCGATCGCGAGCGAGAGCCCGAGCAGCGACATCGTGTTCAGCGTGAAGCCGAACGCGAACACCGCGATGAAGCTCGAGAGCACCGACACGGGGAGCGCCAGCCCGGTGATCACCGTGGAGCGCCACGAATTGAGGAAGAGGAACACGACGAGCACGGTGAGCATCGCCCCCTGGACGAGCGTCTCCTCGACGTTCGCCACGGAGCGATTCACCCGGTCGCCGGCGTTCTGGACGACGTCGAGCCTGGTCCCCGCCGGGAGCGTCGGGCGGATCGCTTCGACCTTCGCCAGGACGGCTGCGGCCACCTGCGACGTGCTGTAGCCCTTCGACTTCTTGATCATCAGCCCCACGGCGTCGCGCCCGTTGAAAAGTGCGGCCGACGTCGGCTCCGCCGTGCCGTCTTTCGCGTTCGCCACGTCGCCAAGCCGGATCGTGCGCCCGCCCTTCTCGGCCACCACGAGGTTGAGGAAGTCTTCCGGCGTCTCGAGCTTTCCCTTGAGCCGGATCGCGCGCTCGTCGAGGGCACCGCTCAGCTTCCCCACCGGCACGGCGAGATTCTGCGACTGCAGCGCCAGCACCACCTGCGCGACGCTGATGCCGGATGCCTGCATCGCGTCCGGCCGGATCTCCACGGTCAGCTCACGCTCCACGCCGCCCACGACCGACGCGTCCGCGATCCCGGGAAGGGCGCGCAGCTCCTTCGTGATGCCGGGGTCGGCGATGCGCGTCAGGCTCGGCGCGTCGAGCGTCGTCGAGTTGAGCGAGAGCTGCACGATCGGCTGGTCCTGCGGGTCGAAACGCGAGAGCACCGGCTCCTTCATCTCCGGCGGGAGCTGGTCGCGGATCGCGGAGATCTTGTCGCGGATGTCCTGCGACGCCTGCTGCACGTCCTTCTCGAAGACGAAGAACACCGTCAGGTTGGCGAAGCCGTCCTGCGCGCTCCCCTGCATCCGGTCCACGCCGCTGATCCCCGAGACCGCCTCCTCGATGCGGTCGAGGACTTCGCGCTCGACGACGTCGGGCGACGCCCCCGGGTACGGCACGGCGACATTGACGATCGGCTGGGTGATGTCCGGGAACTCGTCCGTCTGGAGCTGCGCCAGCGAGAAGACGCCGAAGACCACCAGCGTCACCACGGACACGATGGTGACGATCGGTTTCCTGATCGCGAAATCGGAGATGAACACGTCGCCTCCTCAGCGCTTCGTCGCGGCAGGCCGGTCGGTCACCGCGCTCACGGTGACCGGCGTGCCCGGCGTGATCCCCTGCGCCGCGCCGACGAGGAGCGTGTCGCCCGGGGCGACGCCGCTCGTGAGCTCCACGCGCTCGGTCGCCTCGTCGCGAAGGCCGAGCGTGACTTCCACGCGCTCGGCCTTGCCGTTCCGGAGCCGCGTCACGACCGGCTTGATTCCCCGCTGGTCCACCACGGCGAGCGGTGCGGTGAGCGCCTGTCGTGTCGTGCTCGCGACCCGGCCCGTGGCGTAGAGGCCGGCGACGAGATCGCGTCCCGCGTTCGGAATCCGCGCGAACAGGCGCACCTGCCGCGTCTGCGGGTCGGCGCTCGGGTAGAGGTGCGTGATCGCGCCCTCGAACGTGCGGCCGGGGTAGCCGGTCACGGCGAACCGCACCGGCGAGCCCACGCGCACCGCGCCGAGCTGGTCGGCGCTGACCGCGCCCTCGAGGCGCATCGTGGACGGGTCCACGACGGTGAAGAGCGCCATCCCCGGTGACACGACATCGCCGGCGTTCACTTGCCGCTCGCTCACCACGCCGTCGTACGGCGCCTTGATCACGGTGTTGTCGAGGTGCTGCTGTGCGGCGGAGAGCCGCGCCTTCGCGTCGTCGAGCTGCGCCCGCGCGCCCGCGTGCACGCGGCGCGCCGCCTCCAGCGCGTTCTCCGCGATGGCGCCCGCCTGCAAGAGCCGCTCCGCGCGCTGCTCTTCCCGCGTCGCGAGGTCGGCGGCGAGCTGCGCCTGTGTGACGCCGCTCTTCGCCGAGAGCCACGCATCGCGGATCGCCGTGTCGTCTACGCGCGCGAGCAGCGCCCCTTTTGCCACGCGCACGCCGGGGTCGCTGAGCACCGCCAGCACGGGCCCCGACACCTCGGCGCGGATCGTCGCCGTCCGTTCGGCGACAAGGGTGCCCGAGACCGCCGGCCCGCTGCTCAGCGTCGCCATCGCGACGACCGCGATCGCCTCGGGGCCGATGTTCACGGCGCTCGTGGCGGTCGCAGGCGCCGCGTCGGCGCCCTGCCGGCCGCACGCGGCAACGGAGACTGCGAACACCAGGCCGATCGTCGCGCGTGCCGCGCGAGTGAAGACGTACATGAGCGCGATCCTCAGTTGAAATCCGACTGTCTCATCGAACTGCGGGTTGACGGTTGACGGTTGACGGTTGACGGTTGACGGTTGACGGTTGACGGTTGACGGTTGACGGTTGACGGTTGACGGTTGACGGTTGACGGTTGACGGTTGACGGTTGACGTGACGGGCATACCGTCTACCGTGAACTGTCTACTGTCTACCGTCTACTCGCTGTTGTCGTTGCTGTTGCAGTGCCCACGGGCAGATCCTTGAGCAGTGCCATCCTCAGTCTCGCCACCTCCAGGTCGCGCGCCGCCAGCACGCGGGTGAGCCGCGCCTGCTCGTACTGCGTCCGCGACTGCTGCAGCTCCACCTGCGTCGAGATTCCCTCGGCGAAGCGCACCTCCGCGATCGCGTAGGCGCGCGCCGCCTGCGCGTCCGTTCCCACGCTTGCCGCATACGCCGCGTCGGCCTGCTCGAGCTGCGTGAGCGCGGTGCGCGCATCGAGCGCGGCCAGGTCCCGCACCTGCGCCAGCGTCTCGCGCGCCTCCACGAGATTCGCCTCGGCCACCATCTGGTCGCCGGTGAGGCGCCCACCGCTGAAGACGGGGAAGGAAAAGCCGAGCGACGCCGTCCAGTTCGGGTAGAACAGGCCGAACGAGTTCGGGAGGATCGTCCCCTCGGCCGGATATCCGAAGCGCTGGTAGTTCGAGCTGAGCTGCACGGACGGCAGGCGGTTCCAGCGTTGCGCGCGGAGCGCGTATTCCTGCGCGGTGACGTTGGCTTCCGCCTGGCGCACGCTGGAGCGGCGACCCACGCTCGTGTCGGGCACGAGCCCCTGCCCGCTCCCGGGGATCTCGATCGGTCGCGACAGGTCCAGCGGGCGCGGGTCGGCCGGCGCCGACGGCGCCGCGGGCGTCGCACCGTCATCCCGGATCGGCGTCGTCAGCGCGAGCGGACGCTCGAGCGGAATGCCGAGGAGCTGCCGGAGCCGGAGGAACGCGGCCTCGCGGTTGCCGCGCGCCTGGATCACCTGCGGCCGCTGGTTGTCGCGCGCCACGCGCGCGCGCAGCAGGTCGAACTCCGCCGCCGACCCCACCTGCCTCGACAACTCCGTCTGCTTCAGCGTGCGTTGCGCCTGCACCAGGGTGCTCTCGGCGATCTGGGCGAGCTTCTCGCTCGCGACCGCGTCGAAGTACGCCTGCGCCACGTCGAGCGCGAGCTGCGCCCGGGCCGCGTCGAGCCCGATCTCGGCGGCGGTGCGCGCGGCCTCCGCGCCTTTCGTCGCGGCGGTGAGCCGGCCCGCGGTGAAGAGACTCTGCGACGCCGTGAGCCCGAGGATTACCGTGTTCGGCGCGGCGAAGATCTTCGCGATCGGGCTGTTCGCCAAGTCGTTGCTGCTCGAGTCGCTCCCCGAGTCGCCGTCGCTCGACCGCCGGCTTATGGCCTGGAACTGGCTCTCGATGGTGCGCTGGTAGGCCGCCGTGCCGTTGACTTGGGGCAGGTACTGGGCGCGCGCCTGCCACTGCTGGCCGCGCGCGCGCTGCACGAGCGCCTGCGCGGTGCGCACGGGATGGCTCACCCGGTCGGCGAGCCGGAGCGCGTCGGCGAGCGACACGGCGCCGGGCACGTCCTGGGGGGCGTTGCCCGGCGCGCGCCCTTGCGCGCGAGAGGCGGCGGGGACGAGGGCCGCGGCAAGGACGAGGGCGCCGGCGAGCAGCGCGCGACGGCGACCGTTCCGCCGCCGCGCGTTCTTCGCGGCCGCGGCGTTGACGCCGAGCGACCGCAGGCAGAGCCGGGCGTAGATGTGCGGCGCCGCGGAGGCCGGCTGCGGAAACGCGTGCGGCATGATGTCGCGCGCGATCGCATCGTGAAAGAGCGCGCTGACGAGCATGCCGGCGGCGGCCTCGACGTCTCCCCGGCTCGTCGTGAAGCCCGCCTTGGCGAGCCGCTGCAGGTAGGCGTGCAGCACGGTGTAGGTCATCATCGCGCCGTGCGACACGCACCGCGGCATCTCGGGGTTTTCCTCGAACTCACTCATCGCCTTCCGGATGAGGGAGCGCAGGTGGCTCAGCGTGCGCCGCTGGTGTGCGCACCACGCGGTCAGCTCCGCGAGCGGGTCCGTGGGCGCCTCCGGCAGTTGCGCCGTGGGGACGACCATCCCGTGGGTTCGGAGCGCTTCGAGCAGGAGCGCCGTCTTGCTGCCGAAGACGCGGAAGAGCGTGACCTCGTTCACGCCGGCTTCCTCGGCGATGCGGCGTGTCGTGGTGCCGCGGAATCCGTGCTCGCCATACAGGCGCGTGGCGGCGTCGAGGATCTGGTCGCGGGTCGGTGCGGTCATGCGCAATGCCGGGTGCGGGAAAGAGGCGCGCGACGCGCGCCATGCAAGTGGTCACTTGCATCGAAAGCAAGTGGGTGCTTGCACCCCGCGCAAGGGGCGCGCGGCGGGATCCGGCCGCGCGTCCCCGGGTGCGCCTTCCCCGGCGTCCTCCCCGCACGCCGCCGCCCGGTTGCCCGCCCGCGCTGGCGCCCGCGCGCCCGGCCGGCGTAGGATATCGGCAGCGCCACGCGCGCGCCGCGTGGCGATTCACGAGGGAACATCCGATGACGACCATCCGACTCCTGCGCGCCGCGATCTTCGGCGCCGCCGTCCTCGCAGCGCCCCTCGCCGGCCGCGCGCAGGGCACGCTCGCCGACTACCGCCGCTCCGACAGCCTCCGCGCCCGGGTGCAGGGTCGCGTCATCGGTGCGCCGGATCCCGCCACCTGGATCGCGGGCACCACACGGTTCTGGTATCGCCGGGGCGTGCGGGGCGGCAACGACTTCGTCGTCTTCGACGCCGGCACCAACGAGAAGCGTCCGGCGTTCGACCACGTGCAGCTTGCCGCTTCACTCTCCACAGCGACGAACCGGAAGTACACGCCCTTCACGCTGCCGTTCACGACGCTCACTTTCGTGGACAGTGCCCGCAGCATCGCGGTGGCGTTCGACAGCCTGGCCTTCCGGTGCGACCTCGCGGCCTATCGCTGCGCCCGCGACACCACCGCCGACGGCGGACGCGGGGGACGCGGCGGACGCGGCGGCGGACGCGGCGGCCCGCCGGGACCGCCCGACGACCGGCCGCGCGTCTCGCCCGACCGGAAATCGGAGGCCTTCATCAAGAACTTCAACGTCGCCGTGCGCGCCGTCGGCTCCACCCGGGATTCGCTCCTGAGCTTCGACGGCTCCGAGGGAAACGCCTATCAGCTCCAGTCCATCGCGTGGTCTCCGGACTCCCGGAAGCTCGCCGCGTACCGCGTGAAGCCCGGGTACCAGCGGATGGTGCGTTACGTCGAGTCTTCTCCGGCCGACCAGCTCCAGCCCAGGACCTTCGAGCGCTTCTACGCGAAACCGGGCGACGCGCTCGACGTGCGGCAGCCGGTCCTGTTCGATCTCGATGCCAAACGTGAGCTCGTCCTCGACAACGCGCTCTACCCGAACGCGTACAACCTCACGCGGCTCGAGTGGCGCAAGGACAGCCGCGCCGTGACGTTCGAGTACAACGAACGGGGGCACCAGCTCTATCGCGTCATCGAGGCGGATGTCGCTGCCGGCCGGGCCCGCGCCGTGATCGAGGAGCGCATGCCGACCTTCTTCGAGTATTCGGCGAAGAAGTACCGCTACGACATTGACGACGGAAAGGAGGTCATCTGGATGTCGGAGCGCGACGGCTGGAACCACCTCTATCTCTACGACGGGGTGACCGGCCGCGTGAAGAACCAGATCACGAATGGTGCCTGGCTGGTGCGCGGCGTGGACAGCGTGGACGTCGCGAAACGGCAGCTCTGGATTCGCGCGAGCGGACTGAACCCGAAGCAGGACCCGTATTTCATCCATTACTACCGGATCAACTTCGACGGCTCGGGCCTCACCGCGTTCACCGACGCGGACGGGAACCACGTCGTCCGCTTCTCGCCCGACCAGCAGCTCTACGTGGACACCTGGTCGCGCGTGGACCTCGCGCCCGTCTCGCAGCTCCACCGCACCAGCGACCAGAAAGTCGTGCAGGAACTCGAGCGGGGCGACGCGGCGGGGCTCGTCGCCGCGGGCTGGCTCGCCCCCGAGGTCTTCGTCGCCAAGGGGCGCGACGGCACCACCGACATCTGGGGCGTGATCATCCGGCCGACGAACTTCGACCCGAGCCGGAAGTATCCCGTCATCGAGAACATCTACGCCGGCCCGCAGGACTCCTTCGTCCCGAAGAACTTCAGCGCGTTCAACGCGATGGGCGCGCTCGCCGAGCTGGGCTTCATCGTCGTGCAGATTGACGGAATGGGCACGTCCAACCGCTCGAAGGCGTTCCACGACGTCGCGTGGAAGAACCTCGGCGACGCTGGTTTCCCCGACCGCGTCCTCTGGCACAAGGCCGTTGCCGCGAAGTACCCGTGGTACGACATCACGCGCGTCGGCATCTACGGAACCTCCGCCGGCGGGCAGAACGCGCTGGGCGGGCTCCTCTTCCATCCTGAGTTGTACAAGGCCGCCTTCTCCGCGGCGGGCTGCCACGACAACCGGATGGACAAGATCTGGTGGAACGAGCAGTGGATGGGATGGCCGATCGGACCCGAGTACGGCGCGGCGTCGAACGTGGACCACGCGTGGCGGCTGCAGGGGAAACTGCTGCTGGTCGTCGGCGAACTCGACACCAACGTGGACCCGTCGTCCACGCTGCAGGTGGTGAACGCGCTCATCAAGGCGAACAAGACGTTCGACCTGCTCGTGATTCCCGGCGCGGGCCACACCAACGGCGGGCCGTACGGGGAGCGCAAGCGCAACGACTTCTTCGTGCACCATCTGCTCGGGGTGGAACCGCCCGACCGCAACGCGTTGCCCGTCGTCACCGACAGCGGGAGTCACGACGACGACTTCTGGAGCTGGGACGCGATCTGGACGCGCTGGATGGGAGGAAACGATGAGGGACGCTGAACGTCTGCTCGCGCTCGGCGCGATTCTCCCGGGCGCGCTGGGCGCGCAGGCACGCGGGGGCGGCTTTCGCCTCGAAGAAACCACCATCCCCCAGGTGCACGCCGCCTTCGCGGCGAAGACGCTCACCTGCCGCTCGCTCGTCCAGCGCTATCTCGAACGCATCGCGGCCTACGACAGGAAGGGACCCGCCATTAACGCGCTCGTCGTGGTGAATCCCGACGCGCTCGCCGTCGCGGACTCGCTCGACAGGCGCTTTTCCCGGGAAGGACTCACCGGCGCGCTCCACTGCATCCCGATGATCGTGAAGGACAACTTCGAGACGAAGGAGCTGCAGACGACCGCGGGCTCCCTCGCTCTCAAGGGATGGATTCCGCGGCAGGACGCGACGATGGTGCGAAAGATCCGCGAAGCGGGCGCCATCGTCCTCGCCAAGTCGAACATGGCCGAGTGGGCGTTCTCGCCGTACGAAACGGTGAACTCGATCCTGCCGGGATACTCGAAGAACCCGTACGCGCTGGACCGCGTGACCGCGGGCTCGAGCGGCGGCACCGCGGCGGCCGTCGCGGCCAACCTCGGCGAGTCCGGGCTCGGCACCGACACGGGCAACTCGATCCGCGGGCCCTCCGCGCACCAGGCGCTGGTCGGCATCCGCTCCACGATGGGGCTCACCTCGCGCGCGGGCGTCGTGCCGCTCAACAACCGCGCCGACATCGCGGGCCCGATGGCGCGCACGGTGGCCGACGCGGTGGCGATCTTCCAGGTCGTCGCGGGCGAAGACCCGGACGATTCCGTGACGGTCACGAGCCGCGGACACCGCGAGGAGGATTACCGCAGCTTCGTCGTTTCCGGCGGCCTCAAGGGCGCGCGCATCGGCGTGCTCCGGCAGGCGTACGAGCGGCCGACGACGGACAGCGAGGTGGTCGCGGTGTTCACGAAGGCGCTGGATGATCTCCGGAAGGCGGGTGCGGTGATCGTGGATCCGGCGGGCATTGACTCGCTGCAGGCCGTCACGCGAGTCGGCGGAGGGGGCGGAGGGGGCGGAGGGGGCGGAGGGGGCGGAGGCGCCGGACGCGGCGCGGGCGGCGCGGGCGGCGCGGGCGCAGCGGGTGGCGGACGCGGTGGCGGTGGCTGCAACGTCTTCAAGCACGATCTGGAGCGCTACTTTGCCGCGCGGGGGCAGAACGCACCGGTGAAGACGCTGCGGGAGATTCTCCGAAGCGGCAGTTTCCACCCGCTCGCCCAGCTACGGTTGCAGCAAGCCGATACCGTGACGCAACCGCCGGAAGAGAATCCCGCCTGCGCGGCCCGCGAGGCGATGCGCGAGCGCCTCCGCGCCGCGGTCCTCGCGCTGATGGACTCGCTCCGGCTCGAAGCGCTCGTCTATCCCACCTGGAGCAACCCGCCGCGCCTGATCGGCGATCTCAACACGCCGCACGGCGACAACAGCCAGCTCTTCTCGCCGACGACGGGCTTCCCCGCGATCACGGTGCCGATGGGCTATACGCGCGGCAACGCCCTCCCGGCCGGGATGACGTTCTTCGGCCGGCCGTGGAGCGAAGGGAAGCTCATCACGCTCGCCTACGGCTTCGAGCAGGCGACGCACCACCGTCGAGCGCCGACGAGCACGCCGCCCTTGCGCGCGCGCTGACGACACTCAGTGCGGGAGGCGACAGCGAGCAGGAACTGCGTTTCACCACGGAGACACAGAGTTCCACCGAGGGCCACGGAGACTTCCTGGGGGAACAGAAGCCCGCGTTCAGGCTGTCGTTCCCCCGAGCATTCCTCCGTGGCCCTCCGTGCCGCTCCGTGTCTCCGTGGTGAATGGCAGTTCCCTTTCCCCCCGTCCCCGTCGCACCGGCCCCGCGACGTGCCGAGCGATGGTCTGCGTCGTAAGTTCCACGACGCATGGCCTTCCTGCTCGTCACCGTTTTCGTCCTCTCCGGCGCGGCCGGACTCATCTACGAGTCCATCTGGAGCCGCTATCTCGGCCTCTTCGTCGGTCACAGCGCCGACGCGCAGGTCATCGTGCTCGTCATCTTCCTCGGGGGGATGTCGCTTGGCGCCGCGCTCGCCGCGCGCTACAGCGAGCGCATCCGCGAGCCGCTCGTCGGCTATGCCGCGGTTGAGATCGCCGTCGGGCTCATCGGGCTCGTCTTTCACGACATCTTCCAGAGCGTAAGCGGCGTCGCGTACGCGACGCTCTTCCCCGCGCTCGCCGGCGGCGCCGCGCTCGTGGCCGTCAAGTGGCTGCTCGCGGGGCTCCTGATCCTGCCGCAGTCCATCCTGCTCGGCGCGACCTTCCCGCTGATGAGCGCGGGGCTGATTCGCCGCGTCTCCGCGGACGGCGCCACCGACAGCGGGCGCGCGCTCGCGGTCCTCTATTTCGCGAACTCCATCGGGGCGGCCGCCGGCGTCCTGATCGCGGGCTTCTACCTGATCGGGGCGTCCGGGCTCCCCGGAACGCTGCTCGCGGCCGCGATCGTAAACCTCGTCGTGGGACTCGTGGTGTTCGGGGCGGTCCGGCTGACCGGGGAGGAGGCGAGCGTCGCTCGTCCCGCGCCGGGCGCGGCGCGCGCGGAGATGCCGGCTGAAGGCGCCGCGAGTCCCGACGCCTCGGCTCCGGCGCTCCACGCGCCACCCTCGACGCCTGTTTCCACCGAGCTCCCCTTCCTCTGGCGCGTCCTCCTCATCGTGGCCGCCGGCACCGCGCTCTCGAGCTTCATCTACGAGATCGGCTGGATCCGGATGCTTTCCCTCGTGCTGGGGAGCGCGACCCACTCGTTCGAGCTGATGCTCTCGGCGTTCATCCTGGGGCTCGCGCTCGGCGCGCTCTGGCTGCGCTCCCGCGCGGACCGCTTCCGTGACCCGATGCGCGCGCTGGGCGTGACCCAGTGGCTGATGGGCTCACTCGCGATCCTGACGCTCTTCGCCTATCTCGCCTCGTTCGACTGGATGGCGACGCTGATCACGGGGCTCGACCAGAACCAGGAAGGGTACCGCTTCTTCACAGTCGCGAAGTACGGCATCGCACTCGCCGTGATGCTCCCGGCGACGTTCTGCACGGGCATCACGCTGCCGCTCATCACGCGCATGCTGCTCGGCGCGGGGAGCGGCGAAAAGGCGATCGGCACCGTGTACAGCGTGAATACCCTCGGCTCGATCATCGGCGCGGCACTCGCCGCCCTCGTGCTCCTGCCGATGGTCGGGCTCAAGACGCTCCTCATCGTCGGCGGCGCGATTGACATGCTCCTCGGGGTCTGGCTGCTCTTCCTCGCGGGGCGCTCGAGCGCGCAGACGCAGCGCTTCGCCATCGGCGTCGCCGGCGCGAGCGTGCTCGTCGTGCTCTCGGCGGCGATGAACGTGCACTTCGACCGCGGCATCCTCATCAGCGGCGTCTTCCGCTACGGCCGCGTGCCCGAGGCGGGCTCGCGCACAGTCGTCTTCTACCGGGACGGCCGCACCGCCACGGTGAGCGTGCGCAAGGCCGAGGACGGCGGCTACTCGCTCGCGACGAACGGCAAGCCCGACGCGTCGCTGGGTCCGATGTGGTTCGAGCCGGTGACCGACACGACGACCATCCTGCGGCTGGACGGTGACGAATCCACGCAGGTGCTGCTCCCGATGATCACGCTCGCGCACGCGCCCGGGGCGCGGCAGGGCGCGGTGATCGGCAACGGGTCCGGGATGTCGAGCCACCTCCTGCTGGGGAGCCCCGCGCTCCAGAAGCTCGTCACGATTGACATCGAGCCGGAGATGATCAACGGCTCGCACACGTTCTATCCGGTGAACCGCCGCGTCTTCGACGACCCGCGCTCGGAGTTCGTGCACGACGACGCCAAGAGCTACTTCGCCGCGGTGAACCGGAAGTTCGACCTGATCCTCTCGGAGCCCTCGAATCCGTGGGTGAGCGGCGTGAGCGGGCTCTTCACCGACGAGTTCTACCAGCGCATCCGCGCCTACCTGACGCCGGACGGCGTGTTCGGGCAGTGGCTCCACCTCTACGAGATTGACGACGGGCTCGTCCTGAGCGTGATCAAGGCCGTGCACAAGAACTTCGCGTCGTACGACGTCTATCTCACGGCCGACGTGGACATCCTGATCGTCGCGTCGAACCGGCCCACGCTCCCGGCGCCCGACTGGTCGGTGTTCCAGCTGCCGCGCATCAGGAAGGACCTCGCGCGCTTCCATCCGATTGGCGGTGACGCCCTTCGCGCCGCGCACCTCGTGACGCGCGAGGCGCTCGTGCCGATGATTGACGACGCGATCGGCGCGAACAGCGATTTCTACCCGACGCTCGACCTCCTCACCGAGCGCACGCGCTACATGAAGGAGTACGCACGCGGGTTCAGCGGCCTGAACGACGGCCGCTTCGACGTCGCGTCCGCGCTGACCGGTCGCCGCCTGCTCCCGACGAAGGCCACGCTGGCACAACTCGACATCGGGCGCGTCACCGCGCTCGCGCTGGGCGCGCGCCTCAGAGGCGGCGAGCGGCCCGATCCGGCGGAGGGCGACGAGGACCAGAAGGACTTCCGCCTGGCGGCCGAACGCGGCCAGACGCTCCGCGACCGGATGGCCGCGAACCGTCCGCCCGCCGACTGGCTCACCTTCTTCGAGCTCGTCGCCGAGGTCGAGAACGACCGCCACGGCGGCACGATGGGGTGGGCCGACGAGGCGTGGTACGCGGACGTCACGCGGTTTCTCGAGCGCCACAAGGCTCCGGCCGAGTGCCGGGCGGCCCTCCGCTTCATGCACGCGATCGCCGCGTACGACTGGCCGCGCGCGACCGCCGAGGTGGACGCCCTTCTCCGTGCGCGCCAAGCCGGGCGCGCCTGGCTCAGCCCCGACCTCTTCCGCGACGGCGCGGTGATCGCGCTCCTGCACACCGGCGACGTCGCGAAGGCGCGGACGGTGTTCGACCAGATGGGAGAGTACGCCGCACGCAAGACGGGCGACCTGCGGGTGCGGCTCGTCGAGGCGCACATCGCGGAAAAAGAAAGAACAACAGCGAGTAAACAGTAGACAGTTCAGAGCAGACAGTGGACGGTTCACGACGTGCGCGAACCGCCCACTGTCTGCTGTGAACTGTCAACTGTCTACCGTCTACTGGGTTCGCCGTTGTTGTTCACGGCACGATCTTCGGCGGCTTGTTCTTGAAATCCCCCGCCTTCACCGCCGTGAGCTTCGCGGGGTTGATGTACTTCTTCATCGCCGCGTTCACGTCGGCCACGGTCATCTCCGACACCCACTTCTCGAGCTGGATGTTGTAGGCCATCGTGCGGCCGGTGAGGTACTGCGCCGCGAGCAGGGAGGCCAGCTGCCCGTCGTTTGCCCGCGACTGGAGCTGCTGCTGCAGCCACCCCTGGCGCGCCTTGTCGAACTCCTCCGCCGTGAAGCCGTCCTTCACTGCGCGGCCGAGTTCCTCGGCGAACGCCGCCTCGAGCCTCGAAACGTTCTCCGGCGCGTAGATGGCCTGCGTCGTGAACGTGCCCACGCTGTCGAGCGACTGCGCGCCGAGACCCGAGCCGACGCCGTAGCTGATGCCGTCCTTCTGCCGGATGCGCACGGCGAGTCGTGAGTTGAGGAATCCGCCGCCCAGCATGAGGTTCCCCAGCTGGAGCGCCGCGTAGTCCCTGCTGTCGTCGCGCAGCTTGAGGTTCTGCCCGGCGAGGAAGGCGGCGTTGGCCTTGTCCGGCGTCTCGATCTTCGCGTCGCTCGCGGGTTGATCGAAGTACCGGCGTACCGCCCGCGCGAAGGGCTTCGGGCTCTTCCAGCTCCCGAACAGCTCCGTGGCGAGCGCGGTAATCGAATCCTTCGCGAAGTCGCCGACGGCCACGAGGTCGCCGTACGATCCGCCCACGACGTCCGCGTACACCCGGCGCACGTCTTCGACGGTGAGCGCCTTGTACTCCGCGATCTGCTCATCAATCGTCGCCGTGTAGAGCGGATGCTCCCTTGGATACGGCGTCAGCGCGCGGTTGAACGCGATGAACGCGAGCATCTGCGGTTCCGTCTTCTGTTCCTCGAGACCGGCCAGCCGCTCCGCCTTCAGCAGCTCGAACTCCTTCGCGTCGAACGCCGGCTCCTTGAGCACTTCCGCGATGAGCCGGAGCGTCGGGGCGAGGCTGGCGCGCTTGGTCTCGATGGACACCGTCGTGTTGTTGCCCGCGCCGCTGAAGAACACGCGCGAGCCCAGCTTGTCGAACTCGTCCTTGATCTGCTGGCGCGTGTGCTGCTTCGAGCCGCGCTCGTACATGCTCGCCATCACCGCCGCGGCGCGGTTTCGCGCACCCGCGAGCGAGGTCAAGTCTCCCTGCCGGATCGTCACGCGCGCGGTCACGACGTTGCCGCGCGTCTGCTTCGGCAGGAGCGCCAGCTTGAATCCGTTCGCGAGCTTCGAGCGCGTGGTGCGCGCGTCAATGTTCGTGGGTGACGGATCGAACGCCTCACCCACGGCGAGCGTCACGCTCCCCTTGTAGTCCCTCGTCATCGCGACGATCTGCGCATCGGTGACGGCCGGGATCTCGGCGCGATCGGGTTTATCCGTCGGATGAAAGAGGCCGACAGTGCGGTTCGACGGCTTCAGGTATGCCTGCGCCACGCGCTGCACGTCGGCCGGCTTCACCTGCTTCATCCGGTCACGATGGATGAAGATCAGCCGCCAGTCGCCGCCGGCCATGTACTCGGAAAGACTCAGCCCCACGCGCTCCGAGTTGTTGAGCAAGAGGTCAATGTCCTTGAGCAGCGACGTCTTCGCGCGCTCGACCTCCTCCGCGCTGGGCGGCGTGCTTGCCGCTCCCTCCATCGCCTGGATCAGCGCCGACTTGGCCTCGTCGAGCGACTGCTCCTTGCGCACGTTCGCGTAGCCGATGAGCGCGCCCGGCTCCTTGAGCTGGAAATCGAACGCGCCCGCGTCGGACGCCTTCTTCGTCTCGACGAGCGCCTTGTACACGCGCCCGCCCGGCTGGTCGCCGAGCACCTGCATCAGCACGTCCACCGCGGCGAAGTCCGGGTGCGCGCCCGCGGGAACGTGATACAGCGCCAGCGCCACCTGCACGTCGCCCGTGCGGCGCAGCGACACCTCGCGCTCGCCATCCTGCACCGGTTCGGCCGTGTAGGTCGGGAAGAGCATGTTCCCGCGGTCGAGCGAGCGCGCCGGCTTCGGGATCGCGCCGAACTTCTCCGCGATCAGTCGCAGCACCTTCGCCTCGTCAATCTTGCCGGCGACCATCAGGATCGCGTTGTCGGGCTGGTAGAACCTCCGGTAGAACGCCTGGAGCCGCTCGATCGGCACGTTCTCGATGTCGCTCCGCGCGCCGATCGTGCTCTTGCCGTAGTTGTGCCAGAGGAACGCCGTGCTCGCCGTGCGCTCGAGCAGCACGCTGAAGGGCGAGTTCTCTCCCATCTCGAACTCGTTGCGCACCACGGAGAACTCAGTCTCGAGGTCCTTCTTCGCGATGAACGAGTTGACCATCCGGTCGGCCTCGAGGTCCAGAGCCCACGCGATGTTCTCGTCGGTCGCGGGCACCGTCTCGAAGTAGTTCGTCCGGTCGTACCACGTGGTGCCGTTCGGGCGCGACCCGTGCTCGGTGAGCTCCTGCGGGATGTTCGTGTGTTTCGTGGACCCCTTGAACACCAGGTGCTCGAGGAGGTGCGCCATTCCGGTCTCGCCGTAGCCCTCGTGCCGCGAGCCCACGAGATAGGTGATGTTGATCGTCGCCGTGGGCTTGCTCGCATCCGGAAAGATCAGCACGCGGAGCCCGTTGGCGAGCGCGTACTCGGTGATCCCCTCGACGGTGGCGCCCTTCGTGAGCCCCGCGGGAAGTTGCGCCACGAGATGCGCGAGCGGCGCGAGCGGCGCGAGCGGCGCGACGGCGAGCGGGAGCAGGAGTGCCGCCGCCAATCGGCGGAGGCGATACGGGGTTACGGGAGTCATACGGCCCTCGGTGGTGCTGGGTGGCGCGCGTCCGGTGGGAGGGTGGGGGGCCGGGCGCGAGACTCCTAAGCTGTCACGTCAGCCGCCGCGACTCAAGATCGCCCCCGCCCTGAGTGCACCATCGCCGCCGTCTCGATCGCCTGCTCGAGGTCCGCCCAGATCTCGCCGACATCCTCGAGCCCGACGCTGAGCCGGAGCATCCCGGGCGTCACGCCGCTCGCCGCGCGCGCGTGTTCCTCCACCGCGTGGTGCGTGAGCCCCGCCGGGTGCTGGATGAGCGTGTCGCACGAACCGAGGCTGACCGCGGACGTGATCAGCTTCACCGCGCGCATCGTTCCGGCCGCCGCCTCGTGGTCCACCAGCTCGAAGGCGATCATCGCGCCGGGCCCGCGCATCTGCCGGCCGACGAGGCTGCTCGGGTCGCCACCCGGCAGCCCCGGGTAATGCACGCGCTGGACCGCCGGATGCGCGGCCAGCCGCTCGGCGATCGCCATCGCGTTCGCCTGCGCGCCGCGCACGCGCACGGGAAGCGTTTGCAGCCCGCGATGCAGCAGGTACGCGCCGAACGGGTGCAGCAGCGCCCCGGTAAGGATGCGCACCTGCCGGAGGCGCTCCGCCCACGCCGTCGTCGTCGCGATCACCCCTCCCATCACGTCGCCGTGCCCGCCGAGGAACTTGGTCGCGCTGTGCAGCGAGAAGAGCGCACCGTGCGCGAGCGGCTGCTGCAACACCGGCGTGGCGAACGTGGAGTCCACGAGGAGCGGCACGCGTCCGGCCTGGCGCGCGACATCGGCGATGTCCACCAGCGCGAGCGTGGGATTCGCCGGCGTCTCGATGATCACGAGCACCGTGTCCGCGCGCACGTGGTCTCCGACCGTCGCGGGCGTGGCCCACGAGACGTCGAATCCCAGCAGGCCGGTGGCGAGGAGATGATCGCTCCCGCCGTAGAGTGGACGCACGGCGACGAGGTGGCGGCCGTCACGGCGGGCGGCGAGGAGCGTTGCGGTGAGCGCGGCCATTCCCGAGCCGAATGCGACCGCGTCGCCGGCGCTCTCGAGCTGCGCGAAGGCGCGTTCGAACCGGTCTACCGTGGGGCTCGCGAGGCGCGCATAGATGGGCGAGTGCCGCGCGCGTGCGCCCGTGAGCATCGCTTCGATGTCCTCGCTCGCTTCGCCGAGTTCTTCGACCGGATACGTCGTCGAGAGATCGAGCGGCGGCGCGTGGACGCCGAGGATGCGAAAGTCCTCACGTCCGGCGTGGACGAAGTCGCTGTCGGAGGGAGGCGTGAGCATCGAATGAATGTCGGCGAAGCTCCTGCTTGACAGTATCATGTTCTGGGTGTTGATTCGTCAAACGAATTCTCTTCGGAATACTATGAACCCTCGCCCCCTCGACCGGACGGATCGCGAGATCCTCGCGGCGCTGGCGAACAATGCTCGGCTCTCCAACAAGGAGTTGGCGGCGCGGATCCGTTTAGCGCCCTCGAGCTGCCACGAGCGCGTGAGGCGGCTGACGCGATCCGGCGCGCTCCGCGGCTTTCACGCCGACGTGGATCCTTCGGCGCTGGGCTTCGGCATCGAAGCGATGATCGCGGTGCGGCTCCGCACGCACACGCGCGAGAACTACGAGCGGTTTCGCGCCTATCTCCTCACCGTACCGGAGGTCGTGGATGTCTTCCACACGAGTGGGGAGAACGACTTCCTGGTGCACGTGCTCGCGCGCGACGCGCACCAGCTCCGCGATTTCGCGATTGACAAGATCATCACGCGTGATGAGGTGGGGCACATCGAGACGGGGCTTGTCTTCGAGCACGTTCGCGGACGCGCGGCGGCGGGGTAGGCGGCTCCCGACGAGGGGAAGCCGCCAGGCGCCGGTTCCGCCAACGGACCGGCTCCAGCGCGCGGCGCGACCGAGCGCGCTTGCGTCCCCGCTCGGCGCTCGGCACTCTACGGAGCTGTCCGTCGGGGAACCCCGCCTCGACCAGAGGGCGCGCGGATGCTCCGTCTCAAGACGCTGGGAGAGCTCTCGCTGTGGCGCGGCACCGAGCCGGTCGCCGCGGGCGAAGGCCCGCCGTACGCCCTGCACTGCCTCGCGATTCTCGCTCTGGCCGGCGACCGCGCCGTGTCGAGCGACGACGTCATCGCGCTCCTCTGGCCCGACGCGTCGCGCGACGAGGCGCTGCGCACGCTCGACGCGCTTGTCGCCGCGCTTCCCGCGTCGCTCGGCGGAGCGCGACCGGTGCAGCGCCTCGCAGATGGCCTCCGGCTGGACCGCGGTGAGATCTCCAGCGACGTGCGCGATCTCGAATTCGCCGCCGCCAGTGGCGCCCCGGACGAGGCAGCGCGGCTCTACGGGGGCTCGTTCCTCCACGGCGTGACCCCGCCGTCCCGATCGTTCGAGCGCTGGCGCGAGCGCGAGGCGGCGCGGCTCGAGCAGGTCGCGAAGTGGTCCCGCGATGCTGTCCGTCCGCGCCGCTCCGCCGCGCAGCTCGTTCCGGGCGCGCAGATCGGCCACGGCGGCCGCTACCGCATCGAGCGCGAGCTCGGCGCCGGCGGCGCCGCGACCGTCTACGTCGCGCACGACGCGCGGCACGAGCGCCCCGTCGCGATCAAGGTGCTGCGCGAAGACGTCTCCGAAGCGATCAGCCCCGAGCGGTTCGAGCAGGAGATCCGCATCCTCGCGCAGCTCCAGCACCCGCACATTCTCCCGCTCTTCGACTCGGGCGAGCTCGGCCCGGTGCTCTACTCGGTGATGCCGTACGTCGCGGGCGAAACGGTGCGCCAGCGGCTCGACCGGGAGGGCGCCTTCCCCGTTGCCGACGCCGTGCGCATCTGTGCCGAGGTCGCCGGCGCGCTGGCGTACGCGCACGAGCGCGGCGTGCTCCACCGGGACGTCAAGCCGGAGAACATCCTCCTTTCCGACGGCCACGCGCTCCTCGCCGACTTCGGCATCGCGCGCTCGGTGGACCCGAAGCTGCCCATCCGCACCACGCTCCCCGGCGTCGTGCTCGGCACGTTGCCGTACATGAGCCCGGAGCAGGCGAGCGGCGAGGCGGAACTCGACGGGCGGACCGACGTGTACGCCGTGGGCGCCGTGCTCTACGAGATGCTCTCCGGCCGGCCTCCCTTCGCGGGCGAGACCGCACGGCAGATGATGACGCTGCGGCTCACGGAGACACCGCCCCGCGTCTCGCTCAAGGGAGTGCGCGTCCCGAGTGCCGTGGACGCCGCGTTGGAGCGCGCGCTCCAGCCGCTCCCCGAGGAGCGCGCGACGGCCGCCGAGCTCGCGGACGCGCTGGGGAAGGCGTTGCGTCGCCTGTCGGAAGGCACGGTGGTCCAGCCCGAGCCGCGCCGATCGAAGCTCGTGACCGGCATCGTAATCGTGGTGCTGGCCGTGCTCGCGCTGCTCTTCACGCCGAAATGCGCGGGAGCGCAGCTCTCCGCGGGCCGGCCCCTCGACGCGGCGCTTCTGCGGCGCCTCCTCGCGGCCGAGGACGCTCGCGGGACGGGAGCGGATGGGATCGCGCCGCTGCTGGAGGGCGCACGGAGCGGGGACACCGCGCTCGCGCGTGTCGCCGTTCGCGCGCTCGGCCGCCTGCAGCGACCGGAACTCATCGGCGAGATCATGCCGATGCTCGCCGGCCCGTCACCGGCGCTCCGGTCCGAGGCCGCGAATGCAATGGCGCAGAGCGTGCACGCCGTGCCGCGTGGCCTGTCCACGCCGGAGGCCCGGCGCGATACCGTGGCGCGCGTGCAGCGCGCGCTCGCGGACCGGCTTGCCCGCGAGCCCGACGCACACGTCCTCGGCGTGCTCGCCCGCTCCCTCGGGCGGCTGCCCCACGCGGACAGCGCATCGGCGCGCGCCGCCGAACGCGCGATCGTGGATGCAGTCGCCCGGCAGGGCGCGCTCGAGCAGCTTCCGGGCGGCGCCGTGGCCGATGTCGCCGAGGGGCTCTACGCGCTGGCCCGCGCGCGGCGGATCGTCGGTGACGTGAGCGGTCCCGCGCGCGCACTGCTCCGCGGTGCCGCGGCCCGGCGCACCGAGGCGCGCGTTCGGCGCGTGGCACTGCTCGCGCTCGGCGCGGCCGGGGCGCTCGACAGCACACTCGTCCTCGCGGCAGCCGGCGACCCGGACGCGCAGGTGCGCCGGCTCGCACTGGCGGGCGTGGGGGCGCTGGCGAGCGAGACGCGCGTCGCGCTTCTGCGACGCGCCCTCACCGACCCGAGCCCGATGGTGCGCGTGGACGCGGTGCGCGCGTCGCGAGCGGGGACGCCCGCGCCCGACTGCGCGCCGATCGTGGCTGCGACGCGCGACCCGAACCCGCACGTGATGCTCGCCGCCATTGACGCACTCGGCGCGCCCTGCGCCGACGGCGCGGCACGGACCGCCGCGCTCCGCGCCATCGCGGGTTCGCTGAGCGCCGGCGACGTCGCGCGAGCGAACGGCCGCGCGTCCTGGCACGGCCCCGCGCACGCGATCGTCGCACTCGCGCGCGCCGACGCGAGCGCGGCAGCGCCGATCCTCCCGCGCTTCGTCGCCCACCCGCGCGCCCAGGTGCGCGAGTACGCCGCACGCGCCGCCATCACCCTGCGCGATGCCGCCGTCCTATCCCGTCTCGCCACGGACGCCGATCACAACGTGTGCGACGCCGCGATCGGCGGGCTCGCGCAGCTCCGCGGGCACGATGCCGACAGCGTCTACCTGCGGGCGCTTGAATCGCAGGGTCATCAGGTCGTGATGGCGGCCGCCACCGCGCTCGCCGGGTCGGCGCACCCGGCGGTTCCACCGGCCCTCCTCGTCGCGCTCGACCGCCTTACCGCGGCCCGGCGCGAGAACTCGCGCGATCCACGTGTCACCATCCTCAATCGGTTGAGCGAGCTCGGCCGCCCGACCGAGGCACCCCGCGTCGAGCCGTATCTCACCGATTTCGACTCGACGGTCGCGGCAAAGGCGGCGGAGCTGCTCACCAAGTGGAAGGGCACGCGCGTCGTCGCGCGTCCCGCCGCGCTCCCGATTCGCGCCGAACCGCTCGCGGAGACCTACACGTCGGACGGCCTCCAGCTCCGCATCACGATGGCCGCATCGAGCGGCGGCGGCACCTTCGCCGTCCGCCTCTTCCCCGACGAGGCACCCGCCACGGTCGCGCGCGTCGTCCGCCTGGCGCGCGAACACTACTACGACGGGCTCACCTTCCACCGCGTCGTGCCGAACTTCGTCATCCAGGGTGGAAGCCCCGACGCCAACGAATACGCCGGCGATGGTCCCTTCATGCGCGACGAGCTGGGCCTCCGCTCGCACGACCGCGGGACCCTTGGCATCTCCACGCGCGGCCGAGACACAGGCGACGCGCAAATCTTCGTCAACCTCGTGGACAACCCCCGCCTCGACCACGACTACACGGTGTTCGGCGAGGTGATCTCGGGGATGGCCGTTGTGGACGGCATA